>WHTM01000006.1 GCA_009377755.1 Hyphomicrobiales bacterium | reverse complement strand
CCCACACTAACCTGGCCCCGCCCCCTCCCTTTATCCCTCCCCGGCTTGCGGGGGAGGGAAGGGAGGGGGTGTTAGCGGGGGAGGGAAGGGAGGGGGCCGGCCCTTGGTACAAGGCGATCGGCCAGGGCATGGGCGCGACGCTCAACACCGCTGCGGCGTCGAACGCCTACACGCTCACCGACCGCGCCACGTGGATCGTGTTCAAGAACAAGCGCGATCTCGTGATCGTGGTCGAAGGCGACAAGCGGCTGTTCAACCAATACGGCATCATGCTGGTCAATCTGGCCAAGCACCCGCATGTGAAGCAGGACTTCGGGCAGGAGTTCATCGACTGGATCGTCTCCGCGGAAGGGCAGAAGGCGATCGCCGACTACAAGCGCAACGGCGAGCAGCTGTTCTTCCCCAACGCCAATGAGGCGGGCGCGTAGCTCAGATTGCTCGCGAAGCTCGCGTGAGCTCTCACGTGCCGGTCGTCCCCGCGAAAGCGGGGACCCATACGCCGTGCCTTTTCGATGGGGCACGGTCCGTAGTCATCTATCGACTCCGGTGGTTATGGGTCCCCGCTTTCGCGGGGACGACGGGTTGAGAGCGCAAGACCAACTACGAAAAGAAGCTGAAGAAGAAGGTGCAGACCTCGGGCTGCGCGATCTACGAGCAGTCAGCCGCGCGGGCGGTGAAATCCGCTCCATCTGCAATCCCGACGCAGCTAAAGGACCCGGTGAAGCCCCCGGCCCCCACCGCACCACCGATCAACGTTCCGCCCACCAGTTCGAAGACACTATTGCCCACTCCCAGGAGCCCAAAGGTGTTGGAGCTGAACAGGATGCCGAATCCGGTCGCGGAACTGTCGCTCAGCACCAGGGCGGCCGGGTTTCCGGCACCAGAAAAGTTGTGAACCCAGACGTTCATCATATCCAGTTTGGCGCCCGATGCGGCGCTGATCCCCTGGCCTCCTCCGCCGGGGTTGTTGGTTTGAACGCTCACGTTGGTAAGACCCAAGACGCCACCGGGGGCCAATATGCCGAAAACGCTATTAGCGGTCGCCGAGTCGATCTTGATGGCGACGTCGGTCAAGCTCACGCGGCGTCCGAGGGAGTTGATCGCGATCGCAGTTCCCGATCCACTTGCGGCGTGCTCCACGGTGAGGTGGCGCAGGGCCGACTCGTTGGCGCCAGTGATGACGCCCTGGTCGAATGCGGCTGTATTGCCAAAGATCCTGGTAAAGCTGCGGCCGGCGCCCTCGATCGTCACGAAAGGCTTCATCGCGAGCGGCGTCGATCCGCAGTTGTAGGTGCCGCGCTCCAGCTTGACCAGAACGGGATTCTTGACGCTGGCATCATCGATCTGGGCCAGCGCGTTGCGAAGCCTGTTGCAATTGGCAGTGTTGTTCGCGCCGTTGGACTGGACAAGGACCGTCCTGCCAAAGGCTAGGCCCGGCACCAGGTCCGCCGCTCTGATGCTTCCGTTCTGGATGTCCCGGCTGTTGACGCAGCCGTCGCATTGCAAATTGGTCGCTGTCTGCGCAGCGGCCGGTTGCGCGTGGATCGCCGCTATCGCACCGGCGATGGCCAGCGCCGACAGGGACGATGCAAGGCTGGTCTTTGACTTGATCATGTCTAACTCTCCCTTGGAGCAATTGTTGACTTGAACTTGCCGTCCAACAGGCGAAAACGGCGCTAGGACCGAAGCTCCCCGGCCAATGGCCCAGTTGTGCTAGTCGGCAGGACACGCACTCAGGTTCAAGAGGCGGCCCTGGACATGAGGATGTTTCG
Organism: Hyphomicrobiales bacterium; assembly: GCA_009377755.1. Lineage (GTDB taxonomy): Bacteria > Pseudomonadota > Alphaproteobacteria > Rhizobiales > Xanthobacteraceae > WHTM01. Next base: position 167,202 of record WHTM01000006.1, on the reverse strand, counting down.
ACGCAAAAGACCGCATAAGGGGGGTGTCTGTCGGGGTGGTAAGATGTGGTATGGTAGTTTTTCCGATGAGCCATAGCAAAGACTACATCATCCGCCCCGATCCCGCCGATCCACGGCTGACCGAACGTGTGCGCGGTATCGACCAGACTGGCCAGCCGATCGAAACGTCGGTGGTGGTCGAGCGTGCGCTGACCATCTTCCTCAACGGCCAGGAGATCGTCACCGCGATGACGATCGGCGACTATCCCGACTATCTGGCGATCGGCTATCTGCTGAATCAGAATATGCTGTTGCCGGACGATGTCGTGACCGCCGTCGACTACGACGAGGAACTGGCGGTCGTCGTGGTGCGCACCAAGCGCAAGACCAACTACGAAAAGAAGCTGAAGAAGAAGGTGCAGACCTCGGGCTGCGCCCAGGGCACGGTGTTCGGCGATCTGATGGAGGCGCTGGAAACGGTGACGCTGCCGGACGCAGAGCTGCGCACGTCGTGGCTCTACGCGCTGACCAACACCGTCAACACCACGCCGTCGCTCTATCTGGAAGCCGGCGCCATTCACGGCTGCGTGCTGGCGGTCGAGGACCGGCCGCTGGTCTACATGGAGGACGTCGGCCGCCACAACGCCGTCGACAAGATCGCCGGCTGGATGTTCCAGGAACGCGTGCCGGCGCACGACAAGATTTTTTACACCACCGGGCGACTGACCTCGGAAATGGTGATCAAGACCGTGCGCATGGGCATTCCGATTCTGATCTCACGCTCCGGCTTCACCGCATGGGGCGTGGAGCTGGCGCGCAAGGCCAATCTGACGCTGATCGGCCGCGCCCGCGGCAAGCGTTTCGTCGCGCTCGCCGGCGAGCAGCGTATCGTGTTCGACCAGGACCTCGCCTATGTCGCGGAGGAGAGCGCGAAGCACCGGCGCAAAGCGGCTGTGCATGATGATTGATTCCAAGCGCGCGGCACACTCCGCTTCACCCTCCCCTGGAGGGGGAGGGTCGACGCCGAGCGTTAGCGAGGCGGCGGGGTGGGGTGAATTTTTTGCTTGCAGGATTCACCCCGCCCCGGCTCGCATCTTCGATGCTCGCCGACCCTCCCCCTCCAGGGGAGGGTGAGCGCGCGTGTGGCCATGCCGATCGAATTTCCCCCCACCCTCGGTCTCGTCCTCGCTGGCGGTCTCGCACGGCGCATGGGTGGCGGCGACAAGGCGCGCCTCACCATCGGCGGCGTGACGATCCTCGACCGGGTGCTCGCGCGCATGACACCGCAATGCACAGCGCTCATCATCAACGCCAACGGCGATCCGGCGCGGTTCGCGGACACCGGCCTGCCGGTGGTGGCCGACTCGGTGCCCGACTTTGCTGGGCCGCTCGCCGGCATCCTCGCCGGGCTGGAATGGGCCGCCGCCAATCGGCCGAACATTGGCTGGGTGGCCAGCGTGCCGGGCGACTGCCCGTTTCTGCCAGCCGATCTTGTGGTGCGCCTGCATGCCGCGCGGGCTGGCGAGAACATGCCGCTCGCCTGCGCGCGGTCGGGCGCGTGGCGGCACCCGGTGGTGGGGCTGTGGCCGGTGGCCCTGCGCGACGAGCTGCGCCGGGCGCTGGTCGAGGAGGGCCTGCGCAAGATCGACATCTGGACCGCGCGGCATGGTGTCGCCATCGCCGAATGGCCAGCGGCGCCGGTCGATCCGTTCTTCAACGTCAATACGCCCGAGGATGCGGCGGAGGCGGAGCGGCTCGCCGCCGAGGTCCCGGCGGGTTGACGCATGGCTTTCCGCTTTAGGGCCTTTGCAACTCGTCCCGCTTGACTCATAATGATCGCAAACTGGGGCGACCGGGGAGAAATGGCCATGCAAAGCTTCATTGCCGCGTGCGTCGTTGCCGTCATCATCGCAATCGGCGCCGTCTACGTGCTGGATGCCTACCAGGAGCCGGCGGAGATGGCCTACGCGTCGTCGACCAGCGTTCGGCTCTGATTTTGTCGTCCCGGCCAAGCGAGCACCCGGATCGCGCTTCGCGCATCCGGGCACAGGCTCCGCGAGCGCGAGCCGGGACCCATAGCCACAGGTCCATCGAGGGGCACGGAGTATGGGTCCCCGCTTTCGCGGGGATGACGGCCAGGGTTTATTCACCCAATCAGCGTCGCGTAGGGCAGGAAACCGACGATCGCGCCAGGCGCGATCGTGCGCGTGTCCTCTTCCAGCTCAACCAGACCGTCGGTCTCGGTCAGCGACGTGATCACCCCGGCACCATCCTGCGGATATTTGACCGCTTCGAGCGTCCCGTCCACCCCGCGCCGCAGCGTCACCCGAACGTATTCGCGGCGGCCCTCCTTCTTGCGGTAGGCGAACCCCGCGCGGACCGGCAGCGCCTGCAGCGGCTCCGGCAGCGCGCCGGCAAGCCGCAGCAGCAGCGGCCGTACGATGCGCGCGAAGGTGACGAACGCGGCCACCGGATTGCCCGGCAGCCCGGCAAAGGCGGCACCGGCGCCCGGCGCCGACCCAGGCACAACGCCCATCGCCACCGGACGCCCCGGCTTGATGCCGATGCGCCAGAACACCAGCGTGCCGATCGCCTCGATGGTGGCGCGCACGTGATCGGCTTCCCCGGTGGAGACGCCGCCGGTGGTCAGCACAAGGTCGTGGGAGGCGGCCGCCGATCGGATGGCGTGCGCAATGACCTCCGGGTCGTCGGCCAGGATGCCGAGGTCGGTGACGCCGGCACCGAACCGGGCCAGCATGGCGCCGAGCAGGTAGCGGTTGGCGTCGTAGAGGGCCGGGGAGGCGCGCGCCGATCCCGGTTCGACAATCTCATCACCTGTTGAAAAAACCGCAACTTGCACCCTGCGGCGTACGTCAACAATTGCCAATCCGGCTGCCGCCGCCAGGGCAATGTGCTGGGCGCCGAGGCGGCGTCCGGCCGGCAGCAGCAGAACGCCGCGCTTCACGTCCTCGCCGGCGCTACGGCGATTGGCCCCGAGCTTGAGGCCGGGCGGCACGATCACCGCGTCACCGTCCAGCCGGGTATCCTCCTGCATGAACACCGTGTCGGCACCGGCCGGCATCGGGGCTCCCGTGAAGATGCGGATTGCCTCGCCGGCGCCGAGCGCCCGGCGGGCCGCGTGGCCCGCCATCAGCCGGCCGACAATGCGCAGGGTCGTTTCCTGTCCCTCGGCGAGGTCGGCGTGACGGACCGCGTAGCCGTCGACCGCGGAATTGTCGAACGGCGGCAGGTCAAGCGGCGCGACGATGTCGTACGCCAGAACGCGGTCGCGCGCCTCGGCGAGCGGCACCGCCTCGATTTCGGCGACCGGCGCAACCCGCTCCTGGATCAGCGCCTCCGCCGTCTCGATGCGCATCAGCGGACCGGAGAAGGCGAAGCAATCGTCGCTGAGCTGGGCCATCAGGCGCTCCCGCCGTTGATGAGCGCCTCGATCGGCGCCGCGTGCGCCAGCATGGCGTCGACGATGGCCTCGACATCGTCGAGCGGGATCACCGGGACCGTCGCCTGCGGCAGCGGCCCATCCGCCGCGATCGCCACGATGTGCGGGTCGTTCGGGTGCAGGAGCGGCTTGCCGACCGCCGCACGATGTACCTCCAGCTTCGGGTGCGGCCCGCGCTTGTAGCCCTCGATCAGCACCAGGTCGACCAGAGACAGCCGCCGCAGCAGCGAACGCAGGTCCGGTTCCGCCTCGCCGCGCAACTCATGCACCAGCGCCCAGCGGCTCGCGGCGCCGACCAGAACCTCGGTGGCGCCGGCGGCGCGGTGCGCAAAGGAGTCCTTGCCGGGCTGGTCGACGTCGAAGCTGTGATGCGCGTGCTTGAGGGTGGACACGCTTAAGCCCCGCGTCGCGAGGCACGGGATCGCCTTGGTGAGAAGCGTCGTCTTGCCGGAACCGCTCCAGCCTGCGAGACCGATGACATGCATGGTGGGCCGCAATATAGGATGTGGCGGTGGCAAAATCAGGCTCGATTGCGATCATCGGCGGCGGTATCGGCGGCTTGGCGGCCGCCGTGGCGCTCTTGCGCCGCGGCATCGACGTGACCGTCTACGAGCAGGCGCCGGAGCTGCACGAGATCGGCGCCGGCATCCAGATCAGCGCCAACGGCACGCGGGTCCTGCACGCGCTCGGGCTTGCGGCCGACCTGGCGGAGGTCGAGTTCATCCCGACCGGCAAGGAAATCCGCCTATGGAACACCGGGCAGACCTGGAAGCTGTTCGACCTCGGCGCCGAGTCGGTCGCGCGCTACGGCTTTCCCTACATCACCATCCATCGCGGCGATTTGCATCAGGTGCTGATCGCCGGGGTGCGGCAGGCGAAGCCTGACGCCATCGTCACCGGACACAAGTGCACCGGGCTGACCCAGGACAGCGACGGCGTCGTGCTGACATTCGAAAACGGAGCGGCGGTGTGGGCGCCGCTCGCGATCGGCGCCGACGGCATCCATTCCATCGTCCGGCAGAGCTTGTTCGGGCCGGACAATCCCGAGTTCACCGGCATCGTCACTTGGCGCGGCGTCGTCCCAATGGAGGCGCTGCCGCCGCAGATTTCGCGCACGGTCGGCACCAACTGGGTCGGCCCCGGCGCGCATGTGATTCATTATCCGCTGCGGCGTGGGGAACTGCTGAACTTCGTCGGGCTGGTCGAGCGCAGCGACTGGACGATCGAGTCGTGGACCGTGCAGGGCACGCAGGCCGACCTCGCGCGCGACTTCCGCGGCTGGCACGACGACGTCCACGCCATGATCCGGCTGATCGAGGCGCCCTACATCTTCGCCCTCAAGGGCCGGTCGCCGATGCCCTCGTGGAGCATGGGCCGGGCGACGCTCTTGGGCGACGCCTGCCATCCGATGCTGCCGATGCTGGCGCAGGGCGCGGTGATGGCGCTGGAGGATGCGCTGATCCTGGCGCGCTGCATCGCGGCTTATTCAGATCACACCGTGGCGTTTGCACACTACGAGGCGGCGCGAAAGGAACGCACAGCGCGCGCGGTCAACGGCTCGGCCGAGAACGCCAAGCGCTTCCACAACCAGGCGCTCTCGCGCGCTGACGAGGCCGAGGCCTATGTCACCCGCGAATGGCAGGAGGACCGCGTGACGCAGCGCTACGAATGGCTGTTCACGTATGATGCGACGGGTGTGGACGTTTGACGTGATCAGCAGGTGGGCGAAGGCGTGAAGTGTCGCGCCCACGCGGCTGCGCAGCGTAATGAAACGGTGGGCACGCTTCGCTTTGCCCACTCCATGCAATTTGGTAGGGCGATCAGCATGACGAGGTTGCAAGTTCAATTCGTCGCGTTGCTTGCAATGCTTGCGGCGGCTTCCTCCGCTGTGGCCCAGGACTATCCAAACCGCCGCATCACCATCATCGTGCCGTTCTCGCCGGGCACGGCCTTCGACGTAATCGCGCGCCAGGCCGGGCAGAAGATGTCCGAACGCTTGGGCCAACCGGTGGTCGTGGACAACAAGCCGGGCGCTAGTGTCCCGGTTCCGACGTTCGTATCCCATTGCAGCACGCGCTCGTACGAACGTCGGAACCAAAGGGACACTAGCAACTATATGATTCTAGTGTGGCTTTGGATTTGACGTTCCTACGAGGGGCTCGCCGCAATGCTGGTAGGAACGTCAAATCCGCCACACTAGCGGCACGCTTGGGACCGACTCCTTCGTGCAGGCGCCGCCGGACGGCTACACGCTCGGCACCATTGGCGCGCCGGTAACCGTGCACAAGGCGTTGATCAAGAACCTGCGTTACGACCCGATGACGAGCTTCACGCCGATCGGTGTGCTGGCGACCAACACCGTCGTGCTCGTCGTCAATCCGGAGGTCTTCCCCGTCAACGCGCTCGCCGAGCTGATCGCCGCCGTCAAGGCGAAGCCCAGCGCCTACAACTATTCCTTGCCCGGTGTCGGACTTGCAGCAGATGGGCATGGAACTGTTCCAGCAGCAGCTCGGGCTGAAGGTTCAGCACGTGCCCTACCGCAGGCGCAGGCGGTTACCGACCTCATCGCCGGCCAGGTGCATTTCACCTACCTGCCGGTCAACTCGCGTTGCCGCATGTGCGCGCCGGCAAGCTGCGCGTTCTGGCCGCCACCGGATCGAAACGCTCGCCGATCATGCCGCAGGTGCCGACCTTCGCCGAACTCGGCCACGCCAGCCTCGATTTCGACTTGTGGTTCGGCTTTGCCGGCCCTGCCGGTCTGCCACCGGCGGTGGTGCGCAAGTGGGAGCGGGATCTCAAGGACATTAGCACCATGCCCGACGTGCAGGACGACCTGCAAAAGCGGGGCCTTACGCCGACCTACAAGGATGCGGCGGCGACGGATGCGCTGCTGAAGTCCGAAATCGGGCGCTGGACGGCGCGGGCCGGCATCCGGCCGCGTTGACCGGCCGGCTGGGCCTGGCGGGCTGCGGCCGATCATAGCGTCACGCCACACGTTCCAAATCTTTATGGAATGGCTACACTGGAGCGGATTTCGGTCTATCCCGTTCGTCCCCCGCGAAAGCGGGGACCAAGGCAGCGGAACCGGGAAGTCAAAATATGTGGCTCCTGAAATTCCCAACTGCGCGGGAATGAACGGAATCCGGTCTGGCGTCCCGATGGGGAGACGGCGATGAAGACGATCCTGGTTCCGACCGAGCACTACGAGTCGATGCGGTCGACGCTGGAAACGGCGCTGCTGCTGGCGCGGCGGTGCGACAGCTACATGGAGGGTTTTGCCCTGCGGTTCGGCATCAGCGAGTTCGTTGCCGTCGATATGGCGGGCGGGTTCCCACTGGAGGCGTTCCGGCAGGAGGGCCTGGAGGACGAAAAGCAGGCGCGGCAGGTCTTTGAATCGTTCATGCTGAGCAACAGCGTGCCGCGCGCGGCCGGAACGGCGGGCGGGCTGTCATACGGCTGGCTGAGCGATGCCCCGGAAGGGGAGAATTTCGTCGGCAGCTACGGCCGCGTCTTCGACGTGATCGTCCTGGGCCGGCCCGACGCCAGCGCGATGCGCCTGCACAACAAGGCGCTGGAATCCGGAATGTTCGAAAGCGGCAGGCCCGTCCTGATCTGTCCGCCAACGCCACCGCGCCAGATCGGCACCAACGTGCTGCTGCACTGGAACTGCAGCACCGAGCAGGCCCGCGTCACGGCGCTCGCGATGCCGCTGTTGGAAAAGGCCGAGCGTGTGACCGTGCTGACGGTGAGCGGCGGAGCTGGAGTGCCGGGACCCTCAGGGGATCAAGCCGTCAGCTATCTGCAACGCAACGGCATCGCCGCTGCGGCGATGACCGTCGAGATCAACGGCCGGACGACTGGCGAGGCGATCCTGGCCACGGCAGGAGGCTTGGGCTGCGATCTGCTGATCAAGGGGGCCTTCACGCAGAGCCGGTTGCGGCAGATGATCTTCGGCGGCACCACCCAGCACATCCTTGAGCATGCGGCGCTGCCGGTGCTGTTGGCGCATTGAGCATGCGAATGCGGAGCCGTAGGAAGTCCTGCGGCGCTACATCACGCCGCCGCCTGTTGCGCCGGCGACAAGCGGTCGAGCAAGGCCGAAAACTGGTCGATGAAACTGCGCAGGAACGCCCGCGTGCTTTCGTCGGTAACATTGCCGGCTTCGTCCACCAGCTCGGGCTTGAAGGTGATGTAGGCCTCGCCACCCATCACCAGCACACCCAGCACCCCGAGCACCTGCCGCACGTGCTGCTGCGCCACCGCGGTGCCGATCGCGCCGGGCGAGGTTCCGGTGATGGCGGCGGCCTTGCCGGCCCAGGAGTTCTTGCCCCAAGGACGGGCGCCCCAGTCGATGGCGTTCTTCAGCACCGCCGGTACCGACCGGTTGTGCTCGGGCGTGACGATGAGGATACCGTCGGCCGCCGCCAGTTCGGCCTTGAAGCGCACCACGCTGTCCGGCAGTTCGGCCTCGAGATCCTGATTGTACATCGGCAGGTCGTCGATCCGGGTCAAAGTGACGTCGAACTGCGAAGCGCCGAGCCTGGCGAGCGCCAGCCCCAGCTTGCGGTTGACGGATTCGCGGCGATTGCTGCCGACGATGAGGGCGATCTTGAATCTGGCCATGGGAGTCATAACCTCAGTTACGGTTTGATACTGAGGCTAGATAGATGACCGCCAAAAAGCCGCAAGAAGGCACACCGGTGACACCCGGTAACCTGCATGTGCCCGAGGAGTGCCGCGGCATCAGCGAGGTGCTGGCGCGGGTCGGCGACAAGTGGTCGGTGCTGGTCGTAAGCACGCTCGGCGGCGGGCCGAAGCGGTTCAACGAGCTGCGCCGGTGCCTCGGCAGCATCTCGCAACGGATGCTGACGCTGACGTTGCGCGGGCTCGAGCGCGACGGCCTGGTGAAGCGGACGGTGTTTCCGACCATCCCGCCGCGCGTCGACTACGCGCTGACGCCGCTCGGCTGCTCGCTGCTCACGCCGGTCACGCAGCTCAGCACCTGGGCGCGGCAGAACCGCGCCGCGATCGAGAAGGCGCGGCAGCGGTTTGATCTTTCTGTATCCAATGTCGTCCCCGCGAAGGCGGGGACCCAGTAATCGCCAACGTCAGTATTTTGACTGAACCCTCACGGGTTACTGGATGCCCCCGTTCGCCGGCATGACAGCGGAGAGCGATGCGTTAATCGTTGAACGTGTCGTGCACCGCAACCGCGCCGCGGCGCCAGTAGCCGGCGGCCCTGATCCACTTGGGATTGGCCCCGTGCTCTGCGATCAGCTGGGTGCGCAGCGCCTTGGCGGTAAGCGACTCGGCTGCGACCCAGGCGTAGTAGTCGCCGTCGGGAAGCTTCAGCGTCTTCAGCGTCCGCGCCAGCACGTCGCTCGCGCCGGCTTCGGCACCATCGCGATGCGCCCAGGTGATGCTCACGTCGGCGGCGCTCTCGAATGGCACCTGATCGTCCGGGCCGCCGACCTCGGCAAGCACCACCGCGCGCGTGCCGGCCGGCAATTCGGCGAGCCGCCGCGCGATCGCTGGCAGGGCGGTGTCGTCGCCGATCAGCAGATGCCAGTCGAAATTGGTCGAGATGACGAACGAGCCGCGCGGTCCGCCGATCGCGAGCGGCTGCCCCGGCTGCGCCTGCATGGCCCAGCGGGTCGCTGGCCCGGCGTCGTGGATCACGAACTCGATGTCGAGCGTGCTGGCGGCGGGATCGTAGCGGCGCGGCGTGTAGTCGCGCGAGTCTGCGTGCGGTTGGCCGTCGTCACCCGTCCGTCCGCTCGGGAAGAACAGCTTCACATGGTCGTCGAACCCGAGGCTGGTGAAGCCGTCGAGATCGCCGCCGAGCGTGACGCGGATCATGCTCGCGGCGATCGTCTCGACGCGCTGGACCGTGAGCTCACGTCGGCGCGGCTCGTGGCGCACGCGGCGCGGGGCGCGGGCGTCGGGCGCGACATCGTGCGTGGCAACGGCTGGGGAGGCGGACATGTCAGTTTGGCTCCAATGTCATGCCGTGGTGTCGAGCACGCCGGCGCGGGCTTGGCAAGAGCGCCGACGGCGCGAAAAGTTTGAATAGCTCAAATCAAGCCGCGCGCTCGCCCTGGCTGCGCCGGGGCGCGGGCTTGAGCAAATCCATCAACGTTCGCGCCGAAGCCAAGTCCTCCAGCCGGTTCACCGCATCGACCACGCCGTCGATGGCGGCGGCGGGAATCCGAGCGGCCGCATAGGTGCGGAACTTATCCTCGACCTGCGCCGGCGACAGCGGATTCTCGAACGACCCGCGCGGATGCTCGCAGCGCACGGTGAGTGTCGTGCCGTCGGCCAGGTGCAACTCGACGACGGCCTGCACGCCGGTCAGCGCCGGGTCGAGGCGCAGCTCGATGTTCTCCTGCGCGAAGCGCCGCAGCTTCGGGTCGTCGTAGCGCTCCGGCTCGAACTGGACGAGCGTGAGCGCCCGGTCGTGCAGCGCGACGGCAGCGGCGTAGTGGCCGGAGATCAGCGCGTCGAACTTGCCCTGATAGTTGGGAAGGTGGCCGTGCATGTCGTGCGCCTGCTTGCTCAGCGAAACGCGCAACGCTGTGACCTTGGCGGCATCGACCGTGCGCTGCTCCAAGAGGTCGAACAGCGCAGTCGCCATGCCTTGCAGCAGCGAGGCCGACGGCCACAGGCGCAACGCGATCTGCATCAGCTCGAAGCGGCGGCCGAGGTCGGCGGTGACAAGCTCCGGCTTGCCGCCGTCGACGTAGGCGGTGTAGAGGCCGCCGTCCTTGGCGGTGAGGAACTCGCGCGTCGCGCGGAACTTCTGCTCGGCAAGCAGCGCCGCCATCAGGCCCGACAGCGCCCCGCGGCACTGGTGGAACTTCACCGTCGGCGTGCCCCAGGCGGCAAAGGTGCCGGCGGCCTGGCTGCCTGCGAGGCCGAAGGCCCGCGCCATGGTCTCGGTGTCGAAGCCGCGGAGGCGTCCGACCGCCGCCGCCGCGCCGAACGGCCCGAGTACGCCGGGCCCGTGCCAGCCGCGGGCACGGAATGCCGGATAGTCGAGGCCGATGCCGATCCGGGTCGTCACCTCGCTGCCGGCGGCGATCGCCACCAGCAGGTTGCGGCCGGAACAATCGTCCCGCACGGCGATTCCCAGTGCCGGCGGAACCACCTCCGGCGTCACATGCGTCATGGTCGAGCGGTGTGCGTCACACATCGTCACGGCGGTGATGAGATAGCCGTTGAACAGGGTTGCACCGGCGAGCGATAGCGGATCGCCGCCGATCACGCTCGATTCATTGGACTGCGCCAGCGCCGATGCCAGCGCCAGAACCTGCGGCGTCTCCTCACCCTGGTGGCCGGCGAGCGCACAGGCAAGTGCGTCGAGCAGAAGGTGCTTGCAATGCTGCGTGACCTCGGCGGGCAGGTCTTCGTAGCGTAGAGACGCTGCGAACTCGGCGAGCGCTTGGGTGGCTTCCTGGGGCATGGCAAGATTTCCTTACAGCGGGATGGCCAGCAGCGTATCGATCTTATCGCTGTCGGTGACGACGATGCGTTCGATGAAGCGGCATGGATCGGTGGAAACGTCGATCTTGTCGAAATACGCGCCGGAGGCGAACAGCAGCATCTCACCCGTGTGCATTGTGCGGATGACCAGGAAATTGGAGCGCGCCCGCACCACGAACTCGCTGTCGTCCTCGATCCAGATCGGCCCGACGATGTGGCGGTAACGCTGCGCCTCGTAGACGTTGGCCTCGCGCAGCGCCGAAACGCGGTCGCGCAGCATCCCCTTCGAGACCGCGTAGATGACGCCATGCGGCAGGTTGTCGCGATAGTCGAGCGCGCTGGTGACGCGGTAGCGGCAATTTTCGACGAACAAGTCCGGCCATTCCTCCAGCCGGTCCTGATCGACGATGTCGACATAGCGGGCAAGCAATGCTTCCACGCGGCGGCGCGTCGCTTCGTCCATAATGTCCTCGCTGGATCGACCTACACGCCCATCAGTGCGCGATATTTCTTCCAGAACCCACGCACGGATGACTCGGTGGCGCGATAGGTCTGCGAGGAGGCGTCGCCGCCGCCCATCATCAGCACGCCGTTGTCCTCCTCGATGCCGCGCACCGCGCGCTGGACGAAGCCGCCGACGCAGCCGTCCTCCATCGAGATATAGCCGGCGGGCCCGACCAGGTTCGCCTGCTTGAGGCGGTGCTCGGTCATCGCGTCGTCGTCGTCGGCGAAGCCGAGAATCGTCCAGACCAGTTCGCATCTGTCTACGCCGCGCGGCAGGAGCTGGCGCACCGCGAGCGAGTTCTGGATCTGCTGCACGACCAGGCCGGGGAAGACCGTGAGGATCTGCAGCGTGACGCCGTCGCCGAACTCGTCGACCCCCTCCAGCATGCTCGGATCGGCGAGGCGGTAGTCGTCCTTGCTCGACCGGATCTCCTGCTGCTTGTAGTCGGTGCTGTCGAGCGAGCGATCCATGATCGTGTAGCTCGCATGATTGCCGCCGCCTTCGTCCACCACGACGCCGCCGCGCTGGTTCAGCCGGTTGATCTCGAAGGTGGTGAAGAAGGTGTGCAGGATGCTGGCGTGGTAGGTGTCCTTCACGTTCTCGAAATAGAGCTTCCAGTTGTTGGGCAGCACCTGCGTTGTGCGGCCGAGCACCTTGAGGGGCTTGTGCATCACGCGGGCAATGCGAGAGGAAATCTCCGGGCCGAGGTAGCTCTGGAAGTCCGGCGGGTTGTCGGCGAAGCTGCCGAAGATCAGCCCGCAGAACTCGACCACCTTGAGCTTGCGCAGGTTGTGGTCTTCGCGCTTGAACTCCGGCGGCATGCCGCCTTGGCGCTGGACCCCGCGCTGGAAGGCGACGCCGGTCAGGTTGCCTGTCAGATCGTAGCTCCAGCCGTGATAGACGCAGGTGATGTCCTTGCCGTGGCCGCGGCGGTTGAGGCACAGCAACGCGCCGCGATGGGCGCAGCGGTTGACGAAGGCATGGATGCCGCCGTCGAGGCTGCGCGCAACCACCACCGGCGTCTCGCCAATGCTCGAAACCACGTAGTCGCCAGGCTCGGCGATCTCGACCGCGAGGCAGAGATAGTTCCAGGTCGGTCCCTTGAAGATGCGCTCAATCTCGCGAGCGTACTCGTCGGTATCGGTGTAGACACGATAGGGAACCGACGTCAGCGCGTTGGACGGCCAGGCGATCTTGCTGGTCCCGGCATCGAGATGGGCCATGGGCGGTTGCTCCCGTTCTTCGTGCGGGAGCATAGCCAATCGGTGGCGGCGACGCCAACCCGGCGATCCTCCTTCCAAATCGGGTGTCGCGACCCCACATATCGCTTCCCAGCAACCAGTTGCGTTAGATCACATGCTCGACACCTCTGTCGTGTACCTGCTCGACCATGACCCCATCGATTTGACGCCGGCCTCGACCGGCGAGACCGACGAGCGGATCTATTTCGATGCCTATTCCGAGGCCGTGACCTCGGTCGTCGACACGGTCGGTTCGGCCGTCGTTCGCGTCGATACCCGCGAGCGCGGCGGCAAGCCTGGGCGCGGCGGCGTCGGCTCGGGCGTCGTCATCTCGCCCGACGGGCTGACCTTGACCAACGCCCACGTGGTCAATGGCGCCCGCGACATCCGCCTGTCGGACACGGAAGGACGCTCCACCGACGCGCGGCTTGTCGGTATCGATCCCGACACCGACCTTGCGCTACTGCGCGCCGATGCCGCGCGCAGTCTCGCCTTCGCTCCCTTGGGGGATTCAAAGAAGCTGCGGCGCGGCCAACTGGCGATCGCAATCGGCAATCCGCTCGGCTTCGAGTCGACGGTCACCGCCGGCGTCATCTCCGCGCTCGGCCGTAGCTTGTGGGCGACGTCGGGGCGGATGATCGAGGACGTGATCCAGACCGATGCGGCGCTCAATCCCGGCAACTCTGGCGGTCCGCTCGTGTCCTCGCGCGGGGAGGTGATCGGCATCAATACCGCGGTGATCATGAGCGCGCAGGGCATCTGCTTCGCGGTCGCGAGCAACACCGCCAATCACGTGCTGAGCGAGATTATCCTGCATGGGCGGGTGCGCCGCGCCTACATCGGCGTCGCCGCGCAGACTGTTCCGGTGCCGCGCCGGCATGCAGTCGCGGCCGGGATCGACAACCGGCTCGGTGCCATGCTGTCGGCGGTCGAGCCAAGCGGGCCTGCCGGGAGCGCCGGCCTCATGTCGCTCGACCTGGTCGTGAGCCTCGATGGCGAACCGGTGACCGGCGTCGACGATTTGATCCGTCTGCTCGACCGCAATCGCATCGGCAGGCGCGTGGGCGTCGACACACTACGGCTAGGACGGCTGCGCAGCTTCGAGGTGACGCCGACGGAGCGGGTGGCGCCGGCCAGCCCGTAAGTTCCCCGCACGCGGTGCAGCGCCATAAGCGCGTTTACGCGCGTTTTCGACGCGCTATGGCGGTGCACCGCAGATGCGGGGTTCCGGTTTTTTTGTAAGGAAGTAACCGAGGTCCCGGTTCTGCAGCGCACACTGCGTGCTGCGCTGCGCCCGGGACACACGAAAAAGGTCAGTGCCGCTTGAAATTCGGCCGGCGCGGATTGGACGACGGGGCCAGCGTGGGCCGGTCGCCGCGATGGCGGAAGCTGATGCGGCCGCGGCCGAGGTCGTAAGGCGACATCTCGACGATGACGCGGTCGCCGGCGCCGGTACGGATGCGGAACTTGCGCATCTTGCCCGCCGTATAGGCGAGGATTTCGTGGTCGTTGTCGAGTTTCACCCGAAAATTGCCGTCCGGCAGAACCTCGGTCACCGTGCCGTCGAATTCGAGCAGTTCCTCTTTTGCCATTCTTGTCTCCTGGGTCTGTGTTCGCGTAGGGCGGTTAGCGAAGGCGTACCCGCCGCTCCATGGGAGATTGGCGCAATACGCTACGCTATTGCGCCCTACCGTCAACGCGCCGCGCGGTGCACGCTCTTGAAGTCGCGGTTGACCCGCGGCTCGCTCTTGCGCTGCATGAAAGCGACGCCGCCGATGTTTTGGTCTGCCTGCGTCGGCCGTGCACCCGAGTCGCGCGCCGCGGTATCGCGCACATTCGGTTGATGCCGTCCGTTCGCCTGCTGTTGCCGGGGACGCCGGTGCTGCTTGCCGTTGCGTTGCTGCTCCGGCCGCCATTCGGACTTCGGCTGTGGCGCCTGCGCCGGACGTGCGCCGCGCCGGTCGGTTGCCGGAATCGAGAGCCGGATCAGCTTTTCGATGTCGCGCAGATACGGCTTCTCCTCCGCGTCACAGAACGAGATCGCGACGCCGTCGGCGCCGGCGCGCGCGGTGCGGCCGATACGATGAACGTAGCTTTCCGGGATGTTGGGCAGGTCGTAGTTGAACACGTGGCTGATGCCGGTGACGTCGATGCCGCGCGCCGCGATATCGGTGGCGATCAGCGTGCGCACCTTGCCGTCACGGAAGGCGGCGAGCACGCGTTCGCGCTGCGGCTGCGACTTATTGCCGTGGATCGCCTCGGCGGCGATGCCGGCCTTCTCCAGGCTGCGCACGACCTTGTCGGCGCCGTGCTTGGTCCGGGTGAACACCAGCGCCCGGTCGATCGGCTCGGACCGCAGCAATTCCGCGAGCACCGCCGGCTTGGCGGCGCGGTCGAGGTGGATGATGCGCTGGTCGATGCGCTCGACGGTCGTCGCTTGCGGCGTCACCGCCGCGGTCTCGGGATCCCGCAACATTTGCGCGGCGAGCTCGGTGATTTCCCGCGGCATGGTCGCCGAGAACAGCAGTGTCTGCCGCTTGATCGGCAGCTTGGCGACAATCTTCCGCACGTCATGGATGAAGCCCATGTCGAGCATGCGGTCGGCTTCGTCCAGCACCAGCGCCTCGACGTGGCTGAGGCGCAAGGCATTGCTCTGAACCAGGTCGAGCAGCCGTCCCGGCGTGGCGACGAGGATGTCGACACCGTGCATCAGAGCGCGCACCTGCTTGCCCATGGACACGCCGCCGATCGCCAAGGTGCTGCGAACGCGAAGATATTTGCCGTAGATGTTGAAGCTGTCGAGGATTTGCGCCGACAGTTCCCGGGTCGGGCTGAGCACCAGGACCCGGCAGGACTTCTTCTCCGGATGGCGCGGGCTGAGCGACAGGCGATGCAGCAGCGGCAGCGCGAACGCGGCGGTCTTGCCGGTGCCGGTCTGGGCGATGCCAATCAGATCGCGCCCGGTGAGCACGGTCGGGATGGTCTTCGATTGGATGGGGGTGGGTCGGACGTACTGCTCGTCGGCGAGAGCGCGGCTGATGGGCTCGGCGAGCCCGAAAGTCTGAAAGGAGGTCAATTACAAATCCTATGCGGCGCCATGCCGGGACGCGGTTTGCGTCCGGACGCATGGCGCGGGGGTTGAGACACCCCGCGTGGACTGGGTTGTCAGGTGGATTAGGGATCGGAGGGGCCGAAATCCGTTGCTCTGGAATTCGTCACGCGGCCCGGTCGGACCTGTTGGCAGGTCTTCGTCCGATGCCGATCATATGGCTGACTCGTGTGGTCTTTTCAAGGCGGGCGTGTCATTCGGACACAATCCCCGGATGGCCCTCGATTCCGATCAGGCACAGGCGAGCCTATCCTGATAGCCAACGCGCTTGGCGGCAGACGCGGTGAAGCGAAGAATGGTCCGTCGCGTGGTCTCGTCGAGAGGACTGTCATGAGCGGGGGCGCGGATTCGCCGGGCGAGGGCGGCCGTCCACGACTCATCGGCTGTCAAGCCAGCGTGGGATAGGACGCGGCCGAGCACCGCCACTGGATCGGTGCAAAGCTCCTCGAAAGGCACGAACAGAGTCGCTTGTCGCAGCGCCGCATCCTGCTCCAGGAGATCGGCCAGAAAATTGTGTACGTACGCCCAATAAAAGCTCCAGCCTTCCGCGTCATGACCGTGGCTCCACAGGTCCAGCACCGCCGCGGCCGACTCAACATTCCCGAGATTCAGCGGGCGGCGGTCGAGCCCGAACTCGAAATGCCCCACCCGCTGCATATAGCGCAGGGCTGCGGGGTGCCGTGCCTCGGCGGCACAGAAGAGCGAGTGCTGGCGCATGAGCGAGGCGATGTGGGTCACCGGGTCGCGCAGTGGAACGATAAGGCGCGCATCGGGAAAGAGGTCAATCAGTCCGCCCAGACGGGCCAGATTGTAGTTGCCTTTGGCGAGATAGCGCCGCCCCTGGCGCAGCCACAGAAGTTTGCGGATGTGGTCTCGATAGAAATTGGCGAATTCGGGCACGACGCCGCCGCGCCCGACGGTGTTGTCTCGCGCGGGGTCGTGGCCTTGCGGGTAGAACGCCATCCAGAGCATCTCTTCCATGGCCTCCGGGCTGTCCGGCGTAATGGCGATGCCATCGCCGTGCGCCCGCTCCACCGGCATTGAGCGGTTGGCGTAGAGCCGGGCAGAGATACGGTCCCAGAAAACCGGCGCCAGGACGCCGGGGTAGTCTCGATATCGGTGGGTGACCGTGTCCTGATGTGCAGCGAGGCATTCCAGCAGGATCGTGCTGCTCGAACGGGCAAGCCCGCAGATGAAGATCGGCGCCTGGATCGCGATGCCGTCCAGCGTGCGATTGAGCCGGCGCGTCTCCAGATCGCCGAGGCTGCGCCAGAGCCGGGGATGCCGTGCGACAAAGCCGCCGACCCAGTCGGCCCACGCCTCGACCCGAAAGCGCTCGAAACCGTCCTCGGGCACGCCGACTGGCATGACGGGTCTTTCCGCTGTCATCGGATGCGGAGCACAGATTTGAGCAGAAGCGATCCCGCCAATAGGGCTGCGAAGAACAAAGCCTCCCATCCCCTGATCCAGTCGGGTCCGACCGACAGATACTGTTGTTTCGGCAGGCCGATCTCGATGCCATCCACCGGACTGTCGTTCGGCAGATAGCCGAGCGGGTTACCGATCAGCACGTTCCACCAAGCTCGCTTGTGGATGATTGGAACCGGTACCAGGACCGGCACGGATTGCAGGATGAACCCCTGGCCATCGAGCACCTCCACGCGTGCCGGTGCGGCACCGGCGGCGACCCAGCGGACTTGCGCTGTGTGCGGTTCCGCCTTGACGCTGGCAACCTGTCCCGGCGGCGGCAGTGCAAAGCCGTACTGCGTGTGCAGCCACGCCGCGAGGCTCAGCACGGGCAGCGCTGCAATCAACACCGGAACCAGGACGAGGCCGAGTCTCGCAAGCGCCAGACGTACCAGTTCCCGCGCAGCGGCGAAGCCTTCGTCGATCGCCGCATTCTCGTCCCACATCGTGCGCTTGAGGCCTCGTTCCGCAGCGGCGATGCGCGCCATGCGTTGCTGCGGCGAGACGAGCCAGTACAAGCCCAACGAGACCACTGCCCCGACGCTGCCCCACAAGACGATGCGCGCCCCTGCCGGGAGCAACCCAGCCAGCGTGGCGTCCGTCCACGAAAAGACCCATGAGGGCAGGTCGAGAAGCCCCATGCTTTCACGCTCACGACGTTAGGCCCGGCGTCAGCGTCTGCCGGTTGCGCCGCGTCAGTCTTGGGGCTGCGAGGTCGGCGCCTCCGCCGATTCCACTACGTTCGGCCGCGCGGCGCGCTTGCCGCGCCGGATGCGTCGCAGTACGGGCTGAAAAATCAGGAAGCCGATCGCGCCGAGCACGGCCATCAGCAAGGCCCAGAACGCGGCCAGCATGCTAAGGCCTGCGCCCGGCCCGATATAGGCCCAGGCCGGCTCAGCCACCAGAGTGACGAGGATGGTGATGGCTATGGCAGGGACGGCAGCAGGCATCGCATTTCTCCTTGCAATCGATCACGGTGGGTCGCCGTCATGGATAAGGCTCTTCACTCGAGCCTCAGATCCTCAAAAAACGCAGATGTGAAATCCCGCTGCGGGTCCAGCCGCGTCACCCAGTGGATGATCGGAATGCGGTCCTCGCGCGGTCCGCCGCGTACAGGGTTGACGAATTCCCAAACGATGTCGCCCTTGGGCGTCACCTCGAGAAGCCGCCCCGCCCAGGACTCGACGATCAGGGTATTGCCGTTGGCAAGCCGGCTTTGGCTCGCGCGTGCAGCACTGTCGAGTGGCTGATCCGCTCGACCACCATAGCTCCACTTTACCTTGAACGTCGCCGGATCGATCTCCAACACGCGGGAGCCGAACTCGTTGGGATCACCCTCATTGTCGAAGAGCAAGAGCCGGCCGTTCGGGAGGAACTCGGCGTCGTGCTGGCGCACCCATGGACCGGACGATGCCCAGACGACGCGCGAACTCGTCAGGTCAACGAGCGCGATCGTGCTGATCTCGCGCATCGATACCAGCACTTGACCGGCCCGGCTCTGCGGAATGCCCGGTACGGCCTTGTCGAGCACATGGACCGAGTTGGTATGAAGATAGTCGCCCGTATCGTTGTGAGGAACAAGATTGAGACGCCGGCCGAAAGATGAGCGCGTGACCACGCCGGTGAGCCATGTTTTCTCCAGTTGCAGGCCGTCCGGCGACAGCTTGACGATGAAGTCGTCGATGCGCGGCTTCTTCAGATGTCCGAAACCGGGGATGTCCGCCTTCGAAATCTCATGCGTCAGCACGTAGATGTTGCCGGCGCTGTCGAAGGTGAAGTCATGGTGGGCGTGGGCGAGGTATTTCCAGATGACGTTGGAATTCTTGTCCATCTTCACGAGGCCGTAGCCCCAGGGCGTATCGCCGACGGCGGTATAAAGCGCAAGGAGATCGCCGTTGGGAAAGACATGCGCCTTTTCGATGTGGACGAAGGCGTCGGGCCGTGGCCTGGCGACCGCGCTGCTCTTGTCCCAGACGCGACTGTAGGGCAGCGACCACTGGTGCGCGACGCGACCATTCATATCGATCAGCAGGGCACGTTGATCGTGACCGGAGGTGTAGAGCGTGAGGCCTTGCTGTGCCCTCTGCGGATCGTGGCGTACGACGCCGCGCGCAGGGGTGCGTGCAAGCTTCCAGAAGTCCGTATCGACCGGATCGTTGTAGGCCGTCAGCTGATCGTACAGGGCGATGCCGCCTTGGAAGGCGCCACGCAGCGTATTGGCGGGAAAAAGCCCACGGTACATCGTGAACCCGCCGACAATGAAGGCGAGAAAGGCCACGCACGCGAGAGCAACGGCTGCCGTCAGCCCGCCGCCTCGACTGCTATCGGCAGTTTGCGATGTTTGCGTCACGTCGATTCCTTTGAGCTACACGACACCGCCAGCCTTGCAAGCAAAAGACGGCAACATTGCGTAGCGCGGATGCGCTTCTCGACTAGCTGACATTCACGAGATCGCGCGTCTAAACACGGCATAAAGATTCCGGAGTAAAATGCAGTCGCCGCGTTGCTGCGCCGTATCTTTGGAAATCACATGAACGAGCGCCGTGTTGCCGCGTGTAGTCGGACGTTTGGCGTGTCCTCGGCCTCGGTACTGATCGTGGGCCGAACGCCCTACCGGTACGGCCTGACCGCTTGACGCCGCCACCGGCGGTAGACAACTCCTGGAATATCAGGGAATGTCTGACCGTTTCGCCTGTTAGCCGACCAAGATGTCGCCCGGGAGATGCGTCCGATGCCCTTTCCGCGAGCCTCGCAAGCTCTCGCGCGGTTCACCGTCCTCGATCTGACCCGGGTCCGCGCCGGGCCGACCTGCGTGCGGCAATTGGCTGATTGGGGCGCCAATGTCGTCAAGATTGAGCCGCCGCCAGACCCGGACAGCGGCGAGGCGCTCGGCGGACCGCGCAACGGATCGGATTTCCAGAATCTGCACCGCAACAAGCGCGGCATGACGCTCAACCTGAAGGCGCCCGGGGGGTTCGCGGCGTTCCGGCGGATGGTGAAGCGCGCCGACGTCGTCGTCGAGAACTTCCGGCCGGATGTGAAGGAGCGGCTCGGCATCGATTATGCCTCGCTGCGTACGATCAACTCCCGCATCATCCTCGCCAGCATTTCGGGCTTCGGCCAGGACGGCCCCTATCGCGACCGGCCGGGCTTCGATCAGATCGCGCAGGGCATGGGCGGGCTGATGTCGGTCACCGGCGAGCCTGGCCGCGGGCCGATGCGGGTCGGCATTCCGGTCGCCGATCTCACCGCTGGCCTGTTTTGTGCGCTGGGCATCATGGTCGCGCTGCTCGAACGCGAGCAGTCCGGCGAAGGGCAGCAGGTCGAGACCTCTTTGCTGCAGGCGCAGATCGCCATGCTCGATTTCCAGGCGGCGCGCTGGCTCTACCACGGCGAGGTCCCGAAGCAGGCCGGAAACGATCATCCGACCTCGATTCCGACCGGCGTGTTCAAGACCGCCGACGGCCACATCAACATCGCCACCACCGGACACGCGATCTGGGAGCGGATGTGCCGCGCCATCGGCGCCGAGCCGATGCTGCAGAATCCCGACTATGCGACCGGGAAGGATCGGTCGAAGAATCGCCAAGCCGTGAATGCCGAGATCGATACCTATCTCGCCGGGCGCAGCAGCGTCGAATGGGTGGAGATTCTCAACAAGGCCGGCGTGCCCTGCGGTCCGATCTATTCGGTCGATCAGGTGTTTGCCGATCCGCAGGTCAAGCACCTGCAACTGGATTGGTCGATCGAGACCAATGACGACCGCGGTACGCTGCATGTGGTCGGGGAGCCGGTGTCGCTGTCGCGCACGCCGACCCGCCTCGCCGCACCGCCGCCGCATCTGGGCCAGCACACCGACGAGGTGCTGGCGGAGTTCGGCTTCACCGCCGGCGAGATCGAACAGCTGAAGCAGGCAAAGGTAGTGTGATGTCCGCGACCGAAACGACGGGACGGCTCAATAGCGAGAAGCCAATGTCCGACAAGATGCTCGCCCGCAAGGAGGGCAAGGTCGGCACCATGATCTTCAACAATCCGGAGCGCCACAACGCGGTGTCGCTGGAAATGTGGGATTCGGTGCGGCGCATCCTCGACGACTTTGCCGCCGATCCCGAGATCACCGTCGTGGTGATTACCGGGGCAGGGGGCAAGGCGTTCGTCTCCGGCGCCGACATCTCCAAGTTCGGCGACGAGCGCGCCAACAAGGAGGCGGTGGCGCACTACAACGCCCTGGTCGAGCGCGCCTACACGCGCCTGCACGAGTTCCCCAAGCCGACCATCGCCATGATCCGCGGCTACTGCATCGGCGGCGGCCTTGGCCTGGCGGTGTCCTGCGATTTGCGCATATGTTCGGACAATTCCCGGTTCGCCCTGCCGGCGGCGAAGCTCAGCCTGGGTTACGGCTATGCCGGCCTTAAGCGCTTTATCGATCTGGTCGGGCCGGGATTCACCAAGGAAATCTTTTACACTGCGCGCCAGTTCAGCGCCGCCGAGGCGCGCGAGATGGGCCTGGTCAACCGCGTCGTGCCCGAGGCTGAGCTCGATACCTATGTGCAGGACTACGCCAACACGATCGCCGGCAACGCGCCGCTGACGCTGAAGGCGGTCAAGATCATCACTGGAGAGATTCTCAAGGAGGAATCGAAGCGCGACCTCGCCCGCTGCACCGCGGCCGTTCAGGCGTGCTTCGAAAGCCAGGACTACATTGAGGGCCGCGACGCCTTCCTGCAGAAGCGCAAGCCGGTGTTCAGGGGGAGATGACGGAGACACTCTCCGCCACCGCCCTGGCGACCTCTCCGCTGTCGTCCCGGGCGAGCGAGAGCCGGGACCCATATATACCAGCGTTTCTTGAGTGAGTGGGACAGAAGGACTGGATTGCTTCGCCCTCCGCTTTGCTTCGGGCTCGCAATGACGGCGTCATTGCGAGGAGGCGCAGCCGACGAAGCAATCCAGGGCAGGATACACGGCCCTGGCTCTCGCTTCGCGGAATGAAAGTGGTGTAAAGGGCCGAAGGCAGCGACATTTTGGCAAGATGCCTGCCGGGCAGTGTGGTGTTCTAGTAGCACCGACGGATAAGTCGGCGCGGAGGAGATGGGGGTAGCGCGTGGCGTCGGTCGAATTGCGGAATCTGACCAAGTATTACGGCGAGTTGGCCGTGGTCGACGACGTGTCCCTGCAAATCGAGCACGGCAGCCTGGTTTGCCTGCTCGGTCCTTCGGGTTGCGGCAAGACCACGACGCTGCGGCTGATCGCCGGATTCGTTGAGCCGTCGGCCGGCGAAATCTATGTGGGCGACCGGCTGGTTTCCTCGTCGGCGCGGACGGTGCCGCCCGAACGCCGTAGCATGTCGATGATTTTCCAGAGCTATGCGCTGTGGCCGCACATGACGGTGACGGAAAACGTCTCCTACGGCCTCAAGCTGCGCAAGCTCGACCGCGATACGATCGAACGCAAGCTCCGGGCGATCCTCGGCACGACCCGGCTTGCGGCGTTGGCCGACCGCTATCCGGCCGAACTGTCCGGCGGCCAGCAGCAGCGCGTTGCGCTGGCTCGCGCGCTGATCGTCGAGCCGGAGACGCTGCTGCTTGATGAGCCGCTGTCGAATCTCGACGCCAACCTGCGCGAGGAGATGCGCTTCGAGGTGCGGCGTCTGCACGACGAATATCGCTACACCACCGTTTATGTCACGCACGACCAGGCCGAGGCAATGACCACCGCCGACCTGATCGCGGTGATGAATCATGGCAAGATCGAGCAGGTCGGCACGCCGGAAGACATCTACGACCGCCCGCGCTCGGAGTTCGTCGCCCGCTTCATCGGCGCCAGCAATGTGGTGAAGGGCAGGGCGGTCGACGCCAGCCATATCGCCTTCGCCGGCACGATGCTGCGTTGCAGCGGCGAGGCGCTGACCGCGGGTGCGGAGGCGGCGGTCGCGATCCGCCAGCATGAGATTGACCTGACGCCGACGCGCCCCGCCAACGGCGACAACGTGGTCGCCGCCACGGTGGCGCGGCAGGTGTTCCTCGGCAACAGCCGCGACTATATGGTGGAGCTTGCGGACGGCGCCCAGCTTCGTGTCACCACGCCGCCGTCCCCCAGTATTCCGCAGGGCAGCCCGGTCTGGCTACATCTGCCGTCCGATCGATGCCGGGCGCTCGCACGCTAGTGCCCCGCTTCCGAAGTTCGTGATACATTGCAGCACCTCCGACACGAACTTCGGAAGCAAAGGGGCACTAGCAAGTCTATGATTCTAGTGCCGCTTTCGATTTGAAGTTCCTGAATGAGATTGCCGCAAGTGGTGCAGGAACTTCAAATCGTCGCTAGTGCATGATCCGTAAAGGTGGGAACCGGCTTTTGCGAAAAGGTCATGCACCAACGAGAGGACTGGGAGCTTGATCGATTTCATTTGAAACGATCAAGCTCTGGTGACAACAACGAAAAATCAGGGAGGAAATGATCATGCAGAGGAAAATCTCCAGACGAACGATCTTGCAGGGTTCGTCGGCGCTCGCCCTGACCGGGGTGTTCGCTTCGCCGATTCGTGCCGCTGCGCCGCCGGCCTCATCGATCACGCCGGAGCTGATTGCAGCCGCGAAGAAGGAAGGGAAGGTCGTCTGGTACACGTCGGTCGACCTCAAGCTGGCGCAGCAGATCGGCAAGGCGTTCGAGGCGAAGTTCCCCGGCGTAGCGTGCCGCGTGGAGCGGACCGGCGCCGAGCGCGTGTTCCAGCGGATCGGCCAGGAGTATTCGAGCAACATCCACGCGGTCGACGTGGTCAATACCTCGGATGCCGCGCATGTCGTGGTGTGGAAGCGGAACGGCTGGCTCGCTCCCTACGTTCCGGAGGACGTGGCGAAATACTATCCGGACGAGCACAAGGATGCGGACGGCACATACGCGAGCTTCCGGATCTTCCTGAGCGTCATCGCCTACAATACCAACTTGGTGAAGAAGGAAGAGGCGCCGAAGAGCTTCGCCGATCTGCTCGATCCGAAATGGAAGGGTAAGATCGTCAAGGCGCATCCCGGCTACAGCGGCACGATCATGACCGCGACGTTCCAGATCGCCCGCGATCTCGGCTGGGAGTACTTCGAGAAGCTCGCCCAGCAGAACATCATGCAGATCCAGTCGGCGTCCGATCCACCGAAGAAGCTAGCGCTCGGCGAACGGGCCGTGCAGGCGGATGGGGTCGAGTATCTTGTTCTCCGATTGAAGGAGACTGGCCAGCCGATCGAGCCGGTCTACGCGACCGAGGGCTCGCCGCTGATCATCGGTCCGAATGCGATGTTCAAGGGTGCGCCGAACCCGAATGCCGCCCGGCTGTTCCAAAGCTATTGCTTCACCGCCGAGGCCCAGCAGCTTTGCATCGACATCGGGGGCTTACGCTCGGCGCATCCGCACACCAAGGAGAAGGCGGGACGCATGCCGTTCGCGTCGATCAAGAAGATGAAGGACGACGCGGAAGGCGTCGAGCGGACGGCGGCAGAGATCAAGGAACGGTACACGAAGATCTTCAAGGTGTAGCGGCGTAGTCTGTTCGCTGTTCGTGTCCCGGACGCGGTGCGGCATGAAATGCTGCACCGCTGATCCGGGACCGCCGCAATTTGGAATGGTCCCGGTTCTGCGGCGCACCACTTCGTGCTGCGCCGCGCCCCGGGACACGAGAACTCAAGGGAGGAATGGGCTATGCCTACCAACAGATTCTCCAGACGCGACGTTCTCAAGGGATCGACGGCGCTGACGGTCGGCGCTGTCTTTGCCGAACCGCTGCGCGCGGCGGTGCCGGAAGCCTCGGCGATCACGCCGGCGCTGATCGAGGCGGCGAAGAAGGAAGGCAAGCTCGCCTTCTACACCGCCATGGACCTGCAGTTTGCCCAGCAGTTGGGCAAGAAATTCGAGGCGGAATTCCCCGGTATTGCCGTGCGGGTGGAACGCTCCGGCGCCGAGCGCGTGTTCACCCGTATCGGCCAGGAGTATTCCGCCAACATCCACGCCGTCGATGTGGTCAACACCGCCGACCAGGCGCATTGCATCGTCTGGAAGCGCAACGGTTGGCTCGCGCCGTACCTGCCCGAGGACGTCGCGAGGCATTTCGACAAGCGCTACTACGACCCGGACGGGCTGCACGTGACGACGCGCATCCTGGTGTCGCCGCTCGGATACAACACCAACCTGGTGAAGAAGGAGGACGCGCCGAAGAGCTTCAAGGACCTGCTCGATCCGAAATGGGCGGGCAAGATGGTCAAGGGGCATCCGGCCTACAGCGGCACGATCATGAACGCGACGTTCCAGATCGCGCGCGACCTGGGATGGGACTATCTCGAAAAGCTCGCCAAGCAGCGCGTCATGCAGGTTCAGTCGGCGACCGACACACCCAAGAAGATCTCGCTCGGCGAACGCGCGGTCATGGTCGACGGCGCGGGCTATCTCGTCATCCGCTACAAGGAGCAGGGGCAGCCGGTCGAGATCGTCTATCCGGAGGAGGGAACGCCGCTCGCCACCGGCCCGAGCGCCGTGTTCAAGGCCGCTCCCAATCCCAATGCCGCGCGCCTGTTTCAGAACTGGATGCACTCGCGCGGCGCCCAACAGTTTCTGGTCGATTGGGCCCGGCAGTATTCGCCCCATGCACAGACCGTGGAAAAGCCCAGTGTGCGACCGCTCAAGGACATCAAGCTGATGATGGAGGATCCGGAAGGCGTCCACGCCCAGGCGGAGGCGATCAAAAAGCGGTACGCGGAAATCTTCAAGGTGTGATGGTGCTCCGGGGCAATGGGCTGTCATCGCCGGGCATAGCCG
Source organism: Hyphomicrobiales bacterium (assembly GCA_009377755.1). GTDB lineage: Bacteria > Pseudomonadota > Alphaproteobacteria > Rhizobiales > Xanthobacteraceae > WHTM01. The sequence continues at coordinate 141,166 of WHTM01000006.1, read as the reverse complement.
TCCGAAGGACGGCGTCGCTTCGCTCGCTATGTCCCGGCGATCCCGACGAGGGACGCAATGCCTCCTTGAGCGGGATCACCGGGACTCGCTGCTTCGCAGCGGCCCGGTGATGACAGCCATGGATGTCGGAAAATGACCATCGCCCTTCCGCGGCGCATCGAGCGACGTCCGATCAGCTTCGATCTCTCGAAGCCGACCCTCTACGCGTTTGCCGCGCTGCTGTGCGTGCTGATCGTCCTGCCGATGTCGTGGCTGGTGTACTACAGCCTGGTCGATCCGAGCGGCACGCTGACGCTCGACAACTTCCGCCAGCTCTTCTCCGAACCGGCCTTTCTCGACCCGCTGCTCACCACCTTCATCGTGGCGACCGGGTCCTCGTTCTTCTGCTGCCTGGTCGCCGCTCCGATGGGCTGGCTGGTGGCGCGCACCAACCTGCCCGCTGCGCGCACCATCCGGGCGCTGGTGACGGCCTCGTTCGTCACGCCGCCGTTCCTCGGCGCCATCGCCTGGGAGTTCCTGGCGGCGCCCAACAGCGGCCTGCTCAACAAGCTCTACCGCGCCCTCACGGGCGCCGAGCAGGACGCTTACCTGTTCAACATCTATACGCTGAGCGGCCTGATCTTCGTCATCTGCTGCTACACCTTCCCGTATGTCTTCGTGCTGATCGCCAACGCGCTCGACCGGATTCCGGGCGAGCTCGAGGACGCTTCCTCGAATCTCGGCGCGCGGGTCTGGACGACGGCGCGTCGGATCACGATTCCGCTCGCGCTGCCGGCGCTGCTCGCCGGTGCGCTGGTCGCTTTTCTGCAGGCGATGACTCTGTTCGGCTCGCCGGCGATCTTGGCGCTGCCGGCCGGCTTCCACACCATGACGACCAAGATCTGGAGCCTGTTCCAGTATCCGCCCAAGCCCGAGCTTGCCGCCGCGGCGTCGCTGCCGCTCCTGATCCTGACGGTGATGCTGCTGCGCGCCCAGCATTTCATCCTCGGCCGCCGCGGCTATTCGGTGGTCGGCGGCAAGTCGGGCAACCCGCGGCTGATCCCACTCGGCCGGATGAAATGGGTCGCCTTCGCCGCCTGCATGGCCGTGCTGCTGCTGCCGGTGATCCTGCCCTATGCGGCGCTGTTCAACGCCGCCTTTTCGCCGATCGCGACCACGCTGCTGACGCCGGGCAACGCGACCTTGCAGAATGTCCGCTTTGTGTTCTTCGAACTGTCGGCCACCAGCCTGGCCCTCAAGAACACCTTCATCCTCGGCGCGCTTGCGGCGACGTTCGGGACGGTGCTGGCGCTGATGATCAGCTATCTGACCACGCGCAAGGTGGTGGCCGGGCATCAGGCGCTCGGCTTCCTCGCCACCGCGCCGATCGCGATCCCCGGCATTGTCCTCGGCGTCGGCCTGTTCCTGGCCTATACCCGGCCGCCGCTCGTGCTCTACGGGACGCTGTGGATCCTGCTGCTCGCCTACCTGACCATCGAGCTGCCCGCCGCCTATCAGCAGATGCAATCCGCTTTCCGCGCGGTGCATTCGGAGCTTGAGGATGCCAGCCGGATCCTCGGTGCTACGCGGCTGCAGTCGCTTCGGCACGTCACCGCGCCGCTGCTGCGCACCAGCGTCATTGCCACCTGGTGCTTCATCTTCGTCTCGGTGATCCGGGAACTGTCGGCGGCGATCATCCTGTTCACCTCGCAGACCAAGGTCGTGTCGGTGCTGATCTTCGATCTCAAGGAGAGCGGTGATCTCGGCGCCATCGCCGTGCTCGGGCTCTGCATGCTCGCCATCACTTTCATGGTCGTGATTCTCATCAACCGCATTTCCGGATTCGGCGGCAACCTGCGCCGAGTGGCCGGATAGCCGAGCCGCGATGCCCGCAACGCTTCCGCAGGTCGCCGTCGCCGAGCATCTGGCGGAGCGTATCGCGGCGCTCACACCCGAATGCCTGCCCGCGGCGGTACGGCGCAAGTGCGAGGACTTGCTGGTCGACGTGGCGGGCCTCTGTCTCGCCGCGCGGCGGCAGGACTACGTCGCGGCGGCACTCGCCGGATGGGACGACGACGGACCCTGCACGGCGATCGGCCATGCGCGTGGACTGAGCGCCGCGGCAGCAGCCTTCGTCAACGGCACTGCCGCCCATGGCGAGGATTTCGACGACACGTTCGAGGGCGGCCCGGTGCATGCCGGCGCAGTGATCGTGCCGGCGGTGTTGGCGGCGTGCGAGTGTCATGGCCGCGACGGCGCGGCGGCATTGACCGGGATCGCGGTCGGCGTCGAGGTGATGTGCCGGCTGAGCCTGGTGTTGCCGAAAGCGGTGCACAAGGCGGGCTTCCATCCGACCGCGGTGTTCGGTGCCATGGGTGCGGCGGCAGGCGTCGGCGCAACGCTCGGCCTCGGTGAGCGGCAGCTCGTCGATGCGCTTGGCAATGCCGGCAGCATGGCGAGCGGCATCATCGAGTACCTCGCCGAGGGCGCCTGGACCAAGCGGCTGCATCCCGGCTGGGCGGCGCAATCCGGCTATCGCGCGGCGCTGGTCGGGCGTGCGGGCTTCACTGGGCCGCGTACGGTGTTCGAGGGCGTGCATGGCCTGTTCCACGGCTTCGCGCGCACAACCGAGGGCGACTACGTGGCGCTGACCGGCGACTTCGGCGCACGCTGGGTGACCGAGACGCTGGCGTTCAAGCCCTATCCATGTGGGACCATGACGCATCCCTACATCGACTGCGCCAAGCGGCTTTTTGCACGCGGCATTGCGCCGGAGGATGTGAGCGAGATCGTCTGCGAGGTGGGCGAGGGCACGGTGCACCGGCTGTGGGAGCCGCTCGCCGGCAAGCAGCGTCCGCCCAACGGCTACGCGGGAAAATTCTCCACGCCCTACTGCCTTGCCGCGAGCTTCGTGCATGGCGGTGTCGGGCTCGACGCCTTCACCGACGCGGCGATGCGCGACGCGCAGGTGATCGCACTCGCCGCCAAGGTCCGCTATGTGATCGATCCCGACAATCCCTATCCGCACAACTACACCGGCCACATCCGCGCGACCCTGCGCGACGGTACGGTGATCGAGGAGCGCCAGCCGCACCTGCGCGGCGGCGCCCACGAGCCGTTAACGCGCGCGGATATCGAAGAGAAGTTAAGGTTGAACGCGCGGCATGGCGGCGTGAGCGAGGCGCGGACGGATGCGGCGCTGAAGGCGCTCGCGCAGTTATATGATGGACCGGTGGATTTGGGCGCCTTTCGCATTCCGTGACTGTCATGCCCCGCGAATGCGGGGCATCCAGTACACACAGAACGCGCGGTGATTACTGGATCGTCCGCCTTCGCGGACGATGACAGCGGGGAGGTTGGCAGAAACCATGAGCGACAAGGAACTCGACGGGCGCGTCGCGGTCGTCACCGGCGCCGGACGCAATATCGGCCGCGCGATCGCGCTGCAGCTCGCGGCGGGCGGCGCCGCCGTGGTCGTCAACGTGCGCCGCAATCAAAAGGAAGCCGACTCGGTTGTGAAGGAAATCGAGTCAGCAGGCGGGTATGCGCTCGCCGCGATCGGCGACGTCGCCGATGCTGCAGCCATGCAGCGCATGGCTGCCGTCGCGGCCGAGCGTTTCGGGCGCATCGACTACCTGATCAACAATGCCGCGCTGCGGCATGAGAAGCCGCTCGATCAAATGACGTTCGCCGAGTGGCGCGAGGTGCTGGGTGTCGTCCTCGACGGCGCCTTCCATTGCGTCAAGACCTGCCTGGCGCATCTGCGCAAGAGCGGTGCCGGCGCGATCGTCAATATCGGCGGCATGAGCGCGCACACCGGCTCGAAGAACCGCATCCATGTCACCACGGCGAAAGCGGGCCTGGTCGGCATGACCCGCGGGCTGGCGCACGATCTCGCCGCCGACAACATCACCGTGAACTATCTCTCGCCCGGACTGATCGGCACGCCGCGCGACCCCTCCCAGCCGGAGCCGCAGCATCATTCGATTCATCACACCTTGTCCGGCAAGCGCGGCGTGCCCGACGACGTGGCCACGATGGTGCGGTTCCTGTGCGGCCCGGGCGCCCGCTACATCACCGGCCAGAGCCTGCATGCCAACGGTGGGGCGTTCCTTGGCTGACGGGACGCCGCTTTAGTGCTAAGGCAGCGCCAACGACAGTTGCGGAGGAGCACCATGTACACCGATCTTCAGCTTTACATCGACGGCGCCTGGCACAACGGCGGCGGGCGCAAGGGCGAGGACGTGCTCAATCCGGCGACCGGCAAGGCGCTTGCCGCGCTGCCGCATGCAAGCGCGGCCGATCTCGACGCCGCCCTTGCCGCCGCGCAGAAGGGCCTGGCCGTCTGGCGCAACACCTCCGCCTATGACCGGGCCAAGATCATGCGCAAGGCGGCCGATCTCATCCGCGAGCGCGCCGACACCATGTCGCGCATCCTCGTGCAGGAGCAGGGCAAGGTCTATCCCGAGGCGCGCGCCGAAGTCGTCACCTCCGCCGACATCATCGAATGGTTCGCCGAGGAAGGGCGCCGCGCCTACGGGCGTATCGTCCCCGGCCGGCAGAAGGGCGTGCGGCAGCTCGTGGTGCAGGAGCCGGTCGGCGTGGTCGCGGCGTTCACGCCGTGGAATTTCCCGGCGCTGACGCCGGCGCGCAAGATCGGCGCGGCGCTCGCCGCCGGTTGCTCCATCATCATCAAGGCGTCGGAGGAGACACCCGGCACCTGCGTTGAGATGGTGCGCTGTTTCGCCGACGCAGGCCTGCCGGCGGGCGTGCTCAATCTCGTATTCGGCGTGCCGGCGAACGTGTCCGAGCACCTGATGGCCTCCGACATCGTCAAGAAGATCTCGTTCACCGGCTCGATCCCCGTGGGCAAGCATCTCGCCGGCCTCGCCGCCAAGGGGATGAAGCGCGCCACCATGGAGCTCGGCGGCCACTCGCCGGTCGTTGTGTTCGGCGATGCCGATCCGGAGAAGACTGCCGACACCATCGCTGCGTTCAAGTATCGCAACGCCGGGCAGGTCTGCATTTCGCCGACGCGCTTTTACGTGCAGGAACCGGTGTACAAAAAGTTCCTCGCGCGCTTCACCGAATACGCCAACAACGTCAAGATCGGCGACGGGCTGGAGAAGGGCAACACCATGGGGCCGCTCGCCAACCCGCGGCGGCTCGACGCCATGGAGGCGCTGGTCAACGACAGCAAGGCGTGCGGCGCCACCATCGTCACCGGCGGCAAGCGGCACGGCAACCGGGGCTTCTTCTTCGAGCCGACGGTCGTTACCGAAATCCCCGACGACAGCAAGCTGATGACGCAGGAGCCATTCGGGCCGATCGCGCCGATCGTCACCTTCAAGGATTTCGACGAGGTGGTAGAGCGGGCGAACTCGCTGCCGTATGGGCTCGCCGCCTATGCCTTCACCGGCAACAGTGCGACCGCCAACGCGATCGGCGACGCGCTGCAATCGGGCATGGTCGGCGTCAACAGCGTGGCCATCTCGACGCCGGAGACGCCGTTCGGCGGCGTCAAGGAAAGCGGTTACGGTCACGAAGGCGGCATCGAGGGGCTGGAGGCGTATACCAACAGGAAGTTTATCTCGCAGGCGTGAGCCCAGCCTCTCCGCTGTCATCCCGGACGCCGCGTAGCGGCGATCCGGGACCCATGTATCCCTGCATCAGTGGTTTGAGTGACGCGCCAGCCCGTTACACCAACGAGCACAGGGCTGCATGGGTCCCGGCTCTCGCGCTTCGTGCGCGGCCGGGACGACAGCGAAAGGCTTGCGTACAGCACACGGGGACCGAATGCTCGCCCGCAAAGCACATATGGAGGACGCTGAGGTGGCGTGCCTCGTCGTTCGGCGTTCCATTACGGAACTGTGCGCAGCGGATCACAAAGGCGATGCGCGAACGCTCGACCTGTGGCTTGCCAACAAAACTGCAGAGAATATGCGCCGGTGGATCAATCAACATCACGTTTTCGTTGCGATTGAGGGCGCCCAAATCTTTGGCGTCGGAGCCATCATGAGTTCGGGCGAAATCATTCTCAACTACGTGTCACCCGAGGCTCGCTTTCGTGGAGTGAGCAAGGGTCTCATCACACGGCTTGAGGCGCAGGCTGCGGATCTCGCCGTCGACATGATCACACTGCAAAGCACGGCAACGGCGCGCCGGTTCTACCTTTCCGCCGGCTACAAGGAGACCGGACCGCCCACAAAGGGTTTCGGGATAACTTTTGGCTATCCAATGGCGAAAGCGCTGCGCTAAGGCAAGTTCATCTCGCAGGCGTGAGTCTCCCCGATCCCTACGTCCCCCTGAAGGGGGAGGGATTTGACCGAGACGCCTGCACCGCCGCCCACACCTTCGCCGGGGATCGCATCGGCGATTGCGACTCACCTCCAGATTCGACATGTCTGGCAGGATCGTAAGGACGCATTCGTCATGATGTTGGCGCCCGTACTCAGTCCACATGGTGTGCTGACGCTCCGGCAAACCGGGGAGGCGCCGGCGTTGGACCCCGGTCGTGGCGCGCGGCTGGAGAAGGCGTTCGCACGGGGGGCCGGGCATGGACTTTTGTGGCTCGGCGCTAACGAAGTCGGGACGGCTCTGCCTCCGGTGCTGTCGTATTGGCGGGAGCTTGGGACGCGATACGTGACCGCGTTGTGTTCCCTTCCCGGTATCGGCGGGGGCCGGACCAAGCCGCGTGTGCCCCTTCCGGCGGACGGTGAGCTGGACAAGATGGCCGCAGCCGTTCCGCCCATGGCCGGCGCGGAATACCTGACGACGGCTGTCCTGGCCGAGCTTTGGCGCGGCTTGGATGCGGCCTTCGATGCCGAGCTGGCCGACGCCACCCTCTCCGTGCAGGACTTCCTCAAGAGCCGTCATCCGGCCTGGAATCTGGTTGGACGCGTGCACTTCAACCTTGCCGAGAACAGGAGGGACGAGGACGCTCCGTTCGCGTTTCTTGCGACCTACACGACACGCCTTTCTGCTGAGGCCAAGGCCCAGCATCTGCCTCTCGGCAAGGCCTTGCAGGAGTATGCCGGCGCGCGGAACCGCGAGCGGCTGCTGTCGCTGCTGATGCCTGTCCAGCGCGCTGCCGAGAATTGCCGTTGGTTGAAAGGCATGGTCGATGCGGGCGAGGTCTTTCATCCGCTGCGCTGGAGCCCACAACAGGCGCTGCAATTTCTGAAGGACGTCCCCGCGCTCGAAAGCGCCGGGGTGATCGTGCGGATGCCGTCGAGCTGGCGCATGAACCGCCCCGCGCGCCCGCAGGTGAAGGCCACGGTCGGCGGCAACGCGCCGTCTCATCTGGGGATGGATGCGCTGCTCGATTTCCGGATGGAGGTGACGCTCGACGGCGAAACCCTTTCGGCGGCCGAGATCAGGAAACTCCTGGCTCAATCCGAAGGGTTGGCCTTCATCCGCGGCAAATGGGTCGAGGTCGATCATGAACGACTGGGCCGTACCCTTGAGCAATTCGAGGCGATCGAGCGCCGCGCGGTCACCGACGGTCTGTCGTTCGGCGAGGCGATGCGCATGCTGGCCGGGGCTGGTGTTGCCGGGGGTGAGGCTGCCGGAGAAGCCGACATTGACTGGAGCCAGACCGCGGCCGGTCCCTGGCTGGCGGAGACGCTGGCGGCCTTACGCAGCCCCGAGGGGATCTCGCTTATCGATCCCGGTCGATCCCTTCAGGGCACCTTGCGGCCCTACCAGCAGACGGGTGTGCAGTGGCTTTATCTTCTCACCCAACTCAGGCTTGGGGCCTGCCTTGCCGACGACATGGGGCTCGGCAAGACCATTCAGGTCCTATCGCTGCTGCTGGTGCTGAAGAACGAGGCAGGGGACAAGCGGAAACCGTGTCTGCTCGTAGCCCCGGCCTCGCTGCTCGCCAACTGGGCCGCGGAGATTGCCCGATTTGCACCGAGCCTCAAAGCCGCCGTGGCCCATCCATCGGCCGCGCCGGCGGAGACACTGAAGGCGGACGGCGCAGACAATCTGGCAGATGCCGATCTGGTCATCACGAGCTACGGCTTTCTGGCGCGGGCGCCGTGGCTGGGGACCACACCGTGGCGGCTGGTCGTGCTTGACGAGGCGCAGGCCATCAAGAATCCGGCCGCCAAGCAGACCAAAACGGTCAAGCAGCTCCGGGCCGACACGCGCATTGCCCTGACCGGCACGCCCATCGAGAATAGGCTCAGCGACCTGTGGTCGATCTTCGACTTCATCAATCCCGGACTGTTGGGATCGTCGAAGCAGTTCTCGTCCTTCGTCAAACACCTCGCCGATCGGCCGCACAACCCGTTTGGTCCGCTGCGCGACCTGGTGCGCCCCTATATCTTGCGGCGTCTGAAGACCGACAAGAGCATCATCGCCGACTTGCCCGACAAGACCGAGGTGAAGGCCTTCTGCGCCTTGAGCCGCAAGCAGGCGGCGCTTTACCAGCAAGCGGTGGAAGAGTTGGCGCGCCAACTCGAAGACGTCGATGGAATACAGCGGAGAGGCACGGTCCTCGCTTCTCTCATGCGGCTGAAGCAGATTTGCAACCATCCCTCGCAGTGGCTCGGCGACGGCGCATGGGCCGAGGAGGACAGCGGTAAGCTCGCGCGTCTGCGCGACATCGCGGACGTGATTGCTGCCCGGCAGGAGAAGGCGTTGATCTTCACCCAGTTCAAGGAGACGACCGCGCCGCTGGCGGCATTCCTGGGTTCCGTGTTCGGGCAGGCCGGCCTCGTCCTGCACGGCGAGACCGAGGTCAGGAAGCGCAAGGAGCTTGTGCGCCAGTTTCAGGAGGACGAAAACGTCCCGTTTTTCGTGCTCTCTCTCAAAGCAGGCGGCGCCGGGCTCAATCTCACCGCGGCCGCCCATGTCGTCCATTTCGACAGGTGGTGGAACCCGGCTGTGGAAAATCAGGCCACCGACCGAGCTTTCCGAATCGGGCAGACCAAGAATGTGCTCGTGCACAAATTCATTTGCCGCGGCACAGTTGAGGACAAGATCGACCAGCTGATCGAGTCGAAGAAGCAACTTGCTGGGGATTTCCTTAGCGGCGGTGCGGAAATGGTGTTGACCGAGATGAAGGATGAGGAGTTGCTCAGGCTCGTGGCTCTCGACCTGGGCGCAGCGATGAAGGAGGGCTGACGGATGAGCTTCTACACATGGGGCGACTATGTGCCGGTTGCCGAGAGGCGGCGGCAGGCGCAACAGACGCTGACCAAGCTCAGGAAGCAGGGACAATCCGTTGCACCCGTGACGATCGAGGGCCGGAAGATCGCCAAGACCTTCTGGGGCCAGTCGTGGTGCACCAACCTCGAACGGTACAGCGACTACGCGTACCGCTTGCCGCGTGGCCGCAGCTACGTCCGCAACGGGTTCGTCGTCGACCTGCAGATCGCCAAGGGTAAGATCACGGCGAGGGTGAGCGGTTCCGATCTCTACAACATCAAGATCGCCATCGCGCCGGTCAAAGCGGCGGGCTGGAAGGCCATCTGTCGGGATTGCGCAGGTGCGATCGACTCGTTGGTTGAGCTGCTGCAAGGCCGCTTGGCCAAGGGCGTCATGGACCGGGTCTGTCGGGAGGGCGACGGCCTGTTTCCGTCGCCCGAGGAAATCAAGCTGTCCTGCAGTTGTCCGGACTGGGCGGGCATGTGCAAGCACGTCGCGGCGGCGCTCTATGGCGTCGGCGCCAGGCTGGACGAAAAGCCTCGGCTTCTCTTCGTGCTGCGCGGCGTGGATGAGAGTGAATTGCTCGCCGGCGCCGGACAGGATCTGGCGCTGACAAGTCCAGCGGTCGGCACGGCGAAGGTGCTCGACGACAGCGATGTCGGGGCCCTGTTCGGTCTGGACATGGCCGAACCTGCCAATTCCGATGCTGCCATCCCGGCAGCCGCAAAGAAGCCCCAACGGTCCGAGACACGAAAAGCGGTCGAAAAGCCTGCCGGGAAGAAGATGCTGGCCACAAAGAAGAGCCGCTCACCTCGCGCAACTCGGACCAAGTCGAGGCATGAGCAGACAATGCCGGTCAGCGCCAGGAAAGAACGCGCGCAGCGGCCTCCGGGGCGAGACTCAGGATGACGACCGTGCTTGCTGCACCGCCGCCCACACCTTCGCGGGCGTCGCCGGCATGTCGATGCGGGCGCCGGCCTCGCCGGGGATCGCATCGCGAATGGCGTTGAGGATCGCGGCGATCGACGCCGTGGTTCCCGCCTCGCCGACGCCCTTGACGCCGAGCGGATTGGTGGTCGCGGGCACGATGTGCACCGCGTCGCGGATGTCGGGCATGTGCTCGGCGCGCGGCATTGCATAGTCCATGAACGAGGCTGAGACCGCCTGCCCGTTGTCGGGGTCGTAGCGCATGCCCTCCAGCAGCGCTTGCCCGAGACCCTGCGCCAGCCCGCCATGCAGTTGGCCATGCACGATGGTGGAATCGAGCACGTTGCCGGCATCGTCCACGGCACTGTAGCTGATCACCTCCACGTGGCCGGTGTCGGGATCGACCTCGACCTCCGCAATGTGGCAGCCGTTGGGGAAGGTCTGCGGTGTGTCCACCGACTCATTGCTGTCGAGAGCCTCCTTGAGCTCGCCGCGTGCGACCAGATCCTTTGCGCGCGCCGCCACCTCGAACAGGGACAGCCGCCGGTCGGTGCCGACCACCTCGAAGAAGCCGTCGCGATACGCGATGTCGGGCTCCGACGCTTCGAGCATATGCGCCGCGGCTTTGCGCCCCTTCTCCAGCGTCACGGCGATCGTCTTGACGATGGCGCTGCCGGCGGTCATGGCCGAGCGCGAGCCGACCGAGGCGAAGCCGTTGATGCCGAGGTTGGTGTCGCCGTGACGATGCGTCACCTGCTCCGGCTTGATGCCGAGGCGTTCGGCCACCAGCCGCGGGAACACCGTGGCGTGGCCCTGGCCGGTGTTCTGCACGGCCATGCCGAGCACCAGCGTCTCGCCGCCGGGGAAGGAGAGCGACGCGCCCTCGGTTGGATTGCCGCCGGAATGCTCCAGGAAGCAGGAAATGCCGATGCCGCGCAGGCGTCCGCGCTTCTTCGAGGCGCGCCGGCGCCGGTTGAAGCCCTTGTAGTCGGCGAGCGCCATCGCCTTGCCGAACACCGTCGCGAACTCGCCGCTGTCGTAAACGGTTCCGACCGCCGTCTTATACGGAATCTTCGATTTCTGGATGATGTTGCGGCGGCGCAGCTTGACCGGATCGATGCCGTTGATCCGCGACGCTTCGTCGACCAGCCGCTCGATCATGTAGTTGGCCTCCGGGCGTCCGGCCCCGCGATACGGTCCCGTGGGCACCGTGTTGGTGAACACGCAGCGCACGTTCACGTCGATCAGTGGAATGTCGTACATCCCGGGCAGGCAGCGGGTGAAATTGTTGGTGGCGAGATGGGCGCCGGTGGTGGCGAGGAAGCCGCCGAGATTGGTGACGTTCTTCACCCGCAGCGCCAGGAAGCGGCCGCTCTCGTCGAACGCGAGCTCCGCCGCGGTGACGGTGTCGCGCGCCTGATTGTCGCTGAGGAATCCTTCCGTGCGCGTCGACATCCAGTGCACCGGCCGGCCGACCTTCCTCGCCGCCACCAGCAGTACAGGATATTCCGGATAGCCCGATGTCTTCAGGCCGAAGGCGCCGCCGACCTCTTCGGAGATCACCCGCAGCTTCTTGGGCTCGATTTTCATGATCACGGCGATCTGCTGCTGCATCGGCAGCGCGCCCTGCGAGCATGACCGCAGCGTGTAACTGTCGGTCGCCGGGTCGTAGGAGCCGGTCGCGCCGCGCGTCTCTATGGCGTTGACGACGAGCCGCTGGTTATCGAGCGTCAGCCGCGCCACGTGCGGCGCCGAGGCGATGATCCGGTCGACCTCGCGCGCATTGGCCTCGGGCTCCGGCGCCAGCCCCACCCAGTCGAGCGCGAGATTGCTGGGCGCCTCCGGCCAGAGCTGCGGTGCGCCGGGCTTGAGCGCCGCGCGGGTGTCGGTGACGGATGGAAGCTCCTCGTAGTCGACCGCGACCAGCTCCACCGCATCGACGGCTTCCCGCTGGGTCCTGCCGATGACGGCGGCAACGGTCTGCCCAACATGCATCACTCTGTCCTTGGCCAGCGCGGGACGGAACGGATGCACCAGCTTGCCGCCGTTGCGGCCGGGCAGGGGCGGATGCAGCGCCGTGTTGCCGACGCCGGCGGCCTCCATGTCGGCGTTGGTGAGCACCGCCAGGATGCCCGGCGCGGCGAGGGCCGCCGAGGTGTCGATGCCGCGGATGCGCGCATGCGCATGCGGCGAGCGTACGAACGCGGCGAACGCCTCGTTGTCCGGGTGCACGTCGTCGACGAAGTGGCCGGCACCCCGGACCAGGATATCGTCCTCGACGCGGATGGTGTGATGAGCGTGGTCGTCGGCAGTCCTCGTATCCATCATCAGGGATTCCGCAATGCTTGGGTTGCTTCGGGCGTGCCCTTATAACAAACATGTCTCGCCGCGCGATAGGCGAGGCCGCAGTGCCGGCGGCCATGGTTCGAGACGCGTTGCTTCGCAACGCTCCTCACCATGAGATCTGGAATCATGGCCCTCATCCTGAGGAGCGCCCGCAGGGTGCGTCTCGAAGGATGGGCCACAGGTGCAGACGCGACCACAAGGGGGACCAGTGAATACAACGCGAACCATCGACGTCCATGCGCATATCCTGGCCGAGGACACGATCGAGCTGTGGCGGAAGGAAGCGCCCAAGACCGCGCCGCGGCTGACCGAGATCGATGCGGATTTCGGCGTGCTCGAGGTGGCTGGGGTGCCGTATCGGCCGTTCCCGCGCGGGGGCTGGGACCTTGAGCGGCGGCTCAAGGACATGGATGCGGCCGAGGTCGATGTTCAGGTTCTGTCCAACACGCCGCAGACTTTTCTCTACAACCTTGACGCAAGCCAGACCGCGGACGCCTCTGCGCTGCAGAACGACCAGATCGCCAAGCTCGTCAAGGAGCGGCCCGACCGCTTCATGGGGATGGCGACGCTACCGATGCAGAATCCCGAGCGGGCGGTCGCCGAACTGCGCCGCGCGGTGCGCGACCTCGGCCTCGTCGGGGCGCAAATCGGGACCCACATCGAGGGCAAGAACCTCGACGACCCGGGGCTGGCGGCGTTTTGGGCGGCGGTCGCCGAGCTCGACGCCTTCATCATGATCCACCCGACCAAGCCGGCCGGCGGCGACCGCAACAAGGCCTACTACCTCACCAATCTGATCGGCAATCCGCTCGAGACCACGATTGCCGCCGCGAGCCTTGCCTTCGGCGGCGTGATGGAGCGGCATCCCGACCTGAAGATCCTGCTGGTGCACGGCGGCGGCTATGTGCCGTACCAGTACGGCCGCTGGACGCATGGCTGGGAGGTGCGCGGCGAGCCGAAGCAGTTCCTCAAGATCGACCCGGAAGCCTCTGTGCGCCGCTTCTATTACGACACGATCACGCACGGGAAGCCGGCGCTGGAGTACTTGGTCTCGCTCATGGGCGCCTCGCGCGTGGTGCTCGGCAGCGACTACCCCTACGACATGGGCAACTGGGAACTGGTGCGCGAAGCACGCGCACTGCCGATCCCGGAGGCCGACCGGGCGTGCATCCTCGGGGGAAATGCCGAGGCGTTATTCAGAAAGTGACTCTCCACTTGCACGGCCTCTCACCGAGCCCGGCCACGAGTTCAACAATCCGATAACGCGGCTACCCCTTCAGCCGCGGAACAATCTCCCGCGCAATAATCTCGATCTGGCTCATTTCGTACTTGTAAGGCACGAAGATGATCTTCTGCGTTCCGACCGCGAGGTGCTCCTTGAGCTGCACCACGCATTCGTCGACGGTGCCCATGATGGCGCTGTCCTTGGTCGACTCGCTCCACGAGGCGTAGTCCCATTCCTTGCCGAGCCAGTCCATCATGTCGCTCTCGACCGCCGCGCGCGACTTGCCGATGCAGATCGGCAGCTGCGCGGCATTGAGCAGCGTGTCCGGGTTCTTGCCAGCCGCCTTGGCGAAGTCGCGGATTTTCGCCCAGGACTTGGCGAAGCTCTCCGGCCGGTAGAAGTAGGTGAGCCAGCCGTCGCCGCTCACCGCCGCGCGCTTGAGCACGCGGTCGACATAGCCGCCGATGAGGATCGGCGGGCGCGGCTTCTGCACCGGCTTCGGATACATCACGCCGGCGGGAATCTTATGGCGACTCCACTCGCCCTTGACCATGTCTTCGGTCCAGAACCGGGTAAGGATGTCGAGGTTCTCGTCCATGATTTTTCCGCGCTGCTCGAACGGCACGCCGACCGCGTCGAACTCGCGCCTATACCAGCCGGACGCCATGCCCATCAGCAGCCGGCCGTTGGTCAGCAGGTCCATGCTGGCCAGTTGCTTGGCGAGGATCACCGGATTGCGCATCGGCAGGACGAGAATGCCGGTGCCGAGCTTGATCTTGCTGGTCCGTGCGCCGATGGCGGTGAGCAGCGTCAGCGATTCGATGATCGGAAAGTTCGGTTGTACGCCGAGCAGCACGTGGTCCCAGACCCACAGCGAGTCGAAGCCGAGCTGCTCCATCTTGACGCCATAGTCGACGAGCTGCCCGACGTCGGGCAGTTCCGGATAGGCGGTGAAGTTGCGCGCGGCGATGCCAAAGGTGCCAGCCAATCCGGCCATGTCGAATACTCCGTTTATTGTACTCAATCGTCAGAAACGCGTGTCCCGCACGCGGTGCAGCACGAAGTGATGCACCGCAGATGCGGGACCCCGGTTGCTTCCTTTGCAGCAAAAGAAACCGGGGTCCCGGGTTTGCACAGCAGCACTTCGTGCTGCGGTGCGCCCGGGACAGGCACGTCCTTCGGCTCGTCGCGAAGCCACCATCTCACGCCGTGTATAGCTGCTCGGGGTCGAGCTCCCGCAGCACCTTGAGCTCCTGGTCGGTCGGCGGCGCGGTGACGCCGGTGTCGTCGTCGAAGATCAGCGCAAAGCCGGTGTTGTCCTGCACCTGTTCGCGGGTGACGCCGGGATGCAGCGCCATCACCTTCATGCGCCGCGACGTGTCGTCGAAGCCGAACAGGGCGAGGTCGGTGACCACCCGCATCATGCCGCCGGTGGGCAGCCCGCTCTCGGCGCGCGAGTTGCCGCCGCGTAGGAATCCGGGACTGGTGACGAAATCGACCCTCTCGACGAAGCGCCGTTTTTCGTGGCGCATGGCGACGATCATCTGCGCCAGGCTGGCGATGTCGTTGCCGCCGCCGGTGCCGGGCAGGCGCACGCTCGGGTGCTCCGGACCGCCAATGAAGGAACTGTTGAGATTGCCGTACTGGTCGATCTGCGCGCCGCCCATGAAGCCGACGTCGACATAGCCGCGTTGCAGCAGCAAGAGCACCTCGGCGCTGCCGAGCACCATGTTGGCGCGCTTGGTGCAGCGCTGGTCGTTGGTGGACGGCGGCAGCTTGCCGGGCTCGATGAAGGCGCCGATCACGCCGCCCTCGAACAGGATCGTCAGGCCCGGCGCGTGCAGCCGTTGCGCCAGCGTCGCCGCGAGCAGCGGAATGCCGACGCCGGCGAATACGACCTGCCCGTCCTTGAGCTCGCGGGCGGCGAGGATCGCCAGCAGTTCGCTCGCCGTATGATGTTGCGCCTTAATCATTGTAGATGCTCCTGCCGGCGTTCACGGCTTCCAGCAGCTCGTCGACGCCGATCAGGTCGAGAAACTCCGTCCAGGACTTGGGGCCATAGACGTAGCGATCGAGGTAGTCCTTCATGCCGCCGACCGGGTCGCCATTGACCTGCGCCACGTAGGCTTCCATGTGGCGGCTCATCGGCTCGTAGATGCCGTAGCATTCGTGCGGCGCCGAGCCGAACGGCACTTCGACCACCGCGTCGACGGCGAAGAACGGGATCTTGGTCTGATCCGGAGCGCGCCGGATCTGGTCGTTGGAGACGATCCGCTCGGTGGTCAGGATCACCTTGTTGGCCGCCATGGCAAGATCGATGTCCATGAACTGCAGGCCGTCGATCTGCGCATTGCCGTAGGCGTCGCAGCGCTGCACGTGGATCAGCGCGACGTCGGGATTGAGCGCCGGTACCAGCAGCAGCGTGTCGCCGGTGAACGGGCAGGTGAACTCCTTCGCCTCCGGGCGGATGCGGGCCACGTCGGAGCCGAGCATCGAGCGGATCGGCATGAACGGCACGCCCATGGCGCCGGCGCGAAACCGCATCCCGACGGCCATGTGGCTCCATTCGTCGTAGCGGATCTTGCCGGTCTCGACATTGTGCCGCATCACCTTGGAGACGCCCCAGAGGATGCCCTGGTTGAACCAGCTCGTGGTCATGTGATCGCAGATGCCCGAGCCGACCAGCAGGTCGCCGTCGCTCGAGGTGATGCACCGCGAGCAGGAGAGCTTTTTCCTGCGGGCGCGGATCAGCGCCCAGATCATCGCCATCGGGGTGCGCGACATGGTGCTGCCGCCGATGCCGACGCTGTCGCCGTCACGAACGAAGGTCGTCGCCTCTTCCAGCGTGACCACTTTCTCGCGCAGGCTGCGGTCGCGGCGCTGCAAGTCCTGGCGCAGCTTCAGATACGATTGCGTCACCCGGCTGGGCTCCTGTCTTGCGCCGTCCTAAACGGCTCGCCGCTTCGGCGCCGCGGTGCCGACCTCGGCGTTGAACTCGGAAATCATGCGGTCCCAGACCGGGATGCTGTCGGCAAGCGACTGCCAGAACCGCTGATCGCGGCGCCGGTCGAAGTCCTCGATCGCCACGCCTTGCTGCTCGACCCAGGTGTAGTAGCCGAGGTTGAAGATGCGCTTTCGGTCTCGGTGGGTCAGCTCCAGGACGTGATCGTCGACGACGCCTTCCAGGTGCCGGCTGAAAATCTCACCGGCGGAGACCTCGTCGAAGCCGTCCGGATAGCGGCGGGCGAGATAGGACTGCCGCTCGCTGCGATACAGATCGGCACTGTCGGTGGCGACCGTCATCACCACGTCGTCGCGCCCGTAGTCGAGGTGCTTGGCGGTCTTGATCGCAGCGATGATATTGCACAGGCCGGAAATGCCGATGTCGTCGAATGCGCTGACGATGGCGGCATCGAGCTTGCGCCGGCCGGTGAGGTAGCCGCGGCCGGCGTTGCTGCCGAACAACTGATTCAGGGCATCGGTCGCGTGGTCCGAGACGCCGACGACCAGGTCGGTGTTCATGACGTTGTGGATCAGCGGAATATGCTTGTCGCCGATGCCCTGGATGTTGTGCTCGCCGTAGCCGTTATCCAGCATGGTCGGGCACTCGACTGCCTCGACGGCGACCGTTCTGCTGCCGCGGCGCCGCTTGAGGTAGTCGCCGGCGGCAATCGTTCCCGCCGAACCGGTTGCCGAGACGAAGGCGGCGAGGCGCGCCTCCGGCCGGCTGGCGCTGAGATGCGCGAAGACGCGGTCGAACGCTTTGCCGGTGCAGTGATAGTGGATGAGGTAGTTGGCGAATTCCGAGAACTGATTGAGGATGACGTTCTGCGGATCGCGCCGCAGCTCGGCGCACTTGTCGTAGATTTCCTTGACGTTGCTCTCGGTGCCGGGCGTGCGGATGATGTCGGCGGGATCGGCGACCCATTGCGCCAGCCAGTCGAACCGCTCGCGGCTCATCCCTGCCGGCAGCACGGCGACGCCGCGGCAGCCGAGGATACGCGAGATCGCGACACCGCCGCGGCAGTAGTTGCCGGTCGACGGCCAGACCGCCCGGTCGCGCGCCGGATCGAACTGTCCGGTCACCAGCCGCGGCACCAGGCAGGCATAGGCGGCGAGCACCTTATGGGCGCCGATCATCGGGTAGCGGCGGCCGAGCAGGACGACGATTGGCGCCTTCACGCCGGTCAGATCCTTGCCGAGCACCACGTGTCCCGGCATCGCTACTTGTCCACGCCGTGCGGCATCGTTGAACCAGTGGACCCGCCACAGATTCTCCGCGAGCGGCTGATCGGGGTCGACACCATGCAGGTCCGGCATCGCCTCGGCAGAGGCGGGGTCGGCAAGTTCGCTCCAGGTCGGCAGCGTAACGTTGATGGCGCGCAGGCGCTCGACCGCGGACCGGCGCCGCGCGGCATCGACGATATCGGGTTCAAGCACCAGTGATTTCATTATTGTCCCCCGAATATCGCCCTTGTCGTTGCGTACGGGGGAAGATGCTCCACACCAAACGCCGGCCAAGTCCACGGTCAAATCATAGAGTCGTACTATTATTGGAACAATAGACTTGGGGCGGCAAGGCCCTCCGTGGCCCCTATTTTTGGGCAGGTGCCTAACCGATCGTCGTGCGCAGGCGGGCCAGTTCCGCCACAGGGGGCGCGGCGTGGCCGGGTACGTGACGCGGCTGGAATGACGCCTGGTAACGCTCGGCCGGGGCGGTCGCATAGGTCGTGGTGCGCTGGCGCGGCGTGCGGCCGAGCGTGCGGATGATCGCCTCCATGGCGGCCGGCGTCATTTCCTGCCCGTGGATCGCCCCGGCGGACCGGGTGATTGTTTCGTCCATCAGCGTGCCGCCGAGATCGTTGGCGCCGGCCTGCAGGCAATGGGCTACGCCGTCCGGCCCCATCTTCACCCATGAGGTCTGGATATTGGGGATCAGCGGATGCAGCGCGAGCCGCGCCACCGCGTGCATCAGCACCGCCTCGCGGAAGGTCGGACCGCGCCGGGCACGGCCCTTGAGATAGATCGGCGCTTCCATGTGCACGAACGGCAGCGGCACTAACTCGGTGAAGCCGCCGGTATCGGCTTGAAGCGCCCTGATGTGTATCAGGTGCCGCGCCCAATGTTGATAGCCCTCGATGTGGCCGTACATGATCGTAGCGGTGCTCTTGAAGCCGGCGTGATGTGCGGCTCGCATCACCTCAAGCCAGCGCTGCGTGTTGATCTTGTCCGGGCAGATCACGTTGCGTACTTCGTCGTCGAGGATTTCCGCCGCTGTCCCGGGCAGGGTGCCGAGGCCGGCGTCCTTGAGCGCGGCGAAGAACGCATCAAGCGAAATTCCGAGCGTCGCGGCGCCCTGGTGCACTTCCAGCGGCGAGAACGCATGCACGTGCATTTCGGGGACGGCCTCTTTCACCGCACGGCAGATCTGTAGGTAGGTGTCGCCGGTATAGTCGGGATGGATGCCGCCCTGCATGCAGACTTCGGTGGCGCCGCGTTTCCACGCTTCACGGGCGCGCTCGGCAATCTCTTGAAGTCCGAGATTGTAGGGACGTCCGCGCAGATTCTCGCTCATCTTGCCTTTCGAGAAGGCGCAGAACTGGCATTTGAAGTAGCAGATGTTGGTGTAGTTGATGTTGCGCGTGACGACATACGAGATGACATCGCCCGACATCGCCTTGCGCATATCGTCCGCTACGGAACACATCACGGAGAATTCGTTTCCGCGCGCCTGGAACATCCGGACGATATCGCGCTCATCAAGGCGATATCCGGCTTCCGCGCGGGCGATGATCGGCGCAAGCTCGTTGCTCGCAATGGCGGGCCGGCTAAGGACGAGCCCAGCGTCCGGCGGCAGCGCAGCGCCTTGGCCGGGCGACCAGTCGTCGGTGCGCGGAAAGCCGTCGGCATCGATGGTGTGCAGCAGCGCCGTGCGCAAGCCGGGGTCGACCCAGCGCGCGGGCTCGCGCGCATAGGCCGGATAGATCGCGAGCCGCTCGGTGAGCCGCTTGCCGGCCGCCGCGGTCGCACGTTCCAGAATCTGCAGGTGCGGCCACGGCGCCTCCGGGTTGACGTGGTCGGGCGTCACCGGCGAGACGCCGCCCCAGTCGTTGATGCCGGCCTCGACCAGCCGCCGCAGCGCGCCGGGGCTCAGGTTCGGCGGCGCCTGGATGTTCATCTCGGGCGCGAAGATCAGCCGCGCGACCGCGATGGTCCATAACAGTTCGTCAAGCGACGGCGCAGCAGCGTCCGCCATCTTGGTGCCGGGCTTCGGCCGGAAATTCTGAATGATGATTTCCTGAATGTGCCCGTGCGCATCGTGGAGGTCGCGTAGCGCCAGCAGCGCCTCGATCCGCTCGCGGCGCGTCTCGCCGATGCCGATCAGAATCCCCGAGGTAAACGGGACCCGCTGCTCGCCGGCAAGGCGGATGGTGTCGAGGCGGGCGGCGGGATGCTTGTCGGGCGAGCCGAAGTGCGGACCGCCGCGTGCGCACAAGCGCTCGGCGGCACTTTCCAGCATGATGCCCTGTGACACCGAGACCTTGCGCAGCGTAGCGATATCGCCGGCATCGAGCAGGCCGGGATTGACGTGGGGCAGGAGCCCCGTCTCGTCGAACACGGCGCGTGCGGCCTCGGCGAGGTAGGCGAGCGTCGTTGCATGCCCCAGCCGGTCGAGCGCCACGCGCGCTGTGCGGTAGCGCAGCTCCGGCTTGTCGCCGAGGGTGAACAGCGCCTCCTTGCAGCCGGCGTCCTTGCCGGCGCGGGCGATGCTGAGCACCTCGTCGCGCGAGAGATACGCCGCCTCGTCGGCGCGGGGCGGCTGCGCGAAGGCGCAATAGTGGCACACGTCGCGGCACAGCTTGGTCAGCGGGATGAAGACCTTGCGCGAATACGAAACGATGTGCCCATCCGCCCGATCACGGCGCCTTGCCGCGGCCTGCATGAGATGGTCGAGATCGTCGCAGTCAGCCAACGCGAGCGCGTCCGCATGCGAGAACATCGCCTCTCGTGCCCTCTCCCACCCGAACTCGGGTTTACCCGAGTTCGGACCTTTTGAGTCTTGCCGAAGTCGGAAACATCCGACTTCGGCTGGGAGAGGGCTGCTCAGCGTTCCAGCGAAGAAGGATGGGTGAGGGGTATTGTTGAAAGAATACCCCTCACCCATCCGAGTTTGTTGCACGTCCTGCGCTGCCCTCTCCCTCAAGGGGAGAGGGCACAATAACGAATGCTGCGACAGGAACGCATGCGTGCGCGTGCACGTGCCGAACGCTAGAAACGCAGCGAGGTCCTCCGGCCGGTCGATATCGCAGCCGAGTTCCGCTGATGGAATGACAAGCGGCGCGATGCCCGCCTGCCTGGCCGCCGCGCAATGCGCGGCAAAGCTGCTCGGGCCGAAGCAGCGCGCAATCGCGTCCGCCGGCCGCAAGGCCAAGAGATTTGTCCCGCCGTCGTTGCTCGGCACCAATGCCACGGCGCGCTCCGGCGGCAGGCGGCCGACGATGTCGTCGATATGCTCCGGTGTGAGCTGTGGAAGATCCGAAGGTACCACGATCATCGTTGCGTGCGGCTCGTGAGACAAATGCCCGACGGCAATGCCGAGCGCGGCATTGATGCCTTGCACGTCGTCCGCAAGGATGACGGCCCCGCGGCTCCGGGCAAGTGCCGCAGCCACGGCGTCGCGCGTCACCACGATGATCCCGGCCAGCGGGCGGACGCGCATCAGCGCGTCGAGCACATCCTCGAACATGGCGCGCGCCAGCCGTGCCCGTTCATCCTCGCCGAGCACGGATGCGAGCCGACGCTTGGCCAGCGAGAACGGCTTGACCGGAACGACTGCCCAGATGCGCTCACCCGTCATGATTCATTCCCTGGCCGGCAGTCCGGTGATGCGAATGCCGGCGCCGTTGACCTTATAGCGCCGATTGATGCCGATCAGAATCGACGTCAGGGCCTCGGCGGCAACCGAGTTTGCCAGCACGCCGCCGTCGACGCCACGCGTTCCGGCGGCGTCGGCGAGCGCGATCACCACGTCGCGAGCCTCCTTGTCGTCGCCGCAGACCAGCACGTCGCAGTCGACAGGTCCGCCGCCGCGCAGCTTCGCCGCACCGACGTTATGAAACGCCGATACGAGGCGCGCCGTTCCGCCGAGGATACGCTGCGCGACGGCGGCAGCCGAGCCTTCGCCCGGCAATTGCGCCACCGACACCTTCGGCGGCACCAGCGGCACCACGGCGTCGACCACGATTTTGCCCGCCACCGTCGGCTTGAGCTCGTTCAGAATGGCATCGTGGTTCGAATAGGGCACCGCGATCACGACAATGTCCGCTGACCGCGCGGCGCCGAGATTGTCGTCGCCGCTGATCGGCGCGCCGCCTGAGCCCGCTGTCATCTTCTGCGCGGCGGCAACCGCTTTCTCCTTGGCGCGCGATCCGAGCACGACCGGATAGCCTGCCGAGGCCCAGCGGCCGGCCAATCCGGAACCGAGGTCGCCCGTGCCGCCGATGATGGCGATGGTCGGATGTCCTGGCGCGTTGGTTTGCTCTGTCATCGGCGATACCGACCTGCCTATTCGAAATTCATCTCGGGGAGCGTGACGATCTTGACGCCGGCATCCTCCAGCGCCTTGCGCGCCGCCTTCGCCGTGGCGACGCCGGTCGGCTCGTCGCCATGCACGCACAATGTATGGACGCGTTGCGGCAGAACCTTGCCGGTCCGCGACACCACCTCACCGTGCAGCGCGATGCGCAGGACCTGGGAGGCGACCACATCGGGATCGGTGTGGACGGCGCCGGGAAGCTTGCGCGAGGCGATCTTGCCGTCATCGTCATAGGAACGGTCGCAGAAGCCTTCCAGGGCGACGCGCAACCCGAGCTTGCGGCCGGCCTTCTCCATCCACGAGTCCGGGGGCGCCACGTAGATAATGCCGCGGTCCACGCTTCGGATCGCCCGGCCGATCGCCATGGCGGCGTCCTCCTGTTCGGCCGCGACATTGGCGACCGCGCCATGCGGCTGCAGGTGCGTGACCTTCTCGCCGACATAAGCGGCAAATGCCTGCAGCGCACCGATCTGGTAGGCGATCATGTATTCCAGGTGGTCGGCGCTGGTATCGATGCGCCGGCGGCCGAAGCCCCACAGGTCGTTGTAGCTTGGATGGCAACCGATGCTGACGCCGGCTTCCTTGGCACGCTTGACCACGTCATGCATGGTCACCGGGTCGCCGCCATGAAATCCACAGGCGATGCTCGCCGAGCGAACGATTCCGAGCATGGCATCGTCGTCGCCGATCTTGTAGGCGCCGAAACTCTCGCCGATATCGGCACAGAGGTTGATTGTGATCGTCATCGTCTATGTTCGCAACGTCGCGGCTTCCACGGTACAAACATGCCGCAGCAAAACCGTTCTGCATCGGTGCAATGGCAGCACAAGAGCGCGCCACCATATGGTACTAATAATAGGATGACAATAACGGCTAGTGCCCTGCTTCCGAAGTTCGTGATACATTGCAGCACGTTCCGACACGAACTTCGGAAGCAAAGGGGCACTAGCAAGTCTATGATTCTAGTGCCGCTTCCGATTTGAAGTTCCTGAAGGAGATTGCCGCAAGTGGTGCAGGAACTTCAAATCGGCGGCGCTAGTGGAGTGGATTTGACATTCGCGACCCACCTGGCGGCGCGCGCGCGACGCGAATGTCAAATCCAAAACTCCACTAGAAACTTATACTTGCTAGTGGTCCTTTCGATTCCAACATTCGCAAAGACGCGCGCCGAAACGGGATGCGAATGTTGGAATCGGACCACTAGCGCATCCGTGCATGGCCGGCTGCCGCCGCTGCGCGGAGCCTGAAACGTGCGCTTCATTGCGGCGGGAGATACGGCGGTGGTCGTCGAGTTCGGCGGCCGGATCGATCGCGCATTGAGCGCGCGGGTGCTGCAACTCGCCCGCCAGGTGCGGGCGGCGCCGCCGGCGGGCGTTATCGAGGTGGTGCCGACGTTCCGCTCGCTGCTGGTGCATTACGATCCGCTGGCGACCAGCGGCAAGAACGTTGTCGCCTCGCTCCGTGCGCTGACGGCGTCGGGAGGCGACAAAGGCCGCCCGCGGCGGCGGTGGATCATCCCGGCCTGCTACGCGCCGGAACTCGCGCCCGATCTCGCCGAGGTCGCCGAGCGCACCGGCCTTGGCGCCGATGAGGTCGTTGCCCGGCATGCGCGGACCTTGTTCCACGTCTACATGATCGGCTTTTCGCCGGGACACCCCTACATGGGAGACTTGCCCGCCGAGCTCGCGCTGCCGCGACGGAACGATCCGCGTCTTCGGGTTCCGGCCGGCTCGATCGCCATCGCCTCGACCTTGTCGGTCATCCACCCGGCCGAGAATCCTAGCGGCTGGCACGTGATCGGGGCGACGCCGATCCGGCTTTTCGACGCGTGCTGGGAGCGGCCGTCATTGCTGGCGCCCGGCGATGCCGTGCGGTTCGACCCGATAGGCCTGCCTGAATACGAGGCAATCCGGACCGCGGCTTCGGCCGGCACTTACCTGCCGGTCGGCGAGGAGATCGAGTCATGGCCGCGGGGCTGAAAGTCGTATCGCCCGGTCTCTCCAGCACCATCCAGGACCTGGGCCGCCGCGGCTACCAGGATGCCGGCGTCCCCGTGTCGGGGCCGCTCGATCGCGTCAGCTTCACGCTCGCCAATGCGCTCGTCGGCAACGCGGCGAACGCATCGGCGATCGAGATCCGTATGCAAGGCCCGGTGCTGGACGTGATCGCCGCATCGGTCCGCGTGGCGCTGGTCGGCGGTACCGGTGGACTGATCGTCGAAGGCGAGGACTCAAGCGCCATTGCGCCCGGGAGAAGCGTGCGTCTACGGTGCGGCAGCCGCTTGCGTTGCGGCGCGCTTGGTGACGTCGCCTGTGCTTATCTCGCGGTCGAAGGGGGCATTGCGGTGCCGATGTCCCTCAGCAGTGCATCGACCTATGCCCGTAGCCGGATCGGCGGATTGCATGGTGACGTGTTACAGCCCGGCGACGTGCTGCCAGTTCAATTTGACGACGTCCCGCGACGGCCGGAGTTCGCGCTGGTGCAGCCGTTGGCGGCCATGCTCGATGCGCCGATCCGGGTCGTGCTCGGTCCGCAGGACGATGCCTTCACCGAGGACGCGATCAAGACGCTGCTGTCGGCGTCCTACGTCATCTCATCGCACGCCGACCGCATGGGCTTTCGGCTGCAAGGACCGAAGCTGGCGCACGCCAAGGGCTTCAACATCGTGTCCGACGGGATCGTCGCGGGTTCGATCCAGGTGCCAGGCTCAGGCGAGCCGATCGTTCTTCTGGCCGACGCGCAGACCACCGGCGGCTATCCGAAGATCGCGACCATTATCTCCGCCGATGTGCCGCTGGTCGGCCGGCGCCGGCCAGGCGCAAGCGTGCGGTTTTCAGCCGTGACGCAGGAGGACGGCGAGGCGGCGCGCGGCGCGCAGGAGCAGACGATTGCCGGATGGATCGGTGGCTTTGTGAACGTCGCTGATCAGTCGCGCATCGATCACTCCGCGCTGTACTCGGCGAACCTCGTCGGCGGCGTGAGCGATGGGATGGATTGACGGTGGAAGGGTAGCCGCAAAGTCTGCCTGTCATGCCCCGCGCAGGCGGGGCATCCAGTATTCCGTGTCAGTGCAGCGGACGTTCAGTGCCACATTCGAACGAGCGATGATTGCTGGATTGCCCGCATTCGCGGGTAATGACCGTGGATAAGTCATCGCTTCACTGACTAATCCGCGCCACACCAGTCGTAGATGCTGAGCGCCATCACCTTGATGGCCGTGATGTAGTCCTCGATCGACACGTATTCGTCGTCGGAATGCATCACCGCGGTGGAGCCGGGCCCGAAGATGACCGTTGGCGTATGGCCGTAGAGGTTGAGGAAACGGGTGTCGGCGGCGCCCTGCCGGCCGCTGATCTCGGGCTGGCGGCCGGTAACCTCGGTGTAGTTCTTGCCTACCGTCGTAACGATCGGGTGATCGCTCGGGATTTCCGAGGCCTGTGCGTCGTAGCCGACGAACCGCACCTTCGGCGGGTGATCCTTCATCCATGGATCGGCGGCGGCCGCCGCCGCGACCGCCTCGACCAGGCTCCGCTTCACGCCTTCGTGGTCCTCGCCGGGGACCGTCGCCATGCTGCCTTTCAACAGGCAGGTCGCGGGGAAGGAGCTTGGAAAGCTGCCGGCGTGGAACGCGCCGATCATGCACGGCAGCGCATCGATCGCCTTGGGGTACAGTGGGTGCTTGACGGTCGCGAGGCGCTTGGCCTCCAACGCCTCGATCGCCTTGGTGATCTTGTAGCCGAGCTCGATGCCGCTGACGCCCTGGTAACGCCGCTGGATGCCCGCCGCCTTGCCCTGGATCTCGATCTCGAACCAGATGCGCCCGATGCAGGCGGGCTGCACCGCGAGCTCGCTGGTCTCGCCGGAAATGCCGGCGTCAGCCTTGTAGCCGCGGATCACCGTGTCGAGCGTGCCGTGGCCGCTGACCTCCTCGTCGATGACGACGTTGATCAGCACGTCGCCCTTCAGTTTCACGCCCGCCGCCTTGAGATATTCGACCGCCAGGATGTGGCTGGCGACGCCGCTCTTCATGTCGCAGGAGCCGCGCCCATAGATGCGCCCGTCCTTGATCGAAGCGGACCAGGGATTGTCGCTCCAGCCTTCGCCGTTGCCGACCGGAATGACGTCGGTGTGCCCGTTCAACAAAATCGAGCGTCCGCCGCCGGAGCCCTTCCAGGTCGCGACGATATTCGGCCGGCCTTCATAGCCGCGGTCCACCGGGATGTATCCGGGGTGTTTCTTCAACTGCTCCCAGTCGCTCTCCCAAATGTCGACGTCGAGGCCGAGCTTCTTCATGTAGTCGGAAAGGAACGCCTGAATCTTTGCCTCGTCCCCGGTGACGCTGGGAATGGCGACCATCTGCTGCAGAAACGTGATCGCCTTGTCGTGGCTCTGGTCGATCGTTGCGAGAACCTTCTGGCGGGCGTCACTCATGGGATGTCCCCTTCCGAACACGATCTGTTTGATCCAATTCCTCAGCCCCTGAACAGGCGGCGGAACCAGGCTTTCACTCTCGCGGCGAGCGCGGAGACGAACAGCGAGCCGGCGTTCAGCTCGGCAGCCTGCATCTGCTCCCCCTTGTCGCCGCCGGCGAGCCGCACCTCAAGGTTCTGCGCGAAGGTTTGTGTCATCCGATTAGCGATATCCAGGATGAGGCCTGACCGGCTGAACTGGGCGAAGGCGCCGGTCAGCGCATACGCGACAGTGATGTCGACCCGCGTCGAGGCGGAATCGTCCACCGGCGAGAGGCGGTAGGTGATGCGGCCGCGCGTCGCCGAGTCGCTGCGCGCGTCGCGGCCGCTGCCGATTATAGTGCCGGACCAGGTCGACGGATCGCGCGTGATATCCGCCGCGCCGTGGAATTCGGCGGACATCGGCCCGACCTTGACGCGCATCTTGCCGGTCGCATGGCCGTCGGCGGGCGGGCCGGTGAGCGAAGCGCCCGGCAGGCAAGCGGCTACGGCCGGCACGTCGGCAAAGAACGCCCACACCGCCTCGCGCCGATACGCAACGACGAAAGTCTGGGCGAACGACGCTTGCGGTGTGAAGTGGGCTTGCGCGGTGCTGGACGCGGCCGCATTCCGCGCCGTTGCCTGCCGCGGCTGACGTTGCGGCGTGGTGGTTCCCGTGCCCTGCGTGGGAGCGGCATGCCCTGAGCCGACCGGGCCGAGTCCCGTGCGTCCGGCGCCGGGAATTGCGGCGGTACCGCCGGCGCGATGGGACCTAAGGACCCCCTCGACCGCCCGCACGATGCCCACATAGCCGGTGCAGCGGCAGAGATTACCGCTCATGGCGACGCGGATGTCCTTCTCGCTGGGATGGTCGAGTCGGATCACCACATCCCGCGCCGAGATCAGCATGCCCGGCGTGCAGTAGCCACATTGCAACGCGTGCTCGCGCGAGAACGCCGTGCGCAGTTCCGCGGCTATGGGATCGTCGTCGAGGCCCTCGACGGTGGTAATGCGCGCGCCGTCGCAAGCGACCGCGTAGGTGATGCACGAGCGCGCCGGAGACCCGTCGATCAGCACCGTACAGGCGCCGCAGACGCCGTGCTCGCAGCCGATATGCGTTCCGGTCAGGCTCAGGCGCTCGCGCATGAAGTCGGCGAGATGCATTCGCGGCTCGACCGTCGCGGTCACGGGCTTCTCATTGATCGTGAGCGTGATCGTCCTCATCGCGCGCACGCCTGCTCGACCGCACGCCGCAGCGCGACGGCGTGCACCTTCTGCTCGATCGGATTCTTGAACCCGGCGGTATCCATCGCCCGCATCGCGACCTGCGGAACGAACGATGCGGCGATATCTGCGCCCGTGCGGCGGCCGAACAGCTCGCCGGCGTCTGCGAGCACGATCGGCCGCGCCTCGACCGCGCCGATCACGGCGCGATTGACCGAACGCGTCGGATCATGCAGCACGGCGGCGCTGGCATAGGCGAACTCTCCGGTCTTGCGGCAGGCCTTGTAGTAGCCCCAGCGCGCATCGGCCGAGAATCGCGGTATTCGGATCGCCGTCACCAGGTCGTTGGGCGCGAGCACCGTTTCGAATACGCCCGTCATGAACTCCTCGACCGGAACGACGCGCCGCCCGCCTGATCCGCGGATGACGACGCCGGCTCCGATCGCTGCGAGAAATGTAACCCAGTCGGCGGCCGGGTCGGCATGCGCCAGGCTGCCGCCGATGGTGCCGCGGTTGCGGACGGCGCGATAGGCGATCCCGTGTGCCACGGCGGCAAGCGCACCATTGGTGACGTCGGGAACGCGCCCATCCTCGATGTCCGCATGGGTGATGCAGGCGCCGATCTCCAGCGCGTCCGTCGTTTCCCCGACCTGCTTCAGTTCGGCGATGCCGGTGAGATCGACGAGCAGGTCCGGCTGCGCGAGGCGCAGGTTGAGCATCGGCCCGAGCGATTGTCCGCCCGCCAGGAACTTGACGGCGACGTCGGCGCGGCCCGCCAAGGCCAGTGCGCCGGCGATATCTTGCGGCCGTTCGTAGTCGAATGCGACCGGCTTCATCCTGCCTTCCCTTGCACCGCCGCCATCGTCTCCGTTACGCGCCCGTTTCCGTTCGCCGGGTTCCGATCCGGCGGCGGGCGCGACAGCGATGATGTTATGGTCCTAATCTTAGGATGACAACCGCGCGCGCCGCGAACCGCGCATGACCACATCCTCGGCGGACCGGAGCCCGGCGACGGCTCGCTCCGCGTTGGGCTTGGTCACGTTCGCGCGCGGCTTGCCGGCACGCGAGTTCGCCAGCAGGTCGATGTGCAGCTTGATCGCGTCACTGCGGTAGGTGATGTCGGCCACATAGATCGCGACACCCTCGGCATCGATGACGACGCAACGGCACTGCGCGGTCGGGGCGCCGAGCGCGATCTTGAGGTAGTCGGCCGTCTCCGGATCGGCGGCACCGATCACCACCGTCTGATGCGCATGGCGGACGTCGATATCGTCCCGTTGCGCCAGCACCGACAGTGCCGGATGCTCTAGAAAGGCTTCGGGATCGCGTTCGAAGACGCTGCGGGCGAGGTGGAGGCTGACGATGCCGTAGGGCGCGGTCTCCTTGAACTGCACGCTGCGCAGGAACTTGTATTCGTGCGCGAGCTTTCCCTCTCCGTCCCGGAGATCCGGGAAGGGCGGCGGGTTGTCGACGCGAATGCGTCTCGGGACGTTGTCCTTGATCGACGCGATCATCAGGTCCCATTCGGTCGCGAGCTTGAGCCAATGCCGGTCCGGCGGCTTTTCCGACACGAAGGTGCCGCGGCCCTGCTGGCATTGCAGCAGTCCTTCCTCGCAAAGGATGTCGACGGCCTGTCTGACCGTGACCCGCGCGACCTCGAATTCACGCTCCAACTCGACCAGCGTCGAAATCTTCTGCCCGGGCAGCCACTGCTGTGAGTCGATGCGCTGACGCATCACCGAAGCCACCTGGATGTACAGGGGGATTCGGCTGCGATCGTAGGCTTTCAGGAGCTTGGACATGGGCTCGTATCGATCAAAGAGGGGTGGAAATGTGCGCGATTTGCTGGGCGGTCAGCAAGCACAAAGGCGTCATTCATGAGGTCTCCCGACTATTCGGTTGATAACCGACCTCAGGCGTGCGGCGAACACCGCCCGGAGCATCGCCCCGGCCTTGAAGGGGGCCGGCGCCGCCGCGCCGTGCTCCGGGGTCGGGCCTGACAGGCTGCGTTCGAGGTTTTGCGCGAACATGTCGGTCAGGCGCGTGGCGAGGTCGTCGACGATGCCGCTGCGGCCGAATTGCGCCAGGGCGCCAGCCAGCAAAGCACGAACCACGATGTCGACGCGGGTCATCCCTCCTTCGGCGGGGACGAGGTGATAGTCGACGTCCGCCGCCGCCCGCGATCCGCTGAGCCGGTCCCGCCCGGCGCCCGAAATCGTGCCGCGCCGTTGCGTTTCGTCGCGCGCCAGGCGCGCCTCGCCGCTGAAATCCGTCGTGATCGGGCCGAGCTTGACGGTCATCCGCCCCTGAATCCGCTCGCCGTCCGCAGGACCGACGAGCGCCGCTCCGGGCAGGCATGGGACCACGCGTTCGATCTGGCCGAAAAAGGCCCACACCTCGTCCGGCGGCCTGGCCGCGACGAAGGAGCGGCGGATTTCGAAGTTCGGCTGGCGCCCGCCGAGGCCAAGCTCGGTCTCCGCTTCGGCCGGGCGGCCGCTCGCGGCCCGGTCGGCGGCCGGCGCCGACGGCACCGGTGACGCCGTTGCCACCGCCCGCCGGGAGCCGATAGGCCCGATCCTACGCGGTTGCGGTGCCGAGACGGCGAGCGTGCCGGCGCGGCGTTCCGCCAGCACCCGGCCCACCGCCCTGACGATGCCCTCGTATCCGGTGCAGCGGCAGAGATTGCCGCTGAGCTCGACCCGCACCCGCGCCTCGTCGGCGTCCGGCAGACGCAGCACGATATCGCGCGAGGTGACCAGCATGCCCGGCGTGCAGTAGCCGCATTGCAGGGCATGCTCGGCGGAAAACGCCCGGCGCAACGCGGCCATGACTGGGTCGTGCTCGAGACCTTCAAGCGTCATGATCTCCGCGTTCTCATACTGCACCGCATAGGTGATGCACGATCGCACCGGTTCCCCATCGACGAGGATCGTGCAGGCCCCGCAAACGCCCTGCTCGCAGCGCAAATGTGTGGCCGTGAGGTTAAGGCTATCGCGCAGGAAGTCGGCGAGATGCGTGCGCGGCTCGACCGGCTCGGCAATATGCTCTCCGTTCACCGTCAGCCGCAGCGGCGTCATGGCGTCCCCACTTTGGCGAGCGCCGTCAGGATTCGCTCAGGCGTCAGCGGCAGGTCGTGCACCTCGGCGCCGATGCTGCGCAACGCATCGTTGACCGCCGACACGATCGCTGCCGGCGGACCGACCGCGCCGCCCTCGCCGATGCCCTTGACGCCGAACGCGGTGTGTGGCGAGGGCGTCTCCATGTGCAGCACGCGGATATTGGGAACCTCGGCGGCGCCGGGCAGCATGTAATCGATCAGCGTCGACGCCAGCGGCTGGCCCTGTGCGTCGAACGGCATCGCCTCGTAAAGGCACGTGCCGATGCCTTGGGCGGTGCCGCCGCGGATCTGGCCGTCGACGACCATGGGATTGACCAGACGGCCGCCGTCTTCGCAGACCGCATAGTCGAGAATCTCGATCAAGCCGGTGCCGGGATCGACCGCGACCACGGCGGCGTGGCTCGCGTAGCTGAACGTTCCGGCGTCGTTGTCCGGTCTATAGCCGGCGGTGACTTCAAGTCCGCCATTGTCCACGTCGGGTGGCAGATGCTGTGGCGTCAGATACCAGACGCGCGCGATCTCGCGCAGCGTGACGCTGCCTTGTGCGCCGACGACCCTGCCGTCACGCAAGGTCACCTGCGCCGGATCGGCTTGCAACAGCCAGGCGCCGATTCGCTTGGCGCGCTGCGCGATCTGTTGCGAAGCCGTCGCCACCGCACCGCCGCCCATCACGACTCCGCGCGAGCCCCAGGTGCCGGTGGAGAACGGGCAATAGAGCGTGTCGCCTTGCAGCACCTTGATCTTGCCGAACTCGACGCCGAGCACCTCGTGCGCGATCTGGGCGAATGTAGTTTCGTGGCCTTGCCCGTGCGAGTGGGTGCCGACGCGGATTTCCAGATCGCCGTCCGACGTGAGCCGCACCGTCGCCTGCTCATAGCCGGGCACGACGGGCCGTCCCCAGCTCGACATCACCGACGTTCCCATGGCGCCCTGTTCGCAGAAGATCGAGACACCGGCGCCGATCAGCCGTCCGTCAGGCTCGCCACGGCGTTGCCGCGCGCGCACGGCCGCCACATCGATTGCCGCCGCGGCACGGCGCAGGCATTCCGGATAATCGCCGCCGTCGAACGGCTTCTTCATGACGTTGAGGAACGGCATCTGCTTGGCCTGCACGAGATTGCGCAACCGGATCTCGACCGGCTCCAGTCCGGTCTCCCAGGCAATGGCGTCCATGATCGATTCGATCGCCAGGCAGACGCCGGTTCGCGCCACGCCCCGGTAGGGCAGGATCGGGCACTTGTTGGAGGCGACGGCCGCGGAGCGGCAGCGATAGATGGAGAAGTCGTACGGGCCCGGCAGCAGGCTCGTCACCTGCGCGGCTTCCAGCGCCGACGATGTCGGATAGACCGAGTAGGCGCCGGCATCGACGCTTGCCTCGCAGTCGACCGCCAGCAGGCGGCCGTTCCCGTCGGCGTAGCCGGTGATCCGATAGTGATGCTCGCGGCAATTGGCGTTGGCGGTCAGATGCTCGCGGCAATCCTCGAGCCAGCGCACCGGCAACCCGGTCTGTCTCGTGAGCCAGGCGAGCGCGACCTCCTCGCGGCACAACAGGCCCTTGTAGCCGAAGCCGCCGCCGACATCCGGCGAGATGACGCGGATGGCGCCGTCCGGCATGTCGAGGCATTCGGCGACACCGCGCTGCACGACGTGCAGCATCTGCGTCGATGAGATGACGGTCAGGTACTGCAGCCGCTCGTCCCAATGGGCGACAACTCCGCGGCCCTCCATCGGGAACATGCAATGCCGGGCGGTGCGGAACTCGCGCGTGACCTTGATCGCCGCCGTCTTGGCCACCTCCTCGATCGGTGCGTCCTGCGCGAACTCGATAAAGACGTTGTCGCCCCACTCGTCGTGAACCAGGGGAGCGCCCGGCGCGCGCGCCGCCAGCATGTCGACCACGGCCGGCAGTTCCTGGTAGTCGACCTCGACGGCGGCGGCGATATCCTCGGCTTCGGCGCGTGAGCGGGCGAGGCACATCGCCACCATCTCGCCGACGTAGCGCACCTTGCGCGTTGCCAGAATCGGCTCGGCGGAATGCTTGAAACCCGGAAGCGCGGTCGCGGCGCGGATCGGCTTGACGCCGGTCATGTGCGCCGCGCTGAAGACCGATTGCCGCAACCGCTCGGGAACGTGAATGGTGTGGATGACCGCATGTGCCACCGGGCTGCGGATGAAGGCGACTTCGCGCATTCCGGAAATGCGGAAATCTGCGACATATTGGCCGCGGCCGCGAAGAAAGCGATCATCCTCCTTGCGTAGGACCGATGCGCCGACCCCGCTGCTCGACATGGACGCTCTCTCCCGACGATGCTTTTCGCTTCGGCGCCGTGGCGCCGCCGTGGGCTGCCGCACGTGGCCGACGCCGCGGCCACGCGGCGACATGAACCTATTTTTGGAACGATGGCAACTTGGCATCCTGTTATCCCGGAGCGCAGATATCGCCTCGGTCGATGCGCCGTCTTGCCTCTTTTGCAGGCGCCGGATGCCCCAACATCGTGCTTGCAATGGGGGGAGGGGCCGGCCATTCTTCAATAGGTCTAATATCAGAACCATAGGAAGAATTCCGGTCATTGCCTTCCGGCATTTGAGAGGGCGACGGCGAAAGTTGTGCTGAGAGATTCGGTATGACGAGCTTAGCTGCGTCGCGCGCCATGGACATGGACGTGCCGGCACCCGACCAGGAGCGCGGCCGGGTCTCTGTGTTGCGCGTTGCCTCGGTGAGGAAGGTCTACGATCAACTGGAGGCGATCCGCGAGGTGACGCTGGACGTCGTTGACGGCGAATTCGTCAGCGTGCTGGGTCCGAGCGGCTGCGGCAAGAGCACGTTGCTGATGATGATTGCCGGGCTGGTCGACGTCACCGGGGGCGGCATCGTCATCAACGGCACTCCGGTGAACGGCCCACGCCGCGAGGTCGGCGTCGTGTTCCAGAGCCCGGTGCTGCTGCCGTGGCGCACCGTCCTGCAGAACGTGATGTTTCCGGTCGAACTGTTGCGGTTGCCGCAGGCCGAATACAAGGCGCGTGCGCTTGATCTCTTGCGCATGGCCAAGATCGACGATTTCGTCGACATGCTGCCGCGGCAACTGTCGGGCGGTATGCGGCAGCGAACGGCGATTTGCCGCGCGCTCGTCCACAATCCGAGCATCCTCCTGATGGATGAGCCGTTCAGCGCGCTCGACGCGATCACGCGCGACGAGATGGCGATAGAACTGTTGCGCATCTGGCAGGTCAACCGCAAGACCGTGCTGTTCGTGACGCACAGCATCCGCGAGGCGGTGCTGCTGTCCGATCGCGTGCTGGTGATGGGTCGCCGGCCGGCGACCATCATCGAGGAGCTGAGGGTGGACATCCCCCGTCCTCGGCATATCGGCATGACCGAGGACGAAAGCTTCAACCGTATGGTGCGCCATCTGCGCCGAGCCATCGAGACCAGCCATGCCGGCTAATCTGTCGAAACATATCGCCGCCGCCTTCTGGCCGACGCTGTTCACGGTCTTGGGGCTGATGGCATGGGAAGCGGCCGTGCACGTGACCGGCATGCGGAGCATCATCCTGCCGCCGCCGTCGGAAATCTTCGCGGTCATCGTCGCCCGCTACGATCTTCTGCTGGCCCACCTGTGGCCGTCGATCTACCTGACGGTGCTGGGATTCCTGCTCGCCGTCGTCGGCGGCATCCTGGTCGCCATCGTGATCACCTATTCGGAGATCATTCGCCGTGGCTTCTATCCGGTGATCGTGGTCTCGCAGGTGATCCCGAAAATCGCGATAGCACCGCTGTTCGTCGTCTGGTTCGGCACGGGGACCATGTCGAGTCTGCTGCTGGCGTTCCTGATTTCGTTCTTCCCGATGACGATCAACGCGGCGATGGGGTTCCAGTCGGTCGACGAGGACATCCAGCGCATGGCGCGCACCTTCATGGGCACGCGCTGGCAGATCTTCTGGAAGATCCGCATGCCGAACGCGCTGCCGTACATCTTCGCCGGCATGAAGATCTCGATCACGCTGGCGATCATTGGCGTCATTGTCGCCGAGTTCGTCGCGTCGCAGGAGGGGATCGGCTACCTGATCAAGCTCGCCGGCGGGCTGCTCGACACGCCGCTGATGATGGCGGCGATCACGGTGTTGAGCATTGCCGGCCTAGCGCTCTACTGGATCATTGCGGTCGCGGAGAGCCGGGCGGTGTACTGGCAGGCTCCGGCGGAGGCGGTCGGTGGAGGCGGTTAAGGACAATGCGCGACGGCGATCACAGGTCGAGCAATGGACCGGCCGATGATCGCCGCGACTGAAAGTGCCGGAGAATGTCCAATCGAAATCCAGCCCTGGAAGGAGGACTTGAGCCATGACCTTGCATCGACGTTCGTTTCTGACCATGACCGGCGCCGTTGCGGCTGCCGGTGCGTTCGGCTTTCCGTCACCTGCGGTCAAGGCGGCGACGCCGGTCAAGTTCACGCTGCCGTGGCTGCCGCTCGGCACGTTCAGCTTCACCTTCGTGGCCAAGGCAAAGGGCTTCTGGGAGAAGCGCGGTCTCGACGTCACCATCGATCGCGGCTTCGGCTCAGGCCGCGTCTGCGTTCCGGTCGATCAAGGTCAGTATGACTTCGGACTGATCGATCTTGCCGTCATGATGAATTGCGCGGGCCGCGGCCTCGACCTCGTCGCGATCGGCGGCACTTGGCCGCGCTCGCCGATCGGCATCTTCGCCCGCAAGGATTCCAACATCACCACGCCGAAGCACCTGGAAGGTGAAACCGTTGGCTTCGACGTCGGCAGCGGCGATTTCCAGTTGTGGCCTGCCTTCGTCAAGGCGACCGGCATCGACGACAGCAAGGTCAAGAAGGTCACCATGGATGCGCCCGGCCTGATGAAGGCGCTGGCCGAAGGGCAGGTCAAGGCGATCGGCAATTTCTTCGGCAGCATTGCACCCACCATCTGGGCGCAAGGCCAGGAGCTCAACAGCATCCTCTACGAGGACTACGGGGTGAAGATGTACAGCCTCGCCGTCGCGGCCAAGCAAAGCACGATCGACAAGAAGCCCGAGCTTTGCCAGGCTTTCATGAGCGGAATCATGGAGGGACTGAAATACCTCTATCTCAATCCCGAAGAGTCGGTGAAGATCCATCTCGACATGGTGAAGGAGTTTAAAGGCGCCGTCACCAACCAGAAGGTCATCGAGTACGGCGCAGCCATCAGCACGGCGCTGGGCATGGTGCCGTCATTCAAGGAAAAAGGTCTCGGCTACATGGAGCCGGAGCTGATGAAGGTCACGGCCGAATCTGTGAAGACCTATATGGGTGTCAAGAATCTGCCGCTGGCCGAGAAGCTGTACACCAACAAGTTCGTCGGCGAGGTCAAGCTGACCGACGCGGAATGGTCCGCCGTGGAGGCGCGGTCGGCAAAGTACATTCCGCCGAAGCGCTCGTAAGGCCACTATCGATCTCGTGTTCGCTTTCGCGAATCCGCTTGGGGCTCCATCCTTCGAGACGCGTGCGCCGCCGAGGCGGCGCACGCTCCTCAGGATGAGGTCGTTCAATAAACTCAACCTCATGCTGAGGAGCCATTCGTCGCGAAGCGAGGAACGGCATCTCGAAGCATGGACCACGCGCGAATCATTGCTGCGAGCACTAGACCTAAGCGACGTGCCAGACATGCGCGAACGCCGTGGCCACGACATCCTGGTAGCGCGGGCGGCCCGTGAGCAGGCCGACATCGCGTGCGAAGTCGTTCATCACGGTGACGATGTGTTCGGAAACGGCCGCGTCATAGTAGGGCAGGTCGCGTCCGACCAGCCCCGCGATCAGCTCCGCCTCCTGCGGCGGAAACAGCTTGCGGCCAACCGCGGTCGCGAGCGTCACGTTCCGCTTCAGTGCGGCCTGGGTCGCTACGATGGCACGGACAGCGGCAGCGATGACGTCCGGCTTCGCTGCGATCAGCCGGTCGGTCGCGGCAAATCCGGGGAACGTGTAGTCGAAGCATCGTTTCGGCCCGTCGCCGCGGCGCACGTCGAGCACGACGGTGCCGATGCCGCGGCGCACCGCGATCTCCGCCCCCATCCCGTTCGCCCAGAAGCCGTCGATGACGCCGTCCTCCAGCGCCTTCGCCACCGTCACGCCGGTGTTCACCTTGAGGCCGAGCGAGCCGGGGACGGGACCGATCGACACCTTGTCGCGCTCCGGATCGATGCCGGCCTCGATCAGCAGCCGGCGCAAGCAGAGCTCGACGAACGGCGCGGCGCCGATGCGCCGCCCGCGGACCACGTCGATATCGCCGCGCTTCGCGCCGAGATCCGCCCGCATCACCAGAAACCAGTACATTCCCTGCGCCTGCGCGCACGCGAGCTTCACGCCGCGCCATTCGGGGAAGACCGCGAGCGCCGCGTGCGCCTCGGCGCCGACGAAATCGACCTCCCCGTCGCGCATCGCCGCATAAGCCTTGTCGGCGGGCGACATCAGCTCCAGCGCAACGTCGAGCCCCTCGTCGCGGAAGAATCCCAGTTCCACGGCGGCAAGCGCCGGAAAGTAGGAGTTCGACAGCATATCGGGGACGGCGAGCTTCATGTGCGTATGCCCATCAATTCAAGAACGTGAGGGTCCGATGACAACGACATTGGCAAGAATTCCCGGCAAAATCCTGAGCGACGAGACGGTGCCGGCCGGAGCCTATTGGCACAAGCGCCTCGCCACGGGAACGGTGCTGCGGATCGTCGACCTGGAAGGCTGTCAGGCGGTCGACACCATCATCTACGACGCCACCAACACCGCCGTCCGCTACAACGCCGCCAATACCATCAAGCTCGCCTTCAGCATCTATCTCTCGAAGGGCTGCGTGATCTACGACGATCTGGCGCAGCCGCTGATGATGATCATCGACGACACCTGCGGCAGGCACGACACGCTGGCCGGCAATTGCAGCCGCGAGATCAATACCGTGCGCTACGGCAAGCCGGGACCGAACTCCTGCCGCGACAATTTCATCGAGGCGCTCGGCGAGCTCGGCATGACGCAGCGCGACATCCCGGCCAACATCAACTTCTTCATGCACGTGCCGGTGCGCGGCGACGGCCATATCGCCATCGCCGACGGCATCTCCAAGCCCGGCGACTACGTCGATTTACGTGCCGAAAAGGACGTGATCGTGGTCATCTCGAACTGCCCGCAGCTGCTCAACCCGTGCTCGGGGCACAATCCGACGCCGATCCAGGTGTCGGTCTGGCAACCGGATTGATGCATGCGATTCTTCGTAGGGTGGGTTAGCGCCGCAGGCGCGTAACCCACCATGCGACTCGCCGCGAACTCAGACGGTGGGTTACGGCGCGCCTAACCCACCCTACGACGCCAATGCCATGGCGAACGTGATGCACTCCTCTGCAAGCTTCCGCCGATCCTCGTTCGTGCGCATCAAGATCGGCGCCGTTCGCACGCGGATACCCATGGCCTCAATACCGCCGGCGAGGTCCGCATCGACCGCGTCGATCATCAGGCCGTCGATCAGTCCTCTGTAGTGCTCGGCAATGCCGGTGACGGACGGGGTCACGCCAAGCTCGGCCATGATCTTCGCCGCCGGTCCCTTCACCGCGGCACCTCCGATGATCGGCGACACCGCCACGACCGGAACGCCGGCCTTGCCGATCAGCAAGCGCATTCCAGGAACCGCCAGGATCGGATCGATGCTG
Source organism: Hyphomicrobiales bacterium (assembly GCA_009377755.1). Classification (GTDB taxonomy): domain Bacteria; phylum Pseudomonadota; class Alphaproteobacteria; order Rhizobiales; family Xanthobacteraceae; genus WHTM01. The sequence goes on along the minus strand of WHTM01000006.1, from coordinate 102,478 downwards.
AGATAGGGATTGGACGGACAGAGAACGATGGCTGTCAGCGATGGGTCCGTCAACGCCGCCTCGACCTCCCGGCTCGGGCGCGCCGACGCAACCCCCTCGAAATGCAAGGCCGTGACCGGCACCGCGCATTTGAGCCGTACGAAATAGTCCTGGAACGGATAGCGGTCGGCGCCGCTCTGTACGATGGTGCGCACGGGATCGTCGCTCATCGGCAGCACGCGCGCCGGCAGCCCAAGCGCACTGCACAGGCCGGCCGTGATATCGGTCAACCGTTCGCCGCCGCGTAGGCGTTGCGTGCGCAGGATATGCGTCGCGAGATCGCGGTCGCCGAGCTTGAACCAATCGGGGCCGCCCAGGCGCGCCACGTGTTCGAGCGTGTTCCAGGTTTCGCCGGCAATGCCCCAGCCGGTCGCCGGGTTGGCGATCCCGGCGAGCGTATACATCACCGTGTCGAGATCGGGCGAGATGTGGAGCCCGAGGTGTTCGAAGTCGTCGCCGGTATTGACGATGACCGTGAGCTCCGTGCCGATGCAGCGCGCCAACCCGTCGGCGAGCTTCGCGCCTCCGACACCGCCGGCCATGGCGACGATCATGCGCGTCCCCGCTCCACCTCGGCGGCTAGTGTCGCGATTCGGAAGTTCGCTTGAGTTTACAGCCCGTTCTGGAGCGAACTTCCGAATCATAGCGACACTAGCAACCTTATGAAGCAGTGTGGTTTGGATTTGAAGTTCCTGCGAAGAGGATGCCGCAAAAATGGCAGGAACTTCAAATCCACCACACCAGCAGGATGTCGGCCAGTGATTTCCGCGGCCGCGCCTTGCCGGGCTGTTGTGGATAGCCGAGCGTGATCAGCCCCTGCGGCTGCCAGTCCGCCGGCAGGGTGAGCGCGGCACGCACCGTATCGGGACAGAACAGCGGCGCGCACATCCAGCAGGCGCCGAGCCCCTCCGCATGCGCCGCCAGCAGCAGGTTCTGCGTCGCCATGGCGGTGCTCTGCACCGCCATGAGGAATTCCGCATCGCGCCGCTTCGGGTCGGGATAGGCGTCCATCTCGCCGAGCGTCAGGCAGGCGAGGATCATGACCGGCGCTCCGGTGATGCGGGCAAACGAGCGCTCCACGTCGAGGCGGATCGCGTCGGCGTCGTCGCCGTCGCGAGCGCGGTCTTCGGCGAGCTGTCGGCCCATGGCCTGCGCCAGCTTCGCCTTCGTGGCCGCATCCTCGACGACGACATAGCGCCACGGCTGCCGGTTGTGCGCCGACGGCGCCGCGGCCGCGGCCTGCACCAGCCGCTGCACGATGTCGGCAGGAACCGGGTCGGGACGATAGCGGCGGACCGAGCGCCGGCCAGCGAGCAGTGAATAGAGACTCGCCGGAGGCACGGTCGGGTCCGTCTCGTTCATGCGGCGTTCGCTCAGCGAAACAAATCCTGCGCCTTGGGGCGCAGCAATTCTTGTATTCCGGATTCGCGCCGCTCGTAAGGCACGCCGCGCGCCAGCACGACCGGGGCGCCTTCCGCGGCTTGCCCCATCAGCAGGGATGCGGCCGCGGCGAGCTCGTCGGCGAGGCCCACCTCGGTGATCTGCAACGGGCGGCCGAACAGGTCGAGCTTGCCGCGCAGGTCGGCGAGCGCCGGGAAGCCGCTGACGCCGATCGCCGTCCCGACCGTCCCGTTGCGCCAGGCGCGGCCGAAGCTGTCGATGACCAGCACCGCGGCGTCGGCGCCGGTGCGTTCGCGCAAGCGTTCACGAAGCTCCCGGCATGAGCGGTCCGGATCGGCCGGCAGCAGCAGCGCGCGTTCCTCGCCGTCCGGCCCGACGTTCGACATGTCGATGCCGGCATTGGCCAGCACGTAGCCGAGGCGGTGCGCGACGATGATGGCGCCGGGACGTTGCCGCAGAATCTCGGTCGACTCCGCGAGGATCAGCTCGACCACGCGCGGGTCCTTGGCGGTCGCGTGTGCCAGCGCAACGGCGCGCGTCGATGGCGTCACCGTCTTGAGGTCGACGATGCGGCCCTCGGCCTTGGAAACGATCTTCTGCGCGAGGATGAGGACGTCGCGCGGCTGCAGCGCCGTGTTCGACTCCGCCAATGCATGAATGATGATGCCGGGCAGATCGTCGCCGGGTTGCACCAGCGGCACCCCGCGCAGCGGAATCAGCGTGAGCACTTCCTGAGATTTATCGGCAGACATGCCGCATTCTATGCCGCAACGCTGTTTGGCGGCCAGCCGATCGGATGGGCGCGCTGGATCAGCTTGCAAAGCGAGAGGATGCGCGGCTCTTCGAAGCGCGGCGCCACCACCTGCAGGCCGACCGGGAGCCCATCGCCGGAGAGGCCCGCCGGCACGCTTCCCGCCGGCAGGCTGACCAGCGTGATCAGGAATGCCGGCGCGATCCAGTCGACATAGTGCTCGAACCTGCGGCCGTTGATCTCGGCGGGGAAGTTCAGCTCCACCGGATAGGGCTTTACCGGCGCGGCCGGCGTCAGCAGGAGGTCGAACCGGTCGAACAAGTCCTTGAAGCGCAGGAACACCTTGAAACGCGTCTGCTCCGCTTGAGCAATATCGAGCGCCGTGAGCTTGAGCCCGGCCTTCACATTCCCTTTGAGGTTTTCGCCGAACTGCTCGAGTTGTGCCAGCCGCGCGAACTGCTGTCCGACCATCCAGGCGCCGCGCCAGGTCTGGTACGGATCGCGGCCGTCGGACGCATCGAACGCGATCTCCTCGACGCTGGCGCCCTGGTCGCGCAGGCGTAGCGCCGTCGCCCGGCAGATGGCATCGACCTCGGCGTCGACGCCGATCCCGGCGATATCCGGCGCGTAGGCGATGCGCAGGCCCGTCGCGTCCTCAGTGCCGTCGACGATGTCCAGCGCGCTCGCCCAGGGCGGCGTCGCCGAGATCGGCGACAGCCGGCTGAAGCCGACGATGGCGTCGAGGAACAGTGCGGCATCCTCGGCGGTGCGCGCGAGCGGCCCGTGAATCTGCCCGAAGTCCCAAGCAAGCGGCATAGGATAGTTCGGAGTGAGCCCTGGTGTCGCGCGAATCCCGACGATGCCACAGAAGGCCGCCGGAATCCGGATGGAACAGCCGAAATCCGTTCCTTGCGCGAGCGGCAGCATCCCGGCCGCCACCGCCGCTGCCGATCCGCCGGAGGATCCGGCCGGGCTCAGGTTCGGGTTCCACGGATTGTGGGTGGCACCGAAGATGGTGTTGACGGTGTTGGCGCCGGTGGCGAATTCGGGCGTGTTTGTCTTGGCCAAGACGATGGCGCCCGCGGCCTTGAGGCGGCGCACCACCTCGGCGTCCTGGTCCGGAACGTGGTCCTTGTAGAGCGGCGAGGCGAATGTGGTGCGGATGCGCGCGGTCAGCGTGTTGTCCTTGACGCCGATCGGCAGGCCGTGCAGCCGCCCAACGCTCTCACCGTGCGCCACGGATTGTTCAGCCGCCTTGGCGCCTTCCCGCGCCTGATCGGCGGCGAGCGTCACCACCGCGTTGAGCTTCGGATTGAGCCGTGCGATGGCGTCGAGATGTGCATCGAGCACCTCGATCGGGCTCACGGCGCGCGACCGGATCAGGTTGACAAGCTCGCGCGCGGATTTTCGCGTCAGACCGGCGTCAGCCATCATCGCATTTCCAATTACTTGCCGGACCAATGCACGAAGCGGCGTTCGACCAGCAGGAACAAGAGATTGAATCCGTAGCCGAGCGCGCCCGCGGCGAAGATCGCCGCATACATGTCCGGCATCGCAAACAACTGCTGCGACTCGAACACGCGATGGCCCAATCCGTCGGTGGAGCCGATGAACATTTCGGCGACGACCACGATGACCAGCGCCAGCGACACACCGTTACGCAGCCCTACGAACGTCTGCGGCAGCGATTCCAGCAACATCACGTCGGTGAGCACGCGGATTCGTGATGCTCCCATCACTTTTGCTGCCAGCAATCGGGTCTTACGGGCATTCATCACGCCATAAGCCACGTTGAACACGATGACCAGCGCCGCGCCGAACGCCGCCACGGAAATCTTGGTCGCATCGCCAACGCCGAACAGCACCAGGAACAGGGGGAACATGGCGGAGGCCGGCGTCGAGCGGAAGAAGTCGATCACGAACTCGACCGAGCGGTAGAGCTTCTCGGACGACCCCAGCAGGATGCCCAAGGGGATCGCGATCGCTGCCGCGATCAGGGTGGCGAGCGTGGTGCGCTCGACGGTCCTGAGGAAGTCGAAGCCCAGCTTGCCTTGAAACATGCCGTCCCACATGGCGCGGAACGTTTCGGTCGGCGAGGGCAGCAGGACCGGATCGACGATCTGCACCCAGACGGCCACGTACCAAAGGAGGAGGAGGCCGGCGACACCGACCACGGGCAGGTAGACCTGAGCGTTGACGCGCGTCATCCCTTGCGCACCTCGCGCTGGAACACTTCCAGGCAATGTGCCTTCACGCGCACGAACTCCGCCTCCGACAGCGTCGCATCGCTGCGCGGCCGCGCCGCCTCGTAAGGCACGAAGTCGGCGATCCGCGCCGGCCCGCGCGAGAGAAGCAGGATGCGGTCGGCGAGATACACCGCCTCTTCGAGGTCGTGCGACACCAGCACCGTCGTCGTTCCGGTCTCGACGAAGATGCGCTGCAACTGGTCGCGCATGAACAGTGTCATCTCGTAGTCGAGCGCCGAGAACGGCTCGTCCAGGAACAGGATTTCCGGATCGACCACCAGCGCGCGCATGATCGACACGAGCTGCTGCTGGCCGCCGGACAACTCGTAAGGATAGCGCTTGAGGTCGATCTTGACGCCGAGATGCGCAACCAGCCGCTCGGTGCGCTCCCGCCGTTCCGCCTTGCCGAGCTTCATCAGTTTGAGCGGGTACTCGATATTCTCGATCGAACGCAGCCAAGGAAACAGGGCCTCGCGATAATTCTGGAACACATAGCCGAACTTGATGTCACGCAGGGGCTGACCGTCGAACAGGATCTCGCCGGCGTCCACTGGGATCAGGCCGGCGATCAGGTTGATCAACGTGCTCTTGCCGCAGCCGTTCGGACCGAAGATGGAAATGAGCTCGCCGCGCGGAATGTCGAGGTCGAACCTGTCGTAGACCCTCGACGTGCCGAAGGTCTTGCTGAGACCGCGAACGGTGACATGCGGGCGTGTGGATCGGAGTGCGGCCGCCGACCCCGCCGGCCGGCCGCTGGTCACGCTGCGCAAGACGCCCGATCCCTGATCCATCACGCGTCGCGGTCAGAACGCCTTGAGGTACTTGCCCACGTCGATCGGCTCGGGAACCACCTTCGTGCTCACCGCGAAATCGATGAACTGCTGGAACTGCTGCCGATCTTTCGCCGTCAGGTCCCTGATCATGAAGTAGCGCTGAATCGGCACGTCATCGACCACCTCGGGCGGCGTGAACGTGTTCTTGAGGAGATGCTTGCGCGCCTCATTCGTGTTGTTGTTGATCAGGTCGATCGCCTTGGCCCAGGCGGCAGCGAAGCGCTTGGCGACGTCGGGCCGCTTGGCGATGAAGTCAGCCGACATGGCTCCGCCCGCCGCAAAGGCGTGCGCCGTGGGATCGCCGAGAACATAGGAGGAGATCACGCCAGCCTCGATGCGGCGCGCGACCCCGGCCTTGATCATCGCAGTGGCGTTCGGCTCCAGCGTATAGCCGGCATCGAAGGTCCCCGCCTTGAGCGCGTTCATGTGCTGGCCCATGTCGAGCTGATCGAGCGTGTAGTCGCCTTCCTTCAGGCCGACTTTGGCCAGGACGGCGCGGGCGGCGACCAGATTGGCCGGGCCCGGAGCCGACAGGATCTTGGCGCCCTTGAGGTCCTTGAGCGTCTTGGCATTGGAGCCGGCCCGGACCACGAACTGCTCCATGATGTACTGCTTGTTCTGGGCGTTGATCGAGATGTAGGTGGCGACGCCGGGCTTCTTGACGTTGGCGTTCATGCCCTCGATCGTGACCAGCACGGCCGATACGTCGATCTGGCCGGTGATCAGCGCGGCGATGTTCGGCGGGCCGCCGATCAGCCGCACCATCTCCGTGTCGATGTTCTGCTCCTTGAAATAGCCGCGCTCGCTCGCCACGAAGTAGGGCAGCGAAGAGCTGACCGGGAAGACGCCGACCTTCACCTTGTCCTGTGCAACCGCCGGAACGGCCGCCAGGGCCGCCGCGCTGACGAAAACGGTCGCAAAGCCTCGTATTGTCCTTGAAACAAACTGCATGACACTCTCCCTCGTTACAGCGTTTCCGCCGCGAGCGCCGATGCGGCAAGTGTGCCGCGTCGCCATTTGCCCGGCACAAAGCAAACTTGATGCCAGACTCCCGTCACTCCCCTGCATCGACGATGGCGATTACCGGACCGCCGCCCTGCGGGCCCTGATGCATGGCGTCGACCGAGACGAACACGGCGGGATCGCCGATCGCCGCCGCAGCGACGCCGCCGACCGCCGCCTTGGAATGGCGGTGGTGGTGCACGTCGGAATCGTCGAGCATGATCTGCCGCCGTCCGCGCAGCGTTCCGCGCCGGTCGGCCTCGCATTTCATGAAGCAGTTGACCACGCGCCCCTTGAGGTCCTCCGCACGGGGGCGATCGGGAAGCTCCAGTCCGGCATGACGAATCGCGTTGTAGATGCCTTCGATGTCGAGCGCGTCACGCATCACCGCGTGGCCGATGCGGTAGCGCCCGCCGGCGCCCGCCTTGTTGCCGAGCAAGACGATCTGCGCCTGCGTGAGCTCGACGCCGGACGAACAGGAGGCGACCGTGGAATAGAGGTCGAGATTGCGGCAGATCTCCTCGGCACGCGGCATCTGGATCTCGCCCAGAGCGACGGCGATGCCGAGCGCGGTGGTGCCGTTCGACACGCCCATGGAGTCGTGAACCTCGCAGGCCGTGTGCTGGCCGCGCGATTCCGCGTCGAGTACCGAGTCGATGGTGAGCAGCGGCGTCTTGGTCTGCACGTAGTGCACGTCGTCTGGATCGTCGATGCCGGCATCCTTCATGGCCGCCTTCACGGCGTCCGCCACGATCTCCACCATCGCTGGCCGGCCGATGTCCTCCGGCTTGACCTCTGCACTCATGGCCGTGCCGATGGCGAGCCGCGGCTTGTTGGCCGAGCCGGTCTTGCCGTTGCGGGCAAATACGGTCGCGTGCGGCGTGATCACCCCGTCGCAGCCGCCGGACCAGACCATCGGAATCTGCGCGACCGCCTCTTCGCCGCGCGAGCCGAGTTTTGTCAGCGCCCGCCGAAACGCGTGATCGGCGAGGATGCGGGTGAAGTCGTTGACGCCGCCGTTGCCCTCGGTCTTGCCGATGACCGCGATGACCTCGTCGGCCGTGAACTGCCCGGCGCGGACACAGGCCTCAAGGCCGGACGCGTCCTGTACGGTCTTCAGCTCGACCTTTGCGACTTCAATCGCCATTCCCTGATTTCTCCACGTGCACCGCTCGCGGCGCCTTCGGCGCCTTGGCCGGGATGACAGCGGTGAGAGCGTCATCACTCGCCATTACGTAACCTGTTATAACCCGGGCCCCGGTCGATCATCGGCAACGGCTGGGTTCGTGCCGCGCGCTTTTTGTCGCGGAGCGCATTCGTCGCCGCCGCATCGACGTCGCTTCCGGCGCGCCGCAGGACGACGCCATAATCATCGCGCGCTGCCTGCTCCGACACCTTGCCGTGGACCATGTCCTGGCGCACCAGTTCCGGCTCACGGTCAAGCGGATCACCCCAGCCACCGCCGCCGGTGGTGCAGACCCGCACCACCTGTCCCGCGAGCACGGGCTCCCCGTCGACCAGACCGCCGAGGGCGCGCGGGGTGCCCTCGGTGTCGACGGTGACGCAGAACGGCTCCCCGGCCTTTCCCCCATTCACACCGTAGCAGCCTAGCCGTACGCGATCGGCGGTGACAATCGTGCGGCAATCGACCAGGGCGCGATAGTGCTTCTCGTAGCCGAGGCCGCCGCGCCGCTTGCCGGCGCCACCGGAATCGGCGCGCAGCGCGAGCTTCTCGACCAGCAGTGGAAAGCGCGTTTCGGTGAACTCCGCCGGCTGATTGCGCGAGTCGGGGACGATATGGATGGCGTCGTTGCCGTCGGCGTAATAGCGGCCGCCGGAGCCGCCGCCGATCACCTCCCGCGACAGGAACGGGTTGCCGTCGGCGTCGGTGCCGAAGAAGCCGGTGTAGCGGATCGTCTCCTGGTCGGCCGGCATGCGGCCATCGACCGCCTGCGCCACCACGCCGGCGAGCAGGCCGAGGCAGCGCAGCAGCACGAACGAACGGGCATTGGTGGCAGCCGGCCATTCCGGCGTGATCAGCGTGCCCTTCGGCGGGAACACGACGTCGAACACCTCGCAGACGCCTTCGTTGACGTGAATCTCGGCGGCCCGCTCCGGCGTGTCGGCGAGGTTGCGCAGGATCGGCGCGATCCATTTGATCAGGAAGGCACCGCCGGCATAGTCGGCCGGCCAGTTGATCGGCCCCGGCGACTGCGGGTCGGTGCCGGTGAAGTCGAGCGTGATCTTGTCGCCGCGCTTGGTCATCTTCAGCGCGAGCTTGTGCAGCCGCGGCGCGCTCACGCCGTCGTGCTCGACATAATCCTCCCAGGCATATTCGCCATCTGCGATCTTCGGTAGCAGCTCATGACGAAAGATCGTCGCGCATTTGTCGAGGATCGCCTGGAAGCAGGCTTCGACCGTCTCGGTGCCGAACCGCTCGAACAGCTCTGCCATGCGGCGCGCGCCCATCACGCAGGCCTGCACCTCGCTGTCGAGGTCGGCGGCGAGCATCTCCGGCACGCGGGTGTTGCGCTTGATGATCGTGAAGACCGCGTCGTTGCGCACACCCTCGCTGTAGAGCTTGATCGGCGGGACCGCGAGCCCTTCCTCGAACACGCTGGTCGCGGTGCCGGGCATCGAGCCGGGCACGCGCCCGCCGATGTCGTCGTGATGGCCGAACGCCTGGATCAGGGCGACCACCCGGCCCTCATGGAACACCGGGACCGTGCTGCACAGGTCCGGCAGGTGGCCGATGCTGCCTTCGGTCAGGTAGGTGTCGTTCATCAGGAACACGTCGCCCGGCCGCATGGTATCGAGCGGAAAGTCGCGCACCACGGCATTCGGCATCGCCGAATAGGACCGCCCGGTGAGCTTACGGCAGTGCCGGTCGAACAGGCCGACGCGGTAGTCGTGCGCCTCGCGGATCATCGGCGAGCGCGCGGTGCGCTCGATCGCGTATTCGATCTCCGCTTCGATGGAATTCAGCGTGCCCTCGACGATCTGCAGCACGATCGGATCGACCTCGACGGCCGCCTTTGCCGGGAGTTGCTGAACAAGGCGGGTTTGCGCTTCCATTCGCCTACCCCCCACCCCGACACTCCCCCACGAGGGGGGAGGGAGAAGAAGGTGCGCGGATGATCAGAATACCGTGCGGGTCGACCGTCAGCGCCTGTCCGGGAAAAACGACGGTGGTGGAGCCGAATTCCTCGACCACGGCGGGGCCAGGGAGACGATGCCCGGGCGGCAGCGAGGCGCGGTCGTAGATCGGCGTCTCGATGAAGCCGTCGCCGAAGAACACCGGCCGCACCGCCTTGCGCGCCGGGGTCGCGGCATCGCGCGAAGCGAGCCGCGGAATCCGTGGCCGTTCGATCAGTCCGAAGCCGGAGACGCAAAGGTTCACCAGCTCGATCCTCTGCTGACCGGCGTAATTGTAGCCGAACGTCTTCAGGTGCGCGGCGTGGAAGGCGTCGATCAGGCCGCGCAGGAAGGTTCCATCAACCGGCCCCGATGGCGCCTGCACCCGCACCTCCATCGATTGCCCGGCGTAGCGTACGTCGGCCTCGCGGACCAGGCGGATGCGGTCCGCGGCGATGCCGTCGCGGCGCAGCGCCTCGGTGGCCTCGGCTTCGAGGTTGGCGTAGAGCGAGGCGACGGACGCAAGGTCGATCGCGTCCTCGCGCATCACGCGCGTGATGATCTGGTCGGTGCGCCAGTCGACCGCCAGCAGCCCGAATGCCGAGAGATTTCCAGGATTGGGCGGAACGATGCAGGCCTGCATGCCGAGCAGGTCCATCACCGCCGGCGACTGGGCGGGTCCGGCGCCGCCGAACGACAGCAGCGCGAAGCCGCGCGGGTCGATGCCGCGCTGAATGGTCATCTGCCGGATGGCGTTGGCCTGGTTCCAGTTGGCGATCTCGATGATCCCGTGCGCGAGCTGCTCGGCGTTCATGTTGCCCGCAAGGCGCTTCGCCAGCGCGGCAATGCCCGCGCGTGAGCGTTCCCCATCCAACGCAATGCCGCCGCCGATCAGCGCCGGCGGAATGCGTCCGAGCACGAGATTGGCGTCGGTGATGGTTGGCTCAGTTCCGCCGTTCGGGTAGCACATAGGCCCCGGCTCGGCGCCGGCGCTGCGCGGGCCGACCTTGAGGTGACCCTCGCGGGTCATCCAGGCGATCGAGCCGCCGCCAGTGCCGATGGTGGCGATGTCGATCATCGGAATGCGCACCGGGAACGGGCCGACCGAGCCGCCGTTGGTGATGCGCGGCTGCCCGCCTTCGATCAGGCAGAGGTCGGTAGAGGTGCCGCCGGCATCGAGCGTCACCACGTTCTTGAAGCCGGCGGTCTCGGCGATCACCGCTGAGCCGAGGGCACCGGCGGCGGGGCCGGAGAGGGCGGTGGTGATCGGCTTCTTCACTACTTGCTCGGCGCTGGCGACGCCGCCCGACGACTGCATCACCAGGAACGGCCTTTCACGCAAGGTCGGACTAAGCTCATCGTGCACGCGCGCGAGATAGCGCGCCATGTGCGGCTTGACGAAGGCATCGACCAGGGTCGTGACCGCGCGCTCGTATTCGCGGTACTCGGGCAGAACCTCGCAGGAGAGCGAGATGGTGGCGTCGGGATAGACCTCGCGGATGATCTCGTCGGCGCGGCGTTCGTGCGCGGTGTTGGCATAGGCGTGGATCAGGCAGACGCCGATCGCGCGCACGTTTTTTGCGCGATAGAATTGCGCCGCCGCGCGGACGCTTGCTTCGTCGAGCGGGCGCAGCTCGTCGCCGCGGACATTCATCCGGCCGCCGACCTCGCGCACAAGATTGAGCGAGACGATTCGGTCCGGCTTCACCCAGAAATAGGAGTTGCCGTAGCCCTGCGGCACCGCTTGCCGGGCGATCTCCAGGATATGACGGAAGCCTTCGGTGACGATCAGGCCGAGCGAGGTGATCTGGCCTTGCAGCAGCGCATTGGTGGCGACCGTGGTGCCATGCGCGAGCCCGGCAAGATCGCTGGGCGAGGCGCCGGCGTCGCGCAAGATCGCCTCGACCCCGCGCACCAGGCCGATCGCCGGATTGGCGGGGGTGCTGGCCACCTTGGTGACCCGCATGGCGCCGGAGCGGCCATCGACGGAAACGATATCGGTAAAGGTGCCGCCGGTGTCGATGCCGATGCGAAGAGAAGGCTGCTGGGCCGCTTGCGTCATGGGTCCAGGGTAGGAGCGCGGCGGCGAGAGTCAAAAGGCCTTTGTCAATACTATTATCGGAATCTCCGATGGCAGGCCTCCCGCGAGGGGGCGATACGCCGATGCGGGGTGGTATGAAAATAGTCCCAATTATGGAGTTGACCCCACAAGACCCAAGTGCTAGTGTTGCCTCACGATTTGAGGAACCTAGCCATGAACAACGCCTTCACCGCCCCGCATTTCCAGAACCACGAATTTGCCCGTGAATGGCTGGAACAGACTCGTTGGCCGGATGGCCCGGTTTGCTCACATTGCGGCACCATTGGCCGCGCCTACAAGCTCAAGAAGCCCGGCTGGTACCGCTGCGGCGAGCCTGCCTGCCGTAAGGATTTTACCGTCACCACCGGCACCGTCATGGAGCGGTCCAAGATCGCCCTGAACAAGTGGCTGATGGCCTTCTACCTCATGTCGTCCAGCAAGAAGGGCGTCAGCGCGCACCAGCTTCACCGCTCCTTGCAGGTCGATTACAAGTCCGCTTGGTTCATGGCTCACCGCATTCGCGAGGCGATGCGCGATGACGTTGCCAGCCCAATGGGTGGCGGTGGTGGCGTCGTTGAGCGGATGAAACCTACTTCGGCAACGAAGAGGAAGCCCCGCCTGAGGCAATTCCGCATAGCCAGCGCAAGAACGTCTTTCCGCCGAAGCCAATGGCAAAGCGTGGCCCCGCAGGCAAGCGCGCCATCGTGTCACTGGTCGAGCGTGGTGGTCGTGTTCGCTCATTCCATCCTGCTTCCGCCGATGGCGAGACGGTCACCAAGATCGTTCGCGAGAACATCGACCGCGAGACGCGGCTGCATACCGACGAAAGCCGCCTCTATATCCGCGTCGGCAAGGAGTTTGAGGCCCATGAGACGGTGACGCACACCGCGCGCGAATACGCCCGTTACGAAGATGGGCGCGCCATCCACACAAATTCGGTCGAAGGCTATTTCTCGATCTTCAAGCGCGGCATGCGCGGCATTTACCAGCATTGCGGCGAGAAACATTTGCACCGCTACTTGGCCGAATACGACTTCCGCTACAATCACCGCGTCGCGCTCGGCTACAGCGACATTGATCGCACCAAGCTTGCGATCAAGGGCATCGAAGGCAAGCGGCTCACGTATCAACAAGCTGACCGAGCCTGATTTTAGGCTGGCGGTTCAGGGGTTTTTGCGATGGCGACAGAAGCGTCGCACCTAGCCCCTCTTGGGGTTTTTCTTCCGTTGCGCCTTGGACCGCTTCGGAGTCATGCTCTTGAGCGGCTTGGGGGGCGTTTTCAGCGCCGAACGGACCAACGCCTCGAATCGACGCTGCGTCGTCGCCTCTGAAAATTGCTCATCGTTCTTACCCATATCGAGGCCCATTCATGAACCAAAATTCGCCAATACCGCACTTTATTGAACTCGACAAATCAGACATTCAAGAGGCTGAGAAAATCCCAGCATTTGATCTCGAATCAGCCCTCCTTGAATTAGACGGTTACATCAAAAAGTTCGAATGCGCGCTTCAGATATTTGATTACTCGCGTGGTCGAAAAGAAGAATTACTCAAGGATATTGAATATGACATGTCGGACTTCTTCAACATGATGGGATGGGAAAGAGTAGCCGCTAGAGATGGCGCCATGACAATTTGGCACTTTGCCAAGTGCCTGGCTGGAATCCGGAGTCGCTTGAATGAAGTCCCGACGATCAACGCCAAGGTGAACCATACTGAATTACGAACCGCAGCAAAGTTGTTCGAGAGCAAGTTTAAGGACTTCGAAGATGTCCGCAACGCCGTTGCTCACATCGCTGAGTTACATAAGAACAGCCAAGCCTCAGATTTCAACTCTATCCATGCGGCCGGCGGCTCTCATCGCATGTCTGAGAACTTTCACGGCAGAACATTTGCTTCATCTTTCGAGGGGAAACTCGTCCACTACACGGTAAGCCAAGAGACCCTCAACGATCTCATCGCCATCAAGGACAGAGCTTTTGACGCGTTTTCAGGGGCCACCAGAACCTAGGATGATCTCGGCGTTCACAGCGTCGGCGATCTCCAATAGGTCAAAGCTGCCATCAATGGTGGCATCGTCCAATCCACCCTGGACGAACGAACCGCGACGATATTTGCGAAACGCGCGATAGATCGCCGCCGCCAACAACCGACGATCTATTGCTGCGGGCGCGCCATCCCCTTCCGGGGCGGCTTTATCTAGAATTAGTCCCATGTGGAGTCAACTCCATAATTAGGAAAATAATCCTTGACTATATTCCTAGGCGTGCTATGGTCACCCTGTCCCGTCCCATCCGAGGGGCGTCTCATGAGCGTCGCGAGACGTGGGGCGGGATGCGGTGGCCGGTTGCGGCGCAGGACGTGGCGCCCGGCCGGAGGCCCAAGCTGCGATGATCCGGCTCACCGGCCGTGGGTCACCAGCGGAGGATACCAAGTTGGCCACCCGTGCCAGGGTGTCTGTCCTCCGGGGTTGTCGCGGAGCAAGCCTCAAACACCGCGCGCGGAGCGCCGGGTGACCGGCTGCCTCGCGGTGACTTTGCCTGTGTGCTTGTTTAACAACCGCACACGGGGCCGCGGGCTGGCTGAAGCCCGGCGTTCCGCGCGCCCTCGGACCGGGGGCAAACAGGAATGCAGCAAACCTCGGGGGGCAAAAGCGCTCGCGAGAACGATGTCGGCTGTTTGACACTTGAACTCAGGTCCGAGCGCAGTCGTCCCCGCGTAAAGCGGGGACCCATAACCAACGGACTCACGAAAGAAACAGCGGCCGTGCCACATCGAGAATGCACGGCGTATGGGTCCCCGCTTTCGCGAGACGACTCGCGGAGGCGCCTTCGCGGGCACGACGGCTGGGTTGGCGGCAGCGCGTTCCTAATCCCTCAAACACTCCCGCAGCGCCGTGAGCAGCGCCTCCTTGCGGCGCGACAGCGGCTGCCGGCGGCGGAACAGGCTGAACGCGACGTGGCGCTGCGGCACGGTCGGCACCGCCTTGAGCGCGCCGCGCGCGACCTCGCTTTCGGCGGACGCCTTCGGCACGATGGCGACGCAGCGGCCGGACTGGACGATCACCTTCATGGTCTCGATGTTGTCGGCGATTGCCAGAATGTTCGGCCGGATGCCGAGGTCGGTGAACATCGACAGCACCACCTGGCCGTAGCCGACGGTCAGCTCGCTCATGATGATCGGCTCGCGCACCAGGCGGCCGACGTCGACGGCCACGCCGGTCTTGACGATCGGGTGTTTCGGGTGCGCGATCAGCGCCATCTCGGCGACGGTGAGCCGGTCGAACACCAGGCCGGCCGGCACCCGCTCCGGTTCCGACTCGATGGCGATGCCTGCATCGATGCGCTCCTCGTGCAGGTCGGCGAAAATGGTCCTGGTCGGGGCGGTGACGATCTCCAGCCGCACGCCGGGAAGCACTTCGTCGAGACGGCCGAACAGGCGCGGCATGAACATTTGCGCCATGCCGGAGCCCATGCCGATGGTCAGCGCGTCCGACGGCGCGCCGCGCAGGCGCCGCGCGGTATCGGAGAGGCTGAGCAGATCGCCGACCACGCGCTCGGCCTCATACAGGAAGGTGCGGCCGCGTTCGGTGACGTCGATTCCGCGCGAGGTGCGGCGAAACAGCGCAAAGCCGATCTCGTCCTCCAGCAGCTTCACCTGCTCGCTCACCGCCGACTGCGAGATGTTGAGCCGAGCCGCCGCCTTGGTGAAGCTTCGCTCCTTGACGACCGACAGGGCATAACGGATTTGGCGAAATTCCAAGGGGCACTCCCGCGCTGGCGCCGCCTAGTGGAATGACATAGCCTTCCGACCGTCAAGATCGCGCGAACGCCAAACAGGGGCAATCCCATGCTCGTTTCCGCCATCCGCCGCACATGCCTTGCCGTCGCGGCGCTCCTCGTTGCGGCGACTCATCTCGCCGCTCAGGATTTCCCGTCGCGCGTCATCAAGATCGTCATCCCATATCCCGCCGGCGGTTCGGTCGACGCCACGGCACGCATTCTCGCGCAGAAGATGAGCGAGAGCATGAAGAGCCAGGTCATCGTCGAGAGCCGCACCGGCGCCGGCGGCAATGTCGGCTCCGACTCGGTGGCGAAGTCGGAGCCCGACGGCTACACGCTGCTGTACACGGCGCCCGGCCCGCTGACCGTCAATCAGACGCTGTACCACAAGGGCCTGCCGTTCAATCCGGAGCGTGATTTTGCGCCGATCGGCCTGTTCGCCATCTCACCGATCGTGCTGATGGTGCATCCGAGCGTCGCCGCCAAGAACGTGCACGAACTGATCACGTTCGCCAAGGCGAACCCCCGCAAGCTCAATTTCGCTTCGGCCGGCATCGGCACGACTCCGCATCTCTCGGGCGAATTACTCAAGAGCATGGCAAACGTGAACCTGCAGCACGTGCCGTATCGCGGCACCGGTCCGGCGATGCAGGATCTGATCGCCGGCCACGTGCAGATGACGTTCGACCTGCTGCCGACCAGCCTTGGCCACATCAACGCCGGCAAAGTCCGCGCGCTGGCGAATGCAGGCGCGACGCGCCCGCCGGCGTTGCCCAAGCTGCCGACCGTCGCCGAGCAGGGCCTGCCCGGCTTCGACACCTCGTCGTGGTTCGGCCTGGTGGCGCCGGCGAAGACGCCGAAGCCGGTGGTCGACAAATTGGTCGCGGAAATGAAGAAGGCGGTCGAATCCTCGGACGTCAGTGAGCGCATTCGCAAGCTCGGCCTGGAGCCGGGCACCGCGTTCGGCAAGGACTTCGCGACCTTCATGCAGACCGAGACGACGAAGTGGGCGAAGGTGATCAAGGAGTCCGGCGCGAAGGCGGAGTAGCCGCGGACTCGGCCTCTCTCGGCCTCATCCTGAGGAGCGGCCGAAGGCCGCGTCTCGAAGGATGAGGCGGGGCAGTCACACCGCCTTCAGGTGGGCATCGCGCTTCTTGTAAAGCTCGTCGTCGGCGTAGCCCATGGTCTCGGGTCGGCCGCGGCCGAGCATCACCTGGAAATAGACCGGTCCCAGGCTGTCGTTCTGATAGCCGTGGATCACGCCGGCGGGGCAGGCGATGCATTCCCAGGGCCCCAGCCGCGTGGTGATGCGGTGGCCAGCTTCATCCTCGACGAACACGTCGAGGAGCCCTTGCAGCACGAAGAAGCACTCTTCGACCTCATGGGTGTGCGCGGCATTACCCTGGCCCGGCTCCACGTACATGATCGAGAGCGTGAAATTGCCGGCCGGGATTACCGTCGGATCGCCGTGCTTACCCGAGCCACCGGCGCCGATGAAGCGGTGCTGCGCCCGCTTGTAGCCCTCGATCTTGGCGTCCTCGAAGGCGGCCCAGTCCGGCTTCTTCTCTTTGAAGCGGCCGACGTATCTCTGCATGATCTCTTCGACCGGAACGCCGACGAGTTCCGGCGGACGCGGATGCCGTGCAACGCTCATGGGGGACTCCTCATGTGTCGATGTGTTGGCTTGAATCTAGACTTCGGTCCGCTACGGCGTCAACGAAGTCCCGATACCTCTCCCCTCGTCATGACCGGGCTTGTCCCGGCCATCCACGCCCGTCCTTTGGAACTGCCGTAAATCGTGGATGCCCGCGACAAGCGCGGGCATGACAATCGAGAGGTTGAAGATGTGCTCCTATTCCGCCGCTTCGCGCTGGCCGGCCTGCACCAGTTCCCAGAGATAGGTCGGCGTCAGCGGAAGCTGGCGCGGCTGAGCGCCGAACGACCGCAACGCGTTCGCCACCGCGTTCGCCATGGCGCCGCCGGCGGCAATGATGCCGCCTTCGCCCGCGCCCTTGGCGCCGAGCGGATTGATCGGCGAGGGATGATCCTCCAGCACGATGCAACGCACGTTGGGAAAATCGGTCGCGGTCGGCAGCAGGTAATCGGCGAGCGAACCGGTGAGGAACTGGCCCTGCTCGTCGTATTGCAGATGCTCGAGCATGGCGCCGCCGAGGCCCTGCACCAGCGAGCCGATCACCTGCCCGCGCAACATCAGCGGATTGACCGCCCGGCCGACGTCCTGCACCACCAGGTAGTCGACGATCTGCACCTGACCAAGCTTGGCATCGACCGTGACATGCGCGGCGTGCGCGCCGTAGCTGTAGGTGTGGCGCTTGTTGAGGAAGGCACCTTCGGCCGAGAGGCCGGCAAGCTCGGCAAGCGGCAATGAGTTGCCGCCCGGGCCGGTGAACTTATCCTCTGCGATGCCGATCGCGGAAGGATCGCAGCCAAGCCGCTTGGCACCGGCATCCCGGATCGCAGCCTGGAAATTGGCGGCGGCGTCGAGTACCGCGGAACCGCCCATCACGGTCGAGCGCGAGTGATAGGCGCCGTAGCCGTCGCTCACGTACGTGGTCGAGCCGTGATAGACGTGGCGGATACGGTCCATGGGGATTTCGAGCGCATCGGCGGCGATCTGCGCGAACACCGTCTCGACACCCTGTCCGACCGACGACGTGCCCATGTAGAGTGAGATCGTGCCGTCCTCGTTGACCGCAAGCCGCGCGGTCTCCTTCGGTCCGGCGGCGCCGCCCTCGATGAAGCAGACCACGGCGAGGCCGTGATAGCGGCCGTCGATCAGCGCGCCCTGCAGCTTGGCCTTGTCGTCCCAGCGGAACTCCGTGAGGCACCGCTCCAGCGCGGCGCGATAGTCGCCTGAGTCGTATTCGTCCTTGGCGTCGGTCGGCTGAACGCTTGCGATTGCGTAGGGCATCTCCGAGGACGACACGAGATTGCGCCGGCGCAAATCGACGCGGTCGACGCCCAGGTCGTCCGCCACGATGTCGAGCAGACGTTCGAGGAAGAAATTGGCTTCGAACCGGCCGGGCCCGCGATAGGTGCCGACCGGTGTCTTGTTGGTCATCCAAAGCGACGAGTCGATGCTCACGTGCGGGACGCGGTACGGCCCCGCCAAGAACTGCGCGACGTTGCGCGCGCCGACCGCTCCGTTGGTGCGCATGTAGGCGCCCATGTCGGTATGGACCTCGCCGCGCAGGCCGAGGATGGTGCCGTCGCGCGCGCAGGCGATCTCGATATCGGCCTCCGACTCGCGGGCGTGGTTCATCGCCATCAGGTTCTCGCGCCGGTCTTCGATCCACTTCACCGGGCGGTTGACTTGCCGGGCAGCGAACGGAATCAGGAAATCCTCGGAGTAGAACTCGCCGCGCGCGCCGTAACCGCCGCCGACGTCGTTCTCGACCATCTCGATGGCGTCTTCCGGCAGGCCGATCTGCTTCGCCAGGATGCGGCGGTTGAAGAACGGCACCTTGGCGGCGCCGGAAACAATCAGCTTGCCGGATCCTGCGTCCCATTCGGCCATGACGCCGCGCGGCTCCATGGTGAGGCCGTAGTGCCGCCCGGTGCGCAGCCGCTCGCGGCGGGTATAGGGGGCATCGCGGAACACCGCGTCGGCGTCGCCCTTGCGCGCGTGGAACACGAGCGAGCGGTTAGTGCCCGGCTCCTCGAACAGCAGGCTTTGATTGCGCGCAGCCACTTCCCAGTTCGCCACCGCCGGAATCGGTTCGATCTCGACCGCGATCTTCTCCAGCGCGTCCTCGCCGATCGCGATGCTCGACGCCAGCACCACCGCGATCGGTTCGCCGACGTAACGGAGTTTGGTATGCGCGATCACCGGCTGCTCGAACGGCTTGAACTCCGGCAGCGGCTGCAGCCGCATCGGGATGATCGGCGGGCCGCCCGGCATGTCCTTGGCGGTGATGACGGAATGCACGCCAGGCACCTGCAACGCCGCCGAGGCGTCGATCGACGTGATACGGCCATGCGCCACGGAGCTGCGCAGGATCACGGCATGCAGCAGGTTTTCGGGCGCGAGGTCGTCGACATAGGTGCCGCGCCCGCGCAGGAAGCGCAGGTCCTCGCGCCGCTCGACAGGGCTGCCGATGAACGTGTTTTTCACCGCGCACCTCCATCGGCGTTCTGGTAGGCCTCGCGGGCCTCCAGCACGGCGTCGATGATCGACACGTAGCCGGTGCAGCGGCAGAGGTTGCCGGAGAGGACTTCGCGGATGCGGTCGGCGTCGCAATACGGTTCCTCGCTCAGCAGCGCATGCGCGGTGGTGATGATCCCCGGCGTACAGAAGCCGCATTGCAAGGCGTGATGCTTGCGGAACGCCGTCTGCAATGGGGTGAGCTCCGCGTCGTTGGATAGCCCCTCGACAGTCACCACCTCGCTGCCTTCCGCCTGCACCGCCAGCATCAGGCAGGAGCGCATTGCGGCGCCGTCGACGATCACCGTGCAGGCGCCGCACACGCCGTGCTCGCAGCCGAGATGCGTTCCGGTCAGCCGCAGGTGTTGGCGCAGGCAGTCGGCGAGCGTCATGCGCGCCTCGACATCGACCGCGGCCGCCTTACCGTTCACGGTGAATTGCACAGACATCGGGGTTCCAGGATCAGATGGCGGCGGACGCTATCAGCGCGCGTTCGGTCAGCGTTCCGACGAGGGCGCGGCGGTAGGCAGCGTTGGCGTGAATGTCGTCAGGCGGATCGACGTCGGCGGAAGCCGCCCGCGCCGCAGCGGCGATTGTTGCCTCGTTGACCGCGCAGCCGTTCAGCGCCTGCTCGACGCCGGTCAGCCGCACCGGTGTATCGGCGACGCCAATGGCGCCGGCATGGGCGTTGACGGCCTTCCCGTCCGCATCCTCGTCGTAGAACAGCGCGACGCCAGCGAGTGCGAAATCGCCGCGGCGGCGGGAAAATTCCTGAAAGCCCCAACGGCGCCGTGCCGGCCAAGCCGGCAGCCGCACCTCGACGATGATCTCGTCCGGCGCAAGCGCGGTCGTGAGCGGACCGAGGAAGAAATCGCGCGCCGGGATTACACGCCGCCCTGCAGCACCAGTGACTGCGATCTCCGCGTCGCAGGTGAGCGCGACGCCCGGCATCTCAGCCGCCGGATCGGCATGCGCCAGGCTGCCGCCCACTGTGCCGCGATTGCGGATCTGATAGTGCGCCACGTGCGCGATCGCGGCGGCCAGCGGCGGGTGTGCGGCGCGCAGCCGCACGTCGTCCTCGATGTCGCGCCAGCGCACCATGGCGCCGAGCTGCACGCCGTCGTCGGCGATGGAGATGCGGTTGAGATCGGGGAGTTTGCGCAGATCGACCAGCAGCGTCGGCGATGCCATCCGGAACGCCAGCATCGGCATCAGGCTCTGACCGCCGGCAATCGGCTTGGCGTCGCCGTGGGAGGCGAGCAGCGCCACCGCCTCGGCGAGCGTCGCCGGACACGCATAGTCGAAGGGGGGTAACTTCATGACACCGGCCGCTGCCTGCGTTCGCGCGGTTGGAACAGGTCCAAACTCGTATCATCGCGGTCGATGGCGGGTCAACGCGGCGCCGCGCATGGCTCACGCGCCGGTGAGCAGCTCACTCCGCGGCGAGCTTCCAGGCCGGCGCGTGCGACTTCGGCTTCGCCTTGCGCCGCAGCGTGGCAAGGTCCTTGCGCTCGCGCGGGCTGTTGCGGACGAGCTGGTCGCGCCCGGACAGGTACTGCGGCGGGCAGGGGATATCCGGCACCCCATACCATGCGGCGGCCCGCATCGTGAGCGACGGGTCGACGAGATGCGGTCGCGCCAGTGCCACCAGATCTGCGCGGGCAGCGGCGACGATGGTGTTGGCCTGGTCGGCACTGGTAATGTTGCCGACGCACATGGTGGCGAGCCCGGTCTCGTTGCGAATCTGGTCGGAGAACGGCGTCTGGAACATGCGGCCGTACACGGGCGCGGCGTCCGGCGTCGTCTGGCCGCTAGACACGTCGATCAGGTCGCAGCCGGCCTTGGCGAGCAGCCGCGCGACCGCGACGGCGTCATCGCCGGAAAGGCCGCCGTCGGCCCAATCGGTCGCCGAAATGCGCACCGACGTCGGCTTGTCGTCCGGCCAGGCGGCGCGCATGGCGCGGAACACTTCCAACGGGAAGCGCATACGGTTCTCGATCGGCCCGCCGTAGTCGTCGGTGCGCCGGTTGGTGAGCGGCGAGATGAAGCTCGCCAGCAGATAGCCGTGGGCGGCGTGCAGTTCGAGCATATCAAAGCCGGCGCGCATGCCGCGCTTGGTCGCCTGCACGAAGTCAGCGATCACCCGGTCCATGTCGGCCCGCGTCAGCTCGCGCGGTACCTGGCTGTGCGGGAAGTAGGGAAGGGGAGAAGCGGCGACGATCGGCCAGCCGCCCTCGGCGAGCGGCTGGTCCATGCCTTCCCACATGAGTTTGGTGGCGCCCTTGCGCCCGGCATGGCCGAGCTGCAGGCAGAATTTCGTGGGCGAATTGGCATGCACGAAATCGACGATGCGCTTCCACGCTGCCGCGTGCGCCTCAGAATACATGCCGGTGCAGCCGTGGGTGATGCGGGCTTCAGGCGAGACGACGGTCATCTCGGTGAACATCAGGCCGGCGCCGCCGATGCCGCGGGCGCCGTAGTGCACCATGTGCCAGTCGCCGGGCAGGCCGTCGGCCGCGCAGTACTGACACATCGGCGAGACTACAAAGCGGTTCGCAAGCGTCATGTCGCGCAGCCGGAACGGCTGGAACGCCGGCGGGATCGGCTGTTCGGTGTCGACACCGAAACCTTGCGCCGCAACTTCGTTTGCCACCATGCGGTCGACCTCGGCGACGAACTCCGGCGCCCGCAGCGCGAGGTTGTCGTAGGTGATCGCCTTCGAACGCGTCATCAGCCCGAACGCGAAGCGCGCCGGCGGCATCTGCCAGAACCGCCGCACGTGCTCGAACCACACCAGCGACACGTCGGCCGAATGCTGCGTCTTCTCGACCTCCTCGCGCCGCGCGGTCTCGAAATGCGCGAGCGCGGCGGCAACGTCGTGCCCGCCGGTTGCGCGGAACGACTGATACAGCGCGATAGCGTCCTCCATGGCGAGCTTGGTACCCGAACCGATGGAGAAGTGTGCCGTCGCCTTGGCGTCGCCGATTAGCGCCACGTTGCGGTGGGTCCAGCGCTCGCAGCGGATGGTCGGGAAGTTGCGCCAGATCGAGCGGTTGACGGTCAGCCGATGGCCGGCGAGCTCCTGGGCGAACACGGCTTCCAGGAAGCGCGCCGATTCGGCCTCGTCCAGCCGGTCGAGGCCGGCGCGGTCGAACGTCTCCGGATCGGTCTCCATCACCCAGGTCGAGAAGCCGGGCTCGTACTGGTAGCAGTGGGCGATGAAGATGCCGTGCTCGGTCTCGCGGAAAAAGAAGGTGAAGGCGTCGAACGGCCGCGTCGAACCCATCCAGGAAAACTTGTTGGGGCGCAGATCGACCTTCGGCTGGAATTGCTCCGCCAAGGTCTGGCGCACGCGTGAATTGATGCCGTCGGCGCCAATGACCAAATCGGATTCATGGATAAAGGCGTCCAAGTCGGTGACCTCGGTCTGAAACGTGACCTCAACGCCGAGCGCGCGCGCCCGCTCCTGCAACAGCCGCAGCAGCGTGGTGCGGGCGCAGCCGCAGAATCCGTTGCCGCCGATGCGATGCACCGTGCCCTTGAAATGAATTTCGATGTCGTCCCAGTAGGCGAAGCGCCCAGTGATCGCGCGGTAGCTGTCGCGGTCGAAGCTCTCGAAAGTGTCGAGCGTCTCATCGGAGAACACCACGCCGAATCCGAAGGTGTCGTCGGTGCGGTTGCGCTCGGTGACGATGACCTGCGTTTGCGGCCACGCCTTCTTCATCAGGATCGCGAAGTACAAGCCGCCGGGCCCGCCGCCGATGATGGAGATTCGCATAATGGCCTCCACGGTCGTCATTCCGGGGCCAGCCGAAGGCCGGAGCCTGAATCCATAACCCCTGTCCAGGCAATGGAGTGGAACACGCCACATTGCGGCTGCGGTGGCTATGGATTGCGGGCTCCTCGCTACGCTCGGCCCCGGAATGACCGGTTGAAATTTTATGCTTAAACTAACTTGCCCACAACGGCCCGCCGTCCCTTGAACCCAGAAAATTTCAACCTTAAAATATTGGCCGCTGAGGACAAGTCGGCAGGAAGGCGCTGGCCCGCGATGCAAAGTCTTGACGGACATCACGCCATGGTCACCGGCGGCGGGCGCGGGATCGGCCGCGCCGTCGCCGCGGCGCTGTCCCGCGCCGGCGCCACCGTCACCGTGATGGGACGCAACGAGGTTCCGCTTACCGAGGCCGTCGCGAGCGGCGAGGCCGCGAGCTATTTCGTCGCCGACGCCACCGACCAGCGCGCGCTCGGCGAGGGTTTGCAGATGGCCGCGGCGAAGCACGGGACGATCGACATCCTGGTCGCCAACTCCGGCGGCGCCGAGAGCGCGCCGTTCGCGGGCACCGATCCGGACATGTTCCGCCGCCTGTTCGAGCTCAACACGCTGAGCGTGGTCCATGCCGCGCACGAGGTGCTTGGCAGCATGGTGGTGCGCGGTTTTGGGCGCATCGTCGCCATTGCGTCGACGGCCGGGCTGAAAGGCTACGGCTATGTCTCGGCTTACTGTGTCTCCAAGCACGCCACCGTCGGGCTGGTGCGCGCACTGGCAGTCGAGACGGCGAAGACCGGCGTAACCGTCAACGCTGTTTGTCCCGGCTATTCGGATACCGACCTCGTGCGCGACAGCATCCGGCGGATCACGACGGCGACCGGCCGATCCGAGCCGGACGTTCTCGCGGCAATGATCAAGGACGTTCCGCTGGGACGGCTGATCAAACCGGAGGAAGTCGCCGCCGCCGTCATGTTCCTGTGCTCGCCGGCTGCCTCCGCGATCACCGGTGCGACGCTGTCGGTTGCAGGTGGAGAGATTTGATGGACAACCTCGCTGCTACCCCGCGCGATGCGGAGACGCGCGTGGCCGAACGGCCCGGCGATCACGTCGCCGAGCTGCGGCTATGGCTGCGGCTGTTGACCTGCACGACGTTGATCGAGGGCGAGGTGCGCCGCCGCTTGCGCGAGGAGTTCGACATCACGTTGCCGCGCTTCGACGTTCTTGCGCAGCTCGACAAGGCGCGCGGTGGGATGACGCTTGGCGAACTGTCCCAGCGCATGATGGTGTCGAACGGAAACATCACGGGACTCGTCGACCGGCTGGTCGGGGACGGGCTGATCGCGCGCCGCGCCTCGCCGCGCGACCGCCGAGTCCAGTTCGTCAAGCTGACCGCGGCCGGCCAGCGCGCGTTCCGCGCCATGGCGCGAGCCAACGGCAACTGGATCTCGGAGATTTTCGCTGACCTTGACGCCGGCGATATCGAGGCATTGATGCGGCTCTTGGCCAAAACCAAGGCCTCGGCAGGCAAGGCAGTCGCGGCGGGAGGGCACAATGGGCGCCGCTAATCCGGTGACGCTGCCGCTCGCGGACTATTCCACGCAGCACGTACGGCTCGACGTTTCGGGCAAGGTCGCCACGGTGACGCTCGACCGCCCCGACAAAAAGAACCCGCTCACGTTCGACAGCTACGCCGAGCTTTCCGATCTGTTCCGCGCTGCCGCCAAGGACAAGCGCGTCAAGGTTTTTGTCGTCACCGGCGCTGGCGGAAATTTCTGCTCGGGCGGCGACGTGTTCGAGATTATCGCTCCGCTGGTCGAGATGCGCGCGGCGGAACTGCTCGACTTCACCCGCATGACCGGGGAACTGGTCAAGGCGATGCGCGCCTGCCCGCAGCCCATCGTTGCCGGGATCGACGGGGCCTGCGCCGGCGCCGGCGCGATCATTGCGATGGCCTCCGACATCCGCATCGGAACGCCGCGCGCCAAGGTGGCGTTCCTGTTCAACCGGGTTGGGCTCGCCGGCTGCGACATGGGTGCTTGCGCCATGCTGCCGCGCATCGTTGGGCAGGGACGGGCGGCGGAGCTGTTGTTCACTGGGCGGAGCCTCGGTGGTGAGGAGGCCGAACGCTGGGGTTTCTTCAACCGGCTGGTGGCGCCGGAAGCGGTGTTGCCGCAGGCCCAGGCACTTGCCGCCGAGCTTGCCGACGGTCCGACCTTTGCAAACACCATGACCAAGCGGATGCTGGAGATGGAATGGGCCATGTCGATCGAGGCGGCGATCGAGGCGGAGGCGATAGCACAGGCGCTGTGCATGGAGACGGAAGACTTCGCCCGCGCCTATCGCGCCTTCGCGGCGAAGCAAAAAGCGGTATTCGAGGGAAATTGAGATGCAGTGCGTTGCCCTTCGGTTCGTGTCCCGCACTCGGTGCAGCGCGCAGCGCTGCTCCGCAGATGCGGGACACCGATTGCTTCCTTGCGGGAAAATTGAACCGGGGTTCCGGGTCTGCACAGCAGCACTTCGTGCTGCAGTGCGCCCGGGACACGAGGTGGCACGATGACCTCCCTCGCCGACACCCTCTCCTGGCCGTTCTTCGACGATCACCATCGCCGCTTCGCCGGCGATGTGGCGCGCTGGGCCGAAGCAACGCTGCCGAAGCTGCCGCACGGCGACAGCGATGTCGATGAGGCATGCCGTACGCGCGTCGCGGCGCTGGCGGAAGCGGGATTCCTGAAGGCGGTCGTGCCGCAGGAGCAGGGTGGATTGTTCCCGCGTCTCGACGTGCGTACGCTCTGCATCGCGCGCGAGACGCTGGCCTTCCATGACGGCCTCGCCGATTTCGCCTTCGCCATGCAGGGCCTCGGTTCCGGCTCCATCACGCTGTTCGGCTCGCCGGAACTGAAAGCGCGCTATCTGCCGCCGATCGTCGCCGGACGTTCGATTGCTGCCTTCGCATTGTCGGAACCGGAGGCGGGCTCCGACGTGGCGGCGCTCGCCATGACCGCGAAGCCGGACGGGCCTTCGCATATGCGGCTCGACGGCACAAAAACCTGGATTTCCAACGGCGGCATCGCGGGGCACTACGTCGTCTTCGCGCGCTCGGGCGAAGCTCCGGGCGCCAAGGGTCTCTCCGCATTCATCGTCGATGCCGATGCGCCGGGCCTCAGCGTGACCGAACGCATCGAAGTGATCGCCCCGCATCCGCTGGCGACGCTCAAGTTCGATGGCGTGCGGGTTCCCGTTGCCAACCGGCTCGGCGTGCCCGGCGACGGCTTCAAGGTGGCGATGGCGACGCTCGATATCTTCCGGGCCACCGTCGGCGCCGCCGCCCTCGGCTTCGCCCGCCGAGCGCTTGCCGAGTCGATCGAACGGGCGGCCTCGCGGCAATTGTTCGGCGCACCGCTTGGCGATTTGCAAATGACGCAAGCCGCGATCGCCGACAGCGCCACCGAGGCCGACGCCGCGGCCTTGCTGGTCTACCGCGCCGCCTGGACCAAGGATCAGGGCGCCGCGCGTGTCACCCGCGAGGCGGCGATGGCGAAGATGTTTGCCACCGAGGCGGCGCAGCGGGTGATCGACCGGGCCGTGCAGCTATTCGGCGGCACCGGCGTCACCAAGGGCGTCAAGGTCGAGGAGCTCTACCGCGAGATTCGGGCGTTGCGCATCTACGAAGGTGCGACCGAGGTGCAGAAAATCGTCATCGCCCGCGAGGCGATGAAGGGCCAAGCGGAAAAATCCGCGCTGGCCGCGGAATGACCAGGGACAGCCCATGAGCACGAGCGCACATGTGGACACGTTTGCGCGGGACAGCTTGCCGCCGCGCGAGCAATGGCCCGACTTCCTGTTCGACCTGCCGGAGCTGCAATATCCCGAGCGGCTCAATTGCGTGAGCGAATTGCTCGACTGCTGGATCGCGCGCGGCGATGGAAATAGTCCCTGCCTGATCGCGCCGGCCGAGATCTGGAGCTATGCGGAACTCGCCGAGCGGGTGAATCGCATCGCCAATGTGCTCACCCGCGATCTCGGCCTCGTCCCCGGCAATCGCGTGCTGCTGCGCGCGCCCAACAGCCGGATGATGGTCGCGGCCACGCTTGCGGTGATCAAGGCGGGCGGCATCGCTGTCGCGACCATGCCCCTGCTGCGCGCCAAGGAGATTTCCTACGCGCTCGGCAAGGCGAAGATTGCGCTCGCGCTGTGCGATCACCGGCTTGCCGAGGAGATGGAGAAGGCCGAGGACGTTTCGCTGGTGCTCAAGCGCATCGTCACTTGGGGCGACGGTACGCCCGCAAGCCTGGAAACGCTGATGGCGCAGCCGGGCTATGACGCGTTCACCGCCTGCGACACCGCGGCTGACGATGTCTGCCTGATCGCCTTCACGTCCGGCACCACCGGCGAGCCGAAAGGCACCATGCATTTCCACCGTGACATGCTCGCGACCTGCGACTCCTATGGACGCCACGTGTTGCAGGCAAATCCCGACGACTGCTTCATCGGCTCGCCGCCGCTCGCCTTCACCTTCGGGCTGGGCGGACTGGTGCTGTTCCCGCTGCGTATCGGCGCCTCCGCGATTCTACTTGAACGGGCGCCGCCGGACGAATTGCTGGCGGCGATCGCGAGGCACCGCGCCACGGTCTGCTTCACCGCGCCGACCGCGTATCGCGCCATGCTCAACAAGCTCGGCGAATTCGATATCTCGTCGCTCCGCAAGTGCGTGTCCGCCGGTGAGGCGCTGCCGAAGCCGACGTTCGAGGCGTGGCATAGCGCGACCGGCCTTACGATTCTCGACGGCATCGGCTCGACCGAGATGCTGCACATCTTCATCGGTTCGCCGGAGTCGGCCATCTGTCCCGGCGCCACCGGCAAGCCGGTGCCCGGTTATCAGGCCCGCGTCGTCGACGATAGCGGACGCGAGGTGCCGTCCGGCACCATCGGCCGGCTCGCGGTGCGCGGGCCGACCGGCTGCCGCTACCTCGCCGACACGCGGCAGACAAAGTACGTGCAGAACGGCTGGAACATCACCGGCGACACCTATCTGATGGATGCCGACGGGGTGTTCTGGTATCAGGCGCGTTCCGACGACATGATCGTCTCCGCCGGCTACAACATCGCCGGCCCGGAGGTGGAGGAAGCGCTGCTGATGCATCCGGCGGTTGCCGAGTGCGGCGTCGTCGGCGTGCAGGACGAGGAGCGCGGGCAGATCGTCAAGGCGTTTGTGGTGCTGCGGCCCGGTTATGCTGGCGACGGCGCATTGACCAAGACGCTCCAGAAGCACGTCAAGGCTTCAATTGCGCCCTACAAGTATCCGCGGGCGGTCGAGTATGTGACGGCGCTGCCGCGCACGCAGACCGGCAAGCTGCAGCGGCATGAACTGCGCCACGCCGCCGAGGCGGCGGCGCACAAGCTCGCCTCATGAGGACGACACCATGCGCGACAATGCTATAACGCAACATCGCCGGGCCAGTCCCAGCGATGATAGGAAAAAATCGCACACGGTGCTGCTGCCGTCCGGCTGGCCGCGTCCGGTTGGCTATGCGAACGGCATCAAGGCGCGCGGCGAATTCGTCTTCGTCGGCGGCATGGTCGGATGGGACGCCCGCGGACGCTTTCCCTCCGGATTCATCGCCCAGACCCGGCAGGCATTGCTGAATGTCGTCGCCGTGCTCCGCGAGGGCCGCGCGAAGCCGCAGCACTTGGTGAGGATGACTTGGTACGTGTGCGATATGGATGAATACCTCACTTCCCGCGGCGCCCTTGGTGCCGTGTACCGTGAGGTGGTCGGTACCCACTATCCGGCGATGGCATTGCTCGAGGTCGCGCGGCTCGCCGAGCCGGAAGCACGCGTGGAAATTGAGGCGACCGCCGTCATCCCCTGACCTCGCGGCCCACGTTCGTCCCATCTCGTCGATGTGAGCGGCGTTCGTGGGCCGTTGGCGCGTCTCCGCGCGATCGCGCCGCCACTTGAGGTGGATGCGCGATCGGATAAGCTTCCCTCGGCAATCAAAGAAATGACCGGACCGTGATGTCCGGCGGACAAAGGGGGAAACGATGTTGCGTCAGATCATGAGTCTGGCATTGACGGCCGGCTTGGTTGTCGGCGGTTTTTCGGCTGCTGCACAGGATTATCCGAACCGCCCCATCCGCTTCGTCCAAGGCTTTGCGCCGGGCGGCAACGCGGATGTCATCACCCGCATCCTCGGCGAGGAAATGTCGAAGTCGCTCGGGCAGCCGATCGTCTCGGAAGCGCGGCCCGGTGCCGGTGGCAATCTCGCCTCCGAGCAGGTCGTGCGCATGACGCCGGACGGCTACACGATGGTCCTGCTGACGACCGCGCACGTGATCTCGCCGGCATTGTACAAGTCGCTCAACTTCGATCCGGTGAAGGACTTCCAGTTCCTGTCGACGGTGACCGACCTTCCATTCTTCTTCGTCGCCAACTCCGAATCCCGCTTCAAGAGCATCAAGGACGTGGTCGACGAGGCGCGCGCCAAGCCGGGAACCGTCACCGTCGGCACCGCCGGCGTCGGCACCGGCCAACACATGTGCACGGAATTGTTCGCATCGGCGACCGGCAGCAAGGTCGTGCATGTCCCGTTCCGCGGCGATTCCGGCGCGGTCACCGCGCTGCTCGGCAAGAATGTGGATGTGATCGTGGCGCCCGGCACCGCCATCCTCGGCAACATTCAGGGGGGCAAGTTCAAGGCGCTGGCGATCTCCGGCACGGAGCGCTGGCCGCCGCTGCCGGATGTCCCGACCGTGGCGGAAACGGTCGCGCCGGGCTTCGAGATGATGGCCTGGGTCGGCGTCGGCACCACCGCCCGAGTGCCGCGGCCGATCGTCGATCGGTTGAACGCCGAGCTGCGCAAGGCGATCGCGGCGCCGAACGTCGACAAGCGGCTGCGTGACCTAGGTGGATTCCCGAAGAGCAGCACGCCCGAGGAGATGAAGACCAAGGTCGAGACGCACATCAGGAATTGGACCGACTTGGCCAACAAGGCAGGCATCCCGAAGCGGTAGGTCGACGTGTCCCGGTTCAGCAGCGCAGCGTGTAGCGGTGCGCTGCTGAACCGGGACCGTTCCACCGCCGGTATCTGGAACGGCCCCGGCTCTGCGGTGCACCACTTCGTGTTGCACCGCGTCCGGGGCACGAAATGGAGCACACACATGACTGATACGAAGAGCGACGTGCACCGCTTGACCGACAAGTTCCTCGGCAAGGAGATGTACCTCGTCGTTACCCGCCCGGTGCGCTCGCCGGAGATCGAGAAGCGGCTCACCGAGCATCTCGATCATCAGGTGAAGCTGGAAAAGGAGGGTGTGCTGTTCGCCGCGGGACCGCTCTATCCGCGCGGCTCGAACGTCCCGGAAGCCGGCATGTTCATCCTGCGGGCGGATTCCTTCGAGGAGGCCGAGGCGATCGCCAAGACCGACCCGCTGCACGCCGCTGGCCTGCGCACCTTTACGCTGCAGAAATGGCGCGTCAACGAAGGCAGCTTCACCGTCACCGTCAATTACTCCGATCAGACGATGACCATCGCTTGACCTTCCACGTCCATCGCGGCAATCGATGGGGATGGCAAACGAAAGCACCATCACCCTCGGAAAAGCCGACCTGCTGGCCTTCGCCAGCGACCTGTTTGTCGCCGCCGGCGTCGCGCGCGCCATGGCGGACGAATGGGCTGGCATTCTCATCTGGGCCAATCTGCGCGGCGTGGACTCCCACGGCGTCATCCGCATCCCGCGCTATCTCGACCTCCTGCGCCGCAAGACCATCAACACCGCGCCCAACATCCGCGTCGAGAAGCGCGCAGGCGCGGTGTCGATCCTGGAGGCTGACCGGGCGCCGGGCGTCATAGCGATGGCGCGGGCCATGGAGGAGGCGATCGACCGCGCCCGCGCGGTGCATGTCGGCTGGTGCGCGGCACGCAACATCACCCATTCGGGCGCCATCGGCTATTTCGCCTTGATGGCGGCGGAAGCCGGCATGGCCGGAATCGTCATGGGTGCCTCCAGCCCGATGATGGCCTATCACGGCGCGCGCGTGGCGGGCGTGTCGTCGAATCCGCTGGCGCTCGCGGTCCCGGGCAAGAAGCGGGGACCGCTGGTGCTCGACATGTCCACGGCCACCGTCGCCAACGGCAAGGTCATCGGCGCGCGCGACGCCGGCGCCGAGGTGCCGCTCGGCTGGGGAATCGATGCCGAGGGCCGCGATACCACCGATCCGAAAAAGATCACGACGCTGCTGGCGCTCGGCGGACCGAAGGGCTCCGGCCTGTCGCTGCTGATCGAGTGCCTGACCAGCCTGACCGTCGGCAATCCGCTGGTGGCGCGGGCGCTGCTCGAGAAGAACCTCGCGGACAACCCGGTGCAGAACGGCCTTGCCATCGCGGTCGATCTTTCCGTGTTCGGCAACCTCGACGGGTTCACCGAGGAGGTCGACCGCCTCGGCGACGCCATTGTGGCGCTGCCGCGCGCGGACGGCGTTTCACGCATCTTCCTGCCGGGTGAGCGCGGCAATACCGTGATGGCGGAGCGAGAAGCCAAGGGCATTCCGATCCCGAAAGGTACCTGGAACCGGATTGTCGCGGCTGCGCAAGGGGTTGGCATTGAGCCGCCGCGCCGCTAGTCGAGTTGCGCTGCGAGGGCCTTGCGGGTAAACGTCAGGGCGCCTGGAGGCATCTATGACCCACGTGTCGCCGCCGGCGGCAGCGGCTCATTTCCGCGATTACAGCAGCCGCCTGGCCAAGGTTTTCGAAACCCATGACTGGCGGCCGGTGCAACAGCTCGCCGACGAGCTGCTTGATTGCCTGCACACCGGCCGGCAAGTGTTCTTTGCCGGCAACGGCGGTAGCGCCGGCAACGCCATCCATCTGGTCAACGACTTCATCTATGCGATGTCGAAACGCCGCGGCGTCGGCCTGCGCGCGCATGCATTGCCGGCCAATCAGGCGACCATCACGTGCCTCGCCAATGACGAAGGCTACGACGAGATCTTCTCCGGCCAGCTCGCGGTGCAGGCGCAGCGGAACGACGTGCTGATCGTGTTCTCCGGCTCCGGCAACTCGCCGAACATCCTGCGGGCGCTGGAAGAGGCGCGGCGCATCGGCATGCGCAGCTATGCGGTGCTCGGCTATTCCGGCGGCAAGGCCAAAGCGCTCACTGACGTGGCGATCCATTTCCAGGTCGACGACATGCAGATCGCCGAGGACGCGCAGCTCATCACCGGCCACATGATCATGCAGTGGATGGCGAAGCAGGTGCGCGAGCAGGCGCCGGCGTCTGCCGCCGCGGCGCGTGGCTAATCCGCGATGACCGGTGCACCCGCGTCCGGCGGTCTGGTCGATTGCGTGGTGCTGG
This sequence comes from Hyphomicrobiales bacterium, assembly GCA_009377755.1. Taxonomy (GTDB): domain Bacteria; phylum Pseudomonadota; class Alphaproteobacteria; order Rhizobiales; family Xanthobacteraceae; genus WHTM01. The sequence goes on along the minus strand of WHTM01000006.1, from coordinate 69,921 downwards.
AAGATTTCGCCGCTGCCAGCCGCATCCTTGCCGACCAGGGCGTGTTCGATGCCGCCGGCCACGTGACGATGCGGCATCCGGGAAACCCGGGACGATTCCTGATGTCACGCTCGCTGGCGCCGGCGCTGATCGCCGCCGCCGACATCATGGAATTCGATCTCGACTGCGTGCCGTGCGATCCACGCGGGCGAAACCCGTTTCTCGAACGCTATCTGCACGGCGAAATCTTCAAGGCGCGGCCGGACGTGATGGCGATCGCGCACAGCCATTCGGCGGCTGTGATTCCGTTCGGGCTGGTGAGTACACCGATGCGGGCGATGTATCACAACGCCGCCTTCCTCGCCGCAGGCGTGCCGGTGTTCAACATCCGCGACAAGTTCGGCACGACCGACATCGTCGTCAGCACCCCGGAAAAAGGTGCGGCCTTGGCGCAAGTGCTCGCCGACAAGCCGGTGGCGCTCTTGCGCGCGCACGGCGTGGTCGTGGTCGGCCCGAGTCTTCGGGCCGCCGTGTTCCGCGCGGTGTTCACCGAGATCAATGCCCGCGTGCAGCTGCAGGCGACCATACTGGGCGGCCCGATTGCCGCACTCGATGCGGATGAGGGGCGGCTCGCGGACGCGGTCAACCTTGCCACCGACACCCGTTCCTGGGAGCTTTGGAAACGGCGGGTGACGCGCTAAGCTTGCCGTTGTCATCCCGGACGCTGCCACCGATCTCGGGTTTTCCCGAGATCGGCGTCAAACTCCCCAAGTCGGCAACAGCCGACTTGGGTGGCGGCTATCTGGGACCCATTTACCCCGGTCGTCGCGAAGGTCGCTAACGAGAGGTTGACGGGAGGAACGCATGTCGCCAGCCAAACCGAAGCTCGTCGATGCCGATACGTCGCCGCAACTGGCGCTGAAGCAGAAACTGGTCGACGCCATCCGTATGCTGGAGAAGGCCGAGATCATCGATCACAACGGCCATTGCAGCGCGCGGCGCGACGCCACCTCGTTCTACATCAACTCCGGCGCCTCGGTGCGCGGCGTGCTCACCGCGGACGACATCGTCTCCGTCGATCTCGACGGCAAGCTGGTCGAGGGCAGCGCCAATCCGCCGCTCGAGTTCCACATCCATTCCGAACTCTACCGCGCTCGGCCGGACGTCAACGCGGTGATGCACACGCATCCGAAGTGGTCGACGTTCCTCACCATGACCGGCAGCAAGTATAAGGCGGTCTACGCGCAAGGCGTGCTGCTCGGCGATATTCCGCTGATGGACTCGCCACTCTCGGTCAACACCAAGCCGATGGGTGAGAAGCTTGCAAGCGTTATCGGCACCAATCCGGCGGCGCTGTTGAAGGCGCACGGCGTCGTCGTGGTCGGCAAGGATATCCTCGAATGCTTCGCGCTCGCGGCCTATGTCGAGGAGAATGCGTATCGCCAATACATGGCGATGCAGATCGGCGAGCCGTATGTATTTTCTGCCGAGGAGCAGGCCGCTTGCCGGGAGAAGCTCTGGAAGCCGAACCTGTTCCAGAAGACCTGGGATCACTATTATTCGAAATTGGGTTGATGCATTTCGGTTGTCGTCCCGGGCGACCGAGCGTAGCGAGGGGAGACCCGGGACCCATACTCTCGGCGGTGGCTATGGGTCTCGGGTCTCGCTTCGCTTGCCCGGGACGACAGCGAAGAGAGTCATTTAAGCGTCGCCTCCACCAATCTCCGCAATTCCGGCGTCACCTCTGTGTCGACGTTGAACCACGCCTTCCAGGCGGGCCGCGCCTGGTGCAGCAGCATGCCGAGGCCGTCGACGGTACGGTTGCCGCGTCGGCGCGCCTCCCCCAGCAGCGGCGTCTCCAGCGGGATGTAGACGATGTCGGCGACGAGCGCCGAAACGGGAAGTTTGTCCAGCGATAAATCCAGCGGCGGATTGCCGACCATGCCCTGGCTGGTCGTGTTCACCAGCATCGCGGCATCGGCGAGCGCGGCGTTACGTTCCTCCCACGGCAGCGCCTTGACGGGTGAGCCGAACTCCTGCGCCAGCGTCTTCGCGCGCGCCAGTGTGCGATTGAACAGCCGGATCTCGCGGGCGCCGCGCTCGGCGAGGCTGTAGGCCACGGCGCGTGCGCCGCCGCCGGCGCCGATCACGACGGCGGGACCGACATCGGCGCGCCAGTCCGGCACCTGCTGCAGGATGCTGTGCACGAAGCCATAGCCGTCGTTGTTGAAGCCGGCGAGTGTTGCGTCCGGCCGCACCACGACGCAGCTGATCGCGCCCATGCGCTTCGCCACCGGATCGATCTCGTCGACGACCGCCAGCGCCGCTTCCTTGTGCGGGAGCGTCAGGTTGGTTCCGGCGAAGCCGAGCGGCGCCAGCGCGCGCAGCGCGGCCGGCAATCCCTCCGGCCTGATCGCGAGCGGCACATAGGTGCCGGCGATCCCGTAGCGCTTGAACCAGTAATTGTGCAGCATCGGCGAGCGCGAATGTATCACCGGCCAGCCCATCACGCCGGCGAGCAGGAAGCGGTTAGGGTGGGACATGGCTGGCCTCGTGTCCCGGACGCGGTGCAGCATGCAATGCTGCGCCGCTGATCCGGGACCATTCCATACGCTGAGCTTGCGATGGTCCTGGTTTTGCAGCGCACCGTTTCACGCTGCGCTGCACCCGGGACACATGCGGAGAGGCGAGGGCGTATTCACAGTTCACGCCGCATCCCGCTTCTTGGCAGCGCCCAGCAAGCCCGCCTCCGTCAGCGCCTGCTTGATGCTGCGGATCTCGGCCGCATCGATCTTCACCAGCGGCGGGCGCACGACGGCTTGCTTGAGCCGCCCGAGCAGCACCAGCGCTTCCTTCATGCGGTTGTGCATGTCGGCCCACGGGCTTGCGTAGAACGCGCGCGCCATTGGATAAATGCGGTCGTTGAGCGCGCACGCTTCGCGCAGGTCGTTGCTCTGCACGGCGCGGAACAGCTTCGCCTGCAGGTCGGCGATGACGCTACCCGAGCCCGACAACAGGCCCTTGCAGCCGAGCACCAGCGAGCTCATCAGCCACGAGCTTTGCGTCGACAGCACGTTCACCGGCTGCGGCAGCGATTGCAGCGTGCGCACGTGCCACTCGTGCTGCTGCACGGTGCCGGCCCAGTCCTTGATGCCGCGGATCGACGGCACCTCCTGGCACATGCGCAAGAGGGTCTCGTTGGGGTAGCCCTGGCCGGTGGTGAGCGGATACTGGAACGCGATGATCGGCAGGTCGCTTGCGTCGGCGATGCGCCTGAAGTGGGTCACCGCCATCTCGGGCGATTGACCGAGCGTGAACGGCGCCGGCGGGAACACCAGCAGCGCCGAGGCGCCGTCGGCGGTTGCCTGTCGGGCGATGCGGGCGGCTTCGAGGCTGCCGTCGGCCCAGATGCCGCTCACCACGGGCAGCCTGGTGCCGAGCTCTTCCTGCGTGATCTCGTGCACGCGCCGCTGCTCGTCGAAGGTGCAGGAGGCGACTTCCGTCGAGTGTGCGTTGATGGTGACCGCCGAGAGACCCTCCGTTGCGCCGATGTCGCGCAGGTGTTCGCGGAAGCCCTGCTCGTCGATCGACAGGTCCTCGTTGAACGGCAGGATCACCGCCGGGATCACGCCCTGGGGGATGAAATTGGTGTGTCGCATCGCTGTCTCCGGCTCGCGTTCGGTACGCGCGCTTTGGCTCTTCCGGATTTAGTAACAGGAAGAGGCGGATTGGACCACCGCCAAGGATGGGATTATCATCCGGGCAAGACCGCGATGGCGGCGAGACGGTGCCGTGACTCCCGAGCGCCGCACCAAGTCAAGGGGAAGAAACATGAAGCGACTACGGCAGTGGTTTAGGCTGGCATGCCTACTCAGTCTGAGCGTGGCGATGGCCGGCGAAGCGCAGGCCCAGGCGACGAACTATCCGAACAGGCCGGTACGGCTCATTTCGGATTCGTCGCCCGGCAGCGCCGTGGACGTCGGTTTGCGTGTAATCGCCGACGGGATGAGCCAGCATTGGGGCCAGCAGGTCATCGTGGTCAATCAGCCGGGCGCCGGCGGCGCGATCTCGGCGCGTGTGGCGGCTCAGGCCGCCCCCGATGGCTATACGCTGTATGCGCCGGCGTTGTCGGTGTTCCTGGCCGTTCCCGGCAAGGCGCCCAATCTCCCGCTGATGATCCCGCGCGACTTTGCGGCGGTCGGATATACGGTCGACCAGCCGCTCGCGGTCGGCGTGTCGCCCAATCTCGGTGTCAACACCCTGTCGGAACTGATCGAGATGGCCAAGAAGCGGCCGGGCGAACTGTCCTACGCGGTGACCGGCGTCGGCCGGCTGACGCATTTGACCGGCGAGCTGTTGCAGCTTCGCACTGGCATCAAGCTGCAGATGGTTCCCTATAGCGGTAACTCCGCCCAGGCGGTCGCCGACGTCTACGCCGGCCGCATCCCGATCATGATCGAAGGCTACACCGGTCTTGCGCCGGCGTTCCAGTCGGGCAACCTCAAGCCGCTCGCGGTCGGCGCGGGGAAGCGTCTGCCCAGCACCCCGGATCTGCCGACCATCGGGGAAACGCTGCCCGGCCTCATCGCCTCCGGCTGGCAGGCCGTACTGACGCCGAACGGGACGCCGGAGGCGGTCATCGCGAAGGCGAGCGAAGGGCTGAACGCCGCGCTCAACATGGCTCAGGTCAAGGACCGGCTCGCGGCGCGCGGCTCGTTCGTGCGGCCGATGTCGCCTGCGGAAGTGACCGCCTTCATCCGCGAGCAGCAGGAGCTGTGGAAGCCCGCCATCGCGCGCATTGCCGAGCAGATGAAGTAGAGGCGCTTTAGACGAAACGTTGCCGCTTGCACCTTCACCCTCCCCTGGAGGGGGAGGGTCGGCGAGCATCGCGCTTCGCGATGCGAGCCGGGGTGGGGTGAAAGTGCAATACACGCTCGCGCGTTCACCCCACCCCGACGCTTCGCTTCGCTCGCGTCGGCCCTCCCCTCCAGGGGAGGGTGGAGTCTGCCGCGCGCTTGTGCCTCCATCGCATCGCCGAATTCCAACATCCGCCTAAGCCAACGCTTCGCCGCCCGTATTCTTTGTGTCGGCCCCAGGCAGGCCATCGTCCATTCCTTTCCCTCCCTCACAAACGTGAGGGGAGGTGGAGCGCCGCGAGGCGCGTCCAACCATTTCGCACCTGACGAGGCGCGACGCGGGCAATGACGCTGCCCGCTCGTCTCGCGGCGCTCCACCGCGGCGTTCTCCTTCCGGCGCCGGGCCGCGCTTTCTTCCGGGACTTCGCGGGCGCTTGCGCGCCGGCGGCCCGGTCGTCAGCCAGCTCCTGGCAGGGGGCCGCACTGTAGGATGGGTTGAGCGCAGCGAAACCCATCGCGAGGCACACGAGCAATGACGAACTATCGCCGCAACTTCATTCCCGGCGGCAGCTTCGTCTTCACGGTCAACCTTGCCGACCGTCGGCTGCATTTGCTCACCGACAACATCGTTCTGTTGCGTTCGGCCTTTCGCTATGCACGCGCGCCATCCCTTCACGGTCGATGCCATCGTCGTGCTACCCGACCACTTGCACGCGATCTGGACGATGCCGGAGGGCGACGCCGACTACGCCTTGCGGTGGCGACTGATCAAGTCGTCGTTCTCGCGTGCCCCTGCCGCGCGGCGAGCCGGTTTCAAGAAGCCGGGCAGGGAAAGGCGAGCGGGGCATCTGGGCGGCGCTATTGGGAGCACACCTTGCGTGACGAGGGCGACTATGCCCGCCACGTCGATTACATTCATTTCAATCCCGTCAAGCATGGCCATGTCACGCGAGTGCGGGGATTGGCCGCATTCATCGTTCCATCGGATGGTACGGCTTGGTATCTATCCCGAGGATTGGGCTGGCGGTGCCGGGGCCGACGGCGGAGTGTTTGGCGAGAGGTGAGGAAGGTCGATGGGTTTCGCTGCGCTCAACCCATCCTACAGTATCGCCCCCTCTCACACCCTCACCATTGTCATCACCCCTTCCGGAAAAATCTCCTCCGGTTTCGCCAACCGGTGTGCAATCCCCTGCTCGTACGTATACCGGCAGAACTGCTCCAGCGTCGAGCGGTTCTCGTCGATGCCGTAGGGGAACGGGTCGCCGCCCATCAGGCCGCTCATCTTGCGCGCGTAGGTCGGCAGCCACGGCAGCGGATAGCGCGACACCGCGGGGTCCATGAGGCGCTCGACCGAGCGGCGCTTCGATTCCAGGAATGCGTTATAGAGGTTGCGCGCGATCCACGGGTTGGCGTCGAGCACGCGCCTTTGCAGCGCGATGATGTGCATGATCGGCCACACCTTGGTCTTGGCGTAGTAGTCCTCCTCCATCGCCCAGAAATCCGGGAACAGGCGCACCACGTCGGGGTGATTGTTGCGAAAGCAGTCGGGAGGGCGTGCGATGATCGCGCAGTCGATCTCCCCGTGCGCCAGCAACTCGCTCAGGGACTTGTCGGCGACGCGTGTGAGCCGGACGCCCTGGGGCAGGTTCAGCTCCACCTTCTCGACGCGGCCCGCCTCGTTGGCGCCGGCCTGCACCCAGTGGATGTCGGGCAGCATCACGCGGTGCTCGTCGCCGAGCCAGCCGCGCATGTAGACCGCCGCGGTGTGCGCCCATTCCGGCGAGCCGACGAGCTTGCCTTTCAGGTCCTGCGGCGTCTTGATGCCGCTCTTGGTGTTCACATAGAACGAGGAGAACCGGAACAGCCGCGAGCAGACCACCGGCAGGCCGATGATGTCGGAATCTCTGCGCGTCACCTGCGCCATGAACTTGGCGAAGGACAGCTCGGCCGCGTCCCATTCGCGGTTGAAGGTGAAGCGCGCGAACACCTCGTGGTGCCCGAGCATCGACCAGGTATGCGCGATGCCTTCCGCCTGCACGGCGCCGGTGCGGAAGTCGCGGAAGTGGTCGTAGTCGGTGGTGGCGATCGACAGCGGTACTCTGTGCATTTGTTTGGATTCCCCCAGCCCTTGCCCTGCGTGTCCCGGGCGCGCTGCAGCATGCAATGCTGCTGCGCAGACCCGGGACCCCGGTTGCTTCCTAGCAAGGAAACCGGGACCCCGCATCTGCGCAGCACTTCGTGCTGCAGCGCGTGCGGGGAACGCAATTACATCCGTGCCTTCGCCTCTCGTATCGCCCACCAGACCTTCTGCGAGGTCACCGGCATGGCGATGTCGCGGATGCCGTAATCCTTCAGCGCATCGACGATGGCGCTGACCACCACCGCCAGCGCCGGCGTGGTGCCGCCTTCGCCGCCGGCCTTGATGCCGAACGGATTGGTCGGCGACAGCACCTCGACGATCTCGGCCTTGAAGCTGGGCAGCGTCGCCGCGCGCGGCATGCCGTAGTCCATGAACGAGCCCGCGAGCGGCTGGCCGGTGTCGGGATCGTTGACGCACGCTTCCCACAGCGCCTGGCCGACGCCCTGCGCGATGCCGCCGTGGGTCTGGCCGTGCACGATCAGCGGATTGATGCAGCGGCCGACGTCGTCGACCGCGGCATAGCGGGTGAGGGCGAGCGCGCCGGTTTCGGAATCGATCTCCACCTCGCAGATGGCGCAGCCGTTCGGAAACACCGGCTCGTGCATCTCGTTGTCCATGCGCACGACGAGGCCGTCCTGCAACTCGGCGGGGAGCGCCGCGTGCGAGGCGGCTTCGGCAAGCTCGAGAAAGTTGAACGTGCGGTTCGACTTGGTGGAGGCGAAGCGGCCGTCGTCGAACGACACATCGTCGGGCGCGCAATCGAGCAGCACGGCGGCAATCTTCTTGCCCTTGGCGACCAGCTCGGCCTGCGCCTTCGCCATCACGGTCGCGGCATGGCGCATGGAGCGGCCCGAGTGAGAGCCGCCTCCGGCGGAAACCACGTCAGTGTCGCCAATGACGATGTTGACGGTCTCGACCGGCAGGCCGAGCAGGTCGGCGGCGACCTGGGCGAAGCTGGTCTCGTGGCCTTGGCCTGACGGCTGCGTGCCGATCACCACGTCAACACGCTCCGGCTTGACGATGATGTCGGTGCGCTCGCGCGGCGAGCCGATGGAGGTTCCACGTAGTTGGCAAGGCCGAGCCCGAGCAGCTTGCCGCGCTTTTTCGCCTCGCGCCTGCGCGCGGCCAAGCCGGCAACGTCGGCGATGCGCATGGCGAGGTCCATGTTGGACTCATAGGTGCCGCTGTCGTATTCGGCGCCGACCGCGTTGGTGTAGGGCATCTGCTTCGGCCGCACGAGATTCTTGCGCCTTATGCGGATGCGGTCGATGCCGAGCTCGGCGGCGGCGGTGTCCAGCAGCCGCTCGATCGCGTAGGTCACCTCCGGGCGGCCGGAGGAGCGGTAGGCGTTGGTCGGCATCGTGTTGGTGAACACCGCGCGCGAGCGCAACGATGCCGCCGGGATGTCGTAGGAGCCGGTGATCAGTCCTGAGCCTTTGCCGAGTGGGGAGAGCGACACGCACATCGCCCCGACATTGCTGACGTTGTCGGCGCGCATCCCGAGAATTTTTCCGTCCTTGCGCAGCGCGAGCGAGACTTTGGTGATGAGGTCGCGGCCCTGGTAGTCGCTGATGAAGGCTTCCGAGCGGGTCGCGGTGTATTTCGCCGGCCGGCCGGTCTTGCGCGAGGCCCACAGCACCATGCCGAATTCCGGATAGGGCCGGTTGCGCGAACCGAAGTTGCCGCCGACGTCATACGAAAGCACGCGGATGGCGTCCGGCTTGACGCCGAGCACCGCGGCCATCTCCTGCTTCTGCCGCACCGCGCCGCCGGAGCCGGCATAGAGCGTGTAGCGGCCGGTCGCCTCATCGTAGTGGCCGAGCGACGAGCGCAGCTCCATCGGCACCGCGGTAACGCGGCCGATGTGGAAGTCCATCGCGGTGACATGGTCGGCTTGTGCGAAAGCGCGGTCGGTCTTGTCCTTGTCGCCGAACCAGGTCTCGATCGGCGTGTTGTCCGGAACCTCGTCCCACACCGCCGGCGCGCCGGGCTTCAGCGCATCCTCGCTCGACGCGACGAAGGGGAGCGGCTCATAGGCGACCTCGACGGCTTCGGCGGCATCGAGCGCCTGCGCCTTGGTCTCAGCCACCACCAGCGCCACCGCCTCGCCGACGTAGCGTACCCTGCCGGCCGCGAGCAGATGATGCGGGCCGATGAACACATTGGCGCTGCCGTCGGTCGCGGTGAGCTTCATGTCGTATTTGGTCGACGGCAGCGGCGTGTGCGCGATCGGCTTGAGGCCGTCGGCCAGCAGATCGTCGCCGGTCAGCACCGCCAGCACGCCCGGCATGTCACGCGCCGCGGACGTATCGATCACCACGATCCGCGCATGCGGATGCGGCGAGCGCACGACCGCCGCATGGGTCTCGCCGTCCAGGTGGAAGTCGTCGCTGAATCGGCCCTGGCCGGTCACCAGGCGCTGGTCCTCCTTGCGTTGGAGCGGCTTGCCGATGGCGCCGAAGGCGATGTCGAGCGGGATGGTCATGAACGCAGCCTTGGGCCGAGCATAGCGGGGGGCAGGGGCCCTATCTATGGCGGCGGTTCACAACTATCGTCAACCGACAAGAGGGCAGGGAGTGTCCCAGTTTGGCATCGTCATTGCGAGGAGCCCATTAGGGCGACGAAGCAATCCAGTTTTGCCTTTATTTTTGCCTGGATTGCTTCGCGCTTCGCGCTCGCAATGACGTTGACGTTCAAACTGAGACAACACCGAAGGGCAGGAAGCGTCAGGGAGGCAGCATGATCCGCTACGACGGACCCATCATCGACACCCACCACCATATCTGGCAGCGCGAGGACGTTCCGTGGCTGCGCGACCCGCCGATCAAGCGCCACATCGGCGACTTCTTCGGGCTGCGCCGTGATATCCCGGTCGAGGAATGGGTGCACGACGTGGTGCCGCACGGGGTGGTCAAATCGGTGCACGTCACCGCCAACTGGGGGCCGGCCCGCGCGCTCGACGAGACCCGCTGGCTGCAGGGCATCGCCGACAAGCACGGGTTCCCGCACGGGATCGTCTGCCAGGCCGATCTCTGCGATCCCGACATCGATGCCCAGTTGAAGGCACAGAAGCAATTCCCCAACTTGCGCGGCGTGCGCCACCAGTTGCACTGGGACTCAGCCCCGCTGCGGCAGAACGTCAGCCGGCCCGACCTCTGCAACACGCCGGAGTTCCGCCGCGGCTTCGCGCTGCTGGAGCAGCATGGTCTGCATTTCGAATTGCAGGTATTCGCCGCGCAGGCGCCCTATGCGGTGGAGTTGATCAAGGCGTTCCCCAATGTGCGCTTCATCCTGCTGCATTCCGGCATGCTCACCGACCGCACCCTGGAGGCGATCGAGATGTGGCGCGCCGCGCTCACCGTGCTTGCCGCGTTCCCCAATGTGCATGTCAAGATTTCCGGCCTGAGCATGTTCAATCCCCACTGGAGGGTGCGCGACTTTCGGCAGGTCATCCGCGACTCGATCCAGATCTTCGGCATCGGTCGCACCATCTACGGCTCGAACTTCCCGCTGGAGAAGCTGCACGCGAGCTATACGGATTTGATCACGGCCTATCGCACGGTGCTGTCGGAGTATCCGGTCGACGACCAGCGCCGGATGCTGCACGACAATGCGGTGGGGTTTTATCGGGTGTAACCGCTGACGCACGGCATCAGTTGCTGTCATCCCGGCCAAGCGAGCGGAGCGAGCGCGAGCCGGGACCCACGTATCCCTGCGCTGGTGATAAGATGAGGCGCCGGCCTCATCCAAACCGCGATGCAGGGGTACATGGGTCCCGGATCGCGCCTTCGGCGCGTCCGGGATGACAATGGAGAGATTCGCGCCTAGCCGCCCTTCAGCTCCGCCTCTAGAATTTCCTCATTGGCGCGCTCGTAAATCTCCAGTGCGATCGGGTTGCGCATCTCCTCGGCGATGTGGCCGACCAGGCCGACCGCGCGTGAGATCACCGCGATGCCGCGGCAGATCTGCCAAGGGAATCCCAATTCGCACATGATCGCGCCGATCGCGCCCGGTGCGTTCACCGGCAGAACGCGCGAGAGCCGTTGCTCGGCCGCTGCCGAGATCGCCTCCTGCAGCGCCACGTAGCGGCCGCAGAAGCCGTAGCGCCCGGCAATCGCAAACAGCACCGGCGTGCGCGGGTCGATCGGCTTGTGCACGGGATGGCCGATGCCGGCGACCGGGGCCTTGCGGGCCACATGGTCAGCGACGATTTTTTCCGCCATCGCGGCGATGTCGGCGTCGGCCGGCGCACCACGCAGCGCCGCCTGCAAGGTGCGCGCGACCTGCTCGGAGCCGCCGGCGAATACGCTGCCGACGGCGCACAGCCCGGCGGCGACCGCGGCCTGCATCGCCTCGGGTGCCGCGACATGCACCATGCGGGTGGCGATGGCATGCGGCGTCATGCCGTGCTCGACCAGCGTCACCAGCAGCGCGTTGAACACCTCCGCCTCCTGCTTGGTCGGCAGACGGCCGGTCAGCTCGAGCCACGCCATGCCGCCGAGGTCGACCTTGCCGAGCAGGTCATTGCAGAGATCATGGCCGCGCACGGTGATCGTGTCGGGCGTGCTCCATCCCATCTCGGAGCGGAGCGGCTTGGCCTTTCGCATGGGCCTTATCCTGTGGTTGCCGGTTCGGAAGCGCCACGCCTCGCCTTCTCGATCAAGGCATGCAGCCGTGGCGGCGTGACGGGGAGGTCGGTGACGCGCACGCCGAATTCGCGCAGCGCATCCTCGATGGCCGAGACGATCGCGGCCGGCGCGCCGATGGTGCCGCTTTCGGCCGCGCCCTTGACGCCGAGCGGATTGAACGGTGATGGCGATTCCATGTGGTGGATTTCGATGCGCGGCACCACGTCCACAGTCGGCAGTAGATAGTCCGCATAGGTGCCAGTCAGCGGCTGGCCGTGCTCGTCGTACTTCATCCATTCGTAGAGCGCCGCGCCAATGCCGTGCACCACGCCGCCCATCACCTGGCCCTCGACCATCAGCGGATTGATCATGTTGCCGCAGTCGTGCACCACGACGTAGCGGGTGACCGCCACGTGGCCGGTGCCGATGTCGACCTCGACCTCGCACACGTGCGTGCCGCTGGTGTAGGTCATCGCCTCGGGCTGGTGGTCGATGGCCGAAAACAGCCCCGGCGGCAGGCCGCCCGGCAGCGCGAAGCCTGGCATGCCGCTCAGCGAATGCGCGATTTGCGTCAGCGATTTTTGCAGGCCGGGCACGCCCTTCACCCGCACCATGCCGTCGGCAAGCTCCAGGTCGTCCGGCGACGCTTCGAGCATCACCGCGGCAACCTGCTTGGCCTTCTCAGCAACCTGCGTCGCGGCGCGGTACACCGCGTTGCCGGCGGTCACCGCCTGGCGGCTGGCGAAAGCGCCGAGCCCGAGCGGCGAGGCGGCGGTGTCGCCGTCGATCACATGGATATCGTCTGGCGACATGCCGAGCGTGCCGGCGGCGAGTTGCGCCAGCATGGTCTTGATGCCCTGGCCCTGCGCGGTGGCGCCGGTGGTGATAACGACCTTGCCGGAGGCGCCGATGCGCACCGATGCGCTCTCGAACGGTCCGCGGCCGGTGCCTTCCACGTAGTTGCAGAGACCGATACCGATGTAGCGGCCTTGTTTGCGCGCAGCCTCCTGGCGTGCGGGGAAGTCTCTCCAGCCGGCGGCTTCGAGCGCGCGCCGCTGCGCCTCCGGATAATCGCCGGAGTCGTAGGTCATCGCCGAGCCGTCGCGCTGGATCACCGGCGTGGGGTAGGGCATCTGCTCGGGTTGAATGAGGTTGCGGCTGCGAATCTCTTCACGCGGAACGCCGACCTTGAGCGCGATCGAGTCGAGCAGGTGCTCCATCACCAAGGTGCCATACGGTCGGCCGGCGCCGCGCGTCGGCACGCAGGGTTGGAAATTCGTCAGGCACAGTGAGGCGACGACATGGCAGGCCGGCAGCACGTAGGGGCCGATCATGTTGCTCATGGCGTTATAGGGCAGCTGCACGCCGTAGGGCGTGCAGGCGCCGTGATCGTGGCGCATGTGGCCGCGGATGCCGAGCAGCCGTCCGTCCGCGTCGAAAGCGGCCTCCATGTCCCAGTCCTGGTCGCGCTCCGCCGCCGAGGCGGTGAAGCTCTCCAGCCGGTCTTCCAGCCATTTGACCGGTGCGCCGAGCAGCATCGCCGCGGCGGGGATGGCGAGCTCCTCGGAATGGAACACCGCTTTCGGCCCGAAGCCGCCGCCGACATCCGGCGCAATCACGCGCACCTGATGTTCGGCAAGGCCGAGGCACGCCACCAGCATTGCCTTGGCGCGATGCGGCATCTGCGTGCCGTCCCAGACGGTGAGTATGTTGTCCGCGGCATCGAAGCGCGCCAGCACGCCGCGCGGCTCGATGGAATGTCCGCCGCCCCGGTGCAGCCGGAACCGTTCGGCGATGCGATGGGCGGCGCGCGCGAAGGCGGCGTCGATATCGCCGTAGGAGATGACATGCTGGGCGACAAGGTTGCCGGGGACGTCGACCCGCGCCTTCGGCGAATTCGGTTCAAGGCCGGCGACCGGATCGACCACCGCCGGCAAGGCTTCGGTCTCGATCTCGATCAGCGCCACCGCGTCCTCGGCAATGGCACGGCTGTCCGCGACAACAACCGCGATCGGCTCGCCGACGTAGCACAGCTCGCCGTGCGCCAGCGCAATCGGGTTGACGTCGAACTTGACCGCACCGGAGGGAATGCTGAGCGGAATGTCGTCTCGTGTCAGCAGCGGCCGCAGGTCGGCATAAGTCAGTACCGCGCGTACGCCCGGCAGCGCTTTCGCCTTGGTGGCGTCGATCGACTTCAGCCGCGCATGCGCCAGCGGGCTGCGCAGGAAGCTCGCGTGCAAGAGGCCCGGCAGGTCGATATCGCCGACAAAGCGGCCTTGCCCGCGCAACAGCCGTGCATCCTCGACGCGCGGCACGCGGACACCCATGAGGCGGTTCACTGAACTCTCACTTGCGGCCATGGTTCGAGACGCGCAGCAACGCAGCCAAGTATACGCAGGCCGTACCTGCTATGGCTGCGCTCCTCACCATGAGGGCCGAGGACTCGGCCTCATCCTGAGGAGCGCTCCAAAGGAGCGCGTCTCGAAGGATGGCCACGAGTGCTACTTCCCCTCCAACAACCACCCGAATTTCTCCTTCGCCTTGCGCGCGATCTCGGGGCTCGGCGTGTTCGACGGCGGGAACTGGTCGCGCCAGTGATACGGCTTGCAGGCGTTGATCACCGCCACCGAATGCGTCATGTCGCCGGCCTTGCGGCGGTCGGGCGGCAGCGCCGGGTCGGCGGGCGAATCCCACGAGCCGTCGATGAACTGGATCGAATGCTTGGGGTCGGTGCGGGTGAGCATCGCCCACAACAGATGATCGAGATTGGTGACGTCGACATCGTCGTCGACCACGACCACGTATTTCGATGCATAGGCCGAGGCGCCGCATTGCGCCGCCACCATGCCCGCCTGCACCGCGTGGCCCGGATAGCGCTGCTTGATCGAGACGCCGTGGAACATGCGTGCGCCGCCGACCTCGTGGCACCAGACTTGGCTCACGCCGGGCACGCCGGCATTGGTCATGTTCTGCTTGATGGTGGCCGAGCGCAGCACCGCGCGGTAGCGCGCCATTTCGTCGGGCCCGGCGCCCATCGGCGGCACGCCGAGCAGGATCGGATCGTTGCGGTGGTAGATCGCCTTGATGTCGAGCACCGGCCAGTTCTTCACGCCGCCCGCGTAATGGCCGCTCCATTCGCCGAACGGCCCTTCGGCGTAAGTCTTGTTCGGCTCGGCATAGCCCTCCAGCACGATCTCGGCATGCGCCGGCATCGGCAGCCCGGTGATCTTGCCGCGCACCATCTTGGTCGGCCGCCCGCGCAGGCCGCCGACCACGTCGAGCTCGAAGGTGCCATAGGGCACCTCGATGCCGCCGTAGAAGAAGGTGAGGGGATCGCCACCGAGCACCATGGCAACCGGCATCGCTTCGCCGCGCTTCCAGTATTTCTCGCAATGGATCGCGCCATGGTGGCCGGCCGCCATCACCAGCCCGACCGAGGTCTTGTCGTGCACCTGCGCGCGGTAGGCGCCGGCATTGAGCCAGTTCTCCTCCGGGTCACGGGTGATCGAGAAGGTGCCGGTGCCGATGTAGCGGCCGCCGTCCTTCTCGTGCCAGACCGGCGCCGGGAACTTGGTGACGTCGATGTCGTCGCCCATCATGATGTTCTCGAAGATCGGTCCGTCCTCGACAATCTCGTGCGGAATAATCTTCGGATGTGTCAGATAGGCCTCGCGATAGGCGTCGCTTAATTCCCACTTGGTGAGATGATCGGGGAAGCCGAGCGTCATGTTGCGGCGGACGCCGGCGAACATGTTGAGCAGCAGACGGAAGCCCTTCGGGCATCCCTGCACATCGTCGAACACGACGCAGGGGCCGTTCTCGGCGCGCAGCACCGCTTCCGCGGCAAGCCCGATATCCTCCTGCCACGTCGCACCCTTGACCTCGCGCACCTCGCCAAGCTGCTCGGCAGCGACAAGCCATTCGCGCAGGTCGTCGTAGGCGATGTGGGCCGCGATGTTGCTGCGGTCGGTCATGGCGGTCTCCTGCCGCGACTGTCGCATGCCGAGAGTGATGTGGCCAAGCATGAATTCATTTGCCGCGTTCCCCGCACGCGGTGCAGCACCATAAGCGCGTTCACGCGCGTCTTTCGCGCGCTATGGTGATGCACCCGCAGATGCGGGGTCCCGGTTGTTGCCAAGCAAGCAACCGGGGTCCCGGGCCTGCAGCGCACCACTGCGTGCTGCGCCGCGCCCGGGACACGAGCGGAAAGGTCTCGGGTCACAGCTTCGGAAGCACGTGCTCGCCGAACAGTTCCACCGTGCGCACCGGGTCGGCGGCGAGGCTCACGGTGAGCATCAGCCGCTTGGCGCCGGCGGCCTTGGCGGCCTGCGCCTGGTTGAGGCAGTCGTCGACATTGCCGCAGATGGCGAGCCGCCGTGAGAGATAGTCGAACAGGCCCAGCTCGCGCACCAGCCGGATGTCGGCCTCGCCCGGCCGCGTGCTGTAGCGGCGGCGCAACTCCAAGAGCGGCTCTCGGTATGGTTCCGGCACGCCGCGCTTCTCCAGATTCTTGTCGCCGATCACATAGCCGGCGAGGAACGCCAGCATCGCGCCCACTTTTTCACGCGCTAGGTCCCCGTCCTCATTGCAATCCAACGCGGCGATCTGCCAGAACTCCACCTCGTCGGGCTTGCGTCCCGCCGCCTCGATGCCGCGCATGACGATGGCCCCGGACTCGGCGATGTTGTCGGCGTGAACGCCGTAGTTGAGGAACACCCCATCCGCATGGCGGCCGGCCTGCTCCAGCGCCAACGGATGCGACGCGGCGAGGAACACCGGCGCCGGGCGCTTCACCCAGGGAATGTGCGCCTCGGCTCCGTTGAGCGTCGCCGGCTGGCCGCGCAGCAGCGTCTTGATGTAGGCGACGCCTTCGCCCATCTCGCGCGCGGTCGAGCGGGCAAGCCCGAGATTCTTGGTGCCGCTGTGGCCGGCGCCGATGCCGAGCGTGGCGCGGCCGCTCGAGACGTCGTCGAGCGAGGCGATCGCCGCGGCGCTCACCGACGGATGACGCGTCAGCAAGTTGGTGACGCAGATAGATACCCGGACGGTCTTGGTGGCGCGCGCCACCAGCGCCGCCGCCACCCACGGGTCCATGGCGTTACCCGGCGTATCGGCGATGCCGATCATGGTATAGCCATAGCGATCCGCACGCTCGGCGATGCGCTCGACCAGATCGAGCGAATAGGGCCAGAAGAAGAAACCGACGTCCATGATCGCTCCCTCACTCAGGATGTTGTCGCAGTTCGCGGCGGCCAGCGCCGCAGGATGATGCTTTCGATCACCGCGAACACATCGTTGACGACAAAGCCGAACAGTCCGACGAGCACCAGCAGCGCATAGACTTCGGCCGACTGGAAGTTGCGCTGCGAGCGGATCATCATCGCGCCGATGCCGGGCAGCGATGTGAGCATCTCAACCAGCAGCGCGACGACGATGGCAAGCGGCAGCGCCACGCGGATACCGAGCAGCAGCGCGGGTATGACCGCCGGCGCGATGATGCGACGGATGCGGTCCCACGTCGTCAACCGGAAGGAACGCGCGACGTCGAGGAGTAGCGGATCGATTCCGCGCGCCGCCGCCGTGGTGTTGAGCAGGATCGGCCACAGCGCCGAAAGCGTCACCACCGTCAGCTTCATGGTCTCGTTGTAGCCGATCAGCAGCACGAACACCGGCACCGTGGCCGGCGGCGGGATCGCGCGCATGAATTCGAGCAGCGGTCCGAGCGCGCAGGCCGCAAACGCCGACACGCCGATCAGAATTCCGACCGCGGTGCCGATCAAGATGGCGAGCAGCAGGCCCCCCAGGAAGGTGAGCGTCGTCGCCTCGAACGCGCCGATCAGATCGTTGCGGTGGAACAGGCGCAGGCCCGCCATCCACCATTGGTCCGGCGCCGGGAAGTACGGCGACGGACCCGACTGCAGCATCTGCCAGATCACCAGCAGCAGTACGAGCGGCAGCAGGCCGCGGATCGGCGGCAGGCTTGTCCGCAGGAGGCGGAGATTGTCGAACAGCCGCCGCATCACCCGGCCTCCCGCAACCGGCCGGAGGCGGCCGGGAAGAAGGCCGCGACGGCGCTTACCAGGGCGGAGTTGAGGACGATGCCGAGCACACCGATCGCCACCACGTCGGCGAACATCTTTTCCGGTTGCAGCGCCTGCTGCTCGCGCACGATGGCATAGCCGAGTCCGTTGGGATTGCCGACCATCTCGGCCACCACGGCGAGCACCAACGCCAGCGTCATGCTGATGCGGGCGCCGACAAGGATTGCCGGCAAGGCGGCCGGCAGCAGGAGCTTACGGATGATCTCTCCGCGCGGAAGCCGGAAGGTTCTGCCGACCTCGAACAGCCGTGCATGGATGCCCATCACGCCGCCCATGGTGTTGATCAGCACCGGCCAGAGCGCGGGCAGGATGATGACCATCAGCTCGGTTTCGAGCGAGAAGCCGAACAACAGCAGCGCCACCGGCACGAAGGCGATGCCTGGCATCGGCCGCAACATTTCGATCGTGGCCAGCGAGTAGCGCCGCACCAGCGGCGACGACCCGAGCCACAGGCCGAGCGTCACGCCGATCACCATCGCCGCGGTCCAGCCGAGCAGCACCGAGCGCAGCGTGTGCAGTGTATCGGCGGCAAGCTGCCCGCTGCGAATCAGCTCGGCCATCCCGACGGCAATCGCCGATGGCGCCGGCAGGTACTCGTACTGCACGCTACCGCCGCGGATAGCGAGTTCCCACGCGAGTACGACGATGACAAGCGTCAGCAGTCCCGGCAGGTTCAGGCGCGGCAGTAAGCGGCTAGGCATGGCCGCCCTGCCGGATCGCCTGGTGCACGGCGTAGCGGAACTGCAGGAACTCCGGCAGCTGCCGGGTGATGATCTGGTCGCGCGGCTTCGGCAGATCGATGTCGAAGGTCTGCCCCAACCTGCCGGGCGAGCCGGTGATCACCGCGATGCGGTCGCCGAGGTAGACCGCCTCCTCGATATCGTGCGTGACGAAAACAAAGCTCGACCCGGTCTGCTCGCGCACGCGGTGCAGTTCGTCCTGCAGCGTCGCCTTGGTCATGGCGTCGAGCGCGGCGAACGGCTCGTCCATCAGCAGCACCGCCGGCCGCAGCGCCAGCGCACGTGCGATCTGCACCCGCTGCTGCATGCCGCCGGACAATTGCCACGGATAGTCGTCGGCGTTCTTTTCGAGGCCGACGAGCGCCAGCGCGTCGCTCACGCGCTGCTTGAGCTCGGAGGCGTCGACCCGGCCTTCGATGCCGAAGCCGACATTGCGCGCCACCGTGCGCCACTGCAGCAGGGCGTGCGAGTAGTCCTGGAAAATCATCACCACGTCTTCCGGCGGGCCATTGATCTCCCGGCCCTGGATTTGCACGGAGCCAGACGTGCTCTGGGTGAGGCCGGCGAGCACGCGCAGCAGCGTGGTCTTGCCGGTGCCCGACGGTCCGACGATGGTGAAGAACTCGCCGCGCCATACCTCGAGGGAAATGTCCTCGAGTACCTTGCGGTCTCCGAGCTGGTGCGGCAGCGCGACCGAAACTGAGCGGCAGACGAAGACGCGTTCGGAAGAATCCTCCGGCCTTGCCGACACTTGCTGTCCGGTCGCGGCGAGGTTCACGGAGCGGTCACCACGAGCTTCGCCTTGTCGACTGGGGCCGAGAGCTGGCCGAGTTCGTTGAGCACGTCGACCCAGACGCCAAGCTGCTCGGGCTTGATGGTGAAGCTGTAGGTCGGGAACGGCACCTTCTGCACCACCGCGGGCGGCAGCCGCGAATATTTGGCCAGAATGTCGCGCGTCTCCTTCGGGTTTGCGTCCATCCAGGCTTTGGCTTCGGTGAGCGAGTCAATCCACGTCTTGATCACCGGCCGGTTGGCGCGCGCCCAGGCGCCGCTGGAAATCCAGAACGGGAACAGCACCTCGTCGCCGACCGCCATCATTGGATCGCCGAGCGAGACATTGCCTTGCGCCAATAGCACGAAGGTGAACGGCACCAGCGCCTCGACCGCGTCGACGTTGCCGGCCTTGAGCTGGTCGCCCATGTTCGGGAACGGCACTTCGACGCCGCGGATCGAGTTGGGATCGACGCCGTTCTTCTTTAGCCAGTAGAGCGTCGCCACGTGCATGACGGCGCCGAGCGTCGGCGCGGCGATCGCCTTGCCCTTGAGGTCCTGCGGTCCCTTGATGCCGGAGTCCTTGCGGACGATCAGTTGCATCGCCTGATTGTGCTTGGTCTCGAGCGCCTGTCCGGCGGTCGCGACCACGTCTAGTCCGCCGGCCGCCGCCTTGATGAGGTCGGGCGGCGTCGAGGCCGCGAACTCGAACTGCTTGCCCACCGTTCCGGGGAGCAGCGACAGGTTCTGGGTCGGCGTCAACGTGACGTCGAGCCCGTGCTTCTCGAAGAGGCCCTTATCCTTGGCGACCCAGGCCGGCAGCCAGGTGGCGACCGGCACATAGGCGGCGCGCACGGGGGTGAGCTTCTTCTGTGCCACGGCCGTGGTGGTGAATGACACGGCCAGGGCGGCCGCTGCGAAGGCGGCAAGCGCGCCGATGGCGATCTGTCGTCGATACATGTCATCCTCCATTGTTTTTCTGTTCACGCACGATCGTAGCCAACGCCCTCGCGCTTGAGAAGCACACGTGTTGCGGCCAATGCGCACCGAAAACGCATTCCGACCGCGAATTGCTAGCGGCCGCTGAACTTCGGCAAACGTCCCTCGCGGTGGGCGGCGATCGACTCATACACGTCGGCGCTGTATTCGAGCGCGCGGCGCAGCGCGTCGGACAGCTCGCGGGCGGCCTGGAAGCCGGGCTCCGTCCGCACCTGCATGATGCGCTTGGCGCCGCGAGTCGCCAGCGGGCCGCTGCTCGCAATCGTTGCAGCAAGCTCGGACAGCACCCGGTCGAATTCGGCGCTTGGCACCACGCGTTCGACGAAGCCGATGCGCAGCATCTCGTCGCTGTCGATCTCGCGCGCGGTGCAGATCAGTTCCATGGCGCGCGCATAGCCGATGACTCCCGGAAGCCGTACCGGTCCGCCGGCGCCGGGGAAACCGCCCCATTTTGCCTCGGGCATCGACAGGCGCGCATGCGCCGTCGCCAGCCGGATGTCGCAGGCGAGCGCCAGTTCCGCCGCGCCCGCGCGCACCAGGCCGTTCAGGCCGGCGATCACCACCTGCGGCAGCGCCTCGATGGCGTCGAACACCGCGTTGGCGCGGAACACCAGCGCCAGGATGTCCTCCTTGCTCATGCTGCCGCGCAGGACCGGATTAAGCAGCCCCGTGCAGAAGATGTCGGGACCGGCGCCGCGGATGACAACCACATGAATGTCACCGTTGGCCCGCAGCGCCTCGCAGATGTCTAAAAGGCGGGCAAAGGCCGCCGCGGTCAGCATGTTCCCCAGAGCGATATTGTCGATGACGACGGTGGCGATCGCGCCCCCGATACGCAGATCGAGGTCGTCCGCCGGGCCCGTCTTGAGTGCCGCCATGCCCATAGTCCTCCCGCGGATTGTTGTTCATCACGTCAAATTACGTCGGCGATAGCGAAAATTGTATCTGATGAGCTTTCAGAATCATTCGCAACATCCTATACTGCTGCATCGTCAACCAACCGAAAGGAGGTGATCCAGTGTCTCATTGTCTATCGCCGCGGTCGCCGGCATCTGTGCTCTGGATCCTCGCCTCATCCGAGGTCCAGGCCGCCTGATGGAGAACGCGTTCAGGGCTCAATCCTGAAAGAGCGCCCACCACGGTCCGATGCCGGACCACGGTTCGGCAATGGAAGGGCTGCCCGCAAGGGTGGCCCTTCGCCTTTTTGGGGGCCTCCGTGTCCCGGACGCGGCGCGGTACCCTAAGCGCGTTTACGCGCGTCTTCGACGCGCTATGGTGATGCACTGCTGATCCGGGACCGTTCCAGATTCCGAGTGTGCAACGATCCCGGGTCTGCGGCGCGTCATTGCATGCCGCGCCGCGCCTGGGACACGCGATCCGCCAAATCACACCGGCGTGGGCGCGCCGAGAAACTGCGTCACCGCATGCCAAAAGAGATGCCTGTTCCTGGAATAGGTCACCGAGTGCGCGACGCGCGGCAGCACGATGAATTGCTTGTCGCCGTTCGGCAGCGCCTTGCGCGTGTTGTTGTCATCCCGGACGGCCCACCCGGATCGGCGCTTCGCGCCGTCCGGGCACAGGCTCCGGCCGATCCGGGACCCATGAATCCCGGCGGGTATTCTTGCATGAGGCGGATACGTTGCTCAATCTCCGGCGCAGGGGTACATGGGTCCTGGCTCTCACGAGCTTCGCTCGCTCGGCCGGGATGACATCGCATGACGTCCACCACCCTGTCATTGCTGAGCGCGGACGCGGTCGCGCGCTACACCAAGGCGGGCTATTGGCGCGACGAGACCATCTATGCGGTGGCGCGCCGGCATGCAGAGCGGTCGCCTAATGCCCATGCGGTGCGTGACCGGCACCGGCGGCTGACCTATGCGCAACTCGTCGACACCGCGGACTCTCTGGCGAACGACCTCGCGCGGCGCGGCGTGCGTCAGCAACAGCGGGTGCTGGTCTGGCTGCCGAGCCGCGTCGAGGCGGTGGTGGCATTGCTGGCCTGCTCGCGCAACGGCTTTGCCGTTTGCCTGTCGCCGCACCGCACGCACACTGTCGCGGAAGTGGCGAGCTTCGCGCAGCGCATGCGTGCGGCAGCGCTCCTGTACGAGCCGGGCTTCGGCGCGGATTCCGATCGCAACGACATTGCCGAGGCTGCCCGGAATCTGCCGTCGATGCGGCACATCTGTCGCTTGGCTCCGCTTGCCTCCGATATCGATGACTCCGGTGCCAACGCCTTGCCGGATATTCCAAACGCGACCGGCGGCGCTGCATCGCCACAGAGCCGCGATCCGAACCGCGTCATCTACATCATGTTCACCTCCGGCTCGACCGGACAGCCGAAAGGCGTGATGCACAGCGACAACACGTTGTTGTGCACGGCGCGCGCGATCGTCCGGGATTGGCAGTTCGAGGCAAGCACCGTGGTCTATGCGCTGAGCCCGCACAGCCATAGCCTCGGCGTCGGTGCGATATTGACCACGCTGGTGGCGGGCGGCGAACTGGTGATGCACGATCTCGCCAGCGGCGCGAGCCTGATCGATCGCCTGATCGAGACCGGCGCAACCTATCTGGTCGGCGTGCCGACCCACGCGATCGACCTGCTCGACGAGATGCGCCGCCGCGGCATGACCGCCAGCATCGGCAAGGTGAGGGGCTTCCGCATTTCCGCCGCCGCCGCACCCGCTCCGGTGGTCGCCGAAATGTTGCAGCGTGGCGTGCTGCCGCAGCGCGGCTACGGCATGACCGAGGTCAATTCGCATCAGTACACGCTGCCGGATGACGATCACCGGCTTATCGTCGAGACATCCGGGAAGAGCTGCCCCGAGCATGAGCTCCGCATCTGGCGCCTCGACGATCCGGACACCGAAGCTGCGGTCGGCGAGGTCGGGGAAATCGGCAGCCGCGGCGCCAGCCTGATGCTCGGCTATTTCGACGACCAGATCGCCACCGAGAGCGCGTTCAACGCACACGGCTGGTTCATGACCGGCGATCTCGGCTGGGTCGACGAAAACGGCTATCTGCGGGTAACCGGGCGCAAGAAGGACGTCATCATCCGCGGCGGGCACAATATCAATCCGGCGCGCATCGAGGACCTCGCGATGCAGCACGCGGCGGTCGAGCGCGCGGCCGCCATTCCCGTCGCCGATCCACGCCTCGGCGAACGCATCTGTCTCGCCGTCACGCTGCGGCCGGGGCACACGGCGAGTCAGGAGCACATCCTGGGGCATCTCGCGCAAGCCGGTTTGTCGAAATACGAGATGCCGGAGTTTTTCGTCGCGGTTGCCGACATGCCACTGATGCCCAATGGCAAGATCCAGCGGCAGGACCTGACCAAATTGGTGCAGGAAGGCCGGGTGGTGCCAAGGCCGGTGGGTACACAGACTTAGCCGCGTTCCCCGCACGCGGTGCAGCGTGAAACGATGCACCGCAGATGCGGGGTCCCGGTTTGGATGAGGAAGGCAACCGGGGTCCCGGGTCAGCAGCGCACCACTTGGTGCTGCGCCGCGCCCGGGACACAGAGCCGAGGTGGTCGCAAATGCGCGCAGTCGTGGTTGATGCCTTCGGCCCGTTCGAGGCCGGGTCGTTCCGCGAGATCCCGGACCCCGTTCCCGGGCCCGGCGAGGTGCTGGTCAAAATCCACGCGGCGGCGGCGAACTTTGTCGATCTGCTGGTGATCGATGGAAGTTATCAGAAGAAGCCGAAGCTTCCGTTCGTGCCTGGCAAGTGTGCGGCCGGCATCGTCAAGGCGGTCGGTTCGCAGGTGACCGCGTTCAAGCCGGGCGACCGCGTGCTGGCCCTGTGCGAGGAGGGCGGCTACGGCACGCTGGTCGCCGAGGCGGCGGCGCGCTGCTTCCGCCTGCCGGATATGATGTCGTTCGTCGATGCGGCGTCGATGTCGACGATCTTTGACACCGCCTGGTTTGCCTTGCGCGAGCGCGGCCGATTGCAGCCCGGCGAGGCTGTGCTGGTCCTGGGCGCCTCGGGCGGCGTCGGGCTCGCGGCGGTGCAACTCGCCAAGGCGCTCGGCGCCAAGGTGCTCGCCGGGATCGCCAATCCCGACAAGGCCGACATCGTGCGCGACGCCGGCGCCGATGCGATCGTCGATCTGTCGCGTCCCGAGCTGCGCGATTCGTTGCGCGATCAGGTGTACGCGACCACGGAGAAGCGCGGCGCCGACATTATTCTCGACATGCTCGGCGGCGACGTGTTCGACGCAGGGCTACGCGCGCTCGCCTGGCGCGGGCGGCTGGTCGTGATCGGATTTGCCTCCGGCCGCATCCCGACCATCAAGGCCAACTACCTGCTGCTTAAGAACATCGAGGTCAGCGGCGTGCAGGTGAGCAATTATCGTGAGCGCGCTCCGCAAGAGGCTGCGCAATGCTTCGCCGAGCTGCTCGCGCTCTACCAGGCGGGCAAGATCACCGCGCCGCCGACCACCGTGCTGCCGCTCAAGGACTTCGCCCACGCGCTGCGGGCACTGCGTGACCGCGCCATCCGCGGGCGCATCGTGCTGGTGCCGGATGGCGCGTCGTCTGAATAGCGTGATGCAGCGCAGCCTCTCCCTGAAGCAGTGTTGTGTTACCGCATGAGATACATGCCGGACCGGGGGGACCGCTGAAATCACGACTTCTGTGCGGTCTCGCCGCGTTGACGTCACATCTCCATGCATGAGTTGAGCCGACGAGAAGGGATCGGCCGCCGCAACCGGCCGCCAAATGTGACACCTAACGGTGGCAGGCCAGCGACGCTGATGGTGTCCTTCTCCGCGGCCGGAGAGCCGCTCCTCCAACCGCAAAGGATCATGCTGATGAAGCTGACTTCCGCACTGGTAGCGCGCACCTTGGATCAAATCGAAGCCCAGGCCATCCCCGACAACCACCCGGCCGTTCCACAGCTCAATTCGCTGTTCGGCGACCACACCTTCTTTCTCGACGGCAGCGGGCTCAACATCGTGGAGCCGGCCGGATCGACCAATTCCGGCGCGCAGACGGCGCAGGTCGTCAAGCTCGCCGATTGGAAGGACGCCAACCGGACCAGCTTGGTGCCGCACGATCCCGAGCCCACCGACGTGGTCATCGTGCTTGACTCGGGCGGTTCCGACGACGCGGCCTGACCATGTCTCCTCGGTGGGTGGCAGGGACTTCCCACAAGTTTGTTCCCGCGAAAAGCGGGAAGCCATAACCAGTGAGCGCGCGACACGAATATGGGTCCCGCTTGCGCGGGACGACTGAGACTATTGCATCGCCGCTACGCCGCGACCGAACTCGCGTAGTCAAGTGCCGGCGGCCGTTCCGGGAAAATTCCGCGTTCGTGAATCCACGCCTGCGTCTTGGCGAAGGTCTGCTCGCTGTAGGGCAGGAACACAATGCGTTCGCCGGTCGAGAAGCGACGCACGTCGACCGCGGGTTTGTGCCGCTCCGGGATCTCGTGGAGGTAGTACGGCTTGTACTTCTCCGGCTCGAGGTCGAGATCCATCTGCGCCTGCTTCAGGCCGTTCATGTATTTCTCGACGTCGGCCGGATCGACGGTCGCCGGGAACATGAAGGCGATCATGAAGGTGCAATCCGCGACCTTGCGGAACCCGAGCTGCTCCAGCACCTGGAAAGTCAGGCCCCACACGCTGGTCGCCGGTACGTCGCGGTCGATGCCGATGTCGACGCGCGCCCATTGCGAGCCGACGAACTTGAGCTTGATGTCTTCTGGCTTGAGAAACGCTTCCAGCGCCTGGATGGTGGTGTAGTGGCTGCCGGAGCGGTAGCCGACCGCGACCTCCTGGCCGGCGAGGTCCTCCGGCCTGGCGATGGGCGATTCCGGCGGCACCATGATGCCGCCCGGCGTCACCACGTAGGACTTGCCCCACATGGTGCCGATGTGCTCCGCCGCGGCTTGGTTCACGGTCCAATGGCAGGCGCAGGAAATGTCGGATTTGACGCCCTTGTTGCCGCCGCCTTCCTTGTAGGATTCGAAGGCGCCGGCGACAACGTCCTTGATCTTGCCGGAGGCGTCGACCTGCTTGGCGCTGTGGAACGACGGTCCCGGCTCGAAGTCGTAGTCGAGCCCCTCGTCGCGGAAGTAGCCCTTCTCGTGGGCGATCCATTCCTGTAGCCGGCCATGCGGCTGGATGATGAATTTGGTCATGGGCTTTTCCCATTCGAGAGGACAGACACGTCTTCGACGGACGCTAGCAAGAATGCGCCGTGATTGAAATCTGCGGATTCAGTTGTGTTCCCTGCACGCGGTGCAGCGCGACGCAGGCAAACCGGGTCCCGGTTCTGCAGCGCACTACTTCGCAAGTTGCGACACTCAAACGTATGCCGGAAGTCGCGTATATCCGACTTCCGGTGTGCTGCGCCGCGCCCGGGACATGCGGTCCAAAGTCCGCTTCACGGATCGAGCTCGGTATCCCAGTAGAGGTAGTCGACCCAGCTATCGTGCAGGTAGTTCGGCGGGAAATGCCGCCCGTTGCGGTGCAGGTGGTTGACCGTCGGCTGGAACGGCATTTGCGCCGGCCACATGCGGGCCTCCTGCGGCGTTAGATTGGCCTTGCGCAGGTTGCAGGGCGAGCAGGCGGCCACGACGTTGCCCCAGGTCGTGTGCCCGCCGCGCGAGCGGGGAACCAGGTGATCGAAGGTCAGGTCTTCGCGTTCGCCGCAATATTGGCATGAGAATCGGTCCCGCAGGAACACGTTGAAGCGGGTGAAGGCCGGATGGGTCGAGGGCTTCACGAAGGTCTTCAGCGAGACCACGCTCGGCAGCTTCATCTCGAAGCTGGGGCTGCGCACCGCGCGGTCGTAGTGCGCGACGATATTCACGCGATCGAGGAAAACCGCCTTGATCGTGTCCTGCCATGCCCACAAGGACAGTGGGTAGTAGCTCAGCGGACGGAAATCGGCGTTGAGGACCAGGGCAGGCCACCCGCCGGACGACACATGGACCGTCACCGGAAACTCCCAACCTCCTTTGCTGCGAAGCAGCGCGACTCTCACTCTATAAGTTAGCGTGACAGGATTGTGAAGCCGCGGCAATGTCTTGACGGGACGGGGGCGTTTTGCCGTAGAGCGCCGGTCGGCTCGCCTGCGCAGGCATCGGCGCAAGGAATTCGAATGGCGTTCTCAGCGAATCTGCCCGAGCAGCAAACCGGGTCACATGCGCGCTGCCGGAAGCCGGCGGGCGAGGAACTCGCCGCCGTGGCGCAGGCCGTCCTCGTCGATGCCGTGGCCGATGCCGGCGGAAAGGTGCCATTCGACCGGGATATCGAGCGACGCCAGCGCCTGCGACGCATGGAACAGCGCCTGCATCGGGATGAGGTCGTCGCGGTCGCCATGCACCAGCAGGATCGGCGGGCGCGCCCGGATATCATTGGCGAACGCCTCCGGATCGACCTTCTCCGGCACCACGAACAGGCCTGAATAGCCGACGATTGCCGCCGGCGAGGCGGCGCGCCGCAAGCCCACGTGCAAAGCCATCATGGTGCCCTGGCTGAAGCCGACCAGCGCCAGCGCGCTCGGCGGCAGTGACCGGCGTGCCAGCTCGGCGTCGAGGAACCGGTCAAGCATGGGCGCCGCCTTGTTGACGCCGAGCCAGCGTTCCTCCGGATCGCGCATGGTCAGCGGAAACCATTGCCGGCCGACGGGCGCCTGGCCGCATGGCTCCGGCGCGTGCGGCGAGACGAAGGCCGCATGCGGAAGCAGGCGTTGCCAGGCGCGGCCGACGTCGATGAGATCGTTGCCGTCCGCTCCGTAGCCATGCAGGAACACGACCAGCTGCCGCGCCGCGCCTGTGCGCGGCTCCAGCCGCGGTCCATCGAGCTCAGCGGCCATGCCTGCCTCCTTTCAGAGCGTGATTGCCGCGCATGATCGTTTCGCAGAAACGGTTCCCGCGTTGCCCGATCATGCGCTCACGTTGTCGGATTGGTCGTCGTCGGATCGATCGGGGCGCCGTCGCGCCGTTTGACGGAGCGATAATAGGTCCACAGGAGACGCGCCGCCACCCCACGCCACGGCCGCCAGATTTCCGCGAGCGCCACCATCGCTTTCATCGTCGGGCGCGCGTCGAGCGCGAAGGCAAGCCGCGCCGCCTCCTGCAAAGCTAGGTCGCCTGCCGGCCAGGCATCGGCATGGCCGAGGCAGGTGAGGAGGTAGATATCCGCGGTCCACGGCCCGACGCCGTGGATGACCGTGAGTGCCGCATGCGCGTCGTCGGCCGGCAGGTCGGCGAGCGCCGCCAGGTCGAGCGCGTCGGAATCGACCGCCGCGGCGATCGCCCGCAGCGCCCGGATTTTCGGTGCCGACAGGCCGAGCCGGGCGAGCCGCTGCGTGCGGGCGCGCAGAATCTGTCCCGGCTCGAATGGATCGTAGGCCGCCGTGAGCCTTGCCCAGATCGCGCTGGCACTGGCGGTCGACAATTGCTGCGAGACCACGATCGAGGCGAGGCCGGCGAATCCACCAGGCCGCCGGCGCAGCAGCGTTGGCCCGGCAGCGGCCAGCAGCGGACGAAAGCGCGGATCAGCAGCAACGAGAAGGGTGACCGCCGCGGTGAGATCGGCGTCGGTGTCGATCCGGTGGGACATTGTGACCGTGAAGCATTTACAAGCGGCGCCGAGAGTCAACCCGATGGCGGCCGGTCATGTCCACTCCCGTCTTTCGCTTCGCGCCGAGCCCGAACGGGTTTCTGCACCTGGGGCATGCGCTCTCGGCGCTCATCAACTTCGACATGGCGCGGGCAGCCGGCGGACGCTTCCTACTGCGCGTCGAGGATATCGACCGGACCCGCTGCCGACCGCATTTCGAGGCGGCGATCTACCAGGACCTCGCCTGGCTGGGGATTACCTGGGAGGAGCCGGTGCGGCGGCAGTCGGAGCATTTCGATGACTACCGTGCCGCCGTGCGGCGGCTTCAGGCCGACGGCCTGGTCTACCCGAGCTTCGAGACCCGGGCCGAGATCGCCCGGCTGGTGGCGGCACGCGAGATGCAGGCCGCTTGGCCGCGCGATCCGGACGACGCACCGCTCTATCCGGGCAATGCTAAGACCATGCCGTCGCTCAAGCGGGAGTGGCATTTGCAGAGCGGTGCGCCCTACGCGTTGCGCCTCGACACCGAGGCGGCGAAATGCCGTGCCGGCCTGCTTGCCTGGACCGAGGACGGCAGCGGCCCCGGCGGCGAGCGCGGTACGGTCGCCGCGGCTCCGGAAATCTGGGGCGACGTGGTGCTGGCGCGCAAGGATACGCCGACCAGCTATCACCTCTCGGTCGTGCTCGACGACGCGGTGCAGGGCGTGACGCAGGTCGTGCGCGGGCAGGATCTGTTCTGGGCAACCGGCATGCACCGGCTGCTGCAGAGGCTGCTCGGTCTTTCCGAGCCGCGCTATCACCACCACCGCCTGATCCTCGACGCGGATGGGCGTAAGCTTTCCAAGTCGACACGCGCCACCGGCTTGCGGGAGTTGCGGTCGCAGGGCATCACGCCCGCCGATATCCGTCGGACGATCGGCTTGGCGTGACTGTTGCTTGCTGCCCGGTCTGTGGCTTCGCCGGTCTCACCATGGCATGCTCGGCAGCGCTGAAGGAGAGCCGATGGCGCGGGTCAGGTCTGCATCCGCTGCGGCGCGCAAGCGCCAACCCGCGCCGCAAACGCCGCCCAGAGACGATTCCGCACGCGGCTCGAAGCGGCGAGACGGCGCTTGCCATGTTCGCCCACGAAATCCGCACCACCCTGACCTCCGATCTCGGCGCGCGCGAGTGGGACTGGGCGGTCGCGGTCAAGGACACGGCCGAGCATCTGACCACGCTGACGACTCTCATCGTCGATGGCGCGAGGGGCGAGCGCCTTGCCTTGCGGTGCGACATTTTCCGTCCGCGGTTGTTTGCCGAGGCGGTGGCCGCGAGCCTTTCGGCCCGCGCCGCCACCAAGGGCCTCGCCAGCGAGACAGCGATCGCCGATGACGTGCCGGATGTCGTGTGCGGCGATACGGTGCGGCTGCGCGCGGCGCTAGAAAACCTGATCGACAACGCGGTGAAGTTCACCGACCGCGGCACCGTCGGTCTGACCGTCTCGACCGAACCGGCGTCGCGCCGGATGACGAAGCGGCCGCCCTTGCGGCCGGAATGGACCGCTATCTCCGCAAGCCGGTCAGCCCGCGCGTGCTGGCGGACGCCCTGGCGACGAGGCCGGCGCGTCAACCTACGGTCTGATCGGCGTCGTCCTGACGGGCCCGCAGCACCGCCGCGTTCAAGTCGCCGCCGTAGATGAAGATCGACGCGGTGATGTAGAGGAAAAACAGTGCGATCACCGCCGAAGCAAGCCCCGCATACATGGTGAAGTAGTTGAACGCATACTCGGCCAGATAGCGTCCGAACACGGCGCCGCTGACGAGCCACAGCATCAACGTCGCAAGGATTCCGGGTGCAATGTCGCGCAGGCGGCGGCGGCCTGCGGGCAGCCAGAGATGCACGATGACCAGCGCGATGATGAGGACGACGGCCGCCACCGTGAATCGTGCGAAGGTCAGCAGCACGCCGAACGGCTCGAGCTCCGGCAAGTACCTCAGGATCGTTGCCCAGATCAGCGGTGCCAGCACGACAAGCAGCGAAAACACCAGAAGCGCGACGGCGCCGACCAGCACATAGGCGATCGATTCCAGCCGTAGGAGCGCCCGGTTGCGCCGTTCGTCCACCCCGTAGGAACGGTTTAGCGCGATGCGCAGGCTCTCGACGCCGCTGGAGGCGAAATAGATCGCGAACGCGACGCCGAGCGTGAGCACGTCGCCGCGCGCGCTGGTCAGCACACCATGAATTTCCAGTGCGATCGGTGCCGCGACCTCCTCGGGCCAGGCTTCCAGCAGGATCCGCGCCGCTTCGTCGGCGAGTTCGCGTGACCCGAAGAAGCCGGCGACCGCTGTCACCACGATCAGGAACGGGAACAGTGCCATCAGAGCGGAGAGCGCGATGTGGCTGGCGATCGCCCATCCGTCGGCTGCATCGAACGTGCTGTAAGCCTCGCACGCGATGCGATAGCCGCGCCCGAGACCTTGCAAGAATCCGGATCGCGGTCGATGCTTCATCGGCGTCACATCGGGAGCGTTCGCGAAATTGGCAAGAGGCTGCGGCTCAGGCGGCCTCGACCTCGGTGAGGAACCGTCGCACTCGGTCCAATATTATCAGTATAAAGGAAAGGAATTGGCGCGATTCTGTCCAACCCGCCGGGAGTTTGGCCGGTCCCTATGCGTTGAATGCGCGCTGCACAAAGTGCGTTGAACCTTGACCCCCTTCGGAGATTGGCGCGATGGCGCAGCCGAGCCTGATCGTGGACCGCGGCGATGACCTCATCATCATGGCGCGCGAGGCGGTGGAAGCGGCCGAAGGCCTGCTCGCCGACGCCGGCGTCAGCGTCCGCTCCCGCGTGGCGGTCGACCGGCACATCGTCGAGCGTGTTTTCGTGCGCGAGCAGCGCGCCGCCCACGGCCTCGCCTGGCTGGCGACCTATGTGGAGGCGGTGCGGCAGCTCACGGCCTACGCGGACCGTATGCATGCCGCCGACCGGCTCGGCGAAATCGAGGAGACGACGGTCCGGATCGGGCTTGGCGAATACCTCGCCCAGATGTTCGGCGGGATTCCCATCAGCCAAGGCGAGATCGTGCGTCCGTCCGATCTCGGGCTCGGCGCCGAGGTGGTCGCCGCCCGGGTGATACCGGCGGTCGAGGCGCTGATCGCGTCCGGCAATACGGCGCAGCGGCGCGCGCGGCTGGTGGAGTTGATCTGCGCCAACCCGGAGGTGCCGCTCGGCGCCACATACGAGGACTCGCTGGAGATCATCCGCGACGAGATGCGCCAGTTCAATGCCGGCGAGGTCACCCCCTATGCCCAGGGCTGGCACCGCGCCAACGGCTATATCCCGATGGAGACCGTCGGGCAGATGGGCGAGATCGGGGTGTTCGGCCTGACCATCCCGGAGGAATACGGCGGGATGGCTCTCGGCAACGAAGCGATGTGCGTGGTCGCCGAGGAACTGTCGCGCGGCTGTCTCGCCGTCGGCTCGCTTGCAACCCGGTCCGAGATCGCCGCCGAGCTGATCCACAACAGCGGGACCAGCGAGCAGCAGCGCCAATGGTTGCCGAAGATCGCCACCGGCGAGGTGCTGCCGACGGCGGTGTTCACCGAGCCGAATGCGGGATCCGACCTGGCATCGATCCGCACCCGCGCCGTGCGTCAGGGCGATGTCTACAAAGTCTACGGCAACAAGACCTGGATCACACATCCGGTACGCGCCGACCTGATGGTGCTGCTGGTGCGCACCAACACCCGCGAGAGCGGCTATCGCGGCCTGTCACTGCTGCTGGCGGAAAAGCCGCGCGGCACCGATGCCGAGCCTTTCCCGGTCGCCGGCCTCACCGGCACCGAGATCGAGGTCATCGGCTATCGCGGCATGAAGGAATACGAACTCGCCTTCGACGGCTTCGAGGTGAAGACCGAGAACCTGCTCGGCGGCATCGAGGGGCTGGGCTTCAAGCAACTGATGCAGACGTTCGAGACCGCCCGCATTCAGACCGCGGCGCGAGCGGTCGGCGTCGCGCTTGCGGCGATGGATCAGGCGATCGGCTATGCCCAGCTGCGCGTGCAGTTCGATGCGCCGATCATCCAGTTCCCGCGCGTCGGCGACAAGATCGCAATGATGGCGGTGGAGATGCTCATCTCCCGGGAACTGACCCATTTCGCCGCGCGGCAGAAGGATTCCGGCCGGCGCTGCGATGTCGAGGCCGGCATGGCCAAGCTGCTCGCTGCCCGCAACGCCTGGGCCGCCGCCGACAATGCGGTGCAGATCCACGGCGGCACCGGCTTCTCGGTCGAGCACCCGGTGTCGCGCATCCTGTGCGATGCCCGAGTGCTCTCGATCTTCGAGGGCGCCGCCGAGATCCAGGCGCAAGTGATCGCCAAGCGCCTGATCGAAGGCGGGAATTAGTCGCGGCAACGGAATCGGCAATTCGGCATTTGACGTATGTGGCGCATGTTGCGGTCACGCGGTGGCGTGCTGTCCTGCGCTCAGATGAGAGGTCTCGCATGTCAAAGCTGAAGATTGCTCCGGGCGAATGGATTGTCGTTTGCGACGGAGCCAAGGCACTGGTGCTGGAAAATGCCGGCGATGAGAAATTTCCCAACCTCAGGACCCGCGAAGTCTACGAGGAGCCGCATCCTGCGACCCACGAACTGGGCACCGACGCGCCCGGGCGAACGCACAGCTCCGTGGGTCATGGACGCAGCGCCATGCAGCAAACCGATTGGCATGAACAGGACGAGCGACGTTTTCTCACCGGACTGATGGCCCGCCTCGATGCCGCGGTCACCGCCGGCCAATTGAAGTCGATGATTATGGTCGCTCCGCCACGCGCGCTGGGTATCATCCGGCAGGCCTATTCGCACCAGTTGCGCGGCGTGCTGCGCCAGGAGATCGACAAGGACCTGGTGAAGATGCCGGTGTACGAGATCGAGAAGCATCTGGCGGGGTGACAGCCTGCAGATGCGTTGGAGCGCTCAATTGATCAGCGACGGATGCAAGCGGTAGCTGCCGCTGTCGTCCTGTTCGAACACCTCGGCGACCTGCGGATGCCGTATCGGATCGCCTGAAGTGTCCGGCAGCAGGTTCTGCTCGGACACGTAGGCGATATATTCGCTCTCCGCGTTCTCGGCGAACAGGTGGTAGAACGGCTGGTCCTTGCGCGGGCGTGCGTCCTCGGGGATCGACAGCCACCATTCCTCGGTGTTGTCGAATTCCGGGTCGATGTCGAATACGACACCGCGGAACGGGAACAGCCGGTGCTTGACCACCTGCCCGATCGTGTACTTTGCCTTTCGCGCCTTTCCCATGATGATGGAGATAGTCCAGGATTGCGGCCGGCGCCAGAGGGCGCTTGGTGCCCTCGCCGATGTGACCGATCTGTTCAACAATAGGCATGACCATGCCTCAACCGCTCGCCGGCCTCCTCGTGCTCGATTTCACCACGCTGCTGCCGGGGCCCCTGGCGACGTTGATGCTCGCCGAGGCCGGCGCCGAGGTGGTCAAGATCGAGCGGCCCGGCGGCGAGACCATGCGCGGCATTCCGCCGCTGTGGGAGGGCGAGGGCGCCGCCTTTGCCATGCTCAACCGCGGCAAGACCGGCCTCGTCCTCGACCTGAAATCTGAAACGGACCGCAAGCAACTCGATCCGCTATTGGCCCGTGCGGATATCCTGGTCGAGCAGTTCCGGCCCGGCGTGATGGCAGAGCTCGGCCTCGGCTATGAGACCGCGCGCGCGAAAAACCGGCGCATCGTCTATTGCTCGATCTCCGGCTACGGCCAGCACGGTCCGCGCGCCGGCGAAGCCGGTCACGACATCAACTATATCGGGGCGACCGGCC
Organism: Hyphomicrobiales bacterium; assembly: GCA_009377755.1. Classification (GTDB taxonomy): domain Bacteria; phylum Pseudomonadota; class Alphaproteobacteria; order Rhizobiales; family Xanthobacteraceae; genus WHTM01. The sequence continues at coordinate 35,321 of WHTM01000006.1, read as the reverse complement.
TCTTGGCGTTGCAGCCGGGATCGCCGGCGCATCCTGACGTACCGCCGGCGCTGATCGCCGATATCGCCGGCGGCAGCTTTCCGGCGCTGATCAATATCCTGCTGGCGCTGCGCCGGCGCGATCTCACGGGCGAGGGCTGTCATCTCGACATCGCCATGACCGACGCGATGTTCACCTTCGCCTGGCACGCGCTGGCGATCGGCGCGGCTCTCGGACGCTATCCCGGCCCGGGCGAGTTGCCGCTCGCCGGCGGCTCGCCGTGCTATGCGCTCTATCCGACAAAGGATCACCGGCTGGTCGCTTGCGGCGCACTGGAGCAGAAATTTTGGGAGACATTCTGCCGGGCGATCGGGCTCGGACCGGAACTCATCAACGACCTCACCGATCCGGCGGCGACGCGCGCCGCAGTCGCAAAGATCATCGCCGGGCGCACCGCGGACGAATGGCGGCCGCTGCTTGCGCAGGCCGACTGCTGCGTCACCATCGTCGTGTCGTTGGAAGAGGCCTTGCGCGACCCGCATTTCGCTGCGCGCGGCCTGTTCGAGCATCGCGTTGCAAGCGCTTCGGGGAAAACCATTCCGGCATTGCCGCTGCCGATCGCGCCGGAATTCCGCGAGCCGGCGAGCGTAAAATCCGCACCCGCTAGTCCTGGTGCAAAGCCACGCCGCGCATGAGCGCAGGCTCGGAAGCAGACGGAGCGATGCCTTCCCGCATCACCAGCCGGCGCAGCGGCCCGATGCGGTCGAGCGCATAGAGGCCGACGCCGCGCAGGCTCTGCACCGGCAGGAAGTCGCTCAGCAGGCTACGGTTGAGCCAATCGACCGCGAGCATGCGAGTCGTCACGTCGGGCCGGCGCAGCGCGTCGTAGCGCGCGAGCAGTGCGTCCGATCCGATGTCGGCGCCGGTCTCGCGCGCGGCGATTACGAGTTCCGCGATTTGCGCCGCGTCGCGCAGCCCGAGGTTCAATCCCTGAGCGCCGATCGGCGGCATGACATGCGCCGCCTCACCGATCAAGGCAACACGGTTGGCAGCAAAACGTTCAGCCGTTTCGGTGGTCAGCGGGAAGATGCCGCGTTCGGGCTCGATCGCCGTCTTGCCGAGGATTGAGTGCGAGCACCGTTCCACTTCGGCGGAGAGTGCGGCATCGTCCCAGGCCAGGACGCGCCGCGCCGTGCCCGGCCCGAGCACCCAGACCAGGCTCGACCTGTGATTTGGCGCGTGATCCGGGCGGCTAACCGGATTCCACTTAGCCTGATCACGCGCTTCGCCGGGCAACGGCACGGTGGTGAACGGGCCGTCGGGCGTGTGGAACTCAGTCGAGGTGTCGTTGTGCGGCCGGCTGTGGCCAAAGCTCAGCGCCAGCGCGGTCTGCCTCCCGGCGCGCCGGTTGGTCTCGATGCCGGTGGCGCGGCGGCACAGGGAACGGCGTCCGTCGGCGCCGATGGCGAGCCGAGCCGTGAGGCACTCATCGGACGCGAGCGTCACGGTGACATCTGCATCGCCAATTGACACCGCCGCCGCCGCTTCGCTGCGCCGTTGCAGCGCCGGCAGCGCCTTGGCCCGAGCTTCGAGGGCGGTAACGAGGTGCCGGTTGGCGATGTTATAACCGAAGGCGTCGAGGCCGATCTCGGCCGCGTCGAACCGGACCTCGGGCGCCCGCAGCAACCGTCCGGTATCGTCGACCAGCCGCAGCGTCCGCAGCGGCGCCGCCTCGGCGCGACAATGAGCCCAGGCGCCGAGCGCTTCCAGCGCCGTCACCGAGCTCGCCAGCAGCGCGGTGGTGCGGGTGTCGGCGGGCGGCGGCGGCGCCACCAGCACGGTCTCGACGCCGGCCGCGCCGAGCGCGATGGCGGCCGTCAATCCCGCCGGCCCGCCGCCGACGACGATGACTTGGGTGGATTGCACAACTTTCTCCCGCGGTCGTCCCGGCCGAGCGAAGCGAGGGCCGGGACCCATAGCCACCGAGCGTGGTATTTGGCACGGTCGTGCCGGAACCTTCAATCGGTGGATATGGTCCCCGCTTTCGCGAGGACGACCGGGAGATGAACTTGGCCGTCACCCCCTCCCACATCCCTGCCTTCGCCGTGCACGTCCTCACCGCGTCGGGCGCGGCGCTGGGGCTGCTGGCGCTGATCGCCGCGGCGCGCGGCGCCTGGGCTTGGATGTTCCTGTGGCTCGGCGTGGCGCTGATCGTCGACGGCGCCGACGGCGTTCTCGCGCGGCGCTTCAAGGTTGCCGACATGCTGCCGCGCTGGTCGGGCGATGCGCTCGACCTCGTCGTCGACTTCACCACCTATGTCTTCGTTCCCGCCTTTGCGATTGTCGCGAGCGGCCTGCTGCCGCCGGCCGCCGGCGTCGTCGTCGGCATGGCCATCGTGGTAAGCGCCGCGCTTTATTTCGCCGACCGTGAAATGAAAATGCCGGGCGATTATTTTCGGGGGTTTCCCGGCCTATGGAATGCCGCGGCGTTCTATCTTTTTCTGCTCAAGCCGGAGCCTTGGATCGGAGCGTTGACGCTGATTGTGCTCGTCGGGCTGACCTTTGCTCCGTTTCGGTTCATTCATCCGGTCCGGGTGCGGCGATGGCGCAACCTGAATCTGGCGCTGTTGGCGATATGGTCGTTTCTGGCCCTGCTGGCAGTGCTGCGCGATCTCGATCCGGGCCGGTGGATCACGGCAGGGTTGTGTGTGATCGGCCTCTACTTCTTCGCGTTCGGCGTGCTGCTTCCCCGACGACAAACGGACCAAGACGATGCTTGAGCTTCTCGCCGACCCCCAGGTCTGGGCGGCACTGATCACCCTGACGGTGCTCGAGATCGTGCTCGGCATCGACAACCTCGTCTTCATCGCCGTGCTGGCATCCAGGCTGGATGAACGCAACGCCCGGCTCGCCCGGCAGATCGGGCTGTCCCTCGCGCTGGTCTTCCGCATCGCACTGCTGTTCACGCTGACGACGCTCATAGCGATGCAGGGCACGGTCTTCACGATCCTGGGCAACGCCATTTCCTGGCGCGACATCATTCTGATCGGCGGCGGGCTGTTCCTGCTCGGCAAGGCGACGCACGAAGTGCATGCGGAGATCGAGGGAGACGAGGAAGAGAAGCCGAGATCGGTGGCCGCCGGTGCATTCTGGATCGTCACCTTGCAGATCGTCCTGATCGACATCGTCTTCTCGATCGATTCGATCCTCACCGCGATCGGCATGTCGCGCGACCTTCCGGTCATGGTCGCGGCGGTGCTGATCGCCGTCACCGTGATGTACCTGGCCTCCAAGCCAACCAGCGATTTCATCGCCCGGCATCCCACCACCAAGATGCTGGCGCTCGCCTTCCTGATGCTGATCGGTGTGGCGCTGATCGCAGACGGATTCGAGGTGCACATCCCGCGCGGCTACATCTATTTCGGCATGGCATTTGCGGGCGTGGTGGAGTTCTTCAACGTGCTGGCGAGCCGTACCCGCATGCGGCCGGCCAAGCGCATGCTGAAATCACGGCCGAAGCCACCGCCTTGATCCGCCATGCGCCTGGCCCACGGCTTGCGTCCCGTGCACCGGCAAGAGCTTGATCGGGTTCGAATGGAAGCCGATCAAGCTCCAACTATTGTCGGTGCACGATCTCTTCGCAAAACCGGTTCCCACTTTTGCGGATCATGCACTATGATCCGGCCGCGGCGGCGTCGGCCGTCCGCTGTGAGGGAGAGAACGATGGTTGCAGCAGTACGCGTGCATAAGCATGGCGGTCCAGAGGTGTTGACCTACGAGCAGGTCGAGGTCGGCGCGCCGGGTCAGGGGCAGATCAAGGTCAAGCAGCACGCCGCCGGCCTCAATTTCATCGACACCTACTTCCGCATGGGCATGTATCCGGCACCGTCGATGCCGTTCATTTCCGGCAACGAAGGGGCGGGCGAGGTGATCGCGGTCGGCGAGGGCGTCAAGGACCTCAAGGTCGGCGACCGCGTCGGCTACGTGCTGCCGCTCGGCTGCTACGCCGAGGAGCGGCTGGTGCCGGCGGACCGCGCGGTGAAGCTGCCCGACTCCGTCTCGGGCGAGCAGGCGGCCGCGATGATGCTCAAGGGCATGACCGTCTCCTATCTGCTCAAGCGCACCTTCGCGGTGAAGCCGGGCTACAACGTGCTGGTCCATGCCGCGGCCGGGGGCGTCGGGCTGATCGCCTGCCAATGGGCGAACCATCTTGGCGCCAATGTCATCGGTACCGCCGGCTCGAAGGCCAAGGCCGAACTCGCCAAGGCGAATGGGGCCCATCACGTTATCCTCTACCGCGAGGAGAATTTCGTCGATCGGGTGGCGCAGATCACCAACGGGGCGAAGTGCGAGGTGGTCTATGACGGCGTTGGCAAGGACACCTTCCCCGGATCCCTCGACTGCATCAAGCCGCTCGGCACGTTCGTCAGCTACGGCAGTTCGTCAGGGCCGGTCGATGCGTTCAACATCAACATCCTGCAGACCAAGGGCTCGCTGTTCGCCACCCGCCCGACGCTCAACACCTATGCGGCCAAGCGGGCTGACCTGATCGACATCGCCAACGATCTGTTCGACGTGGTGGCCAAGGGCGCGGTGAAGATTCCGATCAATCAGACATACGCGCTCAAGGACGCGCGCAAGGCGCACGAGGATCTGGAAGGCCGCAAGACCACCGGCGCTTCGATCCTGGTGCCGTAGCCGTTGCGATCGTAGGGTGGGTTAGGCGCGAAGCGCGTTAACCCGCCGTCGAAAGCGCCCGCGAGCCACGGTGGGTTACGCGCCTTCGGCGCTAACCCACCCTACGCGAATCTTCATGCTCTCCGATCCGCACATCGTCACCTGGATCATCCTCACGTTCCTCCTGGCAGGAACGGTGAAGGGCGTCGTCGGCTCGGGGCTGCCGACCGTTTCGCTCGGCGTGCTCACCGCCGTCATCGGGCTGCATCCGGCGATGGCGCTGATGCTCGCGCCGACCATCGTCACCAACGTCTGGCAGGCGTTGGTCGGCGGCCACTTCCGTACCGTCCTGGTGCGGGCCTGGCCGTTCTTTCTGGTCGCCACCGCATCGATCTGGCTCGGCGCCATGGCGCTCACGCGCGTGAACGTGTCGGTGCTCTCAGCGCTGCTCGGCCTGCTGCTTGCGGTCTATGGCGCGCTCGGGTTGTTCGCTCGTCCGATGACGGTGACGAAAGCTGCGGAAACCTGGGCCGGCCTCGTGGCCGGCTTCTTCAACGGGGCGTTCGGCGGGATGACCGGCGCTTTTGCGTTTCCGGGTGTGCCGTATCTGCAAGCGCTCGGGCTCACGCGCGACCAGCTCATCCAGGCGATGGGCATGCTGTTCACCACATCGACGGTTGCGCTCGCGCTGGCGCTCAGTGGGCAGAAGTTGCTCAGCGTCGACATCGGCCTCGCCTCGGTACTCGCCATCCTGCCAGCGCTGGCCGGCATGGTGCTGGGCCAGCAGTTGCGCCGGCGCCTGTCGGAGGCGCGCTTCCGCCGGGTGTTCTTCTCGGCGCAGATCGCACTCGGGGGTTATATCGTGCTGCGCGCAGTCGTATGACGCGACAATCCAGGTCATTGAGTCCAGGCGCGCCGCAACGTACCTTGCGCGCCAATGACAGGGCGGATGCGCGCCCACGAGGGAGGAAACACATGCGTCTCGCAACGATAGTGCTGGCGGTTTGTCTGGGTACGGGCTCCGCGCTCGCCGCCGATCTCAACTGCTCGCAGGTCAAGCTGGTCGTGCCGTACCCGGCCGCCGGCGCCACCGACGTGGCGACACGCATCGTCGCTGAGCGCCTGGAAGCGGCGATCAAGAAGACGGTATTCGTCGAGAACCGGGCGGGAGCGACCGGCAATATCGGGACAAGCGTGGTGGTCGGCGCCGAGCCGAACGGCTGCACGCTCCTGGTCAACGCCACCGTCATCGCCACGTTCCCGACCAGCTTCTCCAAGCTGAAATACGATCCGTTCAAGGATCTGGCGCCGGTCGGGGGCGTCGGTATCACGCCCTCCCTGATTCTGGTCGCGCCATCGATCCCGGCCAGCGATGTCAAGAGCCTCGTTGCCCTGAGCAAGCAGCGGGAGAAGGGAATCACCTACGCGGTCGCCGGCTATGGGCTGCAACAGCATCTTGCGACCGAAGAAATCGCGCAGCGTTCCGGCGCCAAGTTCGTGATCGTTCCCTACAAGGGCGGCGGCGCGGCGATGACCGACCTGATCGCGGCGCGGGTCGAATTCGGCACGTTTCTCGCCGGCACCTCCAAGGGGCTGGTCCAGGAGGGCAAGCTCAAGGCGCTGGCTGTCGTGCAGGACAAGCGGTCGGACCTGATGCCCAACGTCCCGACGACGGCGGAGCAGGGCTTCCCGGGCCTGATCGGCGGCGTGCACTTCATGCTGTTCGCGCCTGCCGCCACGCCGAAGGCGACAATCGCTTACCTCAGCGGCGAGTTGCGCAAAGCGATCGGCGATCCGGCGCTGAAGCAACGCTTCCTCAACGTCGGCTTCGAGCCGACGCCGATGTCGCCCGAGGAGGTGACGGCGGCGATGCGCCAGACCACCGATGCCTATGCGCCGATCATCAAGCGCCTGAACATCACGTTGGACTGATGCATGCCCCTCAATCATGTGTCCCGGGCGCAGCGCAGCATGCAATGATGCGCTGCAGACCCGGGACCCGGTTAGACTTCTTGAAACCGGGGTCCGGATTAGTGGTGCACCGTTTCACGGCTGCACCGCATCCGGGACACGTGCGCTGGCGGATAGTATGAAGTCGTCATGACTCCGCAACGCCCGCTCCCCGATAGCAACGCGGCAAAGCCGCTGCCGGTGGTCGATGCGCGTATCGAGCGTATCGAGACGATCCCGCTCAAGGTCAAGCTCGACCGTCCGGCGGCCGGCGCGACGCTCAAGCTCACGCACCGCTGCACCATCGTCACCCGCGTGCACACCGACGTGGGCGTCGTCGGCGAATGCTTCAACGGCAACGACGACGATCTGCAGGCCAACATCATCCGGCTGATCCGTGACGAGCTCGAACCGCGGCTCAAGGGCCGCACCGTCGCCGGCCTCGAGGAGGCATGGGCCGCGATGCGTGTGTCGACCGACCCGTTCCTGCGCGACCGGCGGGTCGCGCTGCGCGCGCAGTCCTGCGTCGACAGCGCGCTGCACGATGCCGTCGGCAAGCTTCTCGGGTTGCCGCTGCATGTGCTGTGGGGCCGGGCGGGGCGGCAGGTTCAGGTCGCCGCGCTCGGCGGCTACTACCGCGAGCGCGACGAGCTGGCTGGTCTCGCCGAGGAGGTCGCGGAGCTGAAGGCCCTCGGCATCCACGGCCTGAAGCTCAAGGTCGGCGGCCGCACGCCGCGCGAGGATGCCGAGCGGGTCACGACGGTGCGCCGCGCGGGCGGCGACGGCTTCATCGTCGCCGCCGATGCCAACCAAGGCTGGACCCGTGAGCAGGCGGTCGACTTCGCGCGTCGCGTGGCCGATCTCGGTCTCGCCTGGTTCGAGGAGCCGTGCAAATGGGACAACGACCGGCGCGACATGGCGCTGGTGCGCGCGCACGGCGGCATCCCGGTCAGCGCCGGGCAGAGCGAACTGTCGCGCTTCGGCTGCCGCGACCTGATGCTCGCCGAGGCGATCGACATCTGCAATTTCGATGCGAGCTGGGGCGGCGGGCCGACCGAGTGGCGCCGCGTCGCCGCGCTCGCCTCCTGCTTCAACGTCGGCATGATGCAGCACATCGAGCCACAGATCGGCCTGATGCTGGTCGGCGGCGCCGCCACCGGCCGCTTCGGCGAGGTGATGCTGCCGTGGCGCGACCCGTTCTTCTACCGCCTGATCGCCGATCAGATGCCGTTCCGCGACGGGTTCTATACGCTGCCGGATAAGCCCGGCTGGGGCATGAGCTTCGACGCCGATTATCTCGCGCATGCTCGACGGACGGATTGATTCTTCTCCCTCTCCCTGGCCGAAGTCGGATGTTTCCGGCTTCGGCCAGTTAAACGAGCCGAACTAGGGTACCCGAGTTCGGAAGGGGAGAGGGAGCGCACCGCCCGATTGGAGAACAACAATGTTGAAAGCCATTGCCCGTACGCTGACCTGCAGCGCCTTGCTTGCGGCGATACCGCTGCCCGCTGCCGCTGATACGCTGCGCGTCGGCAAGGCCGGAGCGGAAGCCTTTTCGTTCGTGCCGGCCGACATCGGGCAGCACACCGGAATCTTCAAGAAGCACGGTCTCGACCTGACCATCAGCGCCTTCGGCGGCGATGCCAAGCTGCAGCAGGCGATGGCGGCCGATGGCATCGATATCGGGCTCGGCTCCGGACCCGGCATGGCCTTCATCGTGAAGGGGGCACCGGTCAAGGGCGTCGCGGCCATGGCGGATCAGCCGCTAATCTTCGCGCTGGTGGTCCGCAACGACGGCTCGGTAAAGACCGCGAGCGATCTCAAGGGACGCAAGGTCGGCGTGTCGGGGGTCGGATCAGTGACCAACTGGATCATCACCGAAATCTCAAATCAGCACGGATGGGGTGTCGAGGGTATCGCGCGCGTCGGCCTCGGCAGCGACGCCAACCGGGTCGCGGCGCTGAAGACCAAGTCGATCGACGCCGCCATCGTCAATATCGCGGTCGCGACCAAATACGTGCAGACCGGCGAAGGCAAGGTGCTGCTGACGTTCGGCGATCTGGTTAAGGACTTCCACATCCACGTGATCTTCGCCACCAACAAGGCCATCGCCGAGAAGCCGCAGGCCGTGCGCGGGTTCCTCGCCGGTTGGTTCGAGACCATCACGTCCATGCGTAGCAACAAGGCCAAGACGGTCGAGATCGCCAAGCAGGTGATGCGTACGGACGACGCAACCACATCAACGATCTACGATGCGGTGATGCCGATGTTCAACGAGGACGGCCATTTCAAGCCAAAGGCGCTTGCCGCGCTGGCCCGGTCCTACGTCGCGCTCAAGACGCTGCCGCAGGAGCCGGACATGAGCAAGCTCTACACGGAGGCGTTCCTGCCGAAGAAATGATGCGAAACGTCCGCGGTTGTCATCCCGGCCGAGCGGAAGCGAGAGCCGGGACCCACGTACCCCTGCGTCGCGTGTCAGGCACGGTACGAAATGCCAGCACCGGAACACATGGGTCCCGGCTCTTCGCGGCCTTCGGCCGCTTCGGCCAGGATGACAACCGCATGGGTCGGGAAGGATAAGCGATCACGATGGGAGAATATTAATGCTGAACACCTTTACCCGTGCCCTGACCTGCGGCGCCTTGCTCGCGGCGATGTCCTCCCCCGCTGGCGCCGCCGAGACGCTGCGCGTCGGCAAGGCGGTGCCGGAGGCGTTCTCGTTCGTGCCGGTCGACATCGGCATCCGGACGGGCATCTTCGCCAAGCATGGCCTCGACGTGCAATCCATCGCTTTCGCCGGCGATGCCAAGATGCAACAGGCGGCGGCCGCCGACAGTATCGACATCCTGCTCGGCTCCGGTCCGGCCATGGCGTTCATCGTCAAGGGCTCGCCGATCAAGGCGGTTGCGGGGATGGCCGGACCGCCGCTGCTGCTCGCCATTGTGGTGCGTCCGGACGGGCCGAAGACGGCGGCCGACCTTCAAGGGCAAGAAGGTCAGCGTCTCGACCGCCGGTTCGTTGACCTACTGGCTGGTGAGCCAGACGTCGGCGCGCCAGGGCTGGGGTCCGAACGGGATCAACATCGCCCCCATGGGCGCGATGCCGGGGCAAATCGCGGCGCTCAAGCGCGGCGACATCGACGGCGTGATCATGGATGTCAGCAACGCTTTCGCGCTGGAGAAGCGCGGCGAGGGGCGCATCCTGGTCCGCTTCACCGAGATCAAGGACTTCCACATTCACATTATCTTTGCCACCAACAAGGCCATCGCCACCAAGCCCGAGGCGGTTCGCGCGTTCCTCAAGGGCTGGTTCGAGACCATCGCCTTCATGCGCAAGAACAAGGCCGAGACCGTGAAGATCGCCATGGGCGTGATGCACAAGGACGAGGACATCTCAAGCCGCACCTACGACGAGATCATGCCGATGTTTTCCGACACCGGCAGGTTCGACCCGAAGGCACTGGAGACGTTGCGCAAGTCCTACGTCGCCCTGAAACTGCTTCCCGAGGAGCCCGACATGTCGAAGCTCTACACGGAAGCCTATCTGCCGAAATAGTCACGCAAGCACTGTGGCGGGCCAATGACCGGTGAAGTCGCGATCCGAGTGCGGGACGTCTCGCATCACTTCGGAGAGGAGGACGACGCCCGCCATGTGCGGGCGCTGCTCGACACCTCGATCGATGTCGCCCGCGGCGAGTTGCTGTGCCTGATCGGTCCGAGCGGTTGCGGCAAGAGCACGCTGCTCAACGTCGTCGGCGGGTTGCTCGAGCCGACCACCGGAACGGTGGAGGTGGCCGGCAAGCCGGTGCGCGGCCCGATGCCCGCCGACATCGCCTACGTATTCCAGGAAAACGCGCTGTTTCCCTGGAACACCGTGTTCGAGAACGTCATGCTCGGCATGCTGTTCCAGGGCGTGCCGAAGGCCGAGCGTGACGATCGCGCGCGCCGCTCGCTGGAAGCGGTCGGGCTCGCGGAATTCTCCGATCACTACCCGGCACAGCTCTCCGGTGGCATGCGCCAGCGGGCCGCCTTGGCGCGGGCCTTGAGCCTGGAGACCGGCATTCTGCTGATGGACGAGCCGTTCGGCGCGCTCGACGAGCAGACCCGGATGATCCTCGGCGAGGACCTGTCGGTGCTGCTGTCGCGCACCGACAAGGCCATCGTCTTTGTCACGCACAGTCTCGGCGAAGCGGTATTCCTCGCCGACCGCGTGGCGGTCTTCTCGGCGCGTCCCGGAACCATCAAGCAGGTCATCTCGGTCGACGAGCCGCATCCGCGCAATCCGGAATTTGTTACGTCCGCGAAATTCACGGCATTGCGCAACCAGCTCTACAGCCTGCTGCATGATGAGATCCGCAAGGCCATGTCGGAGTCCGCGATGCGCGGCGGCGCCGGCCACCGCGGGAGTGTCGCCGGGGACTCCGCGTGATGCTCGGCAATGGCAAGCGTGACGCCGCATCGGCCGGCAGCCGCGCCGTGCAAGTGGCGTTCCTCGTCGGCCTTTTGCTGCTGTGGTACGTTGCGACGAACTACTGGGGGGTCAGCCATCTGCTGCTGCCGGAGCCGGTGCAGGTGTTCTGGCAATTCGTCGATATCATCAAGACCGGCGAGTACATCGACGATCTCAAGGTCACGCTGGGCGAGCTCGCCACCGCATTTGCCGTTTCATGCACCACCGGCGTCACGCTCGGCTATCTGATCAGCCGTTCGCAGTACCTGATCCGGGTGTTCGAGCCGCTGTTCGCCGGCATCTATGCGATTCCGATCATCCTGTTCCTGCCGCTCTACGTGCTGATGTTCGGCCTCGGCCCCATGTCGAAGGTCGCGCTCGGCACCACCATCAGCTTCTTTCCCATCGTGCTGAGCACCATTGCCGGATTCGGCTATGTCGAGCGAACCTACATCGTCTCGGCGCGCTCGATGGGAGCGTCCGAGTATCAACTCTTTCGCTATGTGCTGCTGCCGGCGGCGCTGCCTGTGATCCTGACCGGCATGCGCATGGGCTTCACGGTTGCGCTGCTCTCGATCATCGGCAGCGAGACCATCGCCTCGCTCGCCGGCCTCGGCCATCGCATCGTGCATCTTGCCGAAGGCATGGATATGGCGCGGATGTTCGCCTACATCGCTTTCGTCGTCGCGATTGCGGCGATCCTCAATACCGTTGTCTCTTCGCTCGAGGCCGGCGGGAGGAGGCGCTGATGCGGCGCTGGCCCGCGATCAAGCGGTACATGTTGCGCCACCCCGGCGTGGCGCGGCTCGGCGTCGTGATTGTGCTGTTCGTGATCTGGGAGATCGCGGCGCGCTGGTTCATCGACCCCCTGTTCATGAGCCCGCCGTCGAGCGTGCTGGTATCGTTGCCCCAGATGTTCGAAATCAGCGGCGTTCCGGGTGCGCTGCGCATCACGTTCTGGGAGCTGGCGGTTGCTTTCGCCATGTCGGTTGCGATCGGCCTGGCGGTGGGCCTGGCGGTCGGGCTGCAGCCGTTCTCGCGCCGCAGCTTCATGCCGATCGTCCTGCTGCTCTACGGCACGCCGCAGGTCACGATCCTGCCGCTGTTCATTCTGTTCTTCGGCATCGGCCCGGCCTCCAAGATCGCCTTCGGCGTCAGCCACGGCATCTTCCCGATCATCGTCACCATCGTCGCCGGTGTGCAGAACCTCAAGCCCATTCTGCTGACCAGCGCCAAGTCGATGGGCGCCAACCGGTGGCAGGCGTTCCGCTATGTGATCTTCCCGCACATGATCCCGAGCTTCTTCACCGGCATGCGGCTCGGCATGACCGGCGTGCTGCTCGGCGTGCTGCTGGCGGAACTGTACGTCTCGACCGCCGGCATCGGTTATTTCACCACGCTGTTCACGCAAAATTTCGAGCCGGACAACCTGCTCGGCCTGATCGCGACGTTGGCGGCGATGGCGATCATCCTCAACGAACTGGTCCGCCGCGCCGAGAATCATTTCGCGCGCTGGCGCGACTAGCGCATGATCCGCAAAAATGGGAACCGGTTTTGCGTTAAGATCATGCGCACTCATAGCATGAGGGCGCGATGGCGAAACTGAGACTGACCTTTGCGGCCGGCGACTACGAGATCGTGAAGCCGATCAAGGAAGGACTGGTCGACGTCGACGGCATCGAATTGGTGATGCTTACCAGCATCGGTTCGCGCGAGCGGCACTGGCGCATGGCGCGCCGCGCCGAATTCGATCTGTGCGAGGTCAACGTCGGCGCCTATTTCATGGCGCGCGATCAGGGCGAGCCGCTGTCCGCGCTGCCGGTGTTCCTGCATCGACGCTTCCGCCACGGCTTCATCTTCGTCAACGCCAATGCCGGCATCCGCGAGCCGAAGGACCTGATCGGCAAGCGCGTCGGCGGCACCAATTTCCAGCCGGCATCCAACCTGTGGATGCGCGGCATTCTGGAGGAACACTACGGCGTTCCGCACAAGGCGATCACCTGGGTGGTCGAGCGCGAAGAGGATGTGCAGTTCAGGAAGCCAGACGACCTGCGGATCGACATGATTCCCGAAGGAAAGCGGCTCGACGTCATGCTGTCGGAGGGCGAACTCCCGGCAATGCTGTCGCCGGACATTCCGAAGCGCTTTCTGCAGGGCGACAAGCGGATCGTGCGGCTATTCCCGAACTACAAGGACGTGGAGATCGCCTATTACCGCGAGACCGGCATTTTTCCGATCATGCACGTGACTGCGATCAAGCGGGAGATCGTCGAGAGATATCCCTGGGTGCCGACGAATCTGGTGAAGGCGTTCGACAAGGCGAAGGCCATGGCCTACCGGCGTGTTGCGAACCCGCGGGTGGTGCCGCTCGCCTGGGTGCGCACCGCGGTGGAGGAGCAGGAAGACATCCTCGGCCCGGATCCATGGGCCTACGGGCTTGGCGAGACGAACCGCAAGAACTTGCAGACGATCCTGCGCTACGTCCGCATGCAGGGGCTGATCTCGCGCGACTTCACGCTCGACGAACTGTTCGAGCCGACCGATCTCGGCGACGCCGGCGGCGACGAGGGAATATGACCGCATGACCGCCATCGCGCAGTTCGCCAGCTTCATCGCCCAAAGCTCGCGCGTGTCCGATGCGGTGCGCGAAGCTGTCGAGCTGCACGTGGTCGATGTCATCGGCGCACTTGCCGCCGGCACGCGCACGGCGGAAGGCCAGGCACTGATCCGCTATCGCGTCCTGTCCGGCGCGGCCAAGGACCTGCCGCTCGACCTGATGACTCTGTGCGCGCTCGCGCGGCTGACCGAGATCGACGACATCCATCTCGCCTCGATGACGACGCCGGGCGCCATCGTGATTCCCGGTGCCTTGGCGATCGCCGCGGCGCAGAGGCAGCACGACGCCGGCATCTTGATCGATGCCACGGTCGCCGGCTACGAGGCGATGATCCGGCTGGGGCTCGTGCTCGACGGGCCGACGGTCCTGTATCGCGGCATCTGGCCAACCTATTTCGCCGCGCCGTTCGGCATCGCCGCGGTGGCGTCGCGCCTGCTGGGGCTCGATGCGGCGCAGACCGCAAATGCATTGGCGCTGGCACTCACCTACGCCGCGCCTGGCGTCGGCCACCACAACGCGGCAACCACGGCGCGCTGGATTTCCGTTGGGCAGGCGGCTGCAAATGGCCTTGCGGCAGCACGCGCGGCGCAGGCGGGATTTACCGCCGATCTCGCGCTGCTCGACGGCGGATTCTTTCCCGGAGTCTACGGCATCACGCCGAATGCGGCGGCATTGACGGACGGGCTCGGCGAGCGTCCCGGGCTGCTCGACCTTTCGTTCAAGCCCTGGTGCGCAGCGCGGCAGACCATGGCGGCGACCCAGGCGCTCAAGGAGATCATGGCCGAGGGCGTGGCGCCCGACGGCATCGTCGCCATCAAAGCGTCGGTTGTGCCCCCGCACTTGAAGATGATCGGCCACGGCGTCACGCCGGGCGACCGCGCGTCGTACCTGACCAGCGTGCAATACAATATGGCGGTTGCCGTCCTGGCTCCGCATCTTGCCGACGCGCTCAGCCCGCCGCCGGAAGCAGTGCCCGGCGCGGTTCATGCCTTGATGGCTAAGATCAGCGTCGAGGCCGATGACGCGCTGCTCGCCGACTACCCGCGCATCTGGCCCACCCGTGTCATCGTCACCACGGCATCGGGCGTGCACGAGCGACGTGTCACGTCAGTTCCGGGCGATCCGGCGCGGCCGTTCGGTGAGGCCGAAGTGAGAGCGAAGTTCCAACGCTTTGTCGCGCCGATCCTCGGCGAAGGCGGCGTCAGTGCGCTGTTGGCTACCGCGTCGGCCGTTATCACTGGAGATCGGTCGGCGGCCGATTTGCTGACCGAGATCGAGCGCGGCTGCTTCGCGCTCAGCGGCCCGGCACCTTCCACCCGTCCTCGCTGAAGCGGAATATGGTCCACAGCCGCAGCAGCCGCGCCGATCGCGGTTCGGTGACGCCCCATTGGTCGGAGCGCCCGGGCGGAAACCGCCAGTAGTCCGGGCCCCGTACGACATAGGTCTCGTCGACCTGCTCGACCTCCGCCGTGTATTCGATCGGCAGCTCGTCGGGGCCGGCGAAATAGGCGAACACGTTGTTGCCGGCGCCGTGCCGGCCGACCCCCCATTCGATCGGGTAACCATTGTCCTTCATGCGGCCCGCCCCGCGCATGACCGAGTTAAGGTCGGGCATCTCGAAGGCGATGTGGTTGAGCGTGGTCGACTTGACCCGGGCGAGCACCACGGAATGATGGTCGGTGTTGCCGCAGCGCATGAAGCGCAGCATGTCGGTATCGTCCGCCATGGTGAAGTGGAGCACGTCGGTGAAGTAGGCCGATGTGGCATCGTGATCGGCGCAGTTGAGGTTGACGTGGGTGACCTTGATCGGCCGGTCCTTGACGGTCGGATTCTCGCCGGGATGGTCCATCACGCCGCAGACGAAGGCGAAATTGCGCCCCTCCGGGTCCTTGCAGCCGAAGCCGGTGCCGCCCGCGGGTCCCGCCAGGTCGACGATCGGGGTGAGCGGGCCGGCCTTGGCGGCGCTGACCGAACGGTGCAGCGCTTGCAGCTTGTCGCGATCGGCGACATCGAACACGACGCGGATGATCATTGGCGCCGGCCCGGCGTGCAGGCCGAGAATGTGGTGATAGCGCCCGGTGCCGCGGAGGTAGCGCGCGTCCGGCTCCGACGCCTGCAATTGCAGATTCCAGACGTTGCCGTAGAAGCCGGCAGCACGGTCGAGATTCGACGCCGAAATCTCGACGCTGCGCACCGCGCGCACCAGATAGTTCGCCATTCCGCGTTCCCCCTGCCGTTCGCTGAGATTTGCCACCCGAGGCCGGTGCGTTAGCATAGCCGCCAAGGTGATACGAGAGGCGAGGGGAGCATGCCCGGCAACAGATCGTTCCGTCGCGTCGTCACCGGGCACAATGACCAAGGCAAATCCGTATTCGTCATCGACGACACGGCCAAACACGTGTTCACGCGCGGGCCGGGCTCAGCCATCGTTACGGAGCTGTGGGAGACCGAATCAACGCCCGCGAGCAACCGCGGCAGCGGCGACGCCATCGACCGCAAGATGCGGCTGCCGCCGCCGAAGAATGGCAGCGTGTTCCGCATCATCGAATATCCGCCGGACAAGGAACGGGTGGCAGCGCTCAACTGCGAGCGCGCCTCCGGCGACGACGGCTCCGGCCATGATGCGGCCTTCGACCGCAATAGCCCGCGCCATCCCGGCTTCCACAAGACCGGCACGATCGACTACGCCATCGTGCTTGCAGGCGAAATCTGGGCGCTGATGGACGAAGGCGAGGTGCTGCTCAAGGCCGGCGATGTGCTGGTGCAGCGCGGAACCAACCACGCCTGGAGCAACCGCACCGACGCGCCTGCGTATCTTGCGTTTGTGCTGATCGACGCGGAGCCGGTGTAGGGGCTGACCCCTCAGTTGTCATCCCGGCCGAGCACTCGGATCGGCGCTTCGCGCCATCCGAGCACAGGCTCCACGAGAGCCGGGACCCATATACCCCCGTATTGCGGATTGCCACAGGTGGTCG
The DNA here is from genome assembly GCA_009377755.1 of Hyphomicrobiales bacterium. Classification (GTDB taxonomy): domain Bacteria; phylum Pseudomonadota; class Alphaproteobacteria; order Rhizobiales; family Xanthobacteraceae; genus WHTM01. The sequence goes on along the minus strand of WHTM01000006.1, from coordinate 18,674 downwards.
GATTCCCTCGCAGCGACAGGGATACATGGGTCCCGGCTCTCCGCGGCCTTCGGCCGCTTCGGCCGGGATGACAGCAGTGATGAATGGTGGGCAGTTTACATCGCCCGCCGGCCAAGGTGATATGCGCCCCGGCAATCAGGGAGAAATCGGCAGCCATGGCTCTGAGCGACAACATCCGCCGCGTGGTCACCACCATCGACGGCGACGACAAGGCGGTGGTGCTGTTCGACAGCGAAAATCCGCACAATTTCAAGCGGCAGCACGGCACGGTCTCGCGGCTGTTCTGGGTCACCGGTGAGAGCCCGGCCGACATCGCCGGCACCGCCGACCGCGCCGCGAGCTTCAAGGGCATCGCCCCGCCGGTCGGCGGCAGCGTGCTGCGCATCGTCGATTTTCCGCCGACGCCGCCCGAGGTGGAGAAGCTCGATGCCAATTACCAGCAGGACCACATCGGCGAGCTGTCGCCCAAGCGCGGGCTGCCGCCGCGGCATCCCTTCATGCACCGCACCCGCTCGGTCGACTATGCCTTGGTGCTGTTCGGCGAGATCGACATGCTGCTCGACGAGGGCGAAATCCATCTCAAGGCCGGCGACATTCTGGTGCAGCAGGGCACCAACCACGCCTGGGTCAATCGTGGCACCGAGCCGTGCCGCATCGCCTTCGTGCTGATCGACGCGAAGGAGCCGTAACGCATCGTTTGGCGCAGCCGGGGCGCTTCAGGAAAAATAGCAAGGGGAAGGTCATGGGAGAATTCGCGATCGGCCAAGGCGTGCCGCGCTTCGAGGACCCGCGGCTGGTGCGCGGCGGCGGCCGCTATGTGGATGACGTGGCGCTGCCGCGCATGGCATATGGCTACGTCCTGCGCTCGCCGCATGCCCATGCGCGCATCCGCTCGATCGACACCGGCAAGGCGAAGGCTGCTCCGGGCGTGCTCGCGGTGCTCACCGGTTCCGACTGGGAAGCGGCCGGCTGGCGTGACCTGCCGGTGCCGGGCGGTATGAAGCGGCGCGATGGCTCGCCCTCGTACAAGCCGCGCTTTCCGGCGCTGGTGAAGGACCGGGTGCGCTGGGTCGGCGACTACGTCGCATTCGTGGTCGGCGAAACGCTGCACCAGGCGGCGGATGCAGCGGAGCTGATCGAGATCGACTACGAACCGCTGCCGGCGGTGACGGCGACGGCGAATGCCGCGGTGCCCGGCGCGCCGCTGGTGTGGGACGATTGTCCGGGCAACGTCTGTTTCGCCCGCTTCGAGGGCGACAAGACGGCGACCGATGCGGCCTTTGCGCGCGCCGACCATATCGTCAAGCATCGCTTCGTCATCAATCGCGTCACCGCGGCGACCATGGAGCCGCGTGGCGCGGTCGGCGACTACAATGTCGCCGACGGGCGCTACACCCTGTATGCCGTGCTGCAGCGCGCCCAGGGCTACCGCGCCGAACTGGCGCAGGTCCTCGGCGTGCCGGAGAGCATGGTCCGCGTGGTTGCCGGCGACGTCGGCGGCAGCTTCGGCATGAAGTCGGCGATTTTCAACGAGAACCCGCTGACGCTGCTCGCCTCGAAGCTGATCGGCCGTCCGGTGAAGTGGACCGGCACGCGGTCGGAGGCCTTCCTCGGCGATGCCCAGGGACGCGACAACGTCACCGATGCGGAACTTGCGCTCGATAAGGACGGAAATTTCCTCGGGCTTCGCGTGAAGTCGCTGGTCAATGCCGGCGCATATCTGCAGCCGGGCATGCCCGCCTTCACCGGCAACCTCGGGACGCTCGCCGGCGTCTACAAGACTCCGGCGAGCCATGTGGACGTGACCGTCGTGTTCTCCAACACCAACCCGATGCGGCCGTACCGCGGCAACGGCCGCCCCGAGGCGGCCTACGTGATCGAGCGCATGGTCGACCTCGCCGCCGACGAACTAGGGCTTGATCCTTACGAACTGCGGCGTCTCAACATGATCCCGCCGGAGGCGATGCCGTTCAAAACGTCGGTGACGTTCACGTACGACTGCGGAGAGTTCGAGAAGAGCATGGACATCGCTTTGAAGATGGCCGATGTGAACAGCTTCGAGAAGCGCCGCGCCGCCGCCCGCAAGCGCGGCAAGCTGCGCGGGATCGGCCTGTCGTTCACGATCGAGCGCGCCGCCGCCGGCGGCTTCGAGGGTGCCGAGATCCGCTTCGACCGCAGCGGGACGGTGACGCTCGTATCCGGCAGCCACAGCCAGGGGCAGGGGCACGAGACCGTGTTCAAGCAACTGGTCTGCGATCGGCTCGGCCTCGATCCGAACGAGGTCTACTACCTGCAGGGTGACACCGACCAGGTCTTCTTCGGTGAAGGCACTGGCGGCTCGCGCTCGGCGACCATGGCCGGATCGGCGTTTCACTTGGCGTCGGAGAAGATCGTCGTCAAGGCGACGCAGATCGCTGCGCATCTGCTCAAGCTCGAGGCCGCCGATATCAATTTCGCCGACGGCATCTTCTCCAGCGCCAAGACCAACCAGACGCTGACGATTCAGGAGGTCGCCCGCGCCGCCGCCGATCCATCCAAGTTGCCGAAGGACATGGAGGCCGGCCTCGTCTCCAACGCCGTGTTCGACACCGATACGCAGAACTTCCCCAACGGCTGCCATATCTGCGAGGTCGAGATCGACGAGGATACCGGCGAGGTCGAGATCGTCGACTACAACGTCGTCGACGACGTCGGCACCGTGCTCAACCCGCTGCTGCTGCACGGGCAGATCGACGGCGGCATCGCCCAGGGACTCGGGCAGGTGCTGATGGAGGACATCCGCTTCGACGCGGACGGACAGCTGCTCACCGGCTCGTTCATGGACTATGCCATGCCGCGTGCGCGCAATACGCCGGCGTTTCATGTCGAGAGCAATCCGGTGCCGACCAAGACCAATCCGCTTGGCACCAAGGGCGCCGGCGAGGCCGGCTGCGTCGGTGCCATGCCGGCGGTCGCCAATGCGCTGGTCGACGCGCTGTCGGTCCTCGGCGTCAAGCACGTCGAAATGCCGGCGACACCGGAGCGAATTTGGCGCAGCATCCAGGAGGCGCGCGCCGGATAACAAGCGGCCCGGACATCGCGTCAGTGTGCACCGTCCGAAAGAATACGAGCGAGGCGCTGCCTTGAAGGCTCCGAGGTTCCACTACGTTCGGCCCGAAAGCTTGGATGCGACGCTGGGGCTGCTCGCCGAGTATGGCGAGGATGCGCGGATTCTGGCGGGCGGCCAAAGCCTGATGCCGACGCTGAACATGCGTCTGTCGCAGCCCAAGGTCCTGATCGACATCAATCGTATCGAGGCCCTGAAGGGAATCGCGGTCCACGACGGCATGGTGCGAATCGGCGCGCTCGCGCGGCACGTCGAGGTGATGAATTCGCCGATCGTCGCGGAGGCGTTGCCGTTGATTGCCGAAGCGATGCCGCATGTCGCCCATGTCGCCGTCCGCAACCGGGGGACGTTCGGCGGCAGCATCGCGCTCGCCGATCCATCCGCGGAAATGCCGGCCTGCATCCTGGCGCTCGGCGCCAGCGTCGTCGTCGATGGCGTGCGTGGCCGGCGGACCATCGCGGCCGACGATTTCTTCATCGGTCTTTACGAGACCGCGCGTGAACCCGACGAACTTCTGGTCGAGGTGCTGCTTCCTCCGCAAAAGCCGGGTCATGTGTCGGTGTTCATGGAGTTGAGCCGGCGCCACGGCGACTTCGCGATCGCGGGCATTGCCTGCCATGCGCGCGTTGCCGGTGGCGTCATCAACGATGCACGCCTCGCCTATTTCGGCAGCGAGGCGAAGCCGGTGCTGGGGACGCGTACGATGGCTATCCTCAATGGGAAGGCCTGGCCCACCGCGAGCAACGAGGTGGTCAACGCCGCCTTGGACGAAGACCTCGATCCGATCGGCAATACCTTCGGCAGCCCGGCCACCAAGCTTCACCTGCAGAAGGTGCTGACCCGCCGGGTGCTCGACGCGGCCGTGCAACGAGCGAGGGCGCCATGAGCCTCGAAGAGACGCTTGCCATCGAGCTGACTGTCAACGGCGAGCGCGTCGAGAGCACGGTTCCGGTGCGCCAGCACCTCGTCGACTTCCTGCGCACCGAGCTCGGCCTCACCGGATCGCACATCGGCTGCGAGCATGGCATTTGCGGAGCGTGCTCAGTGCGCGTCGATGGTGCCGTGGTGCGCGGATGCCTGATGCTCGCCGTGCAGGCCGACGGAGCCGAGGTTGTCACCATCGAGGGCCTCACGGATTCTGGCGAAATCGCCGACTTGCAGGAGATGTTCGTCGAGCGCAATGCGCTTCAGTGCGGCTACTGCACGCCGGGGATGCTGATCACCGCGGCCGAGCTGTTCGACATTGGACTGCCGGCTTCGCGCGAAAACATCCGCGAATTCCTCTCCGGCAACTTCTGCCGCTGCACCGGCTATCACGCCATCGTCGATGCGGTCGAAGCCACCCTGAAGCAGCGCCTGTCACGGTGACCCGCATGGACGCCAAGGCCAAACTGACTCCGCTCGACCGGCCCAACAGCTATGTCGGTCGGACCCTGTCGCGGATCGGCGCACGCCGTGCCGTCGCCGGACGCGCGACCTATACGGACGACATCTCTTTGCCGCGTATGCTGCACGCCGCCTTCGTCCGCAGCCAGCATGCGCACGCGCGGATCGTGCGCATCGATACCAGCACCGCCGCAAAGGCGCCGGGCGTGGTCAAGGTGATGACCGGCGCGGAACTGGCCAAGATTGTCACCGGCCCGTGGGTCGGCACGCTTACATGCTTCCCCGGAATGAAATCGGCGCCGCAGTATCCGATGGCGGTGGACCGCGCCTGCTGGCAGGGCGAGGCGGTGGTGCTGATCGTCGCGCAGACGCGCGCGCTGGCAGAGGATGCGGCCGAGCTGGTCGAGGTCGAATGGGAGGAACTGCCCGCCGTCACCGACAAGGAAACCGCGCTCGATCCCGCAACGCCGGTGCTGCACCCCGACCTCGGCGACAATCTGGCGTTCCGCAAGGTGATCGAGGCCGGCGACGTCGATGCCGCCTTCTGGGCGGCGGACATCGTGATCGAGGATGTCTTTCGTTTCGGCCGGCATACCGCGGTGAGCTTGGAGCCGCGCGCGCTGCTTGCCGACTACAACAAGCCGACGGGTCGGCTGACGATCACCACCAGCAGCCAGGTCCCGCACATGATCCAGACCGTCTTCGCGAAGACGCTGGGAGTTCCCGAGCACAACGTGCGGGTCGTGGCGCCGGATGTGGGTGGCTCTTTCGGCATGAAGATTCACACCTACGGCGACGAGATCGCTGCGACCGCCGCCTCCATGGTGCTGGGCCGGCCGGTAAAATTCATCGCCGACCGGCTGGAGTCGTTCGTGTCCGATATCCACGCGCGCGAGAATCTGGTGACCGCGCGCATGGCCCTCTCGAAGGCCGGCGAGATACAGGCGCTCGAGATCGACGTGCTGTCCGGCGCCGGCGCCTATTCGCAATATCCTCGCACCACGTGTTCGAGGCGAACCAGATTCTCAACATCACCGGTGGTCCTTACAAGCACAGGCACTATCGGGCGAAGGCGACCGTTGTCTATCTCAACAAGGTACCGACCTCGCAATATCGCGCGGTTGGCCATCCGATCGGCAATTCGGTCGGCGAGTCACTGGTCGATATGGCGGCAGAGGTCACGGGTCTCGATCCGGTGGAGATCCGGCGGCGCAATGTGATGCCGGACGATTGCTACCCGGTGGTTACGGCTGGCGGCATCCGGGTCAAGGACCTGTCGCACCAGCGCTGTATCGAGCTCCTGGTCGAGCGCATGGACTATGCGGCGCTGCGTCAGGAGCAGGCCGAGCTGCGCAAGCGGGGCATTCATCGCGGCGTCGGGGTGGCTGGCTTCATCAAGGGGACGGCGCCCGGCCCGCATGGCTATTACGGCGTCGGCGGCGCGCCGATCGCCTCGCAGGACGCTTGCACCATCAAGCTCGATCCGGGCGGCGGCATCATCTGCGCGGTGGGCGTCACCGAGCAGGGCCAGGGGGTCGATACTGTGATGGGGCAGATTGCCGCGACCGTTCTCGGCGTGCCGATGGAGCAGGTCCGTGTCATATCCGGCGACACCGACGCAACGCCCTACGGCGGCGGTACCTATGCATCGCGCGCGACCGCGATCGGCGGCGAGGCGGTGTATCAAGCCGCGCGGGATCTGCGTAACGAAATTCTCTCCATCGTCGGCGTGCTGTTGCAGGCACCTCCTTCGGCTCTCGACATCGTCGATGGCCATGTGGTGGACGCCGGTACGATGACCCGGCGCATTTCGCTCGCTGAGGTCGGCCGCATCGGGCATTTCCAGCTCGGCGAGCTGCCGAACAGCGTGCAGCCGGTGCTGTCGCGGACGCGCCGGTTCCGGCTGCTCGACGATCTCTACATCTTCACCAACGGCATCAGTGGCGCCTACGTGGAGGTCGATGTCGACACCGGCTTCATCCGTCTGCTCAAGCACTGGGTGGTGGAGGACTGCGGCCGCATCGTCAATCCGCAACTGGCGGACGAGCAGGTGCGCGGCGGCTGCGTTCAGGGTCTCGGCGGCGGGCTTTACGAGCACTGCATCTATGACGAGCACGCGCAACTCGTGAACGGGACCATGGCCGACTACCTCGCGCCGATGGCCGCCGAGATGCCCGACATCGACGTGGTGCATGTGCAAACGCCGACCACGGTGTCCGAGCTAGGTGCCAAGGGCGTTGGCGAATCCGGCACGGCATCGGCGCCGGCCGTCGTCATGAATGCCGTGAACGATGCGCTGCGGCCCTTCGGCGCCCGCGTGACGGAGCAGCCGATGACGCCCGAGGTGCTTCTCAAGGCGCTCGGCAAGGTTTAGTCGCCGGCAAGGCAGCTACGCGACGTCGCGCAGGCGCCGGATATCCTCGCGCCAGCCGGCCACGAGCGGGTCCTGTTCGGGGTCGCTGCCTTCGTCCCGCACCCGGCGCTTGCGGAAGGCGAGCTCGTGCTGTGCGTTGACGAGCGCCGCCGATGCGCGTGGATGCATCCGGTCGATCCTTCGCGTCCGCAGCATGCGATCGTGAAGGATACCGCTGTACTCGTCCGCACTCAGGAGCGATCCGACCTCCGCGGCCAGCTCCTCGCGGATCACGCGCCGTTCCCATACGCCACTGCGCCAGACCGCCAGCGCGATGATCAGAAAAAACGGAACGAAGATCATAAGCTGGATCATGCTGCCGGTGATGAACGCGGAGAGAAATCCCATGGAGGGCAGCTCCTCCACCTGCTGCGGCGACTCGCCTGCCTCAGCGTTGGCCAACGCGGCAAACAGCGGCAGGACGTTGTTGATCATGTGTGCCGCCATGGCCAGGATCAGGCCGCCGATCGGCGCGAGGATGCGCAGCCACATGCGCTGCGTCTGCATCGCGAGGCCGACAGATACGCCGAACAGGCCGGTGAACAGCGCATGTCCGCCAAGCCCGAACAGCGCGTAGCGGAAGCCGAACTGAAGCCCGTACGGTGCCTCGCCGTGCTGCGCGTAGCCTTGCGCGACGTACAGCGCCGCTTCGAACCAATTGAAACCGATGCCGATCAGCGCGCCGTAGATGAAGCCGTCGCGCATGTTGTCGAACTCGGCGCGCAGGAGCCAGAACAGCAGCAGAACGCCGGCCGCCTTGGCGATCTCCTCGGCGATCGGCGCCGAAATCGGCGCCGCGATCAGCACCGTGGCCTGCGGGCCGAGGACCTCCGTCAGAATCGGATTCTGCGCGACCCAGATGTCGATGATGCGGAAGAAGGCGGTGTTGAACGGCAGCGACAATGCGGTGGCGATGCACCCGCCCCAGAGGAACGCTGCGACGCACAGCGATGGCGTCTCGCGCTCGCGGCGGTCGAGGAACCACAGCACCATGATCGGCACAAGCGCGAGCAAGCTCGAGATCACGAGCGCCTGGTAGAACACCAGAACGACGTCGAAGCGCATGCCGGCGAGCAGGCCGAGATGCACGATCGTCGCGAAAGCCAGCACGAGGGCGAGCGCCGCGCTGATCACGATGCAGGCGCCACGCCGCCGCAGCGGGGAGCCCATCAGCAGATGATCGTATATGGAAAGCGTCGCCACGACCGCCCCTATTTCGGCAGAAAGCGCAGGTCCGCCATCTTGCTCCCGGACCGTTGCGCCTCGGCCGGGCTGATATCGCCGATCTCGACCAGAGTCTTCAGGGTGTGTTGCACGATGTCCATCGGCAGTGCCGCCTTGCGGCTGAACGGATGCAGATCCCTGATGTAGTAGTCGTAGGTCTGCCCCGCCACCGCCTCGTTGACCTTGGTGTATTTGGTCAACAGCGTGATGGCCTCCGCCCGATTGCCTTGGTCATATAGCCAGTCTGTCGCCTTCGCTATCGCGCGCAGATAGGCGCGCGCGGCGGCCGGATCGGTCTGCAGCCACTTCGGATTTCCCAGAATGGTCAGGAAGCCATATTCGCGTCCGTACGCGCCGATATCCAGGAGCCTCTTGTAGCCCGACGCAGCAGCGCGGAAATCGAACGGTTGCGTCAGCAGCGCGGCCTGCACCGTGCCGGCGGCAAGCGCGTTGAAGCGGTTGGGGGTCGCACCATCGTAGAGTTGGTCGATGTCGGCCGGCTGCATCCCTTGTTCGCGCACCCAGCGGTTCCAGACGATGGTCAGGAGATCCTTCGGGAAGGGCAGCACGATGCGCTTGCCCTTGAGGTCGCCGACCTTCTGCACTGAGGGCGCGACCATGATCGAATAGGGATACTTGGTGGTCATGCCGCCGATCATCACGGCGCTGCCGCCTTTGGCGATGGCGCGGATGGCGCTGTCGAAAGTCGAGTTGCCGATGTCGAATGCGCCGGCGACCAACTGCTGTACCGTGTTGGCGACATTTCCCACGTAGGTGATTTCCACCTCGACGCCTTCGGCCTTGAAGAAATCCTTCTGTTGCGCCACGAACACCGGCCAGTTCACTGCGGACGCACCAACGCTGCCGACGCGGACCTTCTTCAAGGCCTGGGCGCCCGCGGGGTCAGCCGCGGCAACGGCGAAGACGAGCGCCAGCAGAACAGCGGCGGCGATCGATAGAATGCGCATGAGGCTCCTCCAGCGTGGCTATTGTGCTCGTAGGATCAGACTCGCACCTCGAAGCGAATCTCGGGCGGAAACAGCTCCTCGAGTTTCAGCGATCGGGCCGCTACCCCCTGTTCGTGGAGCCAGGTCAGGAATGGGTCGAGCGTCGGTCGGTTCGGCTCGATCCCGTACGGCCACGGATCGCCGCCTGGGAACAGCATGCCGTTGACGCTGTCGAAGTGCTCCGGCCCCCAGGCGGTCGGCAGGAAAGACGCCTGGAAGTTGCGCATCAGTGGCATCGTCGCATCCTTCGCGGCGACGAAGGCATCGTACAGGCTGCGCACGATCCAGCGGTTGGCCTCGTAGACGTCGCGCCGGATCACCATGACGTGCATGATCGGAAAGATGCCGCTGCGCTTGAAATAGGCTTCCTCCTCCTTGCGGAAATCCGGGAACAGGCGGCGGACGCCCGGCGCACTCTGGAGGAAGCAGTCCGGCGGCCGCGCCGTGATGGCGGCATCGATCTCGTTGGAAGCGAGCATGTTGCTGAGCGACTTGTCGGGAGCGGGCGTGAGCTTAATGCCTGCGGGCAGCCGCAGCTTGATCGGCTCCTTGCGGCCGGCTTCGTTGAGCCCGGCCTGCACCCAGTCGATGGAGGTCAGCGGCACGCCCGCGTCATGCGCGAGGAAGCCGCGTACGTACACGGTCGCGGTCTGCGACCATTGCGGCAGTCCGACCCTGCGGCCGGCGAGATCGGCTGCGCAGCGGATGCCGGACTTATCGTTGATGAAGATCGCGCTGTGGCGGAACACGCGCGAGGGAAAGACCGGCATGCCGATCATCGGCGACGGTGCATCCTGCGACGCCAGAGCGCAGAAGTTGGCGAGCGAGAACTCGGCGACATCGAATTCCTGCGTCACCCCGAAGCGCAGCCCGATCGACTCGAACGGCTGCGTGATGTTGATGAGATCGATGCCCTCGGGCTTGACCCGGCCGGTGACGAGATCGCGCGTGTGCGCATAGTCGCTCACGGCGAGCGTCAGTCGAAGGTTGCCCATACTGCGTCCTCGCTTGTGTTCCCATCCTGCCCGCAGCGCTTGCCCGGTCCTCAGATTGGCTTGATCCTGGCGATCTGCACGGCCTCGCCGGCATCCTCGACTTCCTTGCGGAAGAAATCGGCAGTTTCCTTCGCCGTCCGGCCGTCCGGGACGTAGCCAGCGCGCCCGACGATGTTGGCGACGGCTGGCGTCTTCAGTGCTTTCTGAATGGCGGCGTTAAGCTTGTCGACGACCGCAGCCGGAGTCTTGGCCGGCGCGAAGAACATGCCCCACGAGCCGAAGACGTCAAATCCCGGGACCTGCTGGCGGATCAGCGGAACATCCGCCAGTTCGGGAAACGGCTTGTGCCCGGTGTAGCCGATCGCGCGCAGCTTGCCGCCTTTGACCAGGCCGATCACCGAAGGCGGGGTGACGAACATCACGTTGATGTTCCCCGCCAACAGCGAGTTCGCCACCTCGGACGCACCCTTGTAGGGAATGTGATCCATCTCGATGCCGGTCTTGACCTTGAAGATCTCGGCGACAAGGTGCAGAGCGTTGCCGATACCCGGTGAGCCGTACAGCACGCGGTTCTGTTTCGCATAGGCAATGAATTCCGGTGCGGTCTTCACCGGCAACGACGGATTGACCAGCATCAGATAGCCGTCGAGGATTCCGATCGTCGCGATCGGGGCAAGATCGCTCAGCAGGTTGTAGGAGAGGTTCTTGTAAACGTAAGGCGTCGGTGTGATCGATGAACTGGAGTACATCAGGGTGTAGCCGTCGGGCGGTGACTGCACGACGCCTTTGGTCGCGATGGTACCGTTCGCGCCGGGCCGGTTTTCGACGTAGAATTGTTGACCGAGATCGGTGCTGAGCTGCTGCGAGACCGCCCGCGCGATGACATCGGGTCCGCTTCCTGCCGCAAAGCCGACCACGACCTTGACCGGCTGGCTCGGATATTGCTGCGCAAGCGCCGGTGAGGTTGCCGGGCTGGCGACGATCGCAAGCATGGCGACGGTAAGCATGGCGCCACATGGGTACAGGCGACGAAACATCATGTCCTCCCAAAAAAATTGGCCCGTCCGGGCGCATTATCATATGTGACGGTTTGTAACGGAGCTGACCCCGCCGGTAAATGCAGCGCGCCCGACTGCCGGGCATGCAACACTGCTACGCATCTGGTAGCACCGCGATGGCGTTGATCTCGATCAGGTACTCGGGCGAGGTCATCTTGGTGATCTCGACCATGGTGGAGGCTGGCGCCGGCGGCTTGAAATACTCGCGGCGCACTTTGTGGATTTTGTCGAAGTGCTCCATGTTGCGCACGTAGACGTCCACGCGGCAGATGTCGTCGATGGCGCCGCCGGCTTCCTCAACCGCCGCCTTCAGGTTCTCGCAAACCTGACGCGTCTGTGCCTCCACGTCGCCGATGCCGGCGATGGTCCCGTCGGGGCGGCGCGCTACCATTCCGGAGATGAACACCAGCGTGCCGCGCGCGGCGATCGTTGTCGCCTGCGAGAAGTGTCCGCTCGGCGCCGCGATTTTGTTCGACGTTATCTGCATTTTTTGCATGCATTCCCCCCATGGCGTTGGGCCGTTACGGCCGTCGCGGGCATGATCGTCGATTGCATGGGAAGATACAAACGCCGCGGCGCAAAGCAGCCACGCGTCAGAAGCACGCTCGGCCCGAGACTTGGTCGGCGTGAGGCTTGCGTTGCGCGCGCGCAGGCCGGCCTCGCCGGCGTAAAATAAGCCCTCACGCCTTCGCAAGGACGACGGCTACGGTGTGTTGCTGACCGTATCGGTCGGAGCTGCTACACTGGGACAAAACCTGGACACGCGGGAGATCGATATGCACGAGCCTGGGCTGATCGTTGCGCCGCTGACGCCCTTTACCGCCGATCTGGCCGTCGACGAGCCGGCGCTTGCGCGGCAGATCGACTACGTGGTCCAGGATTGCCGCGCCACCATGGTGGTCGCTGCCGGCGTGGAGACCCAGGAATACACGTATCTCAGCCTCGAGCAGCGCCGCGCGCTGATCCGTCGCACGATCGAGCTCGTCAACGGCCGGGTGCCGGTCATGGTCGGCATCTCGCATCCCTCGTTCAAGACGGCGGTTGCGCTAGCCCATGAGGCGGAGAAGCTTGGTGCCGCTGCCGTGCAGCTGCTGGCGCCGTTGCGGCCGTTTGCCGGCGCGCCGACACAGGCGGACCTGATCGGCTATTTCGAGGCGGTGGGGCGGGAGACCAGGCTTCCGATCACGCTCTATCTCAATCCCGGCCCGGGCGCGGATGTCTCGGTTTCCGACACGATTGCGCTGGGGCAGCTCCCGTGTGTGCAGCTCATCAAGGAAAGCTCGCGCGATCTTGCGCGCGTGTCGCGCCTGATCGTCGAGATCGACCGGGCCGGCCATGCCCGCTATTTCACCACCATGCAGATGCTGCTGGCCTCGCTGATGTTGGGCGGCTCCGGCGCCACCATGCCGCCGCCGGGCTCTGAGATTGCGCGGCATGTCATCAATGCGTTTCTCGCCAAGGACTACCAGCGCGCCGCCGAGGTGCAATTGCAATTCGCGCTGTTCCCATCGAAATGGATGCACCGCGGGCTCGCGCCGGCCATGAAGGCGGCGATGAACCTGATCGGCGTACCCGTCGGCGATCCCTATCCGCCTTATGTGCCGCTCTCCCGTGACGAAACGGTAGCGCTCGCAGCGGTGTTGAAGACAACCGTGCTGGCGCACCGGTTTTCCATGACGGCGGCGGCTTAAGGACCAGACCATACAAAACGCGCGTTCGGCATCGCCGGCGGGCATATTCAGCATCCGCGATTGCGGCTAAGATCGCGGCAGGATGGACGCCGGAAAAAACCACGGCGCCTTGAGGAAACGTGAGGGAGACGGTGATGGCCTCCAAGCAGCAGCTTCGGTTCAACTGCATGCACTTCATGCCGTATGCGCACCTGCCGCCGAACCACAAGGAACACAAATCGGTCTGGGTGAATTTCCCGAACACCTTCTATGACCCGGAAAAGGGCCACGCGCTCTATCAGCGCTATCTGAAGGAAATGGTCCTGGCCGATCAGCTCGGCTTTGACGCCGTGGTGGTGAACGAGCACCACAACACGCCCTACAGCATGATGGCGACGCCGAACCTGATCGCGGCCGCACTGATCCCGCAGACCAAGCGCGCCAAGATCTGCGTGTGGGGCACGCCGCCCAATCTGATGCTGCCGAACCGGCTGGCGGAGGAGTACGCGATCCTCGACGTGATGTCGAACGGGCGGCTGGAAGTGGCGTTTCCGCTCGGCACCGGGATGGAATACTGGGCGAACCCGATAAACCCCGCCACCGCGCGCGAAAAATTCCGCGAGTCGCTGAAGATCATCCTGCAAGCCTGGACCGCCGACGGCCCGACCACCCATTACGGCACGCACTACACCTACCGTTACCTCAATCCCTGGCCAAGGCCGATGCAGCGCCCGCATCCGCCCTGCTACATCGTCGGCACCGGCAGCCCGGAGACCATCGACATCGCCGCGGAATACGGCTTCGGCTACGCCTCGGTCTTCGTCACGCAGGAGCGCGCGCGCGAGCTCAACCAGAATCTGCGCAAGCGCGCCAAGGATTTCGGCCATACAATCCGGCCCGAGCAGCTTCCGATCCTGACCTTCGTCTACGTGGCGGAAACGGAAGAGCGCGCGCGTGCCGAATACGTGCCGCACCTGCAGGCGTTCTTCGAGAATTTCCTGCGCACCACGCCGCAGTATCTCGCGCCGCCCGGCTACCTGTCGGTCGATCAGCTCAAGATCCGCGCCGCCGGCGCCGACAAGATGCATGGCGGCTTCGACTTCGACCTCCTCAGCAAGGCGTTCTTCATCGCGGTCGGCACGCCGGAGAAGGTCGCCGACCAGCTCGGTCACTGGGCCGAGTGGATGGGATCGAACCACATCAACGCCGTCATGCACGTCGGAGACATGCCGCATTGGAAGATGGTCAAGAACCTGACCATGTTCGCCGAAGAGGTGATGCCACGTCTGCGCAAAGGCGAGGAGCGTCCGCATCAGGTCGCGGCCGAGTGATGGCGGGGGAATCGATGGCCAAGTTCAAGCGCGAGGAGTTGTCCGTCGGCGGCGTCAAGACCGTCGTCTACTCGGCCGGAAAGGGCACCCCGGTCGTGTTCTTTCACGGCGCCGGCACGATCGACGGGTTCGATTTCGCCGAGCCGTGGACCGAGAAGTTCCGTGTGATTGCGCCGTATCATCCGGGCTTCGGCGAATCGGGCGATGATCCGAACCTCAGCGACCTGCATGACTACGTCATGCACTATCTCGAACTATTCGACAGGCTCAACCTCGACACGCTCCATCTCGTCGGTCTGTCGCTCGGCGGCTATCTCGCGGCCAAATTCGCATCCGAGCACGGCCATCGCGTGACGAAGCTGGCGCTGATCGCGCCGGCCGGGGTGATCGACCCCAAGCACCCGGCACGCGACCTCATTCCGGTGCCGGGCGATCAGGTGCCGGGCCTGCTGGTGTCCGACTTCGACGTGCTCAAGAGACGGCTGCCGGAAAAGCCGGACCTCGACTTCATCGGCGCCCGCTATCGTGAGGCCGGCACCTTCGCGCGGCTGATGTGGGAGCACCCAAGCGATCCGAAGTTCATGCGCTACCTGCACCGGATCAAGATGCCGACGCTGATCGTCTGGGGCGAGGAGGACAAGATCATCCCGGTGCAGCAGGCCGACATCTGGCGCAAGCTGATTCCGAAGGCCAAGGTCAAGATCTACAAGCGCGCCGGGCATCTGGTACATCTGGAGAAGCCCGAGGCGGTGGCGGAGATCGGGAAGTTTCTGGGGTGATCGAAAAACCCGACCGCTGTCGTCCCGGCCAAGCGAAGCGCACGAGCCGGGACCCAGTGACCACCGCAATCTCAATGTGGCAACGCAGTGCGTCTTCGCGGCTTCACGGAATACTGGGTCCCCGTTTTCGCGGGGACGACAGCCGAATGATAGTCGCGTGACAACGGGGAGAGTTAAGTGAAGCTCGTTCTGTTCCAAACCGCATCGAACAGCAAAATCCGTCCCGGCGTGCTCACCGAGCGTGGCGTGGTTGACATCGCGCTGGCTGTGAAGCAGAGCTATACCCCGCAGCTGACGATGCAAGGCATCATCGACGATTTCGATCGCCTGCGTCCGTCACTGGAGAAGCTTGCGGCGAGCAACGACGCGCTGCCGCTCGCAAGCGTCCGCCTGCGTGCGCCGCTGCCGCGGCCGGGCAAGATTCTCGCCTGCATCGCCAACTACTGGGAGCATGAGCAGCGCGAGGCGCGCTCGCTCAACATGTTCATGAAGAACCCGGATGCCGTGATCGGGCCGGGCGATACGATCATGCTGCCGGAATACACCGTGCCGTGGATGTTCATGCACGAGGCGGAGCTCGCCCTGGTGATGAAGGGTCCCGCCAAGATGGTGAAGCAGGCAGATTGGCGCGGCGCTGTGTTCGGCTACACATCGATGATCGATGTGTCCGCTCGCGAGCAGGGGCGCCGCACCTGGCCGGCGACGCCACTGACGAGCTGGCTCGGCAAGTCGTTCGACACCTTCGCGCCGATCGGTCCATGCATCACTACCGCCGACGAGATCGAGAATCCGAACGGCCTGATCGTGCGCTTCTGGAACGACGGGCAGCTGCGCCACAACTATAACACCGACGACATGGAGCACCCGGTCCCGGAGTTGGTCGAGTTCGCCACCACGGTGATGACTATGAACTCCGGCGACCTGATCGCCTGCGGCACCAACCACGAGGGCCTGGGCGCGCTGCAGGACGGCGAGACGGTGGAGATCGAGATCGAGCGGATCGGCAGGATGTCGCTTAACGTCTCCGATCCGCTCAAGCGTACGTGGGAGCGCGGCGTCTACATGGGCGTGGACTCGACCAATCCCGAAGCGGTGAAACGGCACCGGCCGAGGTCTTCGTAGGGTGGGTTAGGCGCGGAGCGCCGTAACCCACCATCTGCAATCGCTGCGATTCACACGGTGGGTTACGCGCTTCGGCGCTAACGCACCCTACGATGCTGCGTTTGCGGCGACGCCGCTCAATCGAAAAACGCAAACGTCCGCGTCTCGATGCTCTCGCGCGGTGGCGCGTCGGGCGGCGTATTGGGATCGTCGAACGCGGTGTGGGCGGTGAACCGCGCCGGCTTGCTTTCGTCGGAGTCGAACACCTTGAACACCAGCGCCTCGCTGCGCGTCATTTCGGGGAAATAGAACCACACATGCGAGGGATTGTAGGCGATGTGGTAGACCTCGGCGGTGCGGTGCTGATAGCGCCGCTGCAATAGAATGAAGCCCTCTTGCGGAATGCTGCGTGCGTCGCAGATCGCCAGCGGATCGATCATCACCTTGCCGCGGATCGGCCGCCACACCTGGATGATGGCGTAGCGCTTCCTGAACCGTCTCTCGGCCTCCTCATCGCCGAGGATGTCGCGCAAGCGGCGCGGCGCTGAGTTCTCCGTGTAGTCGTTGTGCACGCCCTTGACCGGCGGGCGCGCGTTGGTGGCGGTGCGCGCCGCCTCGTCGCCGGTGCGCAGCGTATGATCGAACACGACGACCTCGGAGGCGCCGGAGTGCTGCTTGATCAGCGCTGCCACTTCCGGGTCATAGACACCCTTGCGCTCGGCGTCGTCGGTGAAATCCCGCACCTTGGTATGATGGTCGACGAACGCGAAGCCGTGAGTGTCGAGCTTGAACGTGTCGCGTGGTGGCCGGCCGTTGCGGATCGCTACCTCCTCCATCATGTAGGCCGGCGGATGGCCTTGTGCGCCATCTCCGGCCAATCGATATAGTTCACCGGCGGCGTGCCGGTATCGATGATGTAGTTGAGCTTGGCCCTGATGATGTCGGTCGCCGGCTTCCCGGCCACGAGCTGCATGATCGCCTCCCGATTGGCTCCTGATCTGATGTCTGTCGGATTATACGCCAACGCCGCCGCGTCGGCATCGTTATCGGGGGCAAAGTGTCAGTAGCACACGAGTTGTCCGGGTTAGGTAGCCCACGAGTTGTCCGGTTCTGTGCCTCCGGGTGGAGGCGAATCGATGAACCGGGCGACGTGGCTACAGGACCGCAGGATGCAGAAGTTTTGGGACGTTTTGAGCCGTTGGGAGCGGCGGGAGCTGTCGATGCTGGAGGCCGGGGAGCTTTTGGGAATGTCGGAGCGCCCAGTTCCGCCGCTACCGGGAGCGGTTTGAGGAGGACGGCGAGACGGGCCTGCTCGACCGGCGCTTGGGCAAGCCCTCGGAGAAGCGCATCGCAACGGCCGAGGTTGATCGGATGCTGGAGCTTTACCGGACGGTTTATCGGGGCTGGAACGTGAAGCATTTCCACGAGCATGGGATGCGCGAGCACAAGTTCAGCTGGGGCTACACCTGGACCAAGACGCAGCTGCATGCGGCCGGGGTGGTGGAGCGGGCGAAGCGGCGTGGGGCGCATCGGCGCAAGCGCGAGAGGAAGCCGTGCGAAGGCATGATGCTGCACCAGGATGGCTCGCGCCACGGCTGGCTTGAGGGGCAGGCGCCGCTCGATCTGATCGTCACCATGGATGACGCCACCAGCACGATCTATTCGGCCTTGCTGGTGGAGGAGGAAGGCACCGCCTCGACCTTCCGCGGGTTGCTCGAGACGTTTGTCGCGCACGGGCTGCCCTGCGCGCTCTACACCGACCGCGGCAGCCACTACTTCTACACGGACAAGGCCGGCGAGGCTGTGGACAAGGATCGCCACACGCAAGTGGGCCGGGCGCTCGATCGGCTCGGGGTTGAGCACATCCCGGCCTACTCGCCGGAGGCGCGCGGGCGCAGCGAGCGGATGTTCGGGACGCTGCAGGACCGGTTGGTCAAAGAGCTTAAGCACGCCGGCATCACCGATATCGAGGCCGCCAACTGCTGGATCCGCGAGGTTTATCTGCCGCGGCACAATGCCCGCTTCGCCAAGCCTGCGACGCTCCCCGAGGAGGCCTTCGTGGCGGTCGATCCCGAGCTCCTGCGCGAGACATTGTGCCTCGAGGAGGAGCGCGTCGTGGGCCGCGACAATACCGTCGCCTATCAGGGTTTGAAGCTGCAGCTGCCGGAAAGCCGCATGCGAGCCCACTACGTCAAGGCGCGCGTGAAGGTGCGAGAATATCCGGACGGCGGCTTGGCCGTCTTGCACGGACCGCGCTGCCTTTGTCGCTACGATCAAGCGGGCCGCCAGGTCGTCGCCCCGACCCAGCTCAGCCTGGCCTCGTGCTCAACGCCGTCAAGGCGTGGCCTGCAAGCACCGGTGCATGCTGCACCCGCGGCGCCACGGCCAGCCTTGACCGCATCTCGACGCAAGGCCAACGGCAAGCCATGGGTCGGGACGAAGAAACGGGCTGCCAGGTCGAACAAAGAAACTGGACTTGCAGCGGCATCGCTGTGACCAACGCAAACGGCGCCAGGGGTCGTTCCGCTTCCCCCCGGACCGCCGCAAACCAAAGCGGACAACTGATGTGCTACCAAAACCGGACAACTCCGAAAGCTACCGACA
>WHTM01000005.1 GCA_009377755.1 Hyphomicrobiales bacterium | reverse complement strand
CCGCGCAGCGCCACCACCGCGCCGGCCTTGTCTACGGTGATTGGGCTGCCGAGGTAGACGGTGTTGCCGTTGCCGGAGATCGTCAGCGATTTCCTGACCGTGGCGTTGTTGCCGTAGGCGCCGGAATCGAGGATTCGGATCTCGCCGCCCGCCGGCGTGGCGACCATGCCGCGCTGCAGCGAGCGGCACGGCTTCGCCAACGTGCAGGGATTGGCGTTGTTGCCGGTGATGCTGATGTAGCGGGTATTGTCGTCGGCCGCTTGCGCGGCGGTGGAACAGACAACGGCTGCGCCGATGGCGAGCATGGATGCAAATCGCACGTGCATGGACATCGTTTCCCCCCAGTCGTGCCGGGATGGCACGCGAGGAGGATGTTACCATGCGTCCGCCGCATGGCGAGTGCGGCAGGCAGGAGGACCCGTATGTCGTAGGGGCGAGCCATGCCTCGCCCCTGCCGCCCTCTTGCGGAGCGGCGCATTACGCCCTTCTACGGTGCTCTCCACTCGTCGTCCGCGCGAAGGCGGCGACCCAGTACGCCGAGACATCGGTGATTGAGCCGAGATCGTTGGGCGTACTGGGGATGCCCGCCCCCGCCGCGCGGGGGCAGGCTGTGCGAGCATGACAGCGGAGTGGGCGGCGACGTCACCGCTCTCACAAAAAGCTCATCGGATCGACATCCACCTCGAGCTTCAGATTGCCCTTGCGCTTCGGCGCCGCCGCCAGCCACGCGCGCAGCCAGGCGGAGAGGCCGAAGCTGCGCGGCGACTTCACCAGCAGGCGGAAACGATAGCGGCCGCGCACGAGGGCCAGCGGCGCCTCGGCCGGGCCAAGCACGCGCACATCCTCGTCACGCGGCGCCTTGCCAGCCAGCGCACGGGCGTACGCCTCGACCACGTGCTTGTCTGAACCGGATACGACAAGGCTCGCGAGCCGCCCGAACGGCGGGTAACCGGCGCGCTCGCGCGCGGCGATCTCGCCGGCATAGAACGCTTCGCGGTCCTGCGCGATCAGCGCCCGCATCACCGGGTGCTCCGGCTGATGCGTCTGCAACAGTCCAACACCGTGGCCGGCCTCGCGTCCGGCGCGTCCGACCACCTGATGCAACAGCTGGAACGTGCGCTCCGAGGCGCGCGGATCGCCGTTGCCGAGACCGAGATCGGCGTCGACGATGCCGACCAGGTTGAGTTTGGGAAAATGGTGACCTTTGGCCACGAGCTGTGTGCCGATGATGACGTCGAAGCGGCCCTCGGCGACATCGTCGAGCTCTTCGCGCAGCCGCTCGACCGATTCCACCAAGTCGCTCGACAGCACCAAGACCCGACGGCCGGGGAACAGTGTCGCGACTTCTTCAGCGAGACGCTCCACGCCGGGTCCGCAGGCGGTAAACGAATCGGCAGCGTGGCATTTCGGGCACTCGGCAGGCTGCGGCATGGCGAAGCCGCAGTGGTGGCAAACCAGCCGCCGGCGGAAGCGGTGCTCGACCAGCCAAGCGTCGCAGTTGGGGCATTGCAGCCGGTGGCCGCAGGCGCGGCATAGGGTCAGCGGCGCGTAGCCACGGCGGTTGAGGAACAGCAGCGCCTGCTCGCCGCGTTCCAGCGCGACCTGCACGGCTTCGGCAAGCCGCGGCGCGATGAAGCGTCCGCGCGGCGGTCCCTCGCGGGTGAGGTCGATCGCCTCGATGCCGGGGAGATGCTGGCCGCCGAATCGTTCCGGCAGCGCCAAGCGGCGATAGCGGCCGCGCCGCGCATTCACCTCCGTTTCCACCGACGGCGTTGCGGATGCGAGCACCACCGGGATGCCGGCGCCATGCGCCCGCACCACCGCCATGTCGCGCGCGTGGTAGTGGACGCCGTCCTCCTGCTTGTAGGCGGGGTCGTGCTCCTCATCGACCACGATCAGACCGAGATCCGCATAGGGCAGGAACAGCGCCGAGCGCGCGCCGGCGATCACCGTGGCTTCGCCCGCCGCCACCGCCGTCCAGGCGCGGGCGCGGACGCGCGGGGACAACTGCGAATGCCATTCCGCCGGGCGGACGCCGAAGCGTTCGGCGAAGCGGTCGAGGAACTGCCCGGTGAGCGCGATCTCCGGCATCAGGATCAGCGCCTGCCGGCCGCGCCGGATCGTTTCGGCCACCGCCTCGAAATACACCTGCGTCTTGCCGGAGCCGGTGACGCCGTCGATCAGGGTTGCCGAATAGCCGCCGGCGCGGATCGTCGCCAACAGGGCGTCGGCGGCGGTGCGCTGCGCTGGAGAAAAATCCGGCGGCGCGAAGCAGGGATCGGGTGGTCTGGCGACCGGCTCGGGCGGCAGGATGAACGGCTCGAGCGTGCCGCCGTCGATCAGCCCGTCCACGACGCCGATGCTGACGCCGGCCTCTTGCGCTGCCTCGCTCTTGCCGCGCGCCATGCCGTCGGCGAGCAAGGCCAGGACTCGCGCCCGGGCCGCGGTCATCCGCTCCGGCGGCGGACCGGCGAGCCGCACGCCGATGCGCAGGCGTTCCGGGCCGAGATGTTCGCCCATGCGGAGCGTCATGCGCAGCACCATGCCGCGCGAGCTGAGCGTGTACCCCGACACCCAGTCGACGAAGCGGCGCAGCTCGGGCCTGAGCGGTGGAATATCGAGCTTTTCGTCGATGTCCTTGAGCCGGTTGTGCAAGCGCGGGTTGGGCGTCGCGTTTTCGGCCCAGACCACGCCGATCGCCGAGCGCGGGCCGAGCGGCACCGTCACCAGATCGCCCGGCACCAGGTCGAGGTCCGGCGGCACCCGGTAGCTGTAGGCCTGGTCGAGGGCGACCGGCACCAGGACATCGACGATGCGGCGCTGCATCGTATCGGTCTGGCCGATTCCGCTGCCTTAAGGAAGGGTGAAGGAAGTTGTCCTCATCCTGAGGGCGGCCGAAGGCCGCGTCTCGAAGGATGAGGACAGCCCCGGGGCCTCGCCCTTCGAGAGGCGTGCACGCAGCCAAGTACACGCAGGCTGCGCCTGCTATGGCACGCTCCTCAGGGTGGGGGGACAGCTTTGGGGCTCCCACGATGCTCGCCAAGGACGTTGAACCGGAGCTCGCCCGCTGGCTCGCCCATCTCGGCGTCGAGCGGCGGATGTCGCCGAAGACGCTGGAGGCCTACCGGCGCGACGTGCTGCAATTCTTCGGCTTCCTGGTGGAGCATCTCGGCGGTGCGCCGAATCTCAAGCAACTGGCGCGGCTGACGCCGGCCGATGTGCGTGCCTTCATGGCGGCGCGCCGGGCAAACGGGATCGCCGGCCGGTCGCTGATGCGCAGCCTCGCCGGGATGCGCTCGTTCGCCCGGTTCCTCGAACGCGAAGGCAAGGGCCGTGTCGGGGCGCTGACCGCGGTGCGGGCGCCGAAGATCGCCAGGTCGCTGCCGAAGCCGCTTACCCCCGCCGCCGCCACGCGGCTGGCCGATGCCGATTTGCGCGCGGGCGAAGAGCGGGAGCCCTGGGTGCTCGCCCGCGACGCCGCTGTCCTGGCGCTGCTCTACGGCTCGGGTCTGCGCATCTCGGAGGCGCTGGGGCTCAGGCGCCGGGAGATGCCGGCGCCGCGACAGGGCGACGTCATCACGGTCCTCGGCAAGGGCAACAAGCAGCGCATGGTCCCGGTGCTGCCGCAGGTTCTCCGGGCGGTCGCCGACTACGTGGCGCTTTGCCCCTACGGCCTGCCGCCGGAGGGGCCGCTGTTCGTTGGGGCCAAGGGCGGGCCGCTGTCGCCGCGGATCGTGCAGCTCGCTATGGCGCGGCTGCGCGGCGCCATGGGGCTGCCGGACAGCGCCACGCCGCACGCCTTGCGGCATTCGTTCGCGACCCATCTGTTGTCGCGCGGCGGCGACCTGCGGGCGATCCAGGAACTGCTCGGCCACGCTTCCCTATCGACGACGCAGATCTACACCGCCGTCGACGTCGAGCGCCTCCTCACGGTCTATCGCAGTACGCATCCCCGCGCCTGAGGATAGCCACGCGGAGCTACCGTTGAGGGCATGTCTGGGGCGCGAAATTAGCAGCGCAGCGTGAAACGGTGCGCTGCAGAACCGGGACCATTCCACATGCAGCGTCTGGAACGGTCCCGGATCAGCAGTGCAGCATTGCATGCTGCACTACGTTCGGGGAACGATGCAATGGCGCGCGGTCAGGTTCGGTTGCGTCCGCCGTCGACGTTGATCATCTGCCCGGTGATGAAAGTGGCGTCGTCGCTGGTAAGGAACGAGACGGTGCCGACCAGATCGGCCGGCACCTCGCTGCGGTTGATCGCCTGCATCTGTGCCGTGCGCTCGAATTCTTCCTCCATGGTGGCGACGCCCGCGCGCGGCCCGCGGGCAAAGGCGCCCGGTGTGCGGGTCAACCCCGGCGCAATCGAATTGACGGTGACGCCGTAGGGCCCGAGCTCGGTCGCCAGCGCCCGCGTCAAGCCGACAATCCCTGCCTTGCTGGCGACGTAATGGGTGAAGCCGGTCACGACCGAGCCGAGCGTGCTCGACGCCATGTTGACGATGCGGCCCCAGCCGCGCTGCTTCATGCCGGGCGCGAATGCCGAGCAGGCGAGGAACGTGCCGTCGAGATTGATCGAGAGTACCCGGCGCCAGTCGGCATAGGTGATCTGCTCGAACGGCTGCAGCGGAAACACACCGGCGCAATTGACGAGGATATCGCAGCGGCCGAAGCGCTGCTGCACATTGGCGGCGAGCTGCGCGATCGACTCCGGCGACGACACGTCGCAGTCAAACGCGGCTCCTTCGCGCCCCGCCGCTTCGACCAGCTTCACCGTTTCGTCGGCGGACTGCCGGTCAGCGACGGCGATGTGCACTCCGTCCTGCGCCAGCCGTTGTGCGAAGGCCTGGCCGATCCCATTGGCCCCGCCGGTGATGACGGCGATCTTGTCCTGATGCCCCTTGGCCATTTTCCCATCCCTACTCGGTCCTCATGGTGAGGAGCGCTGCGAAGCAGCGCGTCTCGAACCATGGGCGGCGTGTGTTGCCCATCCTTCGAGACGCATCGCTTCGCGATGCTCCTCAGGATGAAGCCGGGGGAGGCTCACATATGAATCGCGCGCTTGTCCACCGCCATGGCGGCTTCCTTCACCGCCTCGGTCAGCGTCGGGTGCGCGTGGCAGGTGCGGGCGATGTCCTCCGCCGATGCGCCGAGCTCGATCGCGATCGCGGCCTCGGCGATCATGGTGCCGGCGTCGGCGCCGACGATGTGCACGCCGAGCACGCGGTCGGTCTTGGCGTCGGCGATGATCTTGACGAAACCGTCGGTGGTGAGATTAACCTTGGCACGGCCGTTGGCGGTGAATGGGAACTTTCCGACATTGACCGCGACGCCTGCGTCCTTCAGCTCCTCCTCGGTCTTTCCAACCGAAGCGATCTCCGGATAGGTGTAGATCACGTTCGGGATCGCGTCGTAGTTCACGTGCCCGGCCTGGCCCGCGAGAATCTCCGCAACCGCAACGCCCTCATCCTCAGCCTTGTGGGCGAGCATGAGGCCGGGGATCACGTCGCCGATGGCGTAGATGCCGGGCACGTTGGTCTGGAAATGGTCGTCGACAATGACGCGCCCGCGGTTGTCGCGCTTGACGCCGACGCCTTCCAGGCCGAGCCCTTCCGTGTACGGCACGCGGCCGACCGCGACCAGCACCACGTCGGCCTCGATCGTCTCGGCCGCGCCGCCGTCGGCCGGCTCGATGGTCGCCTTGAGCACTGGGCCGGAGGTGTCGACCGCGGTCACCTTGGACTTGAGGCGGAATTTCAGCCCCTGTTTCTCCATGATGCGCTGGGTCTGTCGGCAGACTTCGGCGTCCATGCCGGGCAGCACGCGGTCGAGGAACTCGACGAACGTCACCTGCGAGCCCAGCCGCCGCCACACCGAGCCTAGTTCCAGCCCGATGACGCCGGCGCCGACTACCAATAGCCGCCGTGGCACCGCCGCAAGCTCCAGCGCGCCGGTGGAGGAGACCACACGCTTCTCGTCAATGTCGATGCCGCGCAGCCTGGCGACGTCGGAGCCGGTCGCGATCACGATCGCCTTGGTCTCCAGCGTCTCGGTCTTACCGCCGTCGGCGGCGACCTCGACCTTGCCTGCGGCTGTAATGCGCGCGGTGCCTTGGATGGCGTCGATCTTGTTCTTCTTCAGCAGAAACTCGACGCCCTTGACGTTGCCGTCGACGCCCTGATCCTTGAACTTCATCATAGCCGCGAGATCGAGCTTCGGTGCGCCGACGCCGATGCCCATCTTACCGAAGGTGTGCCCGGCCTCGTCGAACAGCTCAGACGCATGCAGCATCGCCTTGGAGGGGATGCAGCCGATGTTGAGACAGGTGCCGCCGTGGGTGGCGCGCTTCTCGACGACCGCGGTCTTCAACCCAAGCTGCGCGGCGCGTACTGCGCAGACGTATCCGCCGGGACCGGTGCCGATGACGATGAGGTCGTAAGGCATGAGGTTCTCCGGCGGGCAGACGAGGTCTTCAGCCAAAATCTAGGTCGAAGGCAATGTGATGGCCAGTCTGAATGCGGCGCATGCGACTCTCGGCGTCAATCGGCAGACCTGTTCCGTTGCTTTTCGACGTACGACAGCAGCGCGTGGAGCACGATAGACAGGCCATGCGGCGCCACCGTCCCGCCGCTGTCCCGCGGCCAACTGGCGACAAGATGACTCACGATTTCATTCAGCTCCGGTGAGGCGATGGCATCGATGCTGCGCACCGTCTCGTCCAGACCGCCGCCCAGTACCTCGATCTTGTGGTGTACGATGTCGTAGTGGGGATGGTCGCCCGGCCGGCCGTTAGGCATGATGTCCTCCTCACAAATCCAGCACCATCCGCGCCGGGTCCTCCAGTCCCTCCTTCACCCGCACCAGGAAGGTCACCGCCTCGCGGCCGTCGACGATGCGGTGATCATAGGAGAGCGCGAGATACATCATTGGCCGCGCCTCGACCTTGCCGCCGACCACGACCGGCCGTTCCTGGATTTTGTGCATGCCGAGGATGCCGGATTGCGGCGCGTTGAGGATCGGCGTCGACATCAGCGAACCGTAGACGCCGCCGTTGGTGATGGTAAAGGTGCCGCCCTGCATCTCCTCGATCTTGAGCGTACCGTCGCGCGCGCGGCGGCCGAAATCGGCGATGGCCTTTTCGATCTCGGCGAGCGACTTCCGGTCGGCATCGCGCACGACCGGCACCACCAGCCCGCGCTCGGTGCTGACCGCGATGCCGATGTGATAGTAGTTCTTGTAGATGATGTCGGTGCCGTCGATCTCGGCATTGACCGCGGGGATCTCCTTCAGTGCTTGCACGCAGGCGGCGACGAAGAAGCTCATGAAGCCGAGCTTGGCGCCGTGCTTCTTCTCGAACAGGTCGCGGTACTGGTTGCGCAGCGCCATCACGGTACTCATGTCGACCTCGTTGAAGGTCGTCAGCATCGCAGCCGTGTTCTGCGCGTCCTTCAGGCGCCGAGCGATGGTCTGCCGCAGCCGCGACATG
Organism: Hyphomicrobiales bacterium; assembly: GCA_009377755.1. Classification (GTDB taxonomy): domain Bacteria; phylum Pseudomonadota; class Alphaproteobacteria; order Rhizobiales; family Xanthobacteraceae; genus WHTM01. The sequence goes on along the minus strand of WHTM01000005.1, from coordinate 164,475 downwards.
TGCACGCGCTCCTCGCGCGCGGCATCATCGGCCGGCATCGGCGCCCGTACCTGCAGGGCGCCGGCCGGCTGCGCGACCGGGGTCGGCTGCGCGGCCGCGCGCTCGATTGCCGCCAGCATGTCCCCCTTGGTGACGCGTCCATCCTTGCCGGTCCCCTCGACCGTGCCGGGCTCGACACCGGTCTCCGCGGCGAGCTTGCGCACAGACGGCGCGAGCGGTCCGTCGCCTTTCGGGCTGACGACCGGCTTCGCCTCGGCGGCCCGCTGCTTCGGCTCCTCCGGTCCGGCGCCGATCGGCGCGGTGGTCTCGGTCTTCTGGTCCGGCTTGCCGGTCGGTGCCGCGGCGGCGCCCTCGGTGATGTGGCCGAGCAGCGCCCCGACCGCGACCGTCTCGCCGTCCTTCGCCGCGACATCAACGAGCACACCGGCGGCAGGGGCCGGAACCTCGATCGTGACCTTGTCGGTTTCCAGCTCGACCACCGGCTCGTCGACGGCCACCGCCTCGCCCGCCTGCTTGAACCAGCGGCCGATGGTGGCTTCCGTCACCGACTCGCCGAGGGCGGGGACGCGGATGTCAGCCATGATGTCCAACCTGCCTTACCGTCATTGCGAGGAGCGATAGCGACGAAGCAATCCAGTCTCTCTCGGGCGCGGCCTCTGGATTGCTTCGCCTTCGGCTCGCAATGACTATCGCATGCATTTACAGTGTCCAATAACGGACGACTTACGCCAGCGCCTCATCGAGGAACTGCTTGAGTTGCGCGAGGTGCTTCGACATGACGCCGACGGCGGTGGCCGCCGACGCCGGCCTGCCAGCGTAGCGCGGAATCCGGTGCTTGGCCTGAATCTGGTTCAGGATCCACTCCAGGAACGGATCGACGAAGAACCAGGCGCCCATGTTGCGGGGCTCTTCCTGGCACCACACCATCTCCGCATTCTTGAAGCGCGAGAGCTCGCCGACCAGCGCCTTGGTGGGAAATGGGAACAGCTGTTCGACGCGCAACAGGTAGACGTCGTTGACGCCGCGCTTTTCGCGCTCCTCGTAGAGATCGTAGTAGACCTTGCCGGAGCACATCACCACGCGGCGAATCTTCTCGTCGGGCGCGAGTTTGATCTTCTCCTCGGGGAGCATCTGCGCGTCGTCCCACAGCAGCCGGTGGAAGGTGGTATCGGCTCCCATCTCCTCGAGCCGCGATACCGCCCGCTTGTGTCGCAACAGGCTCTTCGGCGTCATCAGGATCAGCGGCTTGCGGATCTCACGCCTGAGCTGCCGGCGCAGGATATGGAAGTAGTTCGCCGGCGTCGTGCAGTTGGCGACCTGCATGTTGTCCTCAGCGCACATCTGCAAGAAGCGTTCGAGCCGCGCTGAGGAATGTTCCGGACCCTGGCCTTCGTAGCCGTGCGGCAGCAGGCAGACGAGGCCGGACAGGCGCAGCCACTTGCGTTCGCCGGACGAGATGAATTGGTCGAACACCACCTGGGCGCCGTTGGCGAAGTCGCCGAACTGCGCCTCCCACATGGTCAGCGCGTTCGGCTCGGAGAGCGAGTAGCCGTATTCGAAGCCGAGTACGGCCTCCTCGGACAGCATCGAGTTGAGCACTTCGAAGCGTGCCTGGTCGCCGCCGAGGTCGTTGAACGGCGTATGCCGGTCTTCGTTCACCTGATCGATCAGCACCGAATGCCGCTGCGAGAAGGTGCCGCGTTCCGAGTCCTGGCCGGACAGCCGAACCGGATGCCCTTCCTTGAGCAGCGTGCAAAAGGCGAGCGCCTCGGCGGTCGCCCAGTCGATTCCCTCGCCGGTTTCAATCGCCTCGCGGCGATTGTCGAGGAACCGCTGAATGGTGCGGTGGACGTGGAAGCCTTTGGGGGCGCTCGTGATCTTGTCGCCGATCTCGCGCAGGGTCTCGGTGGCGACGCCGGTGATGCCGCGGCGCGGATCATCGACATCGGCGCCCGCCTTCAATCCCGACCAGCGGCCATCGAGCCAGTCGGCCTTGTTCGGCCTGTAGCCCAGGGCGGCTTCTTGCTCGATGTCGAGCTTGGCGCGCCAGTCGCCCCGCAACTTGTCCACTTCGGCCTCGCTGACGAGACCCTCTTTGGCCAGCTTCTCGGCGTAGATTTCCAGCGTCGTCGGGTGTGAGCGGATCTTCTTGTACATCAACGGCTGGGTAAACGCCGGCTCGTCACCCTCGTTGTGGCCGAAGCGCCGGTAGCAGAACATGTCGAGGACCACCGGCTTGTGAAACTGCTGCCGGTATTCTGTCGCCACCTTGGCGGCATAGACCACCGCCTCCGGATCGTCGCCGTTCACATGGAAGATCGGCGCCTCGATCATCTTGGCGACGTCCGATGGATAGGGCGACGAGCGCGAATAGCGCGGGTAGGTGGTGAAGCCGATCTGGTTGTTGACGATGAAATGCACGGAGCCGCCGGTGCGGTAGCCTTTGAGCTCCGACAGACCGAAGCATTCGGCCACGACGCCCTGGCCGGCGAACGAAGCATCGCCATGGATCAACAGCGGCATCACCGATACGCGCCGCTCGGGCGGGTCGCCGTGCTGGTCCTGCTTCGCCCGCACCTTGCCGAGCACCACCGGATCGACGATTTCCAGATGCGACGGGTTGGCGGTGAGCGACAGATGCACGCGATGGCCGTCGAACTCGCGGTCGGACGATGCGCCGAGGTGATACTTGACGTCACCGGAGCCTTCGATCTCGTCCGGCGTCCACGAGCCGCCCTTGAACTCGTGGAAGATCGCCCGGTGCGGCTTGCCCATCACTTGCGCCAGCACGTTGAGCCGGCCACGGTGGGCCACGCCGAAGACGATCTCCTTCACCCCGAGCGCGCCGCCGCGCTTGATGATCTGCTCCAGCGCCGGGATCATCGACTCGGCACCGTCGAGCCCGAACCGCTTGGTGCCGGTGAACTTGGTGTCGCAGAACTTCTCGAAACCTTCCGATTCCACCAGCTTGTTGAGGATCGCGCGCTTGCCCTCGGGGGTGAAGGTGATTGCCTTGTCGGGTCCTTCGATGCGCTCCTGCAGCCACCCCTTTTGGGCCGCGTTGGAGATGTGCATGAACTCGATGCCGAGCGTCTGGCAGTAGGTGCGCTCGAGGATCGCGATGATCTCGCGCAGCGTTCCGAACTCGAGTCCGAGCACGTGGTCGAGATAGATCGGCCGATCATAGTCGGCTTCGGTAAAGCCGTAGGAGCGCGGGTCAAGCTCCGAACGATCCTTCGGCGGCTCGAGTCGCAGCGGATCGAGCTTGGCGTAGTGGTGGCCGCGGATGCGGTAGGCACGGATCAACATCAACGCATGCACGGAGTCCCTTGCCGCCTGCCGCACGTGCTCCGCCGAAATCTCGGCGCCGGCGACCTGCGCCTTGGCCATGAGCTTGTCGCCGACGGCCTTCTCGACCTCCGGCCAGTCGCCGGTCAGCGCCGCGACCAGGTCGCCGCGCGGCAGGCTCGGCCAATGCGATTGCCGCCACGAGGGCGCCTGCACGGCGCCGGCATCCTTGAGGCCCTGGAAAAATGCCTGCCATTCGCCGCCGACTGTCGTGGGGTCGGTCCGGTAGCGCTCGTAGAGGTCTTCGATATAGGCGGCGTTGCCGCCGTAGAGGAACGATGTGAGGGCGAAGGCAGCGTTCGCGTCCTGGCGAGACATGGGGGGTTCCTGGGGCTGAGATCGGACAGCGGCGCTCCCGGGACGTCGCAGCATTGCCCATTGATGCGGTGATTCCTTACTACGCCCCTATTTATGTCGTCCGTACGGCAGTCAAAAGAGAAAAGAAGCGGCAATTCCGCGAAGAACTGAATTATTGATTCAGCACTTCGGCCAAGGTGGCGCCGAGCCGGGCAGGTGAAGGGGAGACCCGGATGCCGGCAGCCTCCATGGCGGCGATCTTGGATTCCGCGTCGCCTTTGCCGCCAGCGATGATGGCTCCGGCATGGCCCATGCGGCGCCCCGGCGGCGCGGTGCGCCCGGCAATGAAGCCCACCATAGGCTTGGCGCGGCCGCGCCGCGTCTCGTCCTTGACGAACTGGGCTGCATCCTCCTCGGCGGCGCCGCCGATCTCGCCGATCATGACGATCGACGCGGTGGCGGGGTCGGCGAGGAACATCTCCAACACTTCGATGAATTCGGTGCCCTTGACCGGATCGCCACCGATCCCGACCGCCGTGGTCTGGCCGAGTCCGGCGCGGGTGGTCTGGAACACCGCTTCGTAGGTGAGCGTGCCGGAGCGCGAGACAATTCCCACTGAGCCAGGCTGAAAAATGTTGCCCGGCATGATGCCGATCTTGCATTCGCCAGCGGTCATGACGCCCGGGCAATTCGGCCCGATCAGGCGCGATGTCGAGCCGCAGAGCGCCCGCTTCACCTTCACCATGTCGAGCACCGGAATGCCTTCCGTGATGCAGACGATCAACGGGATCCCGGCCTCGATCGCCTCGGTGATGGCGTCGGCGGCGCCGGGCGGCGGCACGTAGATGACCGAGGCGTCGCAGCCGGTCTCGGCCTTGGCCTCGGCGACGGTCTCGAACACCGGCAGGCCGAGATGCATCTGCCCGCCTTTGCCGGGCGCGGTGCCGCCGACCATCTGGGTGCCGTAAGCGATCGCCTGCTCGGAATGGAAGGTGCCGTTCCTGCCGGTGAAGCCCTGGCAGATGACCTTGGTGGTCTTGTCGATGAGGATAGACATCTATAAGCGGCCTCTCCGCTGCTTACCTCCCCCTGAAAGGGGGAGGTCGGCGCGCCAGCGCTCTGCGTCACGGCCGGGCTTGTCCCGGCCATCCACGCCTTGACTCACAGAACCGAAAAAAAGACGGGATGCCCGGCACAAGGCCGGGCATGACGAAGGAAACATCTGAGTACTCATCACACAGTCTCCTTGACCGCCTTGACGATCTTCTGTGCCGCATCGTCGAGATCGTCGGCGGAGTTCACATTGAGGCCCGACTTGGCGATGATCTCCTTGCCGAGCGCGACATTGGTGCCTTCCAGCCGCACCACCAGCGGCACCTTCAGCCCGACTTCCTTTACTGCCGCGACCACGCCTTCCGCGATCACGTCGCACTTCATGATGCCGCCGAAGATGTTGACCAGGATGCCCTTCACCTTGGGATCGGCGGTGATGATCTTGAATGCGGCGGCAACCTTCTCCTTCGAAGCTCCGCCGCCGACGTCCAAAAAATTCGCCGGCGTCTCGCCGTAGAGCTTGATGATATCCATGGTCGCCATGGCGAGCCCGGCGCCGTTGACCATGCAGCCGATCGCGCCGTCGAGCGCGACGTAGTTGAGATCGTACTTCGACGCTTCGATTTCCTTCTCGTCCTCCTCGGAGAGGTCGCGCAGCGCCACGATGTCCTTGTGCCGGTACAGCGCATTGTCGTCGAAGCCGACCTTGGCGTCGAGGCAGACGATCTGTCCGTCCTTGGTCAACACCAGCGGGTTGATCTCCAACAGGCTCATGTCCTTGTCGACGAAGGCGCGGTGCAAATGCGTCAGCAGCGGGCTGAGCTGCTTCTGCTGCTCGCCCTCAAGCCCGAGCGCGCGCGCCACCAGGCGGACATGGAACGGGCAGATGTTGACCGCCGGATCGATCGTGAAGGTCAGGATCTTCTCAGGGTTCGTGCGTGCGACCTCTTCGATGTCCATGCCGCCTTCCGTCGACACCACGAAGGCGATGCGCGAGGTTTCGCGGTCGACCAGCATGGATAGATAGAACTCGCGCTCGATCGCCGAGCCATCCTCGATATAGAGGCGGTGCACCTCTTTGCCATGCGGGCCGGTCTGGTGCGTCACCAGGGTCGAGCCGAGGATGCGCTGCGCTTCCTTGCGCACGTCTTCGATTGACTTGACAACCGTGACGCCGCCGGCCTTGCCGCGCCCGCCGGCATGGATCTGCGCCTTCACGACCCAGACCGGGCCGCCGAGCTCCTGCGCGGCCTTGACCGCCTCGTCCACCGAGAAGGCCGGCAGTCCACGCGGCACCGGCAGGCCGAAGTCGCGCAGCACGTCTTTCGCTTGATACTCATGGATGTTCATGCCGTGGCCTATCCCCGGTCTGCGTACTCTCTCTCGGCTGTCATCCCGGCCAAGCGACGCGAAGCGGCGCGCGAGGCGGAACCCATATATCCCGGCGCTGGGGTACATGGGTCCCGGCTCTCGCTTCGTTCGGGATGACACCGATAGCTACTCGTCCTACTTCCCCAAGTCTGGTGCGATCTTCTTGCAGGCGTCGATCAGCGTCTGCACCGACGCGACCGAGCCCTGGAACATCTCGCGCTCCGCACTGTTGAGCTCGATCTCGACGATGCGCTCGACACCTTTCCCCCCGATGACGATCGGAACGCCGACATAGATGTCGTCGCAGCCGTACTCGCCATTGAGGTGGGCGGCGCAAGGCAGCACGCGCTTCTTGTCGAGCAGATAGCTCTCCGCCATGGCGATCGCGGAAGCCGCCGGCGCGTAGAACGCCGAGCCGGTCTTGAGCAGGGCGACGATCTCGCCGCCGCCGTTGCGGGTGCGGGTGACGATCTCGTCGATGCGCGTCTGCGTGGTCCAGCCCATTTTCACTAGGTCGGGCAGCGGGATGCCGGCGACGGTCGAGTAGCGCACCAGCGGCACCATGGTGTCGCCGTGGCCGCCGAGCACGAAGGCGGTCACATCTTCGACCGATACGTTGAACTCATCGGCGAGGAAGTAGCGGAAACGCGCCGAGTCGAGCACACCGGCCATGCCGACGACCATTTGCTTCGGCAGGCCGCAGCTCTTCTGCAACGCCCAGACCATGGCGTCGAGCGGGTTGGTGATGCAAATGACGAACGCGTTCGGCGCGTACTTGGCAATGCCGGCGCCGACCTGTTCCATCACCTTGAGGTTGATCCCGAGCAGGTCGTCGCGGCTCATACCCGGCTTGCGCGGCACGCCTGCGGTGACGATGCAGACGTTCGCGCCCTCGATCGCCTCGTAGGAATTGACGCCGGAGAGCCGCGCGTCGAAGCCGTCGATCGGCGAGGACTGGGCCAGGTCCAACGCCTTGCCCTGCGGGATACCCTCGACGACGTCGAACAGCACGACGTCGCCGAGTTGCTTCAGTCCGATCAGGTGGGCGAGCGTGCCGCCGATCTGTCCGGCGCCAATCAATGCGATCTTGTTACGCGCCATGGGGACCTGTCCTTGCTTGAAAGGCGGATGAACTGAGGTTGCGGGTCATTAGCCCGTCCGGACAGGCGGTTCAAGTCGATCGGCCCGAGAAGCAACGCGCCGCCGGGCGTAGGGCAGGTATACTCTCGGCGTCAGGTCTCGACGATTCCCTCGGTCGCCCCGGTGTCAAGAGCGGTGCGCGGTCCGTGCGGCAGCGCGAGGTAGGACTGCGATCGCATCTCGATCAGCCGCGAGGCGGTGCGCTTGAATTCCTGCGCTTCGAACCCGTCGGTGCTGCGGTAGAGCGCATCCGGTTCGGCGTTCGCCGAGGCGACCAGCTTGACCGCAAAATCATACAGCGTGTCGACCAGGATGATGAAGCGCTTGGCGGCGTTGCGATGGGGGAAATCCATCACCGGGATGCGGTCGATGACCAGCGTGTGAAATTCATAGGCGAGCTTGAGGTAGTCGGCAGCGCCGAGCGGTTGCTCGCAGAGATCCGCGAAAGAAAACCGTGCCGCACCCGCGGCCGCTTGCGGCACATGCACCGTGCGGCCGTGCACTCCCAGCGTATCGGGACCGGCCGGCTGGTTGCCGGCGAGCCGGCCCCAGGCGGCGTCGAGCGCCGCGTCAGCGGCGGCGTCCGCCGGAACGTACCAGACCGGCGCGCCGGCGAGCTTCTCCAGCCGGAAATCGGTGCGCGCATCGAGCCGGACAACCTCCATGCGCTGCTGCAACAGCGCGATGAAGGGGAGAAACAACGCGCGATTGAGTCCATCCTTGTAGAGGTCATCCGGCGCGACATTCGAGGTCGCCACCACCACCACACTATGCTCGAACAGGCGCGCGAACAGCCGTCCGAGGATCATCGCATCGGCGATGTCGGTGACGTGGAATTCGTCGAAGCACAGGAGCCAGGCTTCTTCCGCCAGCGCCGTGGCGACCAGCCGGATCGGGTCATCGTCGGCGATGTCACCGCGCTTGATCCGCCGGCGCAGCGCATAGACCCGCTCGTGCACCTCGGCCATGAAGGCGTGAAAATGGACACGGCGTTTGCGGACGACCGGACTCGTCTCGAAGAACAGGTCCATCAGCATGGTCTTGCCGCGGCCGACCTCCCCGAACAGGTAGAGGCCTTTCACTGGGGCATTCTTCTCGCGCCGCCCGAACAGCCAGCCGAGCGAGGAGGATTTCCGCGCCAGGCGATGCCCGGCAAGCCGCTTTTCCAGGCGGGCGAACCGCTCGATCATCAATCGTTGAGCGGGGTCGGCCTCGATGTCCCCCGATTGGGTCAGCGCGGCGTAGCGGCCTCGGATCGAAACAGGCATGCGGCGGAGAGCGCTCAGAGGACGGAGGTCGCCGGATTGGTGCGGTCAACGCACGTTTCTCTACACCCTCGGAATATTCGCGTCCGCCACCACCTTCCTCCATTTCGCGACATCGTCGGCGACGCGCGCCTTGAAGGCCTCCGGCGTGGTCGGCACCATGTCGGCTCCGAGCGCGCGCAGCCGTGAGGTGACGGCAGGCTCGGCCAGGATCGCCTTAACCTCTGCGTTGACCTTACTGACGAACGCTGCCGGCAATCCCGCGGGGCCGGCAAGGCCGAGCCAGCCCGTCACCGAATAGCCGGAGAGGCCGCTCTCGGCGACGGTCGGCACTTCGGGCTGGGCAAAAAACCGCGACGGTCCCGTGACTGCGAGCGCACGCACGCGGCCGTCAGCGAGGAAGGGCAGCAAGAGCTGAGGCGTGTCCATCTGAAAATCGACGCGCTTGGCAATCAGGTCGGTGATCGCTTGCGGCGAGCCGCGATACGGAATGTGCTGAATCTTGACCTTCGCCATCGATGCCAAAAGCTCGAAGGCCAGATGCATTCCGGTGCCGATACCGGCGGTGGCGCAGGCCAGCTTGCCCGGGTCAGCCTGCGCGGCCTTGATGACATCCGCGATCGTCTTCGCCGGGTGATCGGGATAGGTCACAAAGATGAACGGGTTTTCAGTCAGCATGCTGATGAAGCTGAAGTCTTCGACCGCATTGTAAGGAAGCTGCTTGTACATGGCGGCGGACACCGCGTGTCCGCTTGGCAGGATGGCGATCGTGCTTCCGTCAGGCGCCGAGCGCGCCACCGCCGCCGCCGAGATGGTGCCGCCGGCGCCTGGCCGCGTTTCCACCACGATCGGGCGCCCCAATCGCTTACTGAGATTCTCGGCTATCAGACGTGCGGTGATGTCGACATTCGCGCCGGGGGTGAAGCCGTGCAGCATGGTGATTGCGCCGCCGGATTGCGCAAGGGCCGGGATTCCGGTCGGTGCCATTGCCAGAGCCGAGAGTCCGGCGAGAGCCGTTCGACGGGTGATTGTCGTCATCGTTTCGTCTCCGATTGCGAGTTGTGTTGCCCGCCTGAGCTATTGCGGCGCGGTCTCCACCCGGTAGCCGCCCTCCTGCATAATTCGGGCGCCCGACTCGGCAAGCTCGCTCAGCCGCTTGCGCAGCACATCCGCCGGGAACGTCAGCTTGCCGTTCTGCTTGCGAACGACGCCGTCGATGATGACGGTGTCGACATTGCCGGCGCCGGCGATCTCCACGATCGAATACACCGGGTCGTGGACCGGCGCCATGTTCACGTCGTCGGCCCGCAGCATGACGATGTCGGCCTTCTTGCCGGGCGAAAGCGTGCCGATCCGGTGATCCAATTGAAACGCACACGCGCCGTTGATCGTCGTCCATTCCAGCGCCTCGCGCGAGCGCACCGGTATCGTCTTGTATTGGGAGTTGCCGCGCAAGACGTTGTTGCGGATCTCCTTGCCGCGCGCGAACAGCAGCGCCGCCTGCATCTCGCGGAACATCTGCCCGGAGCAGTAGAGCTCGACATCGATGCCGAGCGAGGGCGTCCCGCCGGCCTCGCGGTAGGCGGCGACCATGGTGTCGCCGATGTGGTGATGAAGCTCCACCAGCACGGTCGAGGTCAGGGTCGCGCCGCTGTCGACCAGCACCCTGAGATCGGCATGATCGTAAGTCGTCCCGTGCACGAGATTGTGGTCGGGGCCGAGCAGCCCTGCCTTGGCCATGCGGTGATAGCCGCCGGGCACCAGGCTGTCCTCGCTCCGCCGCGTGTGCGACGACGACACCAGGCCGAACTCGCGCGCCATGCGGATGTCATGCTCGACCACATCCCAGGTGCTCCAGTCGGGCCCGAGGATCGCCATGGCGAGCGTGATGCGGCCGTCGTCGCTGGCGAGCCGGCCTTTGCGCAGCGCCTCGAGGCGGTCGCGCGGATGCGGCACGTGAGTGAACGGGACGGGATCGTTCCGGCCCATGGGCTTCGCGGTGCCATGCGCGAACACGGCGCGGATGCCGCTGTCGGCGAGACCGTCGATCGCGCGTTCGGCCATCTCCAGCGAGGTGATGTTATGGCACCAGTCGACCAGTGTCGTGACGCCGGCGTCGATCTGCGCCAGCGCGCCGATCAGGTTGGCGACGTAGTTGTCTTCGGCCTTGTAGCGCGTCGCGAGGTTGCCGTGGACGTGCTTGAAATAGTCGGCCGACAGCCACTCGCAGCCGATGCCGCGCAGCGCCGTTTCCCAGGTGTGCATGTGAGCGTTGACCAGGCCGGGCATCACGATCTTGTCGGACGCGTCGATCGTCTCGTCCGCAGTGGCGCCGAGATTGCGGCCGACCGTCTCGATCGCGTTGCCGTTGAACAGGAGCTCGCCGTTCCTGAAATCTCCGATCTTGGGGTCAAGCGTGACCAGCCACCCGCACCGAATCAGCACGCGTTTCATTGATAACGTTCCCCTTCCCGACGCCGCCGGTCGCCGGTCGCATTCACGACGCGAAAACTATGCAGAGTATGTCACGTGCGACCAGTGCGGTCGCCGCCGCCCAGCCCAGCGCTTCTCGAATGTCGCCAGCTAGCGGCGAGCGCTGGAACGTCCCGGTTGCGATGAGAGGTGGAACAACGAATAGGGCTCGCTGGTGGCGTCATTCATCGTCACGATCAATCGAGCGCGGGGTTACGGGGCGGTCGTGCCGAGGTCTGGACCGGCCTGATGCCAGGCGGGCTCATGCGCCGCGAGCGGATAGGCCTCTTCGACGAGATAGGGGCCGCCGCCGCCCGACGCCCGCGAGGAGAAAAGCACGAACCGCGACACCGGGAAGCTGCGCGAGCGGAAGTGGCCGCTGTTCGCGAGATAGTCTGCCACTTGCCGGCTCGACGAGTCGCGCAGGCGCGCCAGTGTCACGTGCGGGGTGAATTTCCGGCTCTCCGGCTCGAGGCCGATGCGCCGCAGCAGGCGCTCATGCTCGGCTTGCAACTCCATCAATGGCGCGCTCGGCTCCGCCGCGGCGATCACCGCGCGCGGCTTGCGGCCGCCGAACGACGCCAGCCCGCCGAGACGCAGGTCGAAGCCCGGGCGCCGTACCTGGCGCAGCATCAGCGCAATCTCGTGGGCCAGCGAATCGTCGATATCGCCGATGAACCGCAACGTGAGGTGATAGTTCTCGGGGTCGATCCAGCGGGCTCCAGGCAAGCCGCCGCGCAGCATCGCAAGGGCTTCGGCGAGGTCGGCTGGGATTTCGAGGCCGGTAAAGAGACGCACCATCGCCTCCTCCTCAGTCGTCGGGAAGCGTGAGGCATCCCGATTCGTGTTGCAGATTTGCGAATATTCTCTTGCCGCAATCACTTTGTCGTCAGTTTTGAGTTTTCACGCCCGCGATCAAGTCCTCCACCTTCGGCAGGATCCGGGCCACGATCAGGTCGACACCGGCCTCGCTTGGATGCATCCCATCCGGCAGATTGAGCTTCGGGCTCGTTGCCACGCCGTCGAGAAAAAACGGATAGAGCAAGACCGCCTCGGCGGCGGCCAGCTCCGGATAGATCGCGTCGAACGCGCGGCCATAGTCCCTGCCCAGGTTGCGTGGCGCCAGCATGCCGCACAGCAGGACCGGAATGTTCCGCTCCTTCAGACGGCGCAGAATAGTGGCGAGCGCCTGCCGCGTAACGGCCGGGTTGATGCCGCGCAGCGCATCGTTCGCGCCGAGCTCCAGGATGACCGCATCGGTCCCGTCCGGCACCGACCAGTCGAGGCGGGCGAGGCCATCGGACGCGGTATCGCCTGAGACCCCGGCATTGGCGACCGCGACCTTCAGTCCCTTGGCCTGCAGCGCCCGTTCGAGCCGGGCCGGGAACGCCGCCGTGCCGGGCAGGCCGTACCCGGCGGTCAGCGAGTCGCCGAGAACAACGATCTGCACGGGCTGGTCCACCGCCTGCGCCTTTGCGATAGGTGCTGCACCTGCCACGAAACAGCCGAACATGGCCGCGACAACGAGCGTGCGCAACTGGACCAGCCGGTTCGGTCTCCCATATGAGCGGGGGCCGGCGCTTCCGCGGCTTGCCTTGGAGGGCGAACGAGACAACCGCATGAACGACATTTCTCCCGCGACCCCGGGGCCCGCGATTGCGCTGTCCGGGATCAATCTTTCCCTCGGTCGCGGCGCCGCCCGCGTGCATATCCTCAAAGACATCGAGCTGCATATAGGGAGCGGTGAGGCGATTGCCCTCGTCGGCCCGTCGGGGTCGGGCAAGTCGACCCTGCTCATGGTCATGGCCGGCCTGGAACGGCCCGACTCGGGCTCGGTGGTGATTGCGGAGGAGAATCTCGGGCGGCTCGATGAGGATGGGTTGGCGCGCTTCCGCGGCCGCCGCGTCGGAATCGTCTTCCAGTCGTTTCACCTGATCCCCACCATGACGGCGCACGAGAACGTCGCGGTCCCGCTCGAACTTGCCGGCAATCCGGACGCGCTGGATCGTGCCGCTCATGAACTCGCGGCGGTCGGGCTTGCCGACCGGCTCGGCCATTACCCGGCGCAACTCTCCGGCGGCGAGCAGCAACGCGTGGCGCTGGCGCGGGCGCTGGCCCCCAATCCCGCCATTTTGGTGGCCGATGAGCCGACTGGAAATCTCGACGAGAGCACCGGTCAGCAGGTGGTCGATCTGCTGTTCGCCGGCCACGCCGCACGCAATACGACCCTGGTGCTCGTCACCCATGATCCCGTGCTGGCCCAGCGCTGCGATCGTGTCATCCGCATGCGTTCGGGTCGCCTCGAACTGCACGCCACCCGCGCCCCGGCGTCCGCATGAACGCCTTCGTTCCCAGCGCCGCCGGCCGCGCGCCGCGCCGTGCGTGGCTGTTGCCTTTGCGTTTCGCCTTGCGCGAGCTGCGCGGAGGTTTGCGCGGCTTCGCCGTGTTTGTCGCCTGCATCGCGCTCGGCGTCATGGCGATCGCCGGCGTCGGCTCGTTCGCCGCCAGCCTCGCCGACGGCCTGGCCCGCGAAGGCAGCGTGATCCTTGGCGGCGACATGGCGTTCTCGCTGATTCACCGCGAAGCGAGCTCCGCCGAGCGGGCCTTCCTCGAAGGGCACGGAGCGGTCTCGGTAGCGGCCACCACGCGGTCGATGGCGCGCGCGGCCGCTCCGGCGGGCGGCAACAGCGCCGACCAGCGAACCGCGCTGGTCGAACTGAAGGCGGTCGATGGCCGCTACCCGCTTTACGGCACAGTCGTGCTCGAACCCGCGATGCCGCTTGCCGCGGCGCTGGCCGAGCGCGACGGCGCGTTTGGCGCGGTTGTCGATCCGGCGCTGCTGGCACGTCTCGATCTCGGGCCCGGCGATCGGGTCCAGATCGGCGAGGCGCCGATCGAAATCCGCGCGGCGCTCAAGACCGAGCCCGACAAGCTAGCGGGAGGCATTGGCTTTGGCCCGCGCCTGCTGACCAGCGAGGCCGCCCTGCGCGCCACCGGCCTGTTGCAACCGGGCAGCCTGGTTCGCTGGCACTACCGCCTGCGCCTGCCTGGCGTGGATGCCGGCGAGCGCGCAACCGAGGCGGTCGCCGCCGACGCGCGCCGGCAGTTGCCGGAAGCGGGCTGGGGAGTTCGCACGCGCGACAAGGCATCGCCGCAGCTCGAACGCAACGTCGAGCGTTTCACACAGTTCCTGACCCTGGTCGGTCTGACGGCACTGCTGGTGGGCGGAGTCGGCGTCGCCAACGCGGTGAAAGGGCATCTCGACCACCGGCGCGAGGCAATCGCCACGATGAAGTCGCTCGGCGCCACCGGCGGTCGCGTCTTCGCGGTGTATCTGGTGCAGGTGCTGATCTTTGCGGCGGCCGGCACCGCGATCGGCCTCGCCCTGGGAGCGGCACTGCCGTTCGTCATCGCCTGGGCGTTCGGGACCGTGATCCCGCTTCCGATCGAGCCGGCGTTGCAGCCGGACAAGCTGGCGCTGGCGGTGCTGTATGGCCTGCTCACGGCGGTCGCCTTCACGCTGTGGCCGCTCGGCCGCGCCCACGACGTTCCGGTGTCGTCACTGTTTCGCGACCAGGTCACGGCGCAATCGCGCTGGCCGCGCCGCCGCTACGTGGTGGCGACCGCCGTCGTCGTCGTCGCGCTGGCGGGGCTCGCGGTCGCGCTCGCCTACGACCAGCGCGTCGCGGCGATCTTTGTCGGCGCCGCCGCCGCAGTGTTCGTCGTGCTGCACATCGTCGCCGCGCTCGTGATGCTCGCGGCGCGGCGCGCCCCGCGCGCCGGCACGACGCTGGTACGGCTGGCCGTCGCCAACATCCATCGTCCCGGCGCATTGACGCCGACCGTCGTGCAGTCGCTCGGACTCGGCCTCGCATTGCTGGTCGTCGTCACGCAGATCGACGGCAATTTGCGCCGGCAGTTCATGGCGGCGCTACCCGACAAGGCACCATCGCTGTACTTTGTCGACATCCCGTCCGGTGACGCCGAAGCCTTCGATGCTTTCCTGCGCCAGCGTGCGCCGGAGGCGAAGCGGGAACGCGTCCCGATGCTGCGCGGACGCATCGTCGCTGCAAACGGAATCAAGGCGGAAGATCTCAACCCGTCCCCGCAAGCCTCCTGGGTGCTGCAAAGCGATCGCGGCATCACCCATGCGGTGGAGATTCCGCGCGGCTCGCGGGTGGTGGAAGGGGATTGGTGGCCGGCCGACGTCAGTGGACCGCCGCTGGTCTCGCTGGAGAAGCGGATCGCCGACGGTCTCGGCCTCAAGCTTGGCGATCCGCTCACCGTCAACGTGTTCGGCCGCAACGTCACAGCGCGCATCGCCAATCTGCGCACCGTCGACTGGCAAAGCCTCGGCATCAATTTCGTGCTGGTCTTCTCCCCGAACACCTTTCGCGCCGCGCCCCATACCCATATCGCAACGCTGACATACCCAAATGGCGGCACGGTCGCGACTGAGGTCGCGCTGCTCAGGGCGGTCGCCGCCGCATTTCCCACGGTGACCACGGTGCGGGTGAAGGAAGCGCTCGACGCGGTCGGCGCGATCGTCGCCAATCTCGCGCTGGGCATCCGCGGCGCCAGTCTGGTGACGCTGTTTGCGGCGGTCCTGGTGCTCGGCGGCGCCCTGGCGGCCGGTCATCGTCATCGTGTTTATGACGCGGTTATTCTCAAGACGCTCGGCGCCACGCGCCGCCGCCTGCTGGCGGCCTACGCGTTGGAGTACCTGCTGCTGGGACTGGCGACGGCGGCTTTTGGGGTCACGGTGGGCTCGATTGCCGCGTTTTTCGTGGTTCGCGACGTGATGAATCTGCCTTTTGCCTGGTTGCCGCTGCCGGCGGTCGCTGCGGCGTTCGGCGCGCTGATCGTCACGGTTGCCCTCGGACTGATCGGAACCTTCACGGCGCTGGGGCAGAAACCCGCGTCAGTGTTACGAAATTTGTAGCGAAACGTGAAAGCGCCGCGTGTTTTCGTCACATTGCTTTAGCGCTGCGGCGGGATGATGTTGATCACTGACAATGCCGGGGCCGAGAGTCTCCGGCCGCGGGACGAACCGCGATCATGTCCTCGCGTACGGGATAGGAACGATGAGCGACCACCAACGCGACGCCGCCGCGCTGCGTTACGGGCAACGCACCGATGCGGCCATCGATGCAGGCCTGCGAGCCTACATGCTGACAATCTACAACTACATGGTGCTCGGTCTGGCAGTGACCGGCTTTGCCGCGCTGGGCGTCTACATGGTTGCGGTGACCGGCGATGCTGCCAGCGCCGCCAAGATTCTCCGCAACGGCGCCGAGATTCCGGCGCGCTTCGCGGGCGGCTATCTGACGCCGCTCGGCGTCGCCTTGTTCATCAGCCCGCTGAAGTGGCTGGTGATGTTGTCGCCGCTGGCGATGGTGTTCGCACTGAGCTTCGGCATCCACCGCCTGTCGCCGACGATCGGCAAGGTGCTTTTCATCACCTTCGCCGCGCTGATGGGCGTGTCGCTCAGCACCGTGTTCCTCGTCTTCACCCATACCTCGATCGTGCGGGTGTTCTTCATCACCGCCGCCGCGTTCGGCACGCTGAGCCTGTGGGGCTACACCACGCAGCGCGACCTCTCAGGATTCGGTTCGTTCCTGATCATGGGACTGTTCGGCGTGATCATTGCGTCGGTGGTCAACATCTTCCTCGGCAGCCAGACCATTCAGTTCATCATCTCGGTGGTCGGGGTGCTGGTGTTCGCCGGCCTGACGGCCTGGGATACTCAGCGGCTCAAGGACGAATACATCGAGGCGGAGCCGCGTGGCGGCATGAGCGGCGCGGTCGCGGAGCGGAGCGCGATCCTGGGGGCGCTGTCGCTCTACCTCAATTTCATTAACCTGTTCACCCTGCTGCTGCAGCTGCTCGGCCAGCGGGAGGAATGAGCGGAACGCCGCCCCGGCCAGGCGATACCGTAGCTCTACGGTGGCCCGCGGGGCCTCCGCGGCTGGGGCAGGCGCGTTAACGATTTCACCTTGCGCCGGGCTGGCGCGCGGGCCGAGTCCGCATTAGATTCGGACCATACGGCTCGGCGGCTATCCGCCGCGTCAGGTCTTCGGCCCTGTGGCTGGGACAGAGAGAGGGAACATCCATGTCCGACTTCGACCGCAACGTTGCAGCCGCTCGCGGCGGCTATGCCACGGATCGGGCGCTTGCAATCGACGCCGGGCTGCGCGCCCACATGATCCGCGTCTACAATCTCATGGCGGGTGCGGTAGCGCTGACTGGCGTTATCGCCTGGCTGACGTTTTCGCTATCGACAACGAGCAGCGCCACGGGACAGCTGGCGCTGACGCCACTCGGCCAAGCCTTGTTCGGCAGCCCGCTGATGTGGGTCGTGATCCTGGCGCCGCTGGCGCTTGTCTTCTTCATCAGCTTCCGCATCGAACGGCTGCAGGCCGGGACTGCGCTCACGCTGTTCCTTACGTTCGCAACGTTGCTGGGCATCTCGCTGGCAACGATCTTCATCGCCTATACGGGCGCTTCGATCACGCGCGTGTTCTTCATCAGCGCGGCATCGTTCGGGGCACTGAGCCTTTACGGCTACACCACGCAACGCGATCTGTCCGCCTTCGGCTCGTTCCTAATCATGGGCCTGATCGGCATTATCATCGCCTCGCTCGTCAATCTGTTCCTGCAGAGCTCGGCGATGCAGTTCATCATATCGGTGGTGGGCGTGCTGGTGTTCGCCGGGCTGACGGCCTGGGACACGCAGAAGATCAAAGAAATGTATGACGTCAACGACGACGGTACCGTCGCCGGCCGCAAGGCGGTGATGGGCGCGCTGGCGCTCTATCTCGACTTCATCAACCTGTTCCTGATGCTGCTGCGCCTGTTCGGCGACCGCCGCTAAGGATCGCACGACGACGACACGAAGCGCCTCGGCCTCACGCCGAGGCGCTTTTTGTGACGATGCAAGTCTCGATCCGCCCCACCACCGCCGCCGATATTCCCGCCATCACCCGCATCTACGCCGATGCGGTGCAGCACGGCACCGCATCGTTCGAACTCGAGCCGCCGGACGAGGCAGAGATGCTGCGGCGGCGGGGCGCGCTTGTCGACGGCGGGTTTCCCTACATCGTCGGTGAACGCGGCGGCGTCATTCTCGGCTATGCCTACGTGGGACCGTTTCGGCCGCGGCCGGCCTATCGGTACAGCGTCGAGGATTCGGTGTATGTGGCACCGGATGCACACGGGCGCGGTATCGGCCGGACGCTGCTGGAAGCACTCATCGTGCGCTGCACCGAGGCGGGCTTCCGGCAGATGATCGCGGTGATCGGCGATTCGACGTTGCAAGCGGCCTCGATCGCCTTGCACACCGCGGCGGGCTTCCGGCTGATCGGCACGCTCGACGCGGTCGGCTACAAGCACGGGCGCTGGCTCGACAGCGTCTACATGCAGCGCCCGCTCGGTGCGGGTGCCGCCAGTTTGCCGGAGGGCATGATCCCGAAAAGGCCTGCCCGGACTTGATCCGGGATGGAAACCGGTTCTCGGACTTCAACTCGCGACGACGCTGAAGCCTTTGTCGAGCGCGCGCAGCACGCCGTCGAGCTCGTGCCCGCGCCGCACGATCAGGCCGGTAGCCGAGATCACGCTGTACGCACCCTGCCGGCGCTCCAGCCGCGGATTTTTCTCGATGCGATAGATCGGAACTTCGGCGCTGCGCCGGAAGACCGAGAACACAGCCCGGTCCTTGAGAAAATCCACGGCGTAGTCGCGCCACTCACCAGCGGCGACCTTGCGGCCATAGAGCCGCAGAATGCGGTCAAGTTCGCGCCGGTTGAAGGTCACTCGGTTGTCGGGGGCGAAGGGCAGAACCCGGTTTGCCAATTCGCCCCCGTGGGACTCGCTTGGTTCAGTTTCGCCGGGGCTAAAGCTCATGCGGCGCCTCCCTGTTGTCATCACGATGTCACGCCGCATGATCGCCTTCTCGGCAGCCTGTCGCAAGTCCCAGGAATCGGGACCTGTCGCGCCGCAGGCGCGCCCACAAGTCGAACCAGAGTGTCGCTGTTTCGCGGTTTTGCGATCACGGGTTCGTTAAAGGGATCATAATAAGGCCCAATTTCGGTCAAGCGCGCGCCCATGTGGGCTGCGATAAGAGAACCGTTGCCTCTAGGCCCGGTTTGCTTACGAGCACCGGTTTCCTCAGCCCCCCAGCCCCCCGGGGCTCGGAGCGACCGGGCCAGTTTCGCGTACGGTTCAATCCCCAACGTCCCTACGGGCCGGCTTCGTGCCGGCCCAATTTTTGTGCGGATTGGGCTACGAGCGCATCGGGCGCGGAGGGAAAGACGATCGCGCTACTTCAGCGCGATGCTGGCCGCGCCGAGCACGCGGCCCGGATGGCCGTTCGGACGCTCCTGCACGATGACCGCTGCTTCGTCAACGCCCGCCTTGAAATCGGATCGCGACACCGTCCAAGACGCCGACTTGCCGCTCCAATCGCCGAGCTTGTGCCAGCCGCGCACGACGTTGTGATAGGTCACCGTCCGCCCGCGATTCTCGCCGCGGCTGATCTCCACCGCCGCGGCTTTCTTCACACCGCACAACCACACCTCGCCGCGCGCGCCCGACGTCGACGCGGGAAGGCCGATGGTGATCCGGCCGTCCGCGTCGGAAAGGTTCACCGGCACCGCCATGGTGTGGGCTTGACTCCGGCTGTGTGCGATCGCCTGGTCGATCGCCGCCTTGTCGCTTCCGACCGCGTGCGCGACGCCGTTGATGACCGCTTGCGGCGTGTAGACGTGACGGTCGCCGCGCGACTTCGCATAGCCGCGCTGGCGCGCGGTATGGCCCGGCAATGACATCGTGTCCTTCCAGCCGAGATAATCCCAATAGTCGACTGAGAGGCTCAGCGCGACGAGCGTACGGTCGTGGGACAGTTCGCCGAGCAGACGGTCGGCCGATGGGCATGATGAGCAGCCCTGACTTGTGAACAGTTCGATCACCGCCCGCTTCTCGCCGGCATTGACGGCGGGCGCGAGCGCCACGACTGCAACGCATCCGATGCTGAAGCGGTGCATGAGGCGGTGCAGGATCATGGGGCTCATTCCGGCGGCTGGCGTGGTGGCATTGTGCGATGCTGACTCTTAGAACGCGGTGGTGATGACCCGCCATTCAATTCGCGGTGAGCGGAGCGTTACTGTGCCGGGCGATCCCGCATGCCGGCCAGATCGTCAACGGGCGGCTTGCGGTGATGCCCAGCAATGGGGTCTTGTAGCACCCGGGCGGGAGGAACAATGCGGCTTTTTGCAGAAGATCTGGATTGCGTTCGCGGTGGCCGCGCCGTGTTCGAGGGTATCGCGTTTTCGGTCGGCGCAGGCGAGGCGCTGTGCGTGACCGGCCGCAACGGCGCCGGCAAATCGTCGCTGCTGCGCCAGATTGCCGGGCTGGTCCGCGTTGCCCACGGCACCATCGCGCTCGACGGCGGCGACCCGGAGTTGAGCATTGCCGAGCAGTTGCACTATCTCGGGCATCTCGACGCGTTGAAGGCTTCGCTATCGGTGCACGAAAACCTGACGTTCTGGGCGCGTTATCTCGGCGGCAGCCGCGACGGTGTCGATGCCGCGCTCGCCGTCCTGGAGCTCGACAGGCTAGCCGATCTGCCGGCCGCGTATCTTTCCGCGGGACAGCGCCGGCGCCTGTCGATCGCGCGGCTGCTTGCGGCGCCGCGGCCGGTCTGGCTGCTCGACGAACCCACATCGGCGCTCGACGCGTTGGCGCAGGCGCGCGTCGCGGAGTTGATGCGCGCGCATCTTGCCAGCGGCGGCATGATCGTCGCGGCGGCCCATGGTCCGATTGGACTCGAGGCTGCGCGCGAGCTGCGACTTGGCGAAGCCGTATGATGCCGCTCGCCGCCCTGTTCCTGCGCGACATCCGCCTTGCCGTGCGGATCGGCGGCGGCGCCGTCATGGGCGTGCTGTTCTTTCTCATCGTTGTGACCCTGGTGCCGCTGGCGGTCGGGCCCGACCTCGCGCTGCTGCAACGGATCGGCCCCGCGATCCTGTGGCTCGGCGCGCTGCTGGCGAGCCTGCTGGCGCTCGACCATCTGTTCGCCGCCGACTACGCCGACGGTTCGCTTGACGTGATCCTCACCGCGCGCGCGCCGTTGGAGCTGGCGGTGCTGGCAAAGGCGGCCGCGCACTGGCTCACCACCGGGCTGCCGCTGGTGATCGCGGCGCCGGTGCTCGGGCTGATGCTCAACATCGAGCCGAAGGCGATGGCGGCCGTCACCCTGACGCTGCTTGCCGGGACGCCGGCACTGACGCTGATCGGCGCGGTCGGCGCCGCGCTGTCGGTGGCGCTGCGCCGCGGCGGGCTATTGCTGCCGGTGCTGGTCTTGCCGCTAACGATCCCGGTGCTGATCTTCGGCGTCGCGGCCGCCAATGCGGCCATCGTCGGGCCGACGCCGTTCGGAACGCCGTTCACGATCCTGTGTGCGCTGTCGCTCGCCAGCCTTGCTATCGGTCCCTTTGCGGCGGCCGCGGCGCTGCGGCACGGGCTGGAATGACATGACGTTGCACCGATGTTGGAGCATGTCTAAAACAGTCTCCGTAGTCGTCGTTCCCGCGAAAGCGGGAACCCATAACCACAGGCCTATCGAGCGTTCACGGAGTATGGGTCCCCGCTTTCGCGGGGACGACCGGGCAGTGATGTGATGGCCCTCATCGACCTCGCCAACCCGACCCGCTTTCTCAACCTGGCGAACCGCTGCCTGCCGTGGCTTGCCGGGCTGACGGCGGTGCTGTTCGCAGCCGGGCTCTACCAGACGTGGTTCGTTGCCCCAGACGACTACCAGCAAGGCGCGACCGTCAAGATCATGTACATCCACGTGCCGTCGGCCTGGCTCGGCATGTTCGGCTGGACGCTGATGAGCATTGCCGCGCTAGGCACGCTGGTGTGGCGGCATCCGCTCGCCGACGTGGCGGCGAAGACGGCGGCGCCGATTGGCGCCGCCTTCGCGTTCCTGTGCCTCGTCACCGGCTCGCTCTGGGGCCGGCCGATGTGGGGCACCTATTGGGTATGGGACGCGCGGCTCACCTCGGTGCTGGTACTGTTCCTGATGTACCTCGGCATGATGACGTTGTGGCGTACGGTGGAGGATCCTTCGCGCGCCGGTCGCGCCGCGGCGGTCCTCACGCTGGTCGGTGCCATCAACTTGCCGATCATCAAGTTCTCGGTCGACTGGTGGAACACGCTGCACCAGCCGGCGTCGGTGTTCCGCGTCGGTGGTCCGGCGATCGACCGCTCGATCCTGCTCCCGCTTATCGTCATGGTGCTGGCGTTCACGCTGCTGTTCGTGACGCTGCATCTCGCCGCCATGCGCAACGAGATCATGCGCCGGCGCGTGCGCACGCTGCGGCTGCAGCAGGCCGGCGCCGGGGCGGGAGGCTAGGCATGGCGCTCGGTTCGCATGCCGCCTTCATCGTCGCCGCCTATCTGATCACGGCTATCGTCGTGCTCGGCCTGACCGTCTGGGTGATCGTCGACCGGCGCGCCCAGGCGCGGGCACTGGCCGATCTCGATGCCCGGGGCGTGCGCCGCCGCTCCGAGCCCGCGCGAGCGAGGACCGCATGAGCGCCGACACGCAAACCGAACCTGCGCCGCGACGGCGCAGGCTCATCGTGCTGCTGCCGCTGGTGGTGTTTCTTGCGCTCGCAGCGCTGTTCCTGTTTCGGCTCGGCGCCGGCGATCCGTCGCGGGTGCCGTCGGTGCTGATCGGCCGCCCCGTGCCGCAGGCCAACCTGCCGCCGGTCGAGGGCCTGAGCAAGGACGGCAAGCCGGTGCCCGGCCTGACCTCGGCGGATTTCCAGGGAGCCGTGACCCTGGTCAATATCTGGGCCTCGTGGTGCGTGCCATGCCACGAGGAAATTCCGCTTCTGGTGAAGCTCGGCGAGGACAAGCGGCTCAAGCTCGTCGGGATCAACTACAAGGATAGGCCCGAGAACGCGCGCCGCTTCCTCGGCCGCTACGGCAATCCGTTCGTCGCCACCGGCGCTGACGGCAACGGCCGCGCCTCGATCGAATGGGGCGTCTACGGCGTGCCCGAGACCTTCATCATCGGCCGCGACGGCCGCATCGCCCACAAGCTGGTCGGCCCGATCACGCCCGACAATCTCGAGCGGGTGCTGAAGCCGGCCATCGAGAAGGCGCTGGCGGGATCGTGAGGCTGGCCCTCGCCGTGCAGGTCGCTAGACTGCCCGGATCGCTTCGCGATCCGACTCCCCTTCCAGCGGGAGGTACAGACCGAGGTTTCCCGTGCAGGCCTATGAAGTCACGAACACCTCCGGCCTTGACGGCCTCGTGCTCAACCCCAAGCGGCCGGAGCCTGAGCCCGGGCCGGGGCAGATCCTGGTGCGCGTGCGCGCCGCGGCGCTGAATGCCCGCGATCACGGCGTCACCCGCGGCATTTACGGCTACACCAGGTTTCCGGTGATCCCGCTGTCCGACGGCGCCGGCGAGGTGGTGGCGGTCGGGCCGGGCATCATCGGCTTCAAGGCGGGCGACCGCGTCGCCAGCACCTTCTTCCAGACCTGGACCGGCGGGCGGATGCCACCGGACGCCTCGCGCAACTCGCTCGGCGGCATGCTCGACGGCATGCTGGCGGAATTGGTCGTGCTGCCGCGGACCGGCGCGATCCGCATTCCCAACCACCTCAGCTTCGAGGAGGCGTCGACGCTGCCGTGCGCGGCGCTCACCGCCTGGAATGCATTGGTCGAGACCGGCGGCATCAAGGCCGGCGAGACCGTGGCCATCCTCGGCACCGGCGGTGTGTCGTGCTTCGCCGTTCAGTTCGCCAAGCTGCACCGCGCGCATGTGTTTCTGACATCGCGCAGCGACGAAAAGCTCGAGAAGGGCAGGGCGCTCGGCGCCGACGTGGCGATCAACTACAAGGCGACGCCGGACTGGGAGCAGGAGATGCTCAAGCAAACCGCCGGGGTCGGCGTCGATCATGTGCTGGAAGTCGGCGGCGCCAACACGCTGGAGAAGTCGATGGCGGCCGTGTGCCCGGGCGGCGCGATCTACATCATCGGCTCGCTCGCCGGCGCCGGCCAGATCAATCCGCGCATGATCAACCGCAAGGCGATCACACTGAAGGGCATCCATGTCGGCTCGCGCGACATGTTTGCGGCGATGAACCGCGCGATCGCGGAGACCAGGCTGCGTCCGGTGATCGATCGCGTCTTTCCGTTCGCCGACGCCAAGGCTGCCTTCGCCTACCAGGCGGGCGGCAGCCATTTCGGCAAGATCGTGATCGCGGTCGGCTGACGGTACGTGCCTCCCCCCAGCACCTGCCGAATGCTCGATTGCGGCCTGCCGAGCAAATCTATTCGCAGCGTAGCCAGATCAAGACTTCGGATGAGGTCGCGCTGCTCCGCCGCCTCTCGCGCATCTCCGACCAGGCGATTGCATTCCTTCCGCGCCGTCAAAGCCGGATCGACGAGGCCGCGGAGCGTGGGCGCGCGCCTGACTCCACCGTAGCGATCTTTTCGTCAGGGCCACTCTTGGAGCGGCTTTGCTGGCTAGCCTGCGCCGAGGCGTTGAAGCTCTTTGCGGGCCTCCCCCCTAAAGGATCTCCGTTCCTTCTGCGAGAGCTGCGACCAATCCCGCCCCGCCGCTAGAGCGGCGGCCTTTGCCCTGCGCCGAACTTCGTTCCGCTCAGGCGGAGTGAGTTGCAATTCCGCTCGCGCGGGCTCCGCCAGCAGTTCGGCGCCATGTTTCTGAATGAGGCCTTCAGCCCTCTTTGCAAAAGGAACCAGAAGCAAAGGCAGATTGGCTTCCACTCTTGCGCTGTCCTCCGTGACCTCGATGGTTCCGGCCGTGCGAATGCCGATGAGACTAATGGCAAAGGCTAGAGTGTTTCCCGCCCAGCTTGTCTGCTTGAGCGTGGCTGCTCTCCCGAACGTCGGTTGAAACCGCGATATTCCAGCATTGATCCGCCGCATCGCTTCATTTGTCCCGAGCCTGTGCGGAACAACGACGCTTATGAGCTTTGACATTTCGAAGTTACTCCCTAGCGCTGCCTCATTCCACGAACTACGGCCCTACCGGCCACGGGATCACCGCCCAAAGCACAAGGTTTACGACAATCGCGGTGGCGAGCGATAGATGATCTGCAAGCCGCGTGTCCGACCGGATTCCACCGTCCGCCGAAGCGCGCCGCCCCTTCTCCGGACAGCGGATCATGGGCCCAGCGCGGTATGTAGGCTCGCCACAGCGTGAGCGACGCCACGCTTGAAAATTCAGGCATAAACGCCGGAGCGCACCGTCTCCAGATAGGCGAGCACTTTGTCGGCCTTGCCTCGCGCACGAGGTCGGTCTCAGACCAATATTTTGACCATACGCGGACGTGCCTCACGCTCGGAGGTAACCGAGCACAACCTCGACGATGTGGTCTCCCCGTTCGGACAGGGCCGCAGGGGCGTTCAGGTCTTGGCCGAATATCGTCGATAACGTGTGCCGGTTGGACAGGTAGAAAAAGCCAAGCGCGGCGATGGAAATGTAGAGCTGCATAGGATCGACGGCCTTGCGAAACACCTTTTGCTTCACGCCACGCGCCACCAAATCTGACAGCATGCCAATCAAAGGCGAATGCAGCTCGCGAATTCGATGCAGCTTCTTCAGATTGGCGGCGCGGTGCAGATTTTCCGTGCCGAGGAGGCTGAGGAATTCCGGATGCGCGATGAAGTAGTCCCAAGTGAATCGTACCAGCGTACGCATACCGTCGATCGGATCCAGGTCGCTCAGTCTAAGGCCGAGCTCGGCGGTTCGAATCGCCGCGTAACTCGCTTCCAGCGCGGCGAGGTAAAGGCCCTCCTTATCGCCGAAATAGTGGTAGATCATCCGCTTGTTGACGCCGGACCGATGCGCAATTTCGTCGACGCGGGCGCCATCCAGTCCTTTGGCAGAAAACTCCGCGGTCGCGGCAGCGAGAATTGCGCCCCGCGTGCGCTCAGGATCGCGTTGTGGCAAGATCGGCCGCCTGGTCGCCGGTTTGCTGGTGCACGCGTCCATTCAGACCACCACCGCGATTGCATCGCGCTCATGCAGCATGGGCGCCGCGACGCCCTTCAAACAAGTCCCGTCCGGCAACGAGCGCGCGGATCTTGCCGTCGGCAATGCTGCGCTTAAGCATCCAGAAACCACAGTCGGGGTGAATATATGCGATACGGTCCTGACCGATCACGCTCTCGGCGCGCTCGATCATGCGCGCGACATGATCCGCGCTTTCGATTTCGGTCGACTTGATGTCGACGACACCGAGACCAAAGCCGATCTCGGGCCGCAAATCGCGAAATACGGCCAGTTCCTCCTGAGGGCGATGCGCGGTCTCCATCACGATGTGATCGACATGCAGCGCATTGAGATAGTCGATCAGCTTCGTCCAAGCCCCTTTCTGGATCGACTGGCCACCGTAGTTGCCGAAGCACAGGTGCACGGCGGGCAGGGTCTTCACGGCATCGAGCACCCGGTTGATCGCCGCGGCGGCCCACTGCCATTCATCGGGATTGCCTGGAAGGTTGGCCTCATCAATCTGCACCACGTCGGCGTCGAGATGCGCGACCTGTTCGGCGAGCGCAGCCGCAATCGACATGGTGAGATCGGGCAGGCTCTTGTAGTGCCTGTCGATCAGCGTTTTGGCCAGCATGTGCGGGCCGGTCAGCGTGAACTTGAACGGATGCGAGGCGAGATGTTTGGCGCGGTTGCAGGCCTGCGGGAGATCGAGCGTACCCGAGCCGATCGGTCCGTCGACCACGGCCGGTGGCCGGGTACGGAAGCCCATGCCGCGCTGCGCGCGATAGCCAAGCAGTTCGTCGAACGTGACGGCGCTGCGAATGCCGGCCATCGGCTTGACGAAATACTCGATCATCCCGTTGGTCTCGGGATGGTTCACATCAAATCGTGACAGCTCGCCGTCGCAGACGAGGTCGATGCCCGCCTTTTCCTGCGTATGAATGACCACCCGCGTTGCATCGAGCACCGCCTGCTCCGACGGCAGCGCCACGAGCCAATCGGGCATCGGATAGGAGCCGACGACGGTCGTCTTGATGCGAGGTCGCTGTGCCACGACGTATCTCCAACACGCGGCCCACCGTCCTTGATGGCGCTGCGGCCGCCGCCTAGTGTCCCGGTTCCGACGTTCGTATCCCATTGCAGCACGCGCTCGTGCGAACGTCGGAACCAAAGGGACACTAGCAACTATATGATTCTAGTGTGGCTTTGGATTTGACGTTCCTACGAGGGACTCGCCGCAATGCTGGTAGGAACGTCAAATCCGCCACACTAGTATCCAACTGGTTACTTATAGCCTCGTTGCACCGCTGCCGCCACCCTTGTGAAGGAAAGCTTGATGCCGCAACCCGAACCGGCGTTGCCGGAGCATTTTGACGACGTTGAGCACCTCGAGGAGGTGATGACGACGCCGACGCCGGCGCTGGCCGCGGAACTTGGGCGGCTATCCGGCGATCTCATTATCTTGGGCGTGGGCGGCAAGATCGGCCCGACGCTGGCGCGCCTTGCCAAGCGCGCGGCACCAGACAAGCGCATCGTTGGTGTCGCCCGATTCAGTGAAGCGGGGCTGCGCGAAAAGCTCACCGGCTGGGGCATCGAATGCATCGCGGCGGACCTGCTCGATCGCGCTCAGATCGACGCCTTGCCGAAGCTTGCCAACGTGGTGTTCATGGCCGGCCGCAAGTTCGGTTCCTCCGACAATGAGGACCTGACCTGGGCGATGAATGCGCATGTGCCAGCGCTAGTCGCCGAGGCATTCGCCGGTTCGCGCATCGTCGCCTATTCGACTGGCTGCGTATATCCTTACGTCAATGTCCACCACGGCGGCGCCACGGAAGCAACGCCAACGATGCCTCCACCCGGAGCGTACGCCAATTCCTGTGTCGCGCGAGAG
This sequence comes from Hyphomicrobiales bacterium, assembly GCA_009377755.1. GTDB lineage: Bacteria > Pseudomonadota > Alphaproteobacteria > Rhizobiales > Xanthobacteraceae > WHTM01. The sequence goes on along the minus strand of WHTM01000005.1, from coordinate 136,605 downwards.
GCGATGTTCCACTATTTCTCGCGCACGCGCGGCACACCAGGCCGGATCATCCGTCTCAACTATGCGATCGATATGCGCTACGGCGTACTGCACGACGTGGCGCAGCGCGTGTTCAATGGCGAAACACTGAATCTCGGCATGGGACACGTCAACGTCGTCTGGCAGGGTGATGCCAACGCCATGGTGCTGCGCGCGCTCGGCCACTGCACGGTGCCGTCGAGCCCGCTCAACGTCAGCGGGCCGGAGACAATCAGTGTGCGCTGGCTGGCGCACGCCTTCGGCGAACGCTTCGGCAAGACGCCGTCGCTTGCCGGCGTCGAGTCGCCCGACGGCTGGCTAATCAATACCACGCAGGCGATGCGCTTGTTCGGCTATCCGAGCGTGCCGCTCGCGCGCATGGTCGACTGGCAGGCGGATTGGATTGCGCGCGGCATGCCGAGCCTCGGCAAGGACACCCACTTTGATACTCGCGATGGCACATTCTGATCCGGCGCTGGCGCAGGAATCGCCGCTGCGCGAATCGGAACTTTCCGACGCCGACGCGCTGGTGCGCGAAGTCGGCTGGAACCAGGTGGCCGCCGACTGGCGCATCTTCCTCGATCTCGGTACCGTCTATGCCGTGCGCAATGGCGCGGGCCGCGTGGTCGCGACCGCGGCGACCCTGCCGCACGGCGGTCGCTTTGCCTGGATCAGCATGGTGCTGGTGACGGCAGAGTACCGCCGCCAAGGCTTGGCGCGCCGTCTACTCAATCGCTGCGTGACCGACCTGACCCGGAACGGACTTGTGCCGGTGCTCGATGCAACGCCCGCCGGCCGCAGCGTCTACACGGCGCTCGGATTCGCGGATACCTGGGGGATGCATCGCCTGGCCTGTCACGGCTGGCAGAGTCACGACGCGACTGCTGCAACGCACGACGCAGGCGTGATCCGCGCCATCACTGATAGCGACTGGCGTGCACTGTGCCACTACGATGCCACGGCCTTTGGTGCCGATCGTCGCGGGGTGCTCGACCGGTTGCGCGGACGCGTGCCGGGAGTCGACTTGATCGTCCATCGTGGCGACCGCGTCGTCGGATTTCTGCTTGGCCGCGATGGCCGGTCAGCCACGCAGCTTGGTCCGCTGGTCGCGAACGACGATACGATCGCTCTTGCGCTCCTGCATAGAGGTCTCGCCGCAACGCAAGGCCCGATCTACATCGACCTTGCCGATACCAAGACACGTTTGCGTGGCGTTCTAGAGGAGGGCGGATTTCTGCCGCAGCGACCGCTGACGCGCATGGTCCATAAGCGTGGTGAGAGCTTTGATGATCCAGTGCGAACCTTCGCGGTCGCGGGACCGGAACTCGGATGAATCAAAAGGCCGGCCGCATGCGGCCGGCCTGTCATAAATCATTGTGAATCGTTCAATACAGCTTCGGCGGATTGATCGGCGGCATCTTGATCGACTTGTCGAGGAACTCATTGGTGTAGGTCGTCTTGATGTCGTACGGCTTCTCGAGCTTGAGGTATTCGCTGATCAGCTGGTAGTCGGCGGCCATGCGCTTGTCGTCATGCCAGCCGAGAGCAACGGTACGCGAAGTCTCGTCATTCATCAGCATCGTGACGAGGTGCCAGTTGTCGGTCTCGTTTTTGACTAGGAGGGCGCTGTTGGCCTCGACCAGCGCCTGAATGCACGGCTCCGGTTTCTTGACGCAGTCGGCAAAGGCCTTCTGCGTGATCTTGATGAACTTGTCGGCGACTGCCTTATTGGCGCTCAGCCACTTGCCATTAGCGATGATCGAATTGCCGTAGGGATTTACACCGGCATCCTTCCACGCCAGGAAGCCCATGTCGCTGCCGAGTTCACGGGCAAAGATGTGGTGAATATTGAAAAATGAAGTCGTGGCGTCGATCGTGCCGGACTTGAGCGCACCAAGCTTGGCATTCGCCGCGATGTTGACCCAGGTCACCGAGTTCGGATCAATTCCGAGCGTCTTGGCGAGCGCCGGCCACATGGTGCGCGCACCGTCGCCGGCCGGATTGCCAATCTTTTTGCCGGCCAGATCCTTGGCGGTCTTAATGCCGGTGCTCGTGCGCCAATACAGCCCCTGCGGCGAATTCGCATAGACGTTCATCAGGCCAACTGCGTCGACACCTTTGCCGCGGAAGAACAGGACACCGGCCATGTCCGACAGGCCGAGCTGTGCGGCGCCGGCGCCGACCTTCTGCGCCGAAGCGGCCGAGCCGCGGCCGGTCTCGAAGTCGACGTCGATGCCGGCCTTTTTGTACAGCCCCATTTTCTGTGCATAGAAGTAGGGCGCGTGGTCGCCGCCGGCGACCCAGTTCAGTGCGAAGGTGAGTTTTTCAGCGGTCGCCGATGACGCGCCGAACGCGACGCCGGCCAAAGCGATTAGACCAATTTTGGTGATGGTGTTCATACCCGCCTCCCGGGATCGGTTGAGGGCTGCGCAGGCCAATTTCCGGTTCTCGACGCGCAGCGGAGCTTCTGGTAACTGCATAGTTACCTCGGACGATAGGATTGCCCCGTGGCCCTGTCAATCGGCCCCTGCACGCGCAGGTGGCCCAGGTCGAATTGAAAGAGATGTCTTTGCGCTGGACCGATTGGCCGCCGCAAGTGTTGACGGCGTTGCGCCGTGGAACCGTTATTCCGGCGCATCCGCTAGCGCTCAATGCGCGGCGACAGTTTGATCAACGCCGCCAGCGGGCATTGACCCGCTACTATCTCGACGCGGGCGCGGGCGGCCTTGCCGTCGGCGTGCATACTACCCAGTTCGCGATCCGCGACGTCGGTCTCTATCAACCGGTGCTGGAGCTGGCGATGCGGACGGCGAGTGACTGGGGCGGCACACCGCCGATCATGATCGCTGGTCTTGCCGGGCGCACTGATCAGGCCATCCGCGAAGCGGAGGTGGCGGACAGCCTCGGTTATCATGCCGGGCTCCTGTCGCTCGCGGCCATGAAAGGCGCAAGCGAAGACGAACTGATCGCGCATGCTCAGACGATCGCGCACTACTTCCCGCTGATCGGGTTTTATCTGCAGCCTGCTGTTGGCGGAATCGTGCTGCCGGTTTCGTTCTGGCTCCGCTTCGCGGCGATCGAGAACGTGGTGGCGATCAAGATCGCGCCGTTCAATCGCTACCGCACGCTTGATGTGGTGCGAGGAGTCGTGGAAGCCGGTGCGCAGGATCGCGTGACGCTCTATACCGGCAACGACGATCACATCGTCCTCGACCTGCTGACACCATTCACGGTCATGTCCGCTGGGCAGGTAACGACCGTGCGCATCAAGGGTGGGCTGCTTGGGCACTGGAGCGTGTGGGTCAAAAAGGCCGTCGAATTGCTCGATCGGGCTCACGCTGCCGTCACCGCAGGCGACGTGCCGGAGGACCTTCTCGCGCTCGACTCGCAGGTGACCGACTGCAATGCGGCGATCTTCGATGGCGCCAACGATTTTCATGGCGTCATCGCCGGTTGCCACGAAATCCTGCGCCGGCAAGGCCTGCTTGAGGGCATCTGGTGCCTAGACCCGGCCGAGTCGCTCGGACGCGGTCAAATGGCCGAGATTGACCGCGTCTGCGCCTCCTATCCGCATCTCAACGACAATGCCTTCGTGCACGCCAACCTCGACCGGTGGCTGGCATGAGCGGTGGCGCGCGTCGGAGCGAAGGTGTGTCATACCGCGGCTCCAGGACGGCTGGCGATCGGCCGATGCGTGCCATATCATCGCGCGCCACCGACGATCATAGGCCCTGAGGAGCACGTGGCGGGAAACCGGGATGCGATCCAGCGCTATGCACTGGCGGTGCTAAGTCACCTGCTGCTGGTGGCAGCGTGGCATTTCTTCGTTGTGCTCGGCGACGTTCCAGCCTTCGTCATGCCGTCGCCGGCAGCGACTTTGAGATCGCTTTCCATCCCCAACTATCGCTGGTTCGAAAACAGCGCCGCGACTGCGATCGAAATATTCGGCGGCTATGCGCTTGCCGTCGTGCTCGGTGTCGGCACGGCGCTACTGTTTTCCTGGTGGCGCTGGCTGGAAATGCTGGCGATGCCGCTCCTGGTCAGCCTCAACATGATCCCCAAGGTCGCGCTCGGACCGCTGTTTATCGTCTGGTTCGCGTACGGCATCGGGCCGAACATTCTGATGGCATTTGCCATTTGCTTCTTCCCGATCGTTTTGACGACGGCGCGAGGTTTGAGCGAGGTCGAACCGGATCTGCTTGACCTCGTACGCACGCTCAAAGGCTCGCGCTGGCAGATCTTCGCCAAGATCCAGCTTCCTGGTGCGCTGCCCTACATCTTCTCGGGCATGAAGGTCGCGGCGATTCTGGCCGTGGCCGGCGCCATCGTCGGCGAGTTTCTCGGATCCGATAAGGGGCTCGGTTATCTCATGCTACAAGTGCAGGTGACACTCGACACCGCCGCCATGTTCATGGCGGTGATCCTGATCACGCTTATCGGCGTAGCTTTGTACGGCCTGGTGCTCGCCCTCGAACGGCTGCTCGTCGTCCGCGACGCGCGGCTACAGTAGGGATTGAGATGGCCGGACCATTCATCCACCTCTCTGGTGTCAACAAGGTCTACCGCACGCGCGGAGAGGAATTTCTCGCCATCTCCGAAGCGACATTCGATGTTGACGTCGGCGAGCTCGTATCGCTGGTCGGACCGTCCGGCTGCGGGAAGACCACCCTGCTCAAAGTCATCGCCGGGCTGCATCCGTACGATGGGGGCGAACTGCGGATCGGATCGCAGACTCACCCGTTCGACCCGTCACGCGACATCGGCATGGTATTCCAACAGCCGCTGCTATTGAAATGGAGGCGCATTGTCGACAACGTACTGCTGCCGGCGGAAATCCTCGGACTGCCGATGGCTGAAAGTCGGGAACGCGCCCGCGACCTGCTGACGCTCGTTGGGCTTGCCGGCAACGAGAACAAGTATCCTTACGAGCTTTCCGGCGGCATGCAGCAGCGCGCCGCGATCGCGCGCGCGTTGATCCACGATCCGAAGCTGATCCTGATGGATGAGCCGTTCGGTGCGCTCGATGCGCTGACGCGGGAAAAGATGAATCTGGAGCTGCTGCACATCTGGCGCGAGGCGCGTAAGACCATCCTGTTTGTCACTCATGGCATTTCCGAAGCGGTGTTCCTCGGCACGCGCGTGGTTGTGCTCACCGCTAGCCCGGCGCGCATGGCCGACAACTTCCAAGTCGACCTGCCGCATCCGCGTACGCTCGACATCAAGACGCACGAAGTGTTCGGGCAGTATACCCGGCGCATCTACCGGCTGCTCGGGATGGAATAGCGCCGGTCATCGTCATGGATTCGACCTACGACGCAATCATCCTCGGCGCCGGCCACAACGGCCTCATTCTGCAGGCCTATCTCGGCAGGGCCGGTTTGACGACGGTGGCGGTGGAACGCAAAGCCGTTGCCGGCGGCGGGCTGGCCACATTGGAAGACCCGCGCTACCCCGGCTTCCTGCACAATACCCACGCCTTCTTCCAGCGCGCCATCACGGCAATGCCGTGGTATGCGGACCTCGAGGTCGAACGGCATGGCGCACGCTACATCGAGCCGGAGCTGAATGTTGCGCTGCTGACCAGCGACGGGCGGGCGCTCGAATGGTGGACCGACATCGGGCGCACCATCGAGTCGTTTGCTGGGTTCAGCCGACGCGATGCCGACACGTTGCGGCGCTGGCACGAAGAGTTCGTTCCGATCGTGCAGCACATTCTCGCGCCCGAGAGCCGCTCGCCGCCTTTACCGCCGGACGAGCGTCGGTGCCTGCTCGAACGCAGCAGTGCGGGCCGACGCCTGCTCGAGGTGAGCGCGCTCTCCCCACTCGAATTCGTGCATCAGGAATTCGAGAACCCCGTGATCAAGGCAGGCCTCTTGTTCTTCAACGGCCTGCGTGAAGTCGATCTGCGCGTGTGCGGCTTCGGGCATCATATCGCGGCGCTCTTGGCCAGTCCCGCCAAGGCGCAGATGTCGCGCGGCGGCAGCGTCGCTCTAGCGCGCGCACTGGAAGCGATCGTGCACAAGAGCGGTGGCGGTATCCGGCTGATGACCGAGCCCGCGCGCGTTCTTGTCGAGCAGGGCCGCGCGGTCGGGATCGAAACCCGCGCCGGCGAGACCATCCGAGCGCGCCATCTCGTGGCGTCATCGCTCAATCCGCATCAGACCTTCCTCGATCTTTTGGACCACACGCTGGTGCCCCACGCGCTCCGCCGCCAAGTCGAGGCTTTTCAGTACAATCTGCTGGCGCCGCTGTTCGCGCTCAACCTCGTCCTGCGCGAACCTCCGCTTTACAAGGCGGCGGCGAATCACCCGGAGCTGGCGCAAGCCTTCATGGTGATCCTCGGCCTCGATCACGTCGACCAGTTCCACGACATCGTGCGCCATCACGAGGCTGGCACGATCCCTCCCACGGTCATGTGGGGGGCAAGCCCGACAATATTCGATCCGAGCCAGGCGCCGCCCGAAAGGCACACAGCCTTCATGTGGGAGAAGCTGCCGTACCGTCTGTGCGGCGATCCGGACAACTGGGACGATGCCCGCGATCAACACGGCCGCGAGATGCTCGGGGTATGGCAGCGATATGCGCCGAACCTGAGCGAGGCGATAATCCATTCCTTCACGCGTTCGCCGCTCGACACCGAGCGTTCGCTGCCGAACATGCGCGAGGGCGATCTGTTGGTCGGAGCATTCACCAACGGACAAATTGGATACGACCGGCCGTTCCCCGGAGCGGGGGCTTATCGTACGCACATTCCAGGCCTCTACCTGTGCGGCTCAAGCAGTCATCCCGGCGGCAATATCACCGGCCTGCCCGGCTATAACGCGGCACAAGTGATCCTGGCCGACCTCGGCATCAAGGCCGACTGGGTGCCGCCACCAATCGCGCAGCGGATTGCCGCCCTGTGACGACGCATGCAGCGCACGTCAACTCTTGGTCGCGACCCGTCGTACGCAGAGCCGAGTTCGATGTGCCGGATACTGCTCCCGAGGAAACAAAGAATTGAACAAGCAAGACCATTATCGGCGGCGTCGCCGGATCAAATCCGCGCTCCTGCGCGTCTTGATATGTGCTTCCAACGAGTCTGCCGGGATACGAATCCTTCCACCGGTCGCCACCGCGCGCTCGATTGCTAGCGTGGTGACGAGATTCAAACGGGCCTGCTCGGGCGTCGTGTGCACGGTCGGATGACCTTTCACGAGATGATCGAGCCAGGCCCGCGTTTCGTTGGCGAGCGGCCCCCAGAAATCGCCGACCGCCCAGTCGCCCGCCGTGTTGCTGCCGAGGAACGCCATATTGACCTGATGGTCGGGCACATAGGCGTGCGGAATGCCGCGGTCGGAATAGAGCAGATGGTCCAGGTGATCGTCGTCGACGATCATCGTGCCCTCCATGCCGAGCAGCTCCACCCGGTCCGACTGGCCGAGCGTCGGATAGCGTGCTGGCAGTGCATAGCTGATGCCAAGGCTGAGCACGGCGCCGTCCGCCATGGTGACGATCGCCCAGGTAACATCGTCGGCCGAATATCCCGCTTCCTTGAAGATGCCCGCCTGCCCGCGCGCGACCACCTCGACCGGGGGGTTGCCTTCGAGGAACCAGCACATCAGGTCGACATAATAGGTGAGCACGTCGTTGACCGGCGTGGCATGCGGATCGCGCTTGAGGATCGAGAACGCCTGGGCGCGCGAGTTGTACACGCGTGCCGTGCCGCCCACGACCTTGCCCAGCCGGCCGTGCAGCATCTGCTCCTTGGCGCGTAGGAAGCATTCCTTGAAGCGTCGGCTGTAGCCGACGCGCAGCTTTCCGCCGGTCCGGCGCAGCACGCGCAGGATCTCGTCCGCCTGCGCCAGTTCGAGCCCGAGCGGCTTCTCCACCAGCACCGGCTTGCCGAGTTCAAGCGCCCGGCACACCGGCGCGACGTGCTCGGCCTCCGGCGTCGAGACGAACACCGCGTTCACCTCGGGATGGCCGATCACCGCGTCATTGTCGCCGGAATGAAAATCCGCGCCCGCCGTTTCGGCTAGCTGTGCCGCGCGCGCAGGATCGCGGTCAGAGATCGCAACGAAGCGTACGGAAGGGTGCTTCGCCGCCAGGCGCGCGCGCAGCGTTCCGATCCGGCCGGCGCCGACCACGGCGATGCCGAGCTCTCCTGAATTGCTGATCACGCGACCTCTGCGCCTCCCGTCCCGTCCGCCTTGACGAACCAGTCGGCGATCTCGCTGCCGGTGACGAAGACCGTGTCGTTGCGCGCACGCAGCAGGTCGATCATCTCCGCCAACGACCATGCGCGATGCGCGACCCCGATGAGGTGCGGATGCAGCGCGATCGTCAGCACTTTGGGATTGTGTTCAAGTTCCTGCTCGAACACACCCAGCGTCGCCTTCAGCCGCTTGAGCATTTCGTCCGAGGAATGCTTCTCGACCGCCCAGATCGGCACATCGTTGAGCTCCATCGTATAGGGGATGGCGACCAGCGGCCCGTGCTTGGTGTACATCCAGCAGGGCAGGTCGTCGACGAACCAGTCAGCGACGTATTCGACGCCGTGCTTCTTGAGCAGGTCCGGCGTGTTGAACGATTCGGCGAGACCGGGCCCCATCCAGCCGCGAATCCTTTTCCCGGTTAGCGTTTCGAGCCGGGACAGACTGCGGGCGATGACCTCCTCCTCGTTCTCCTCGAACTGCAGCGAACGTTGCAGCCAGCCGTGACCGATGAACTCCCAATCTGCCGCCCGCATCGCCTCGGCGGCGGCGGGATACACGTCGGTGCACGACGCGTTCATGGTGGTGCTGGCACGAACCCCGCCCTCAGCGAGGACGCGCATCAGGCGCGGGAGCCCGACCCGCATCCCATATTCGACCCAAGAGAAATTCGGCACGTCCGGCACTGGGCTTTTGCCGTGCGGCGCCGGCATGATGGTGCGCGGCATCGGCTGGTCGAACGGCCAATACTCGACGTTCACCACCACATGGACCATCAGCGGCTTGCCCGGGATCGGCGCAAGCCGGGTGCGATCTGGCGCGAACTGATAGTGGATGCGTGGATTCGATTGCCGCTTATCGGTCATCGTGCCGTGTACCCCCCGTCGATCAGCATGTCGGCGCCGGTCATGAACGAGGACTCATGGCAGGCCAGGAACAGCGCCGCATAGGCGACCTCATCGGGCACTCCCATCCGGCCGATAGGATGCACATGTGCGCGTTCGCGGCGCATTTGCTCCAGGCTGCCGTATTGCCTGCGACCGCGGTCGGTCTCGATACTACCCGGCGAAATCGAATTGACGCGGATGTTCTGCCCGACGTGGTCGAGCGCGAGCGCGCGCGTCATGCTCAGGAGCCCGCCCTTGGTGGCGCTGTAAGCGGCTCGGCCCGGCAGGCTGACGTGACCGAAATTCGAGGCGATGATGACGATCGAACCGCCGCCCGCCGCGATCATCGACGGGATGGCGTGCTTGCACATCAGAAACACCGACTTGATGTTGACCGCGAATGCGCGGTCCCAATCCTCCTCGGACAGATCGACGACGCTGACCCTGGGTGTGATCGTCGCCACGCTGTTCACCAGGATGTCGATCGATCCGAACGCGTTGCGCGTCAAGCTGACCGCTTTCGCGGCCTCCGCGGCGCGGCTGACATCGTTCACGCAGGCGATGGCCGTGCCACCCTTCTCCTCGATGTCATGGACGGTCTTGGCCGCGCCCTCTGCATCGATGTCGACGCAGGCGACGCGCGCGCCCTCGGCGGCATAGAGCCTGGCGATCGCCCCGCCAATTCCCCCTCCTGCACCGGTGATGATGGCAGTCTTGCCTTGCAGCTTGGGCATGTGCGTGTCGCCTTGCGCCTGCCAACTATTCCCGTGCTGCGTGCCTGACCGTGGCAGCGACAGGACGAGCCACGAGCAGCTGATAGCCGATGACGATGGCGGTCAATGCGGTCCCGATGCCAATCGCCGTCCAGGACGGATAAAACAGTGCGCACGAGGCCACCAGCAGGACGACGCGCTGCCAGGTCGCGAGCATCCCGGCGCGGTATCCGATCAGCGCCCCGGAGAACGCATACGCGGCAATGAACACCGCCACGGTCGTGCGAGACAGCAGCACCGGGTCACTGAAATCGACCAGTCCGCCAAACAGGAAGGCGAGCGGGAGCAGGTAGATGAACAGGCCGAAGCGAAACGCGAGAAACCCCGTGCGCCAAGGATGGGCGTCGGCAATCGCCGCGCCGGCAAAGGCGACCGTGCAGACGGGCGGCGTCAAATTCGAGGTCTGCGTGTACCAGATGATCAAGAGGTGCGCCGCCATGATCGGTGCGCCAAGCTGGATCAGCGCCGGCGCAATGAGCACCGACAGCAGGATGTAGTCGGCGGTAACCGACGAAACGCCCATGCCGAGGAAGAATGTCGCCAGCGCGGTGAGCAGCACCGCCACTAGGAGATATCCCATCGAATAGTCGATGACGATGTGCGACAGCTTGATCGCCAGCCCGGTCTTGATCACGATCCCGACGATGATACCGAGGCAGCCGGCGATGCCGCCGATCGTCAACGAGCGGCGCACGCCGAGATCGAAAATCCCGATCCAGGTGCGGACCGGCATCCTGGTCTGCTTGTAGAGCATGCTGACGATGACCACGCTCGGCAGGGCGTAGAACACCGCTGCATCAGGACTCCGGCCGGCGACCAGCAATCCGACCACCAATCCGATCGGAATGAGGAACGGCCAGTAGATCTTCATGAGCGCCCAGGGGTCCCCGAACTCCGACCGCGGCAGCCCTTTGATGTCATGCCGGCGGGCATAGGCGTCGGCGATCATCAGCAGCGACACGACAAACAGCAGCGCCGGGATCACCGAGACTTTGACGATCTCCAGGTAGGGGATGCCGGTAAAATCCGCCATGATGAAGATCGCCGCACCCATCAGCGGGGGCATGGTGATGCCGATGGTCGAGGCGGTCGCCTCGAAGGCGGCGGCGACGTGCGGCGGAAAACCGGCGCGCTTCATCAGCGGGATGGTGAGGGTGCCGGTGCTCACGACGTTTGCCGCGGCGGCACCGGAGATCATCCCGAACAGGGCGCTCGCCACCACCGCGACCTTTGCCGGGCCGCCCTTGAGCCACCCGAGCAAGCTCAGCGGCACGTCAATGAATAGGTTGCGCCCACCCGATTGCTCGAGGGTCGTTCCCAGCACGACGAAGAGGAAGACGAAGCTGGCAAAAACGCGGGTAATGGAGCCGTACATCGCTTCGCTGCTGTACAGCCATCCGATGACATCCCAGAGGCTGATGCCTGGATGCCGGAACATGCCCGGAAAGTAGGGCCCGAACAGCGCGTAGGAGATCAGCACCACGCACAGCCCGGGCAGGAAACCGCCGATCACCCTGCGGCCGGCTTCCAGGGCCACCACGACGAGGACACCACCGGCGATGATGTCATGCCACTCCGGCTCGCCGAACCGGTCCACGAAGCGGACCGGAAAATAGAAGGTGTAGTGGTAAGTCGCGCCTATCGCCCCCAGGATGAGCAAGGCGTCGATGAATGTAAGCCGCCCGGAGGGTGACCGGCTCGACGCACCGTAGCAAAGGAAGATCAGAACGAAGGTGAAGCCGAGAAACAGCGCGATGAAGCTCTCGGGCGTGAAATAGCCCCACCCCGCGAAGTACCAGTAGAGCGTCACGAACGTGAGCGAGATCGCCGTCGCGATGCCGCGCAGCCAGGGACTGTCGAATGTCCGGGGCGCCTGAATCGCCCCGGACCGAGCCAGCTTTTCGAACAACCAGGCGCGGCCGGCGCTGCTCCGCGCGAATTCCGCCATCGCAGCTAGAACTTCTCTACGGTCGGGACGGCGGAGACGTTCAGGCCCTTCTCTTGCCACAGCTTCGCGGCGCCCGGATGCAGCGGGAAGGCCAAGCCGCCCAGCGGACTGTCACGCATGGTCACCAGCGATCGTTGAGCCTTGGACAGATAGTCGACGCAGGTATTGCTCCACAGCGCCTTCGCCACGCGGTACACGGTCTCGTCTGAGACCGACTTGTTCACGATGAACACTCCGTTCAGGCCGAAGGAGGTGACTGGCTTCTCCATGTTGGCATAGGCATCAGTGGGGATCGGCACCTTCACGAAGAACGGGTTCTTGGCGAGAAAGCCGCTCGCTTCCATTTCCTTCTCGACGTCGAGGAGATTTCCTACGTTCGATACGGCAATCTCGGTCGCGGGCGATATTGGAACGCTGCCCATCCAGGCCCAGCCATCGAGCTTGCCGTCGCGCAGGTAGGAATTCATTTCCGATGAGGAGACGTTGGCAACCTGGATGTCCTTCATCACGCCGGCGGCTTCCAGGAAGTTCGTGACGATCGCACGTGACACCGTCCCGATCGGGCCGGGAGCGAAGCGCTTGCCCTTCAGGTCGGCGATCGTCTTGATCCCGGAGGATTTCGACACCACCCAATGCAGGACGGCAAGGCGCTCGGCCACGCCCACCACACGCAAGTCGCGCATCGGCTTGCCCTTAAAATCGCCTTGGCCCCTCCAGGCATCCACCAGCACGTTTTGATAGGAGAAGCCGAAGTCGCCGCGTCCTGCGTTCAGCTTGACGAATTGATCCATGCCGCCTTGCGTCGGGGTGACGGTGGCGCGGACATCGCTGTTCTGGCGCAGGCATTCGCTCATGGCGGTCAAGTTCCGCGTCCACGCTCCGGTGGCTCCGCCGCCGACGAACGCGACCTGAAGCTCGGCGGCCGCTGCCGGCGCGGCGCCGTAGGCACCCGCGGCGATCAAGATCGCCAGCGACGCAGCGATGCCTTTGAAGCGGCCCAGGTCCAGCGTGCCTTCGCGCCGGCAGGATTGCCCAATCGCCTTGGTGATCATGCTCTTCCTCCCTTTACCGCGGCCATGCTGTGGAGCTCTGTTGCTCGATCCCCGTCGGGCAAAGTCATTCGAGAAAGGACGATTGTCGATTCCCCTGCAGGTGACAGCCGACCGGATAGGCGCCACTCAGTCGCGGTCGATCAGCGTACCGCCATTGCGAATTCAATGTAAATAGACCGGCACGCGTCGCTTCATCGCGGTGCCCGAAAGCGGCCGGCTGCACGCAACCTCGCGATGCACAGCTTTATCGGCGCCGCGAATTGGGCTAGCGAAGTGCCGACACGCCCGCGCGGCGGTACGGGGGATATTCATGGATATGCAATTGACCGGCAACCGGGCCCTGATCACGGGAGGCTCGAAAGGCATCGGCCGCGGGGTTGCCGAGCTGCTCGCCCAGGAGGGATGCCATCTTCATCTTGCTGCGCGGACGCAAGCCGATCTTGAGACCGCCAAGCGTGAATTGGAGCAGGCCTACTCTGTCGAGGTCGCGATCCATCCGACCGACCTGAGCAAATCGGAAAACTGCCGGGCACTGGCGAAGGCAGCGGATGGCATCGACATCCTGGTGAACTGTGCCGGTGCCATCCGTGCTGGCAGCATCGAGATGGTCGACGAGCAGTCCTGGCTCGAGGGCTGGAACCTGAAGCTGTTCGGCTTCATCAATCTGACACGGGAGATTTATCCCGCGATGTGCCGGCGCGGCAGCGGGGTGATCGTCAATGTCATCGGCAACGCCGGCGAACGGCCAGTCGCCAACTACATCAGCGGCAGTGTCGCCAATGCCGGCCTGATCGCGCTCACCAAGGCGCTTGGCGCCATGAGCCTCGACAGCGGCGTGCGGGTGGTGGGCGTGAGCCCCGGCCAGATCGCGACCGAGCGGCTGCAACGGCAGCAGCGCATCAAGGCGCAGCAGGTGCTCGGCGACCCCGACAAATGGCGCGACATGCTCAAAGACCTGCCCCAAGGCCGGCCCGGCACGGTCGACGAATGCGCCAGCGTCGTGGTGTTTCTCGCCAGTCCGCGCGCCGGCTGGGTCAGTGGCAGCGTCGTGACCGTCGACGGCGGCATGCACGCCCGCGCATGAGTTCTTGGCATGGCAAGCTATAGCCGTTTGCTGGCGGAATGGTTCCTCGGTCTGCGGCACGACGACCTGCCGTCCGATATCGTCGAAACCACGCAGCTCCGCCTGCTCGACACAATCGGCATCATGCTTGCAGCGACGGCGTTGCCGATCGGCCAGGCGGCGCGCGCCGGCGCGCTGGCGATGGGCAGCGGGGCGTCGAGCCGGATCGTCGGGTTCGGCGATCGTTGCTCGGCGATGGTGGCGGCGCTCGTCGACGGCACGCTCGCGCATGCCATGGATTTCGATGACACGCACGATCCAAGCCTGGTGCATTGCAGCGCCGCCATCGTTCCGGCTGCGCTCGCGGTCGGCGAAATGATGGAGGTCTCGGGCAAGGAGCTTCTGCTGGGCGTGGCGGTAGGCAATGAGGTGAGCTGCCGGCTCGGCAGCGTCGCGCCGATGGCCTTCCACAAGCGCGGACTGCATCCGACCGGGCTGCTGACCGGTTTCGGCGCGTCCATGATCGCCGGACGGATGATGGGCCTCGACGCCCCGCGACTGCAGGCCGCCATGGGCATTCATGGCAGCCAGGCGGCAGGTCTGCTCGAAGCATTCTCCGACGGAACTTGGGTGAAGACACTGCACCCCGGCTGGGCCGCTTTCAGCGGTATCGCGGCCGTGCACCTCGCCGGGCACGGCTTTACCGGGCCGGCCGCAGTGCTGGAGGGCGGCCGCGGCCTGTTCGCCGCACTGGCGAGCGAGCCTGACGGCGGGATTCGCTACGACCGGCTAACGTCGGATCTGGGCCGTGAATGGGAATTCCGGCGTTCCTCGGTGAAGCCCTATCCGTGCGCGCAAGTGATCCAACCGTTCGTCGATCTGGCGCTCGCGGCACACCGAGAAGGCCTTCGCAGCGCCGATGTCGCCAAGGTCACGTCGCCGATCGCGAAACAATACATCGGCGTCGTCGCCGAACCACGTTCTGCCAAGCTGCGGCCGGTCACGCCGACGCACGCACGAGTCAGCCTGCAATACTGTGTTGCGGCGGCCCTTCATCTCGGGCATTGCGGCCCGGCGGCATTCATGGATGACATCATCGGCGACCCCGCGATTCTGCGCCTGGCTGAACGCATTATTGTTCCCGCGGATCACAGCCCCGCGGCCCCAGGACAGTTGCGCGCCAGTCTCGTCATCGAGACACACGACGGCAGACGTCTGGAGTCGGTGCAGGAGCATCACCGCGGCAGCGCCGAGAATCCGATTTCTCGCATGGAGGTGGAATCGAAATTCGATGCCAATGCGGACCACTTGCTCTCGATAGAGCAGCGGCAGGAGTTACGCAGCATGATCGATGACATCGCCGGACTCGCTTCGGTCGCGCGTCTCGTAGAGACTTGCATCTGCGCACGGTCGGAAAGCTAACCGTTTAACGAGCGCATCGCGGGACGCTTGGACAATTGCGCATCTCTGCGGCCGTTAGTTTTTTGACCTATGGGAGGGACCAGAGACGCGCTGAGCATCCATCCGGATCGCGGCGATCTGCCTGCGGGATTTCGCTCTCAGGCCCGACAAAAGATGATGTGTCGACGTTATATGAAAAATGTTGTCTGTCCGCGTAACCTCTGTGTGAATGTGAGCGAAATCATCGCTAAAGCGAAACCCTTGGACCAGGCATGGCGAAATTGGCTGCGATTGGCATCATGTGCAAGGCGCCGCGGCCGGGACGCACCAAAACCCGCCTTGGGGCTGAGATTGGCGTGGCATCTGCGGCGCAGTTGTCCGCATGCTTTCTGCGTGATGTTGCCGCTTCGATTGAGAGCATTCCTCAACAATTCGGACGAAAGGGGTATGGCGTTTACGCCCCTGCGGGCAGCGAATCGGAACTAAGGGATTTGTTCCCGCCTTCGTTCGATCTCCTGCTCCAAGCTGACGCACAATTCGGCAACGTGCTGCATGGCGCCGTTCATAATCTGCTGACAATGGGCCATGACTGCGTTGTGTTGGTGAACGGCGACAGTCCAACTTTACCGCCATCATTGCTGGTGGAGACTGTTGACACCTTGCGTCGGGCCGGCGATCGCATGGTTCTCGGGCCGGCGAGCGATGGCGGCTATTATCTGATTGGCCTGAAGCATGCGCATCGTCGTCTGTTCGAGGACATTCTTTGGGGGACAGAAGTCGTCGCGGAACAAACCCTGAAGCGAGCAAAGCAGATCGGACTTGAGAGTGTCGTTTTACCGGAATGGTACGACGTCGATGACGCGGAAACATTGCGCTGGCTCCATGACGAGTTGGCCGGACGCTCCGATCGGTTCCGCAATGGCGGTGCGGCAGCTGCAACACGGGCCTGCATCGCCGAAATGACCAAGGCCGCCTCATGAATGCCTCGAACGGCGGCGGTCTGGCCAACCGGCCGGATGGGGAGTGGTCCCGCAGTCTCGTTGGCGTCTGTTGCTTGGCGGCACTTGGTGCACTGGCGATCGTTCTGACTCTTGCTACTCCACCGATTTTTCGAACATGGGGCGACAATGGCTATATGGCGGCGACGATACCGGTCGGGCTCGTGGCCATCTTAGCGGTCCGGGCAGCGGAGCACACACCAACATCCTACGCTCTTTGGCTCATCTTCGGCGTCGCAATCGCGCTGCGCACTGTTCTGCTGATCATCGACCCCCTGCTGTCATCGGACATCTACCGATACATCTGGGACGGCAAGGTCCAGGCAGCCGGTATCAATCCGTATCGCTTTGTCCCCGCACACGAGACGCTGTCGGCGTTGCGCGACAAAGTCATCTATCCGCAAATCAATCGCGCCGACTACGCCGTCACAATCTATCCCCCGGTCGCGCAGTTTTTCTTCTTCCTCGTGACGCGCCTGGGTGAGAGTGTCACCGCGATGAAACTCGCGTTGCTTGGTTGCGAAGCGGTGACGACGACGCTGATCTTCCTCTTGCTGCAGCATCTCCGCAAGCCGGTGACGCGCATCGTCGCCTATCTGTGGCATCCGTTGCCGATGTGGGAGATCGCCAACAGCGGCCACATCGATGCGCTCATGGTCGCGCTGATGATGCTTGGCATATGGTTCGCTGTCTGCTCGCGGCCGCTCCGCGGCGCGGCGATCATTGCGCTCGGCGCCCTCGCCAAGCCTCTTGCGCTGGCGGCGTTGCCGCCGCTGTGGCGGCTGTGGGACTGGAAGATGCCCCTGATCGTGGTCACCGTATTGACCTTGTGTTACGTACCATACTTGTCGGTCGGAGCCGGCGTCCTTGGGTTCCTGTCAACCGGCTACCTCAGCGAGGAAAATATCGTCTCCGGTGAGACAATCTGGCCGCTTGCGGCCTGGCGCACCGTATTCGGCACCGTGCCCGGCGATGTCGCAGCCTACTGGTCCGTCGCATTGCTGGTTATCGGTGGGATGTCGCTGATGGCGGCTCGTCAGGAGCCGCGATCGATGGAATTGGCCCTTGCCGACATCAACAAGCTGTTACTGGCAGCCCTAGTCCTGATATCGCCGAACTATCCCTGGTATTTTCTCGTGGTCACGCCGTTCCTTGCGTTGTGCGGCGGCGCGCCGGTCTGGACGGCGAGCATCGGGGCCCTGTTGCTGCAGGAGGAGGCCGGTTGGGGCGAGCACGTCCCGATCCTGATCCGCAAGTCGATCTTGTACGGTGCATTTGCTTTGGCATGTACCGTCACGATCTGGCGGACCTGGAAAGCGCGTAACGAGGGTGGAAGGCCCGCTGCATGAACGAAACGACAGTTGCCGATCCCGCCGGTACCGCGGTCGATCCGCGCCGCTATCATGAAGCGGTGCAGGAGCGCGACAGCATTGCCGTTCGCCCGCCGGTCTGTCTCTATCTGGAAACGACCAACCGCTGTAACCTTCTCTGCACGACCTGTCCGCGTACCTACGAGGAGCTCGAGCCTCCCGCGGACATGAGCTGGGAACTGTTCACGTCGGTTGTCGATCAGGTGCCGAGCCTTGCCCGAGCCGTACTTCACGGTGTCGGCGAACCGATGCTGGTCAGGAACCTGCCGCGCATGGTCCGATATCTGAAGGACCGCGATGTCTATGTGCTGTTCAATACCAATGGCACAGTGTTGAATGAGCGCAATGGCAGGGCATTGATCGACGCAGAGCTCGACGAGCTACGGGTTTCGCTCGATGCCTCCAATGCCAAGAGCTTCCGTGAGATCCGCGGCAAGAACTATTTCGACCGCATTCTGCGCAACGTGCGCGCCTTTCGCGAGTTGCAGATCCGCGAAGGTCACGAGAGGCCGCTGGTGTCGGCGTGGCTGACCGGCCTGAAGGAGACAGTCGAGGAATTGCCGGCCTTTGTACGCGTCGCTGCTGATATTGGCGTTAGGGAAGTCTATCTCCAGCGTCTTGTCTTCTTCGACGAGCACGCCATAGGCAAGGCCCGGCCGGATCAGGCGCTCTACGAACAGATGACGCGCGAAGAGTCGGTCTATCTGAGGGAGGCCGAGGCGCTGGCACGTGATCTGGGAATCTCGTTCAGTGCCTCGGGAGCGGCGTCCGAGCCAGGCATGAGCCTGAAGCAGTCCGGTGACAACGCCCACTGGTCGCTGTGCCGACGGCCGTGGACGTTGATGTACATCACCGCCAACGGGCGCGCTTTGCCTTGCTGCATCGCGCCATTCTCGCAGCGAGGCTACGAACACTACACGCTCGGCGATGCCACTCAGCAGACGTTGCGGGAAATGTGGAACGGCTCCGCCTATCAATCATTCCGGGCGGCGCTGCTGTCGAGCGAGCCTTCAAAGGCTTGCGCCAATTGCGGGCTGCGCTGGAGTCTGTGAGCGACCAGCCGACCAGCACGCCGACGCGCGGCGATCCGGCCCGGTTGGCGGCAGTTGTCGTCGTATCGGTTATCATCCCCTGCCTTGACGAGGAAGAGGCGATACCAGCGGTGGTGACCGCGGTGCGCGCTCAGGGCGCAGCCGACATTATCGTTGTGGACGGCGGCTCACGTGACCGGACTGTCGAGCGGGCGGCGGCGGCGGGAGCGCGCGTCGTGCAAGAGCGACGACGTGGCTATGGGAGGGCAGTTCAAGCCGGCATCGCGGCACTGCGTGGCGACACCGATATTGTGGTATTCATCGACGGTGACGGCAGCGATCGTCCCGAATTCATTCCCGCCTTGATTGCGCCGATAGCCGATGGCCGGGCGGTCTTCGTGCACGGCTCCCGCACCCGCGGCGACCGCGAGCCCGGCAGCCTGGCGCTGCAGCAGGTCGCCGCGGGACATGTCGCGGGTCTGTTGTTGCGCCTGATCTATGGGGCGTCCTTCACCGACATGTCGCCATTCCGCGCGATCCGGTACGATGCGCTCCAGCGCCTTGGAATGCGCGAGCCGACGTACGGCTGGAATCTGGAAATGCTGATGCGCATTGTCGCGGCTGGCCTTCCGTACGTGGAGATCCCCGTCGGCCAACGGCGCCGGATCGGAGGCGTATCAAAAGTGTCCGGCAACGCCGCTGCGGGCGTCAAAGCCGCGTGGAGCATCTCCGCGACCTTTGTGCGTCTTGCGCTCTCGCTTCGGCGCGAAAAGCGCGCATAGCATTACCCCGTCAGGTCGCAACGTTGAGAAGCTTCCCGAGCCATCCCTTGCCGTCGCGAATATCCGGCCCATGTCGTCGCAGCCAGGCATCCAACCCGAGGCTGCGGCCGGCGGCGTGCAGCGAGAACAGAAACATCAGCATCGCGAGGAAGATGTACGACCATGGCCATTCGGCAGGATCGCCCGGCAAATAGATTCCGAGCCACAAATGCAGGACGAAGACGATGGCGAGGACGCCGATGACACGGACGGCAAGTCCGAGGATCATCGAGGTGGCGAAGGTGAGCTCCGCAAGAAACACGAGGGGGCCGAACAGGTAGAGATTTGGAATCAGGAACCCCGTCACCAGATTGCGATGGAACTCGAATGCCGCTCGGGTGCCCATTTGTGCGGTCCAATACTCCAATCCGCTTGAGGCCGGCAGCGGAAGCTTCCAAAGCATCCCCTCGAACCACATGCATCCGATCAGGACACGCACGATCCAGATCCCGATGTGGCGCCCTGATCGCTGCTCCGGGTCTTCATTCCAATTTTTCACTGCAATGACGACGCTTGCGGCCAACAGCGCCCAGAACAGCGCGAGGATCACGAAGCGCCAGCCGCCCAGCGCCATATAGTCATCGGTGGCCGCGGTCAGGAACCGCCAGGCATCAGTCAATGGGTTCTTTGGCATGGGACCGCTCCGGCATTGGGTGCGTGGTCTTCTGTTTCGACGTTGGTTGCGCTGGCTCGACCGCAAGCGCCGTTCCGTCCCAGTCAATGGAGAGTGGTTCGAGCGCCGAACCCCGCGGCGATACGGTGCCGATCACGCTTGCACCAGCGTAGCCGGCTGTGCGAAGCGCGGTGACGCACTCTTCGGCCTTCATGAATGGAACCGAAGCAAGCAGGCCGCCCGCCGTTTGGGGGTCGAACAGCAGCGGATACAGCGGATGAGTGGCCGCCGCGTCGAGGTTCCTGATGGCGCGCCGCAGACGCACGTTCTGCGGCTGCAGTGAGGAGAAGATGCCGCGCGCAGCGGTTTTGCAGGCGCCGTCCAAAAACGGCACCCGGTCGGGCACGATCGTCACATCGACATCCGAGGCGCGCACCATCTCAACCAGATGGCCGATCAGCCCAAACCCGGTGATGTCGGTTGCGGCGCGAACATTGTGTCGGCGGAGAATGTCGGCGGCTGCTCTATTCGAATGCAGCATATGGGCGATGGCACCCATGACCCACCGCGCTTTGGCCTTGCCGCGCATGTCGGCGGCAAGCAATGTTCCGGTTCCAATGGGCTTGGTCAGAATCAGTGCATCGCCGGCTTTCATCCCGCCCTTGCGGGTAGCTGCGTCACGCGAGACCAGGCCATTGACGGCGAAGCCGAGGGCGAGTTCCGCTCCTTCGCTGGTGTGGCCGCCAACCAGGGCGCAACCGGCCTCGCGCAGCACCTCGTTGGCCCCCGACATCATTGCGGAAAGATCGGCCCCGACTTTTTCCTCCAGACCATAGGGCAACGTGGCAATGGCGAGCGCCGATTGCGGTTCGCCGCCCATGGCATAGATGTCGCCGAGCGAATGATTAGCGGCGATTTTACCAAACGTGTAGGGATCGTCGACAATGGCGCGGAAATAGTCGACCGTCTGCACCGATAGCCGTTCGCCGCCGGTATCGACCACGGCGGCGTCGTCCGGAGCATTGAGACCCAAGATCACGTCCGAGCGCGGCTCGGGCTCGATGCCGCCGAGCGCGCGGGTCAAGACAGTCGCTCCAACCTTTGCCCCACAGCCACCGCAGCGCATGGCAATCGCAGAGATGTCCTTCAGCGCCTGCTGATCGGCGACGGGCGATGCCTCGATCGCAGGCTGTGGCATCTCGGGGAGATCATTGAACTTCGCCATGAAGCGGCGATCGATCCAATCCTTCCAGCGCCACACCCAATCGCCCCCGACGACGAGGCCGTTTCGGGTGCCGAATGCGCGGGGCGTTCCAGTCGATACCAAGTAAAGCGCTTCACGCTGCGGCTTGAATGGGCGAAGCGGGCGGTCCAAGAGCGTGCGTCGAATGTTGTCGGCGAGGACAGGACCGGCGCGCACCGCGTAAACCCCGGACTTGGGCAAAGCCCGATGGGGAAACGCAATCGTGTCGCCGGCAGCGAACAGGCTGTCTTGCCCCGCAACGCGAAGGGTTTCATCCACCTTGAGAAAGCCGCTCCCGTCCAACGGCAGCCCGGTCGTCTCAAGCCAGTGCGCTGGTCCGGCCTGCGTCGTCCAAAGAATCTCGTCGGCGGCGAGGGCGTCACGCCCATCGAGAATCAGTCGGCCCGCCTCGACCCGGGTCACCGGCGCGCCGGTCACGATGTCAATGCTGCGCTCCGTGAGGATCGTTCGGAATCGCTCACGGAACGCAGGCTGAAAGGTCGGCAGGATGTCCGCCGTGTCGGAGACCAGACAGAACGACAGGCTAGATGTCGGCAGGTTGGCATCGACAAGCTCGCGCCGCAGCCTTCGCTCGACCGACAGCAGCAATTCGACGCCCCCTGCGCCCGCGCCGACCAGCACGATCCGCGCCCTGCCGCGGCGCTCAAGCACGCGCTGCTTCAGCGCGTTGAAGTGCTTTAGGAAACCGTCGATCGGCTTGACCGGAATGGCATGGTCCTTGGCGCCGGGCGTGTCCGCGGTGTTCGGTGTTGACCCGACATTAAGTGACAGCAAGTCGAACGGCACCGGCGGGCGGTGGCGGCAGATCACGTGCCGAGCACTCAGATCGAGCCCCGTCACCTCGTCCTGGTAAAGTCGCGCGCCCGCGAAGCGTGCAAGAGGGCCGGTATCGATATGGGCATCGTCAAAGTCATAGAGTCCCGCCACCAGGCCAGGTAGCATTCCGGAATAAGGCGTGTGCACCTCACGGCTGATTAACGTAAAGCGCACACCGGGGATCGGCTTCATGCCGAACATGCGCAGCACGGTCACATGGGCATGGCCGGCACCGACGAGGACGACGTCCTTGATGATGGGCTGCGTATTGTTCATGCGATTTGCTCCGCACCAGCCGGCTGACCAAGCCGCGTCTCGCTCGGAGCTTCAGACAGCCGTGTTGGCATGGTGTCGATCCGCAATCGTCGCCGCAACCAGCGTGACAATGCGTCCACGGTCATCGACAACAAGGCGGTTGCGATGATTAGGACCAGTGCGACATCGAGCCGGATTTCCGCTATCGCCGCATCGACATAGTAGCCAAGGGTCAAGATACCAAGGATGCCGAAAATGGCGCTCTCACGCAAAATAATCTCCCAACGATACAGCACATAGGCAAGAAATTGCCCGTAGAGCCGCGGGACGGTCTCGTAGGCGTATAGATTAAGGCCTTTGGGCGCATCGGCCCGATAGCTAAGCGTGTCGGCATGCCGACCCATCAGGTAGCCGACTATCGCTCCGTTGTGCAGCGATAGGGCAACGATCGCCGGCAGCATCGACGGCCCAAGCAGTTGCAGCAACACATAGACCAGCATGTATTCCGGCGTCGATCGCACGACGACGAGTGCGATGCGCCCGAGCGGCTGCCCAACTCGGCCGGCAAAGCGGCGGCAGATGAAGGGAAACAGGACGAGAGCGATAATCGCCATGGCGGCGAGCGCGATCTGTGACAGAACCAGCGTCTGGATGGCGCCGGGAACGACCTGATCGGTGACGATCGGCGAAAGCCAGGCCGCAAGACTCGCCCATGTTGCGATCGACAGCAGGTCGGCGCCACGCAGTGGCGTGGGAACAATCTCATGGGTCACGAAGCGCGTAAGATTGGCAAGCGTTGAACCGCCGCCGATGGCGTCGGGCAGGACCAGCAGGCTTGCAATTATCAACAATGGCACCGTTGCCGGGCGAGCCCACAGGCGCCGCGAACCAATCAACAGGTAGAAGGAAAATAGCAACGCCGCGGCTTGCGCGTAATTACCTTGCTTGAAGAACGAATCGAGATGAAACCCGATCGTCGGCAAACCGATAAAGCCGAGAACAAGTGTTGAGCGCATTCCGCATTCCAACCGGTAAAGCGTATAGGTCCAGAATTGCGGCGCGAGCTCGGGAATGCGCGCAAAAGCAAAGCGCGATACGATCGAGGTTCCAGTCGGCAGCACACGCTCGGCCGAAAGATCGGCCTCCTCGATCATCTCGGCGAAGACTTTGGCGAAGATCCCCGAATAGGGGATCGCGATTGCAAGAATTCCGGTCGTTGGGCCCAGTCCGGAGACCTGGATCAGCAGTAGCGCCCAGAACAGCTCGTGTATGGACCGTAGGAACGCACACAGGAGCCGGATCGATCGCAGGCGCGCGAAGATCAGCGCAAACATGAACCCCATGGTCGCGCCTAGCGAAACGCCAAGCACGGCGAATGCGACCGTCCACACGACACTCATGGATTCGATCGACATAACGTCCGGCTGCACGAGCCCTGCCAGCAGCCGCCGAATTTCTTGCCATGGATCAAGTGCCGTGATCGAGAGATCGGCGACAACAACGGCGGCCGCGGCGACAAGTAGAAACAGAGTACTTGCTGAGCGGTAGCCGAGCTTCGGAATTACGGCGGCGCGGGCGGTCATGGCTGGGTTAGCCGCCGTAATACGGCACGAGGTCGCTGGCACTGAGCGTCCGCGCCGGCGCATCCAGCACGATCCGGCCCTCGTCGATCACGACAATTCGGTCGACATTGGCGAGCGCGAGTGGAATGTCATGCAGAGCCAGAATTGCCGTGTCGTGCCTCGCACATAAAGTCGCGAGAATGTCAGCGGCCTGAACGCGGTCCAGCGCGGAAACCGGCTCATCGCCTATGACGATGGAACGGCCATTGTATAACGCGCGGGCGACCGACGTGCGCTGTTGCTGACCGCCCGAAAGCGTCCCGGCCGCGGCAAACAGCTTATCGGTAAGTCCCACCCGATCAAGGACATCTTCAATTTCGGAGACGTCGCTGCGTTTGGGCCACACAAGCGTCCGCAGATTGTACCAGGTCGGGTGCCGGTCCAGGCGTCCCATGTAGACGTTGTGGAAGACCGATAGTGTCTTGACCAGTGCGGCAGCCTGAGGAATGAGTGCAACGCGCTCGGCCAAATTTTGGTGCAACAGATTCAGTAGCGTGGACTTGCCTGCGCCCGACCGACCCATGACGGCGATACGTTCGCCGGTATGGATCGTCAGATCGATATCATGCAGCACCGCGTGGCCGCCGTATCCGGCCGACGCGTTGCGCAAATCCACCAATGCGGGCACAGGCCGTGACGTCAGTTCAAGAGTTTGGTGACCTTGCCGACCTCCGCGATCGGGGCATAGTCCGAATTCTTGGCCGGGATGAATTTTGACCGCCCGAACTGGCTCATGATCTCCGGATCGTCGATGGACAGCAGGGCCGCCCGGAGCTTTTCCTTGAAGCCGGTTCCGAAAATCGTGTCGACATCGCCGCGGACGGTCCACTGGTAGTCCGGATAGGTCGGCGATTCCCAGATCACCTTGACCTTGGAATGGTCGACCTTGCCGGCTTTGTCTTCCAGCCCCCACACCGTGTAGTCGAGGACGCCCACCTCGTACGCGCCCGATTGCACGAGTTGGATGGTGCGGCTGTGGTCGCCGGAGAAGCCGACGCGGGCGAAAATCTCGTCGGGGCCCTTTCCGAATTCTTTGCGGATGAAGAATTCCGGCATCAGGCGGCCCGAGGTTGACGAGCGCGAGCCGAACGTGAAGGTCTTGCCGGCGATTCCCTTCGGCAGCTCCTTGGAGGGTCTGAGCTCGGTCTTCGCATTGGCAATGAGGAAGCTCTTGAAATTGACATCCTCGGCGCCTTGCGCAATGGCCTCGGAGTCTTGCACTCGGCTGCGCGCCTGCACGCCCGTGAAGCCGCCGAACCATGCCAATTGGACCTGGCTATTGACGAAGGCGGTCACCGTGGCGGGGTAGCTCTTCACCGGCAGATACTTTACGTCCACCCCAAGCTTTTTCCGCAACAGGTCCGCGACGCGCGTGAAGCGCTGGACCAGGCGCGTTTCGTCCTGGTCGGGAATGGCGGTAAAGACGAATGTCGACCTGCTTTGAGCGAGGACGGGGCTTGCCGCCAGCGGCACCGCAAGCATGAGTGCAAAGATGGCTCGCTTCATTGGTCACTCCCTGGCTGTGCCCCAGGCGCGAAGGGGCAGATGGCGCCGACTTGGGCCAGTTCCGCGTGTCCCATTCTCATTTATTCGTCCGGAGACAATCGTTGGTTACACGCAATACCGCAATTTATTGGGCGTCCGGTTTCACCCCAATCCCAGTATGGGCGACGGCGGAAAGGGTCACTTCACCGGGCCCCTGGTCGCGTTCAAGCGCGGACACGAAATATTGCATCACAGCATCGCGCTCATGGCCAAGCCCCCGAACCATCGCGGACATTCCCGGTGCGAAGGCGACGTTTTGGGCAATCCACGCCGCTGACGGCAATGTCCATTGCTCTTCAAGCCGCGTGATCGATTTGACGTTGAGCCCGGCTGAAGCGAGTAAGCTTTGGAACACGGCCGGCTCCCGGAATCGGAGCTGGGCCGGCAGGGTCATCGGAGGAGGCTGTGGGCCGCGCACGGCCGCGATGGCGTCAAGAAGGCGGGCCGCCAGTTCGTAGCGCTCCATTTCGGTCCAGGTAACGACTGCGACCGGCGCTCCGGGCCTCACCACGCGCGTCATTTCACGGACCCCCGATTTCGCGTCCGGAAGCAGGACCACGCCGAACACTGAAATTCCGGCATCGAAGCTGTCGTCGGGGAGCGTCAGCGCGGCGCCATCCATGACCTCGGCACGAATGCGTCCTGGTCGGCCACCCACCGCGTCCGCCCGCTCTCGAATCCGCTCCACCATTCGTTCCGAGGCATCGATGGCAAGAACATCAATGCCGCGGCTCTGGGCCAGCAACGCGACACCACCGCTTCCGGCCCCAACATCAATGATGCGGCTGCCGGTGCGGGGCGCGAGCAGATCAAGCGCCCGGCGCCCGAATGCCGTCGTCAAAGGCTCGAACACGGACTCGTACACAGCAACGTGATCATCCCAGAGGGCCGTTTGCTGGTCTGGTTGGAGGTCAGTCTTTAGTGTCATCGCCGATTGAACGTGACGGAGAATCCATCGGCGAACCTACCATGAGGATTTGACCATCATGGCGTTAGCGGCTTCACGATCGAGTGAGGGCAAGTCGGCGACGGTCGCCGAGCGTGCCTTCGCACTTGGGATCGGACTCACGAACGAGTGTAATCTCGCGTGCAATTTTTGCTACCGTGATCCGACGCGCGTCGATCGCCTGGCGCTCGACCAAGTGCGCTCAGTGATGCGGCGCATTCCCGTGCGCTCGGTCAATCTCGGGACCGGCGAAAACGGAATGCATCCCGAATTTCCTCAACTGCTACACTTTCTGAGGCATGAGCCGATCAAGCTCACAATCACCTCGAATGGTCATTCGATTGAGATTCTCGACGACCAGCAAGTCACCGCATTCAAGGATGTGGAATTCTCGCTCGACTACACGACCGAGGCCGAACAAGACGCTCAGCGCGGCACCGGCAATTGGCGACTCTTGCACGAGCAGGCGGAGCGCTGCCGCCGGCTCGGTGTCCCGGTGACATTCATTGCGGTGATGATGCGTTCAAATTTCGCCCGCCTTGCCGGCATCGCGGAGGTGGTGAAACAGTATGACGCGCCGTTGCGGATCAACGTCTATCAGTCGGTGCGAACCGACAAATTCGCGCTTTCGTATGAGGAGTATTGGCAGGGGTTTGAGTCGTTGTTCGCGCGCACCGACGTGATCGCGATCGGCGAGCCGCTCGTGCGGGCAATGGCCGGCATGCCGCCGCGGCAGGGTGGCTGTGGAGTGGCGACGGTCCGGGTCACCCCGCGCGCGACCGTGCAACCTTGCGTTTATTGGCCAGGCACCGGCGCGCCGCTCGACCTGCTTCTTGATCTCGGGGCTGATATTATCGCCACCGAGCCGTTCGCTGCCGCGCGTGCGACGCCCCAAGCCTGCGCGAGCTGCGGCTATCGGGAGACGTGTAGCGGTGGCTGCGCCGGCCGGCGGCGCTTAATGGGCGCGCTTGGCAGTCCCGATCCCTATTGTCCGGTCGTTCGCAGCGACGAGCGAACGCTGAAGGTTCGTATGGCGAGCAGCCGTGAACTGCCGAAGCTCGAAAGTGCCTGCACCACAATCGTCATCGCACGTTGATTGGTGGGAGCACGAAAATCAAACGGCCACCAGGACCGTCGTCGGACGCTTCCAAAGTTCGAATCATATGCGGCCTTCGAAAACAGCCGCATTTTACGCTCCGAAGTCCAAAACTGTAACAGAGCGGTTTCATGGAATCGGTCGTCTAGTGCGCCTCGTCCCAATTGGATGCGGCGCGGGCGTCGACGGAGAGCGGTACATGCAACGTGAGCGCCGGGTGGGGGGCGTCTTCCATCACGCGCTTGACCACCGGCAGCGTCGCTTCGACCTCGTTCTCCGCCACTTCAAAGATCAATTCGTCATGCACCTGCAACAGCATGCGCGCTGACGACTTCGCTTTCTTGAGCGCCGGGTCGATGCGGATCATCGCGCGCCGAATGATATCGGCGGCCGTGCCCTGCAATCGCGCATTGATGGCGGCGCGCTCGTTGAAGGAGCGCAGCGAGGGATTCTTCGCTTTGATCTCCGGATAATGCATCTTGCGGCCGAACAGCGTCGTCACGTAGCCCTGTTCGCGGCACGCGGCCTTGGTCGCCTCCATGTAGTCGCGGATGCCGGGGAAGCGTTCGAAATACTTCCTGATATAGGCGCCTGCTTCTTCGCGGCCGATGCCGAGCTGGTTGGCAAGACCGAATGCCGAGATGCCGTAGATGATACCGAAGTTGATCGCCTTGGCGCGGCGGCGCACGTCGCCCGGCATGCCGTGCACCGGCACGCCGAACATTTCCGACGCCGTGAGCGCATGAATGTCGATCCCCTCGCGGAACGCCTGCCGCAGCGCCGGCACGTCGGCGATCTCGGCGAGCAACCGCAACTCGATCTGCGAGTAATCGGCGGACACCAGTTTGTGACCCTCTTCGGCGATGAAGGCCTTGCGGATCTTGCGCCCGTCCTCGCGGCGGATCGGGATGTTCTGCAGGTTCGGCTCGGAGGAGGAGAGGCGGCCGGTGGTGGTGGCGGCGAGCGCGTAGCTCGTATGCACGCGATTGGTTTCGGAATTAACATAGGAGGGCAGGGCGTCGGTATACGTCGACTTCAGCTTTGATACCTGCCGCCACTCGAGAATCTTCGCCGGAAGCTCATGGCCCTGCTCGGCAAGCTCCTCGAGCACGTTGGCGCGCGTCGACCATGCCCCGGTCGGCGTCTTCGACGCACCCGGCAGGCTCATCTTGCCGAACAGGATATCGCCGAGCTGCTTCGGGCTGCCCAGGTTGAAGCGTTCGCCGGCAAGGTCGGCGATCTCGTCGTCGAGCCGCGCCATGGTCTGGGCAAATTCGGCGGAGAGCCGTGCCAGGATGGTGCGGTCGATGCGAATTCCGGCGCGCTCCATGCGCGCCAGCACCGGCACCAGCGGCCGCTCAAGCGTCTCGTAGACAGTGGACATGTGCTCGGCAACGACGCGCGCCTTGAGCAGCCGCCACAGGCGCAACGTCAGGTCCGGCTGCTCGGCGCAGTAGGGGCAGGCGCGGGTGATCTCAATCTGCTCGAACGGCACGAGCGTGCGGCCCTTGCCGACGACATCGGCGAGACGCAGGGCCTTGTGATTGAGATGGCGCGTCGCCAGCGCTTCGAGGTCGTGGCCGCCGAGGCCGGCGTCGAGCACGTAGGACATCAGCAGCACGTCGTCGAACGGTGCCAAGGGGATGTCGTGCCTGCCGAGCAGCAGCACGTCGGCCTTGATGTCGTGGCCGACCTTGAGCACGCCGGGATCCTCGAACAGGCGCCGCAGGGCCTTGAGGGCATCGCGCTCGGGAATCTGTCCCGGCATCAACCCGCCGCCGGCCAGGAGGTCGTCGGAGGCGCGGTGGCTGAGCGGGATGTAGCCGGCGTCATTCGGGCCAAGCGCGAGTGAGATGCCGACGATCTCGGCGATCATCGGATCGGGCGAGGTGGTGACGAGGTCGATACCGACGGTGCCGAGGTCGATGGCACGCTCGATCCAGGCGTTGAGCGTGGCGAGATCGCCGATCGTGACGTAGCGCGAGGGATCGACTTTTTGCCTGGCAATCTCGGCTTTGCGGCTTTCCACGAGTTCCGAAGGTGCAAGTGAAACGACGTCTTTGCCTCGGGCTCCACCTCCCCCTTTGAGGGGGAGGTCGGAGCGCGTAGCGCTCCGGGTGGGGGGTGTCGTCGTTGCTGCCCCCTCACCCGGTTCCACGCTCCGCGCGGAACCACCCTCTCCCTCAAGGGGAGAGGGTGACGCCGTGTCTGTGGAGAGGCCGGGGCCAGGGAACAGCGAGCCATCCGCACGTAGCCGCGGATCGGGCTCGATCTCGTCGGCCTCGATGCCGGTCGCCTCGGCGGCGCGCTTGGTCAGCGTCGTGAATTCCATTGCCTTGAGGAAGGCGACGAGCTGCTTGCCGTCGCCGCCTTGCAGGCACGACGCGCCGTCGAGGCTGAGTTCGTTCAGCGGGCATGCCAGCGCGACGTGATCGTCGAGGAGCACCAGCCGCTTCGACATACGCGCCTGCTCGGCGAACTCGATCAGCGACTGCCGGCGCTTCTCCTGCTTGATCTCGCCGGCGCGCGCCAGCAGCGTTTCCAAGTCGCCGAAATCGCCGATGAGCTGGGCCGCGGTCTTCACGCCAATGCCCGGCACGCCCGGCACGTTGTCGGTGGTATCGCCGATCAGCGCCTGCACCTCGACGACCTTTTCCGGCGGCACGCCGAACTTGGCGATCACCTCCTCGCGCCCGATGCGCCGCTCGTTGCCGGGCATCGGGTCGTACATGGCAATGCCCGGCCGGACGAGCTGCATCAGATCCTTGTCGCCGGCGACGACGGTGACGTCGGCGCCGGCCTCCAGCGCCTCCCGCGCGTAGGTGGCGATCAGGTCGTCCGCCTCGAATCCCTTTTGCTCCACGGGAAGCAGGCCGAAGGCGCGCACCGCCTCGCGCATCAGCGGAAACTGCGGCTTGAGTTCGTCCGGCGCGTCCGGGCGGTGTCCCTTGTAGTTGGCATAGATATCGTTGCGGAAGGTTTTTTCCGAATGGTCGAAGACGACGCCCATATGGGTCGGCTTCACGCCGTCGATGCCTTCGCGCAACAGCTTGAACAGCATGTTGGTGAACGCCATCACACCGCCGACCGGCAGGCCGTCCGAGCGGGTAAAGCTCTTGCCGCGCGCCTGGGCGGCCTTGAACATCGCGAAATAGGCACGGAAAATGTACGACGACCCGTCGACCAGGAAGACATGGTCGCCTTTCTTCAGCGGGCGTGATTGTGCGGCGTTCGGCATGGAAGACCCGAATGTGGGCGATCGAGTCTCTCCCTTAGCAATGAACCTATCCACTGTCATCCCGGCCGAGTGCGAAGCACGAGAGCCGGGACCCATGTATCCCTGCATCTGCGATCAACAATGAGCGCTGGGGTATATGGGTCCCGGCTCTCCCCCGGCTCATGGCCGGGGTCGGCCGGGACGACAGCGAAGAGGGTGCGTCACTCCGCCGGCTGTAGCGCGTCCCGTTTCTTCGGCGTCAGCCAGAACATCGCAGGCCGCTCGAACAGGAAGCGGAACCAGGTGCCGCGCACCAGCCAGAACAGCATGAGCGGTCCGATCACGCCGGCCGCGGTGACGATCAGCGACATCGTTCCGACGTCGGCAATCAGCCCGGACTTGATGAGCACGGTGCGGCTCGCCGCCATGAACAGGAAGAAGGCGAGATAGATGACGATCGAGTGCTCGCCGCAGTACCGCAGCGGCGCCCAGAACGAGCGCTGCGCGAGGAGCGCGGAGACGCGCACCACCGCCACGGCCCCGATCAGGCCGAGCGCCAGCGAAACGAACGGTAGCCCGGCAACGCCCCGCAAGACGAGGATGCCGTTGGCCATCGCCCACAGCACAAGCCATACCCAGGTTCTCCCCGGTTTCTCCTGCGCCTTCGCCGCCAGCCGGAAGATTAGCGGCGCCATTACGTAGCCGGTATAGAAATAGACGAAGCGCGCCGCGAACTCGTCAGGCATCGTCCAGCCGGTATGGATCGGCGCGATTTCGAGCCCAGCCGCGATCAGCCAGACGATCGCCGGATGGATGCGCCACGTTCGCGCGACCTTGGCGACGACGAAGAAGATCGGCAGCAGGTAGATGAACCACAGCGTGCCGAACGGTTCGATCGCGGCGAGCGCGAACTGCCGCACGACCTCTGCGATGCCGGCGTCCGCCGCGATCCCCGGCGCCTTGAACGCGAACTGGATGGTCACCCACAGAGCATAGAAATAGGCGAAGTGCACGACCTTGCGGTCCGCATAGGTGCGCCAGTCGCGGTCGATCACGCGGGCCAGGAACAGGCCCGAGATCAGAAAGAAGTCCGGCATGCGGAACGGCTTGGCGAATTCGACCAGCACGTGCATCCAGCCGACGCGCTCGGCCGCGGCCTCGACGCCAAGCGTCGAATGCATCATCACCACCATCACGATACAGAAGCCCTTCGCGGTGTCGACCCAGTCGACGCGGGCGGGAGGTGGGGTGAAGGTCGTGGACAATGCTGGCAACTCTCGTTCCGTCCCGAATGCGGCGGAAGCATACGGGGACAAGGTGCAAACATGCTTACTTCGATTGCAGACTCCAGATGCGCGGCCATGCCACTTTAAGTGACGGTTAACGACGTCCCCGCCCGATGCCCGTCTTCGACACCCCCCTCCCCATCGACACCGCGCTGCCGGAACTGACGGCTTCGCTCGCGGCGCACAGCACCGCGGTCCTGGTGGCGCCGCCCGGTGCCGGCAAGACCACGCGGGTGCCGCTGATGCTGGCGGACGCGCCGTGGACGACGGGCCGCCGCATCCTGGTGCTGGAGCCGCGCCGGATCGCGGCGCGCGCCGCGGCTGCGCGCATGGCGGCGACGCTCGGCGAGGCGGTCGGCGACACGGTCGGCCTGCGCGTGCGCTTCGGCTCGAAGCGCTCAGCCAGGACGCGCATCGAGGTGGTGACCGAAGGCGTGTTCACCCGGCTGATCCTCGACGACCCGGGCCTCGACGGCGTCGCGGCGGTTCTGTTCGACGAATTCCATGAGCGCTCGCTCGATGCCGATCTCGGCCTCGCCCTGGCGCGCGACGCGCAGCAGGGGCTTCGTCCCGATCTGCGTCTCCTCGTCATGTCGGCGACGCTCGATGCCGCGCGCATCGCCGCGCTGCTCGGCGACGCACCGGTGATCGCCAGCGAGGGCCGTAGCTTTCCGGTGGAGACGCGGTATCTCGGGCGCGATGGCCGCGTGCCGATCGAGCGGCAGGTGGCGGAGGCAGCGGCGCGGGCCTTACGCTCCGAGGCCGGTTCGGCACTGGTATTTTTGCCCGGCGCCGCGGAAATCCGGCGGACGGAATCCCTGCTGCGCGAGCGCGTCGACGATCCGGCCGTCGATATCGTGCCGCTGTTCGGTGCGCTCGACGCCGATGCGCAGGACCGCGCCATCGCGCCGGCACCCTCCGGACGGCGCAAGGCGGTGCTGGCGACGTCGATCGCGGAGACGTCGCTGACCATCGAGGGCGTGCGCATCGTCGTCGACTCCGGCCTCGCGCGGGTCCCGCGTTACGAGCCGGATGTCGCGCTGACGCGCCTGGAGACCGTGCGGGTCTCGCGCGCGGCGGCGGACCAAAGGCGTGGTCGCGCGGGCCGGCTCGAACCGGGCGTCTGCTACCGGCTGTGGGACGAGCCGCAGACGGCGTCCCTTGCCGCCTACACGCAGCCGGAAATCCTCGCCGCCGACCTGTCCGGCTTTGTGCTCGATCTTGCCGAATGGGGCGTCACCGATCCGGCGATGCTTGCCTTTCTCGATCCGCCGCCGGCCGCCGCATTGGCCGAGGCGCGGGGCCTGCTCGCGGAGCTTGGCGCCGTCGACGCCGACGGGCGGATCACTGACGAGGGGCGGACGCTGCGCCGGCTGCCGTTGCCGCCCCGGCTCGGGCGCATGATCGTCGATGCGGGGCGGGAGGGTCATGGGCGGCTTGCGGCCGAGATCGCGGTGCTGCTTACAGAGCGCGGACTCGGCGGCGACGACGTCGATCTGCGGCACCGGCTCGACGCCTTGCACCGAGACCGTTCGCCGCGCGCCATGGAGGTGAAGCGCATGGCGGGTAGGTGGACCTCTCTGTCTTCACCTCCCCCCTTGAGGGGGAGGTCGACCGTCGCGGATGAAATCCGCGATGGTCCGGAGGGGGGTAGCCTTGCGCGCAAGCCGCACCCCCCACCCCAACCCTCCCCCGCAAGGGGGGAGGGAGCGCACCGCCCGTATGGAGAGGGTGCAGGGGCCATCCTCGCGCTCGCCTACCCCGACCGCATCGCCCGCAGCCGCGACGGCGGCACCGGGGCCTTCCTGCTGGCGAACGGCCGTGGCGGCAGCGTCGATCCGGCCGCGCCGCTGGCGCGCGAGCCGTATTTGGTGGTCGCGGAGCTGACCGGCCGTGCCGCCGACAGCCGCATCGTACTGGCTTCGCCGATCGCGCAAGCGGAAATCGAGGCGCGGTTCGCCGGCCGCATCGAGGGGCGCGACGAGGTCGCCTTCGATCCCGCTAGCGCCAGCCTGCGCGGTCGGCGCAGCCGCCGGCTCGGCGCCATCGCGCTCGCCGAGCAGGCGGTGCCGGTGGAGGCGGGGCCCGAGGCGGCCCGGATTCTGGCAGGAGGCATCCTCCGTCTCGGCCTCGACCGCCTCCCGTGGTCGAAGGCGTTGTGGCAATGGCGCGGCCGGGTGATGTTCCTGCGCAATGCTGAAGGCAGCGAATGGCCGGACATGTCCGATGCCGCATTGGCGGAAGCCGCCGCCGATTGGCTGGTGCCGGCGGTCGACGGCAAGACCGCGCTCGCGCAACTGACCGCCGACGAGCTGGGCACCGCGCTGCACGGCCTGCTGCCGTGGCCGCTGCGTCGGCGGCTCGATGCCGAGGCACCGACCCATGTCACGATCCCCTCCGGCAGGGCGGTGCCGATCGATTACGACGCGGAGGCCGGACCGACGATTTCGGCCCGCGTGCAGGAATTGTTCGGCCTCGCGCAGCATCCGGCCATTGCGGGCGGGCGGGTTCCACTGGTGATCGCGCTACTCTCCCCGGCGCAGCGGCCGGTGCAGGTCACGCGCGACCTGCCCGGCTTTTGGCGCGGTTCCTACGCGGCCGTGCGCACCGAGATGCGTGGGCGCTATCCGAAGCATCCCTGGCCGGACGATCCGCTCAACGCCGCGCCGGTGGCGCCGCGGCGTCGCTGACAATTTTAGCGATTCTCCTCAGTCCGCGTTCACCCTATCCGGCATTCCGCGACCTCCGTTAGCCGACCGTTTGCCCGGACATGCTTCGATGGCGCATGCGCTCGATCCTCACCTTTGCCGCCTTGGCGCTTGTCGCCGCCGTCGCCACCCCAAAACTCATCGAGCATGTCCGCGCGATGAAGCCCGAGTCCGCGGCGGTCGCGATGAAAGCGGATGCGCCGCCGGTCCACGCGGCGCCCGCGACATATTCCTCGCGCAGCGTCGTGATCGTGCCTGACCGGCAGGGCCATTTCCGAGTCGAGGCCAGGGTCGACGGCCGCCGCCTCGACTTCATGGTCGACACCGGCGCGTCGGTGATCGCGCTCACCGCCAAGGATGCGGCGCGTCTCGGCATCCGTCCGGCACGCAGCGAACACACCGCTACGGTCAAAACCGCGAACGGTTCGATCAAGGCGGCCCCGGCGCAGCTCAGCGCGGTCGAGGTCGACGGTATCACGGTGCGGGATGTGCCGGCGCTCGTGCTGCCCGACGAGGCGCTGAGCGAGAACCTCCTCGGCCTGTCCTTCCTCTCCCGCCTGCGCCGCTTCGAATACGCCCGCGGCAAGCTGGTGCTGGAGCAGTAGGCGCAACGAAGCACATTCTTCGTGGTTGTCATTGCCCGCGAAAGCGGGCAATCCAGTAACCAATGGCGGTCGCGTGGCGTACGGCAGAGTCTCGCGCGCAGGCCGGTGGTTACTGGATCGTCCGCTACGATGACAGCCTCGGAGTCCGAATGTTCCCCAAGCCCAAACCCGCGCTCGTCCCCAACACCTATGCCTACGAGTCCGAGCCGATGGTGAAGCCAACCGGCTTCCGTGAATACGACGCGCGCTGGCTGCTGGAGAAAGAGATCAACCTGATGGGTTTGCAGGCGCTGGGGATGGGGCTCGGCACCCTGATCCATGCGCGCGGGGTGCGGCCGGAGATCGTCGTCGGGCACGATTTCCGCGCCTACTCGGCGTCCGTGAAGATGGCGCTGGTCTCCGGCCTGATGGCGGCCGGCTGCCGGGTGCACGACATCGGGCTGGCGCTGTCGCCGATGGCCTATTTCGCGCAGTTCGATCTCGACGTGCCGAGCGTTGCCATGGTCACCGCCTCGCACAACGACAACGGCTGGACCGGCGTGAAGATGGGCGCCGACCGGCCGCTCACCTTCGGGCCGGACGAGATGACCCAGCTCAAGGAGATCGTCCTCGATGCGAGGTTCGACCTGCGCGGCGGCGGCTCCTATGTGTTCGTCGAGAATTTCCCCGAGCGCTACATCGCCGATCTCACCAACCGGCCGAAGCTCAAGCGCAAGCTCAAGGTCGTCTGCGCCTGCGGCAACGGCACGGCGGGCGCGTTCGCACCGCGGGTGCTGGAGGCGATCGGCTGCGAGGTGGTGGCGCTCGACTGCGAACTCGACCACACCTTCCCGCGCTACAATCCCAACCCGGAAGACATGACGATGCTGCACGCCATGCGCGACGAGGTGCTCCGCACCAAGGCCGACGTCGCGCTCGGCTTCGACGGCGACGGCGACCGCTGCGGCGTGGTCGACAACGAGGGTGAGGAAATCTTCGCCGACAAGGTCGGCGCCATGCTGGCACGCGACATCTCCGCCAACATTTCCGGCGCGACCTTCGTCGTCGACGTCAAGTCGACCGGCCTGTTCATGACCGACCCGGTGCTGCGGAAGAACGGCGCCAAGACCGACTATTGGAAGACCGGCCATTCCTATATGAAGCGCCGCGTCAACGAGATCGGTGCCGTCGCCGGCTTCGAGAAGTCAGGCCACTTCTTCTTCAACAAGCCGCTCGGCCGCGGATATGACGACGGACTGATCTTCGCGATCGCCGTCTGCGACATGCTTGACCGCAACCCGGACAAGAGCATGGCGGACCTGAAGAACGCGCTGCCGAAGACCTGGGGCTCGCCGACCATGGCACCGCATTGCGACGACGAGAGGAAATACGCCGTGGTCGACGCGGTGGTGAAGCACTTCGAGGCGGCGAAGGCCAAGGGCGACAAGGTCGCCGGGCAGCCGATCCGCGATCTCGTCACCGTCAACGGTGTGCGCGTCACGGTCGAGGACGGCACTTGGGGCCTGGTGCGCGCCTCGTCGAATAAGCCGGAGCTGGTAGTGGTGGTGGAAAGCCCGGCGTCGGAGGCGCGCATGCGCGAGATGTTCAAGGCGGTCGACGCCGTGCTGCGCACGCACCCGGAAGTCGGCGAATACAATCAGACGATTTGATTGGATTTCTGAGTTCCAGTCCACCCTCTGTCGTCATCGCCCGCGAAAGCGGGCGACCCAGTAACCACCGACGTCGAACGTGACGTAAGGCCGTGCCCGATTGCATTGCAAGTGGTTACTGGATGCCCCGCCTGCGCGGGGGCATGACAGCTCGGGATAAGTTCTGGCCGACCGCCCTTCCGATCTCATCCCACACATACGCGACTTAATTCAGTGCAACGTCCTGGCGCTCATCGAGCCTGATCGGCCCGGTCCGGCCACCTATGGCCTCGTAGAACCGGCGCGCGCCCATGTTGGTATCGAGCACCCACAGGCCGGCCGACGTGCAGCCGCGCTCGGCAAGCTGAGTGAGCAGATGAGCGAAAAAACGTCGGCCGATACCGTGCCGTTTGTGCTGGTCGAGCAGATAGATCGACGTCACTTCGCCGTCGGTCCCGAGCAGCGGGTCGCGGGCCATGCTGGCCGACCCGAACCCGACGACCACTCCGCCTTCTTCCGCCACGATGATCGCGGGCGCGCGCTCTATGTCAGACCATGCGCGCATGCGTTGCTCGATCGACAGACGCGCTAGCATCGCATCGGGCAGCAAGCCGCGGTAAGTCTCGCGCCAAGCTTGGACATGAATGATAGCAATGCGCTCGACATTAGCCGTCGTGGCAGGGCGGATGACGACGTCGCTCACTTCTTCTCCCCGAACGTGGCGCGGAATTCGTGCGCCGGATAGACGCCGAGAATCGTCAGGTGGCTCGAGAAGAACGCGAGCTCCTCCAGCGCCAGCTTGAGATGCGGATCGTCGGGGTGCCCTTCCACGTCGGCGTAGAATTGCGTCGCGAAGAAGTTGCCCTCGATCATGTAGCTTTCCAGCTTGGTCATGTTGACGCCGTTGGTTGCAAAGCCGCCCATGGCCTTGTAAAGCGCCGCCGGAATGTTGCGCACCTGGAACACGAAGGTGGTGATCACCGGCTTCTTCCCGCGCGCTGCCCATGTCTTGTCGCGCGACAGCACGATGAAGCGCGTGGTCGAGTGCTTTTCGTCCTCGACGTCCTCGGCGAGGATGTTAAGCCCGTAGATTTCCGCAGCCAGCCGTGAGGCAATCGCGCCGCAGGTCTTGTCGCCGCGCTCCCCCACCGCGCGCGCCGCGCCGGCGGTGTCGGCGACGACAATCTGCTTCACGCCGAGCTTGCGCAGGAACTTGCGGCACTGGCCAAGCGCCATCACGTGGCTCTCGACGGTCTTGAGGTCCTTGAGCGTGGCTCCCTTCGGCGCAATGAGTTGGTTGCGAATCGGCAGGAACCATTCGGCGACGATGTGCAGGCCCGAGATCGGCATCAGATGATGGATGTCGGCGACGCGTCCGGCGACCGAGTTTTCGATCGGGATCATCCCAAGCTCGGCCTTGCCGGAGGCGACCGCGTTGAGCGCGTCCTCGAAGGTCGGGCACGGCACCGGCTCGAAGCGCGGATAGGCCTGGTTGCTGGCGATGTGGGAATTCGCCCCGGGCTCGCCCTGGAACACGATCTTGTTGCGGTGTGGCATGGATGTCCGTAGCGCGTGGTATCAAGGCGGGTCAACTGGTGAACAATGCCCGCGCGGCCTCCAGGTCTTCGGGCGTGTCGACGCCGAGCGGTATGGTGTCCACGATCGCGACATCGATGCGCATGCCGGCCTCAAGCGCCCGGAGCTGTTCCAGCTTTTCGCGCCGTTCCAGGGCTGAGGGCGGCAGCGCGACGAACCGCTCCAGCGCGGCGCGCCGGTACGCGTAGAGGCCGATGTGATGGTACAGCCGCCCCTCGCCCCAGGGCGCGGTGGCGCGGGTGAAATAAAGCGCACGCAGGCGGCCGGGCGCGACCGGCGTTCCGACCACCTTCACGACGTTGGGGTTTGCAGCCTCCTCGGGCCCGCCGATGACGGTCGCCAGCGTGGCGATGTCGACCGCCGGATCGTCGAGCGGGGTGATGGCGGCACGGATTGCCGCCGGATCGATCGTCGGCAGGTCACCCTGGATGTTGACGACGGTTTGCGTCCAACCGTCCGGGTCGACGGCGTCCAGCGCCTCGAAAATCCGGTCGGAGCCGGAGGCATGGTCGGGCCGGGTCATCACCGCCCGCCCGCCGTGCCGTTCGACCGCCTGAGCGATCTCGTCCGAGTCGGTCGCCACCACGACCGGGCCGATGTCCGCTGCGGCAGCGCGCCGCATCACCTGCACGATCATCGGCACGCCAGCAATGTCGGCCAGCGGTTTGCCGGGAAGCCGCGTCGCGGCCTTGCGGGCAGGGATGAGGACAAGGACGTCGGACATCGATGCGCCGCGCGGCCTGTTCGCGCTCAATAGTGACAATATCGGCTGCTTATACGGTTGCCAGAGGCGTGGCAAATCTCTATCTCTCTGCCCGCCGCGCCGTCCGGCCGCGGCTTTTGTCTGCTTTATCCGCTGTCGCGCCGCGGAGCCGACCCTCGATGAATTCGTTCGAACTCAACAAGATCCTCGGTGCGGTGCTGTTCACCGGCCTGTGCATCCTGTCGCTCAACATCACGGCGCGTGCGATCTTCGCCCCGGAGAAGCCGGAGAAGCCCGGCTATGCCATCGCGGTGCCGGAGAAGAAGGACGCAGGCCCCGCCAAGCCGGCCGAGCCGGAGAAGCCGATCGCGGCGCTGCTGGCGGACGCCTCGGTGGAGAAGGGCCAAGCTTCGGCCAGGAAGTGCGCGGCCTGCCATACCTTCGAGAAGGGCGGCCCGAACAAGGTCGGCCCGAACCTGTGGGGTATCGTCGGCGGCAAGGTGGCGACGCATGCGGGGTTCGACTATTCGTCTGCCATGAAGTCCAAGGGCGGCGAGTGGAGCTTCGAGGCGCTCAACACCTACCTGCGCAATCCCAAGGCGGATGTCCGGGGCACCAAAATGGCCTTTGCCGGCATCCCACGCGACAGCGAGCGCGGCGACCTGATCAGCTATCTGCGTACGCTGGCGGACAATCCGCTGCCGCTGCCGAAGGTGGCGGAGGGCCAGCCCGCAGCGCCGCAGGGGCAGCCGGCGCCGGCGGGACAACAAGCGCCGGCCGAGGCGCCGCCTAAATAAGATTTAATGATGAACGAATGCACTGAAAACGGCCGGGAAATCCCGGCCGTTTTCAGTTGTGATCGCGGGTGTCTGGTCCCGAATCGCAAAAGCGTCATAATCGCCGCGAAACGTCGTCATCATTTTTCTCAATCGGAGCGGTCGCGTGAAACTGACTCGCCGAGCCATCATCAAAAGCAGTGCCGCGGCGCTCGTTGTGCCGGGCCTGCGCGTCGCTGGAACCGATCTCTGGTTGCCGCCCGCCAACGCGCAGACCAGCGCGGCGGGCGACGGCTGGCGGCACGCCTTGTCGCTGTTCGGCGAGGTCAGCTATCCGCCGAAATTCAAGCATTTCGACTACGTCAATCCAAACGCACCCAAGGGCGGTCGCGTCCGGCAGATCGCGATCGGGACGTTCGACAATCTGAACCGCGTCGTCGCCGGCCTGAAGGGTTCGATCGCCGGCGGCGTTGCGCTGATCGACGACACGCTCATGGAGTCGGCACAAGACGAAGTGTCGACCGAATACGGTCTGCTTGCGGAATCGGTGCGGCATCCGGAGGACTTCTCCTCGGTGACCTACCGGCTGCGGCCGGAAGCGAAATGGCACGACGACAAGCCTTTGACGGTGGACGACGTCATCTTTTCGTTCGAGGTGCAGAAGAAAAACAGTCCGCAGCTCGCCGCCTACTACCGGCACGTGGTGAAGGCCGAGAGGACCGGCGAGCGCGAGGTGAGGTTCACCTTTGACGGTCCCGGCAACCGCGAGCTGCCGCAGATTGTCGGTCAACTTGCTGTCTTGCCGAAGCACTGGTGGGAAGGAACCGATGCGCAAGGGCGCAAGCGCGATGTGACGGCGACGACGCTGGAACCCCCGCTCGGGTGTGGACCGTACAGGATCAAGGACTTCGTTCCGGGGCGCAGCATCACCTATGAGCGCGTGAAGGACTATTGGGGGCGCGATCTCAACGTCAATGTCGGGCGCAACAATTTCGATTTGCTCCAGTACGAGTACTTCCGCGACTCCACCGTGGCGATCGAGGCGTTCAAGGCCGATCGTATCGACTGGCGCACCGAAAACAGCGCGAAGGAGTGGGCGACCGCCTACGATTTCCCGGCGGTGGCCGACAAGCGCGTGGTGTTGGAAGAATTTCCGATCCGCAGCTTCGGTGTGATGCAGTCCTTCGCCTTCAACACGCGGCGGGCAAAATTCACCGATCCGCGATTGCGGCGGGCGTTCAACTTCGCTTTCGATTTCGAGGACCTCAACCAAGCGATCTTCTTTGGCCAGTACGAGCGCATCGCCAGCTACTTCGAAGGGACCGAATTGGCATCCTCGGGACTGCCGCAAGGCAAGGAACTGGAAATCCTCGAAACGGTTCGGAGCCGGGTCCCGCCGGAGGTGTTCACCACCGCTTATATCAATCCGGTCAACGGCTCGGCGGAAGCCGTCCGCGCCAACCTGCGGGAAGCATTCCGGCTGCTCAAGGAGGCGGGATACGAAATTCGCGACCGCAAGCTCGTGAACGTGAAGACCGGCGAGCCGCTGTCCGTCGAGTTTCTGCTCTCGTCGCCGACGTTCGAACGGGTCGTGCTGCGGTATCGGCCTGCGCTGGAGCGGCTTGGCATTGCCGCAACAGTCCGCACGGTCGATGCCTCGCAATACGAGAACCGGCTGCGCACCTGGGATTTCGACGTCATCGTCCAATCGTGGGGCCAATCGCTGTCGCCCGGTAACGAGCAGCTTGGCTACTGGGGGTCGGCCGCCGCCGACCAGCCCGGCTCGCAGAACGTCGTGGGCATCAAGAATCCGGCAATCGATGCGCTGATCCAGCGCGTGATCTTCACAAAGGATCGCGAGGAACTGGTTGCCGCCACCAAGGCGCTCGACCGCGTGCTGCTGTGGAACCACTACGTTGTGCCGCAGTGGACCTACGGCAAGGTGCGCAGCGCCCGCTGGGACCGGTTTGGTCAGCCCGCCACGCTGCCGAAATACGGCATGTCGG
The DNA here is from genome assembly GCA_009377755.1 of Hyphomicrobiales bacterium. Taxonomy (GTDB): domain Bacteria; phylum Pseudomonadota; class Alphaproteobacteria; order Rhizobiales; family Xanthobacteraceae; genus WHTM01. The sequence continues at coordinate 94,366 of WHTM01000005.1, read as the reverse complement.
GCTTTCCCACCGTCTGGTGGTGGGACGAGGCCAAGGCGGCGAAGGCCGGGGGCCGCTCGTGAGCCGGATGCCCGGCTCACCCCCCTCCCTATCCCTCGGCCGCAAGGGGGGCGGGAACCACTTGTCGCGGCGTCAGATCATTGTGGCAGGTGCCGCAGGTGCGGCGACCTTGATCGTGCGGCCCACGCATGGGCTTGCACAATCCGCCGATGGACCCGAGCGCCACGGCATGTCCTCCTTCGGCGATCTCGCCTATCCAGCGGACTTCCCGCATTTCGACTACGTCGACCTGAACGCCCCAAAGGGCGGGGTGTTCACGGAAGTCGTGACTCGGCGCGGCTTCAACGGATCGTTCCTCACCTTCAATTCGCTCAACAGCTACATCCTCAGGGGTGAGGGTGCGCTGGGCATGGATCTCACCTTCGCCACGCTGATGGTGCGCTCGGGCAACGAGCCGGACGCCATGTACGGGTTGGCCGCGCGCTCGGTGCAGATTTCCCCGGACGAGCTGACCTACCGGTTCCGCCTGCGTCCCAATTTGAGCTTCCACGATGGCAGCCGGCTCACCGCGCACGACGTCGCCTTCTCGCTCAATATCCTGAAGCAGAAGGGGCATCCGATCATCACCCAATTGACGCGCGATTTTCTCGGCGCCGAAGCGATCGACGATGGGACCGTCGTTACCCGGTTCAAGGAAGGCCGCGGGCGCGACGTGCCGCTGTTCGTCGCCGGATTGCCGATCTTCTCGCGCGCCTACTATGCCAACCGGCCGTTCGACGAGACCACGCTGGAGCCACCGCTCGGCTCGGGCGGCTACAAGGTCGGCCGCTTCGAGCCGGGCCGGAACATCGCGTACGAGCGCGTGAAGGACTGGTGGGGCGCCGACCTGCCGGTATCGCGCGGGCAGAACAATTTTGACACCATACGCTATGAGTACTATCGCGACCGCGAGGTTGGCTTCGAGGGCTTCACCGGCAAGAACTATCTGTTCCGCGAGGAGTTCACCTCGCGCGTCTGGGCGACGCGCTACGAGTTCCCCGCGATCAAGGATGGCCGAGTGAAGCAAGACGTGCTGCCCGACGACACGCCCTCGGGCGCCCAGGGCTGGTTTATCAACACCCGCCGCAAGAAGTTCCAGGACAAGCGGCTGCGCGAGGCTCTGTGCGATGCGTTTGATTTCGAGTGGGTCAACAAGAACCTGATGTACGGGTCCTACCAGCGCACGCACTCGGTGTTCCAGAATTCCGAGATGATGGCCAAGGGCAAGCCGAGCGCCGAGGAGCTCAAGCTGCTCGAGCCGTTCCGCGGCAAGGTCGACGACGAGGTGTTCGGGGAGCCGTATGTGCCGCCGGTGAGCGACGGCTCTGGTCAAGATCGCCGGCTGCTGCGCAGGGCGAGCCAGCTCTTGCAGGAGGCGGGCTTGGCCATCAAGGACCGCAAGCGGGTGCTGCCGAACGGCCAGCCGATCACCATCGAGTTTCTGCTCGAAGAGCCCTCGTTTCAGCCGCATCACATGGTGTTCATCAAGAGTCTCCAGACGGTGGGCATCGATGCGACGGTCCGCATGGTCGATCCGGTACAGTTCCGCAAGCGCGTCGACGATTTCGATTTCGACATCACGGTGCAGCGCTTCGGCTTCTCGTCGACGCCGGGGGATTCGCTGCGCGCTTATTTCTCCTCGCAGGCCGCCGCCATCAAGGGATCGCAGAATATCGCCGGCATCGCCGACCCGGCGATCGACGCGTTGATCGACAAGATCATCTCCGCCGGCACGCGGGCGGAATTGACCGTGGCCTGCCGGGCGCTCGACCGCGTCATTCGCGCGGGCCGGTACTGGATACCGCACTGGTACAAGGCGTCGCACTGGATCGCGTATTGGGACGTGTTCGGTCGTCCTGCGGCAAAACCGCGCTTTGCCCGCGGCATCCCGGCCACCTGGTGGTATGACCCGGCCAAGGCGGCGAAACTGGAGAGGGCGGGGTGATGCAATGCTAGGTCTTGCCGCGTTTCCCGGGCGCAGCGCGGCATGTAATGACGCGCTGCCGACCCGGGATCGTCACAGACCGTAACGGTCCCGGATCAGCGGTGCATCACCATCAGGCCGCCTCTGGCGGCCGTCTTGACGCCGACGCATTCGCGTCGGCTATGGTGCTGCACCGCGTCCGGGACACGAGGCTGACACGACATGACCGCCTATATTGTCCGCCGCTTGCTGTTTTTCGTCCCGACCCTGTTCGGGATCATGCTGGTGTCGTTCGTCGTGGTGCAGTTCGCGCCGGGCGGACCGGTGGAGCGCGTGATCGCGCAGTTGAGCGGCACCGACACCGGCGCCACCTCCCGCATCTCCGGCTCGCCCGGAGGCGACTTCGGCGCGCGAGCCCAGCCCGGCGCTGGGCAGCTCGACGCCACCACTTCGAAGTATCGGGGCGCGCAGGGGCTCGATCCGGAATTCATCAAGAGTCTGGAGAAGCAGTTCGGCTTCGACAAGCCGGCGCACGAGCGCTTCTTCCTCATGCTCTGGAATTACGCACGGTTCGACTTCGGCAAGAGCTACTTCCGTGACGTGAACGTACTGCAACTGATCAAGGAGAAGCTGCCGGTATCGATGTCGCTCGGCATCTGGATGACGCTGCTGAGCTACCTGATTTCCATCCCGCTCGGCATCCGCAAGGCGATTAGCGACGGCACCCGTTTCGACACCTGGACCTCGGCGGTCATTATCGTCGGCTACGCGATTCCGGGATTCCTGTTCGCCATCCTGCTGATCATCCTGTTCGCGGGCGGCTCATTCTTCGACTGGTTTCCGCTGCGCGGGCTCACCTCGGACAACTGGCACGCGCTGCCGTGGTACGGAAAGATTCTCGACTATTTCTGGCACCTGACGCTGCCGATCATCTCGATGGCGCTCGCCGCCTTCGCGACCATGACGCTGCTGACCAAGAATTCGTTCCTCGACGAGATCCGCAAGCAGTACGTGCTCACCGCCCGCGCCAAGGGCTGCACGCAGCGGCAGGTGCTGTACGGTCACGTGTTCCGCAACGCCATGCTGATCGTGGTCGCCGGCTTCCCCGGGGCCTTCGTCGGCGCCTTCTTCTCCGGGGCGCTGCTGATCGAAACGATCTTCTCGCTCGACGGGCTCGGGCTGCTTGGCTTCGAAAGCGTGCTCAACCGCGACTATGCGGTGGTGTTCGCCACCCTGTACATCTTCTCGCTGGTTGGGCTGGTGGTGAACCTGCTCTCCGACCTCACCTACACCTGGATCGATCCGCGCATCGATTTCGAGACGCGAGAGGTGTGACGTGGACGCGCGCGTCGGCGCCAAGCACCCCCTCCCTAACCCTCCCCCGCGAGCGGGGGAGGGAAGGGAGGGGGTACAAGCGGGGGAGGGAAGGGAGGGCGCCGTCGGGCCGATGGGCGAGGTCGTGCCGCCGGGGCGGCGCCGCGGCTGGTTGTCCCCGCTCAACCGACGGCGCTGGGACAACTTCAAGGCCAACCGGCGCGGCTTCTCGTCGCTGATCCTGTTCACGGTGCTGTTCGTGATCTCGCTGGGTGCCGAGTTCATCGCCAACGACAAGCCGTTCTATGTCTATGCCGGTGGGAAGTCGTACTTTCCGGTGTTCGTGACCTATCCCGAGACCGCGTTCGGCGGCGACTTCGAAACCGCCGCGGATTACCGGGACCCGTTCCTGCAGAAGCTCGTTGCCGAAAAAGGCGGGTTCATGGTGTGGCCGCTGATCCGCTACTCCTACCACACGCATAATCTCGACCTGCCGACGCCGGCGCCATCGAAGCCGACCTGGCTCCTGAGCGAAAAGGACTGCAAGGCGGTGGTGGAGAAGAAGGGTTTGAAGTCCTGTGAAGACCTCGAATACAACTGGCTCGGCACGGACGATCAAGGCCGTGATGTGGTTGCTCGGCTGATCTACGGCTTCCGGATCTCGGTGTTGTTCGGGCTGATTCTGACGATCATCTCTTCCGTGATCGGCGTCACCGCCGGCGCAGTGCAAGGTTATTTCGGGGGTTGGACCGATCTGCTGTTCCAACGCTTTATCGAGATCTGGACCGCGATCCCGGCGCTGTACCTCTTGTTGATCATTTCCTCCGTTTTGGTGCCCGGCTTCTTCGTCCTGCTCGGCATCCTGCTGTTGTTCTCATGGGTCGCCCTGGTCGGGCTGGTGCGCGCCGAATTCCTGCGTGGGCGCAATTTCGAATACATCCAGGCGGCGCGCGCGCTCGGCGTCTCCAACCTCGTGATTATGTTTCGGCACCTGCTGCCGAACGCCATGGTGGCGACGATGACGTTCCTGCCGTTCATCCTGTCGTCGTCGGTGATGACGCTGACCGCGCTCGACTTCCTCGGCTTCGGGCTGCCCCCGGGTTCGCCCTCGCTCGGCGAGATGCTGTCGCAAGGCAAGTCCAACGTGCAGGCACCGTGGCTCGGACTCTGCGGCTTCTTCACCGTGGCGATCATGCTGTCGCTGCTGATCTTCATCGGCGAGGCGGTGCGGGATGCTTTCGATCCGCGCAAGACGTTCCGGTGATGGCGATGGACGCGTCGATGGATGCCCTGCTGCAAGTCCGTGACCTCTCTGTCGCCTTCGGCCTTGGCGAACGGCAGGTGCTGGCGGTCGACCGCGTGTCGTTCGAAATCAACAAGGGCGAGACCGTTGCTCTGGTCGGCGAGTCCGGCTCCGGCAAGTCGGTGACGGCGCTGTCGGTCATGAAGCTTCTGCCCTACCCGCCGGCGCATCATCCGTCCGGGACGATACACTTCAAGGGACATCAGCTGCTTGCTCTGCCGGAGCACGAGATCCGCAAGGTGCGAGGCAACGACATCACGATCATTTTCCAAGAACCGCTCACGTCGCTCAACCCGCTTCATACCCTTGAGAAGCAGCTCACCGAAGTTCTGCTGCTGCACCAGGGCATCACCGGCGAGGCGGCACGGGCACGCATCGTCGAGTTGCTCGGTCAGGTCGGCATCGCCGATCCGGCGGGACGGCTCGGCAGCTATCCGCACCAGCTTTCCGGCGGCCAGCGTCAGCGGGTGATGATCGCCATGGCGCTCGCCAACGAGCCCGACCTGCTGATCGCCGACGAGCCGACCACCGCGCTCGACGTCACCGTGCAGGCCCAGATCCTCAAGCTGTTGAAGGAGATTCAGCGGCGCGCCGGCATGGCGATGCTGTTCATCACCCACGATCTCGGCATCGTGCACAAGATCGCCGACCGGGTCTGCGTCATGAAGGAGGGGCAGATCGTCGAGCAGGGCCCGGTCGAGCGTGTCTACAGCGCGCCCGAGCATCCCTACACCAAGGCCTTGCTGGAGGCGCAGCCGAAGCCCGATCCGGCACCGCTGAAGCCGCAGGCCCCGCTGGTGGTCGAGACTAAGGACCTCAAGGTCTGGTTTCCGGTCAAGCGCGGTGTGTTGCGCAAGACCGTCGGCCATATCAAGGCGGTCGACGGCGTCAGCATCGCGGTGCGCAAGGGCGAGACCCTCGGGATCGTCGGTGAATCCGGTTCGGGCAAGACCACGCTGGGCTTAGCGATTCTGCGGCTGATCTCCTCGGATGGACCCGTGGTGTTCATGGGCAAGACGCTGCAAGGCTTGTCGTTCAAGCAGATGCGGCCGTTCCGGCACGACATGCAGATCGTGTTTCAGGATCCCTACGGGTCGCTCAGTCCCCGCATGTCGGTCTCCGACATTGTCGAGGAAGGCCTGTGGGTTCACCACCCGAATTTGTCACCGGAAGAGCGTGAGCGGCGCGTGGTGCAGGCGCTCACCGACGTCGGCCTCGATCCAGAAACGCGCTTCCGCTACCCGCACGAGTTCTCCGGCGGCCAGCGTCAGCGCATCGCGGTCGCCCGCGCCATCGTGCTGGAGCCGACCTTCGTCATGCTCGACGAGCCGACCAGCGCGCTCGACATGCTGATCCAGTCGCAGATCGTCGATCTGCTGCGCGACCTGCAGAAGCGGCGTGATCTGACCTATCTGTTCATCTCGCACGACCTGCGGGTGGTGGCGGCGCTGGCGAGCCGCGTGGTGGTGATGCGCGGTGGCAAGATCGTCGAAGAGGGTCCGGCCGATGATCTGTTCAAGAATCCCAAGACCGCCTATACGCGGGCCCTGTTCGCGGCCGCCTTCGAAATCGAGACCGCCGGCGACGGCGCGGTGGCGCAGTAGCCGTGAGTGAGCATCGCTCGGATGAGACGGCGGATCTTCTGCGCGACGGCGCCGTTAAGGTGACGATCACCGCAGTGGAGCGCCTGGCGACCGCGTATTACGACTATGACCAGTACCGCTTCACGCACCGCGGTCCGGCCGGCGAGACGTCCGAGCAGTCGCGCACGATTTTGCAGGTCGGCCGGGTCGTTGCCGTGATTACCGTCGATCTGGCGCGTGACGAAATCGTGTTGATACGCCAGTTCCGCTTGGCGGCGCATCTCGCCACCGGCCGTGGCGAGATGGTGGAGATCGTCGCCGGCGGCGTCGAGGAGGGTGAAGACCTGGTGCAGGCGGCGCGGCGCGAATGCATCGAGGAAATCGCCATCGATCCCGAGCGCCTGGTGCCGCTGTTCGATTTCATGCCGGCGCCGGGCGTCGACCACGAACTGGCCACGATGTTTCTCGCCGTCGTCGACGCCGCGCAAGCCCCGGCGCGGGCCGGCGCGGGGAGCGAAAACGAGGAAACGGTGCCGTTGCGCGTGTCGATCGACGACGCACTCGCCGCGCTCGCTGCCGGCACGTTCGTCAATGGCTATACCGTGATCGCGTTGCAGTGGCTGGCGCGCAATCGCGCCCAGCTAAGAGAGATTGTTGGTGCTGCCCAGTCACCATGAACGCCATCCTGCTCGCCATCACGGGTTGGGATCCCCTGGAGTGGGACGCGCGCTTCCGGGCGCTGCCTTCCGGCCGCGATATCCGGCTGTGGCCGGATCGGATCGGCCATGCGGCCGACATCGCCTATGCCTGCGTGTGGAAGCCGCCGCACGGGCTGCTGGCGCAGTTCTCGAATCTGCAGGTGATCTTCTCGCTCGGCGCCGGCGTCGACGCTCTGACCGGCGACGCGACGCTGCCGGCGGTGCCGCTGGTGCGCATCGTCGATGCCGATCTGACGATGCGGATGACCGAGTATGTCGTGCTCCAGGTGCTGACGATCCACCGGCAGCAGCGGCGCTACAACGCGCAGCAGCGGCAGCGGGTGTGGCGCGAGCTGCCGCAGCCGGCGGCGTGCGAGGTCGCGGTCGGGGTGATGGGTCTCGGCGTGCTCGGTGCGGCGGCCGTGGCGGCGCTGTCCCGTCTGGGATTCCAGGTCGCCAGGTGGAGCCGGACGGCGAAGCGCATCGATGGAGTCGCGACGTTTCACGGATCGGACGGTCTCGACGCCTTCCTCGCGCGGAGCGAAATCCTCGTCTGCCTGCTGCCGTCAACGCCTGCGACCGACGGGCTTCTCGACCACGCGTTATTGCGCAAGCTCAGGCGCGATGGAGCGCTCGGCGGCGCCTACCTCATCAATGCCGGCCGCGGCAGGCTGCAAGTCGAGGCGGATATCCTAGCGGCGCTCGACGACGAGAAGCTAGCCGGTGCCACGCTCGATGTGTTCGCGACGGAGCCATTGCCGGAGACGAGTCCGTTCTGGACGCACCCCAAGGTGACGGTGACGCCACACGCTGCGGCGGCTTCGGTGCCGAGTGCGCTGGTTGCCAACGTGCTGCGGCAGATCGGGCATTTCGAGCGTGGCGAGCCGATGGACAACGTGATCGACCGGGTGGCGGGATACTAGCGCGTGAACCGCAAGAGTGGGCTTCTGTTTCATGCGCCGCGAATAAGCCGTTTGACGTTCGTCACGTCGCTTCCCGCCGCACTGATCCGCGCGATCGATTCGGCGATCGGCTCGACCGCCACCGCCATGTGCTGGGCGTTGGCATGCACGAGGGTTGCAGCATCGCGCACGATCGCGACGTGGCCCTTCCAGAACACAAGATCGCCGCGACCGAGGGCGGCGATGTCGCCATGCCAGTCGATACTCGTTCCGGGCGCCGCCTCCTGCATGTCGCTGTCGCGCGGGCAAGGGACGCCGGAGGCGGTGAGCGCCACCTGCACCAGACCCGAGCAGTCGATTCCATAGGACGTCTTGCCACCCCAGAGATAGGGCGTGCCGAGAAAGCGTTCGGCTATCGCGACGAAATCGGGCTCCACGATATCAAGGGGGGTGACGTGCCGGGCCGGCAGGAAGCTGCCGGTTGCAGTGACGGCGAAGGTGTCTTCCATTCGCGTCACGGCGATGCGGGCCCCGAGCGGCAGCGCCGCCACCGGCGGCAGCTTGATCGACGGACCGGGGAACACGAGCGTGCGCAGCGCCGCGACCTTATGGGTAGGCGCCGGGCCGGGCGCCGCAAGCGCGTTGGCCGGCATCCAGCCGACATAGCCGTCGGCCTCGAGCTGTCCCCAGCACCAGCCTTCCTCGGTGGTCTCATAAACGGTGACGCGCTCGCCGTGCAGCGCCTCGGTGTCGAGCGGCGCATCGGGCGTCGGTCGCCGGCGCAGCGGCGCCTGCGGCTCGACCACCTCCCGCGTCACGCCGTCGACGAAACGCGCCGCGCTGACGCGGCCCTGCAGGTGGCGCGCCGCGAGATCGGGCCGCGCCGGGGTCAGCCGCGGGTCGAAGCCAATCATGCCGGATTATTTGTGTCGCGGCGAGGAGGCGCAAGAGGCCGTCCAGGTTCTGCGCACAAGAGACGACCGGCGCCGACGCGGCGTTGTCGGAGATGCAGCCGCGTCGGTTTGGGGGGCGATCGGGAGTGCAAGCAGCGAGCTATAGGCGCCCGCCGACCTGCGCGCTCCTTCGGTTCACGGGAGGATGCTCTTGGCGATCAACAGAAGCCCCGCTATTCCGAGGCAAGAGATGACGATCGGAAGCAGGGTCGGTATGCCCCATTTGTCCGGGATGCGGCTTGGTTGTCCCTCCGTTGGAAGCCCCCAGATGAAGAGGCCGGCGGTTGCAAGCAAAAGGATGATGCCTGTGATGAGAGTGGTCATGGTCGTCCTTCCGGCGGCACGACACGCGCGCGCAGCGGGCGCGGTTACGGCACGCTCTGTGAATGGGTTCGATGGGTGAGCGCGGCCCGGTCGGGCCGGCTATCTCAGGCCGTCAATGCGGGAGGCGCGCGAGGATCGAAGATACGCGTTGCACGTCTTGACGGAGCCGTGCCGCTGACGCTCGGCGCCACAGACGGTACGTTGGATGGCACAACGACGCGAATTTGGGACAGCAACGCGTACGGCTTGCCGTCTGCGGACCATCTGCTTTGGGGCGGTTTCGGAAGGCTGGTTTCCCAACCGATGCTTCGCGACAGCAGGCGTGGCAGCGTGCCGGGCGTTGCCGCTCGCTCTGCTGCCGAAACACCGGGAGCCAGATCGCTTTGGTTAATATTGGCAGGGGGTTGAAAGGCGCCCGGTGTCGTCCAGTTCAGGACAAGAAGAATTGCGGCAACAATCCACGACGCCGCCCACGGCGATGCCGCGCAAGACCGCTTCGGAATGTCGGGGCTCATCGGATCGTCGCCTGCCGAGGCTTCCGATCATATGGGCGAAACGATAACGGACGCAAGGGAGTGGTGTGTGCCACGATGAGTCATATCAAACTTTGTGCAGCCTGGTATAAAAAGCCCTCACCCGTACCTGTCCTTGAGCAGCGCATACAGCCCGCGCGCCACCTGGCACTCGCCGCCCTCCGGCCGCCCCGGCTTGCTCGATGCATTCCAGGCAAAGATGTCGAAATGCAGCCAGACCTTGGCGGATTCGACGAAACGCTGCAGGAACAAGGCACAGGTGATCGATCCGGCGAACGAATTGATCGAGACGTTGTTGGTGTCCGCCACCTTGGAGTCGAGCATGCCCTGGTAGGGCGCCCAGAGCGGCATGCGCCAGACCGGATCGTTCTCCGCGCGGGCGTAGCGCGCAACCTCGGCGGCCCAGGTCTCGTCGTTGGTGTAGAACGCCGGCAGCTCAGGTCCAAGCGCCACGCGCGCTGCGCCGGTGAGCGTACCCATGTCGACCAGCAGGTCCGGCGCCTCGGCATCGCCGAGCGCCAACACATCGGCGAGAACGAGGCGGCCCTCGGCGTCGGTGTTGCCGATCTCGACAGTGATGCCCTTGCGCGAGCGATAGACGTCGCGCGGACGGAAGGCGGAGCCGGCGACCGAATTCTCCACGGCCGGAATCAACACTCGCAGCCACACCTTGAGCTTGCGGTCCATCACCATGTGGGCCAGCGCCAGCACGGTGGCGGCGCCGCCCATATCTTTCTTCATGTTGAGCATCGAGCTTGAGGGCTTGATGTCGAGGCCGCCGGAATCGAAGCACACCCCCTTGCCGACGAGCGTCACCTTTGGGTGCGCAGGGTCACCCCAGGTCATGTCGATCAAGCGCGGCGCCTGCGCGGCGGCGCGGCCGACCGCATGCACCAGCGGAAAGTCCGCCCCCAGGAGATCGTCGCCGACGATCGCCTGGACCTTGGCGCCATGCCGCGCCGCCATGCCGCGCGCCGCCTGCTCGAGCTCGGCTGGACCCATGTCGTTCGCCGGCGTGTTGATCAGGTCGCGCGTCAGCGTCACGCCCTCGGCGATGCGCGAGATATCCTCACCGTCCATGCTGTTCACCAGCGCCAGCCGCACCTCACGGTGCTCGACCTTGCGGTAGCGGTCGAAGCGGTACGTGCCGAGCGCAAAGGCCAGCGCCGCGAGACGCGCATCGTGCGGTGCGTTGGCGAAGCGGTAGATCCCCTTCGGCAGCAGGTCGGGCAGGCGGCCGGGCAGGAAGACATCGCCCGCCGGTGCATCGGCAGCGTCGATCCCGAACAGCGCGCCCAGCACGCCGTCGGCGCCTGGCAGCAGAAGGTGCCGGCCAGGTTTCGGCTCGAACCCCGCGGCATCGGCAAAATCGCGCGCTGACGCGCCAAGCTGCGCCCCGACCTCGGCCCAGTTGGTGGCGGTGACGAACCAGATCGGGATCGCATGGGAGGCGTCGGCGCCTGTCACAAAGCTCGGATGCATGGACAAAGTTGGATTCGAGGTCGGGAGTTGCCCTGCTAACACGCTGTGTGCTCGGCGGGAAGCCGCGGCCGCAGTTCTTTAACCCCGCATTAAGGTTAACGCTCTATTGCTGCACCGATCAGGGGCGGCAGCCTTAGCCGAACGGCGCAAGATCGATCAGATGCGCGCAACCCACAACCGGACCGCACGCCTTCTCGCCTCGGGGGCGGGCCTGGCCATGCTGGCGGCCGTGCTGGCCGGCTGCAAGACCACGCAAAACACCGACACCACCGGATCGCTCGCCGCGCCGCGCAATGACCTGGAGTGGCGCCACGAGGTCGCCGTCCGGGGCGAACGCTATCGAACAAACTCCGACGATCCGCAGGTCTCCATCGCATATGCCCAGGCTCTGAGGATGACCGGACGGCGCGCACAGGCCGCCGCCGTGCTCGAGCAGGCCTCGATCCGGCATCCGCGCAACCGGACGCTGCTCGGCGCCTATGGACGCGCGTTGGCCGACACAGCACGCTTCCAGCAGGCGCTGGAGGTGCTCAATCGGGCGCATACGCCTGAGCAGCCGGACTGGCGCATCCTGTCAGCGCAGGGGGCGGTACTCGACCAGATCGGGCGGCATCAGGATGCACAGCGCTACTATGCGACAGCCTTGCGCATCCAGCCGAACGAGCCGTCGGTGCTGTCCAATTTCGGCCTCTCCTACGCGCTGTCGAAGGACCTGAACCGAGCCGAGCAGACGCTGCGGCAGGCGGCAGTCCAAAAGTCGATCGACCCGCGCGTGCGGCAGAACCTGGCCCTCGTGGTCGGCCTGAAAGGCCGCTTCGCCGAGGCCGAAGACATCGCGCGCGCCGATCTGCCGGCAGCCCAAGCGGCCGCCAATGTCGCCTACCTGCGGCAGATGCTGGCGGAGCAGAAGGAAGCGGCCCGCGCGACACCGCGCCGGGACAGGCGCCCGCCTCTGGGCAGCATCGCGGATCATAGCCGATCACGGGCAGGCGGGCGTAGCTTGCTCCCGCAGGCCGTCATCCGCGGGCCTACTTGAGTTCCATCACGCGGATGGCGGCCGGGCCGAGAATGACGATGAACAGCACCGGCAGGAAGAACAGGATCATCGGCACGGTGAGCTTCGGCGGCAGCGCGGCGGCCTTCTTCTCGGCCTCGGACATGCGCATGTCGCGGTTCTCCTGCGCCATGACGCGCAGCGTCTGCGCCATCGGCGTGCCGTAGCGCTCCGCCTGCTGCAGCGCGACGCAGACCGCCTTGACTCCGTCGATATCGGTGCGCTTGGCGAGATTCTCGTAGGCCATGCGTCGATCCGGCAAGTACGAGAGTTCCGCGGTCGTCAGTGTCAATTCCTCGGCGAGCGCAACCGACTGCGAGCCGATCTCGGCGCTCACCTTGCGGAACGAGGCTTCGATCGACATGCCGGACTCGACGCAGATCAGCAGCAGGTCGAGCGCGTCCGGAAAAGCGCGCCGGATCTGCATCTGGCGCTTTTGGATCCGGTTCTTGAGGAACAGATACGGAATGTGCATGCCGAAATAGGCGGCGAAGATCGCGACGGCGATCTTGACCAGCGCTGGCTGTTCGACATTCAGGATGATGAACAGATACATCAGCGTCGCAACGAGCATCACCGCGGGTGCGACTAGGCGAAAGAACAGGTAGGTGATGTAGGGTGCCTGGCCGCGGTAGCCCGCCTGCACCAGCTTCAGCCGCGCTTCCTCCTGGCCCAGCCACTTCGACAGATTGAACCTGTCGACAACGTGCTGCATGTACTGCTTCGGCGATTGCCGCAGGCTGATCTTCTCGCCGCTGGCCAGCCGCTCGCGCTCGCGCTGACGAATGCGCTCGCGCTCGATGGCGACCGACTTCATCCGCTTGGCCAGCGAGTCGGTCGCCAGCAGCGGCATGGCGAGCGTCATTACCGTGGCCGTCGCCGCGATCGCCGCGAACAGCATCGTCATCAGCCTGGTGTCGTGCAGCTTCTCGATCAGGAACTCGATCATACCGGTACTCAGAAATCGAAGTTGATCATCTTCTTCATGACAAGGACACCGCATCCCATCCACATCGCGCTGGCCGCAAGCATGAGTCGTCCCGTCGGATGCGTCCACAGCAGCTCGATGTAGCTCGGGCTGCTGAAGTAAACGAGCAGCATCACCGCGATCGGCAACGAGGCGATGATCACGGCCGAAGCCTTTGCCTCCATCGACATCGCCTTGATCTTCGCCTTCATCTTCTTACGGTCACGCAGCACGCGCGAGAGGTTGCCCAGCGCTTCGGACAGATTTCCGCCTGCCTTCTGCTGAATCGAGATGACGATCGCGAAGAAGTCCGCTTCCGGCAGCGGAATGCGTTCGTAGATCCTCGCGCAGGCATCCCCGAGCGGCAAACCAATGGCCTGTGAATCGATCAGCGAACGGAACTCGCTCCTGACCGGCTCCTCGGAATCCTGTGCGATGATCTTCAAGCAGTCGAGCAGCGGCAGGCCGGACTTGATGCCGCGAATGATCACGTCCACCGCGTCGGGGAAGACTTCGAGGAAGCGCGCCTCACGCCGCTTCTTGAGGAATGAAACCATCCAGAGCGGCACGCCGCAGCCGGCCGCGAAGCCGAGTCCCAAGGCCGGCAGGAGCCCCGCTCCGCCGACCAGGCAGACCAGGAAGATCGCGGCTCCGAAGCCGCTGCTCGCCAGCAGGAACTGATTCTTGGACAGTCTCAGCCCGGCCTGTGCGATGCGGGTTTGTAGCGACGGGCGCTTGTTCATCTTGCGCCGCGCTTCGATATCCTTGAGCGTCTCTTCCACTTGCTCGCGGCGCGACTTTTCCTTGCCGCGCGCGGCGCTGCGCACGACCGGTCCGGTCCGCGCGACGCCCGCCATGCGCTTCTCCACGCTCCGTTCGCCGGAAAGGATCGGGTAGACGAAGACCCAGACGACACCGCCAATGGCGACCGCCACCAGGAAGAAGACGGCAACGGTCTGTATCGGCAAGCCGAGGATCACGCGGTTTTCTCCCGGGCGACCTCGGCGGAGTCGAGGGCTGCCGCCAAGCGCTTTTCTTCGCCGTAGTATTGGGCGCGGTCCCAGAAGCGCGGGCGCCCGATGCCGGTCGAGGAGTGTCGGCCGATGATGTTGCCCTTGGCATCCTCGCCGAGCATGTCGTAGACGAAGATGTCCTGGGTGATGATGACATCGCCTTCCATGCCGACCACCTCGGAAATGTGGGTGATCCGGCGTGAGCCGTCACGCAGGCGCGCGGCCTGGATCACCACGTCGACCGAGGCGCAGATCATTTCGCGGATCGTGCGGGACGGCAGCGAGAAGCCGCCCATGGTAATCATCGACTCGAGACGGGAGAGGGCTTCGCGCGGATTGTTGGCGTGCAGCGTGCCCATCGAGCCATCGTGGCCGGTGTTCATCGCCTGCAGCAGATCGAATGCCTCGGGTCCACGCACTTCGCCGACGATGATCCGTTCCGGCCGCATACGCAGACAGTTGCGCACCAGATCGCGCATCGTCACCTGACCCTCGCCTTCGAGGTTCGGCGGCCTGGTTTCCAGGCGGACCACATGCGGCTGCTGCAGTTGCAGCTCGGCGGCGTCCTCGCAGGTGATGATGCGCTCGTCGTCGTCGATGAACTGGGTGAGGCAGTTCAAGAGCGTCGTCTTGCCAGAACCGGTGCCTCCGGATACCAGCGTATTGACACGGCAACGGCCGATCACCTTGAGGATATCGCGGCCTTCGGGCGTGATCGTGCCGAAGCGCACGAGCTGATCGAGAGTGAGCTTGTCCTTCTTGAACTTGCGGATGGTGAGCGCCGGGCCGTCGATCGCAAGCGGCGGTACGATGGCGTTGACACGCGAGCCGTCCGGCAGACGGGCGTCGCAGATCGGTGAGGATTCATCGACGCGGCGACCGACCTGGCTGACGATGCGCTGGCAGATGTTGAGCAGCTGTCCGTTGTCACGGAAGCGGATTCCGGTCTTTTGGATCTTGCCGGCGACTTCGATATAGACGGTGCCGGAGCCGTTGACCATGATGTCGGCGATGTCGTCGCGCGCCAGCAGCGGCTCAAGCGGGCCATAGCCGAGAACGTCGTTGCAGATGTCGTCGAGCAGTTCCTCTTGCTCGGCGATCGACATCACGATGTTCTTGATCGCGATAATCTCGTTGACGATGTCGCGGATTTCCTCACGCGCGGAATCCGCGTCGAGCCGCGCGAGCTGGGCGAGGTCAATTGCCTCGATCAAGGCGCCGAAGATCGTCCCCTTGACCTCGTAGTAGGATTCCGACCGGCGCGTATCGACCGCGCTCGGCATGACCGGCTTGGGTTGGCCGCGTCCGCCCACCCCGGGTGGGCTGAGGATCGCCGCTCCGAGCCCGTCCGATGGAAACGGCGTGCGGCCCGCGTCCGGCGTTGGCGAGGCCGGAGCGGCCGGCGGCTGGGTCTGCGGAGCCGGCTGCGGTCGGGCTTCGGTTACGGAAGCATTGCGCTTACCAAACAACGCGACGTCTCCTACGGATCAGGCCCGCTTGCGAATCTTGTCAAGCAGCGGCATCAGCAGACCGGAGCGGGCTTTCTTGACCTCGGCGCGGCCGGTCAGGACTTGCGCCAGGTGACGGAAGGTCTCGGCGATCCGATGGCCCGCGGAAATCTCCGCGATCATCTGGCCGTTGTTGGCGGCGGTGCCGAACAGCTGCGAATCGAACGCGATCGTCGCCAGCGGGTCGTCGTCGAGCGCCTTGGCGAAATCCGCGGGCTTGATTTCCGGCCGCTTCGGCACGCCGAGCTGATTGAGGCAGTAGTACGGGCGGTGGTCGTTCGGTCTCAGCGTGCGCAGTAGATCGACCAGGTTCTTGGCATTGCGCAGATTGGCGAGGTCAGGTGCGGCGACAATCAGGATGTCGTCGGCGCCGACCAGCGCGCGCTTGGTCCAGCCGGTCCATTGATGCGGCACATCGAGCACGATGCACGGCACCGTGGAGCGCAGCGAATCGAAGATCGCGTCGAACGCCTCGGCGCCGAAATCGTAGACGCGGTCGAGCGTAGCCGGCGCCGCGAGCAGACTGAGATGATCGGTGCATTTGGCGAGCAGCCGGTCGACGAATGCCGTGTCGATCCGGTCGGGCGAGAATACCGCGTCTGCGATACCCTGCGGCGGATCCTGGTTGTAGTCGAGCCCGGCGGTGCCGTAGGCAAGATCGAGATCGGTGACCACGGCATCGAGCGAAAGGTCGCGCGCGATCGCCCAGCCGATATTGTGCGCAACGGTTGACGCGCCGACGCCGCCCTTGGCGCCGGTCACCGCGATGATGCGGCCGACCGGCTTTGCCTGCGGCGACGAGAACAGGTTGCAAACCGAGCGGACGATGTCGATAGTGCCGATCGGGGCGATCAGATAGTCGCTGACGCCGCGCCGGATCATCTCCCGGTACAGCACGACATCGTTGACGCGGCCGATGACGACGACACGGCTGCCGGAATCACAGATTTCGGCGAGCGCGTCGAGGCCGGCGAGAATGCCATCACCGCGCCCCTCCGCCTCGATGATGATCACGTTCGGGGTCGGCGAATGCTGATAGGCTTCGAGCGCCGCCGCGACGCCACCCATCTGCATTTTCAGGTGCGCCTTGACCAGCCGCCGATCTTCACCGGCGGCTTGGATCGCCGATCCGGTCTCGACCGTCTCGCAGAAGGCCTGGATCGAGATGCGCGGCGCCGGTGCGATGTGCGCGTCATGCGCCGCGTTTAGTCCCGGGACCGCTTCCTGTTCGGTGTGCTGCTGCCCGTATCTGATCATTTGCCAACTTCGCCAATCTTTGCGGCTTCGGCTCCAGGTGACGGCGCCGACCATGTTGCCGCGCCCGTGCGGTACTGCTCCAGGACATAGGTGCGCCGCATCTGATAAGCGGCCCCATCGCCGCGCGGCTGCACCAGGTCGGCGGGATTGGCGACCATCGCAGCCAAATTCCGCTGCGACGCGCACCCGTGATTCCAATAGGGCTTGTTCTGTAGGTAGGCTCGGGCGGTGGGCCCGACGTCGGCAGGCCACAGGCCGCACGGGCCGGCTTCGGCGGCCATGCGCGGATAGTTGAGCCGGACGGTGGCGAGCTGGGCGGGACCTGCGATCCGGTAACCGCGCACGACGATGCCTTTGGCCGGAATTCCGGAGGCGGTCAGGATCGACCGGACCTTGCGGACCGCGCCGCCCGCGGCGGCAGCGTTGTGCGCGCCAACCGGGACGTTGATGACGATGCCGCCGGTCGCTTCCCGCTTCCAGGCCTGGGCGAAGGCAGGAACGTCCGCGCGCTGGTCCGGCGTCAGGCCGCCGCGGCTGTTACCGATGAACAGCTCGACGGTTCGGTCCTTCTCTTTGATGACGATCGGATGGCGCTGCCGGTAGTCGGCCGGTACCGCTGCCGTGATGTCCTTGCCGGAATGCGTGTTGCAGCCGGCGAGCAGCGCGGCGCAGCCGGCGAGCAGCGCGGCGCGGACGAGGATGGAGCGCGATCCTGGCCGTCCAGCGGTCGCGTCGTAGTCGCGGGTCATCGATCGTCTCCCCCCTCACGCGGTCAATCGAGAATGAAGCCGTAGTTGCCGCGGTAGCCGCCACGCAGCTCCGGGCGGCTGCCGGCAACGCCGTAGATGCGGTTGAGACGGCCGAGCAGCGCACTCGACGGATCGGGCGCATCTGCAAATCCGTCGTCAGGACGCGACAATTCCTTCTGCGCCACGGCGCGAACGACATACGGCGTGACCAAGACCACCAGTTCGGTTTGGCGGTTGATGTAGTCTCGGCTCCTAAAAAGAGTCCCGAGGATCGGCACCTGCATCAGCCCGGGTACCCCGTTGATTGCTTGCTTGGTCTGCTCCTGGATCATGCCGGCCATCGCCAGCGTGCCGCCGGAGGGAAGTTCGACCGTTGTATCGGCACGACGAGTCTTGAGCGCGGGAATGGTGAAGCCTGCTTGCGAGATCGAGCCTTCCGAAGAGAGTTCCGACACTTCCGTGACGACCTTGAGGCTGATCCGTCCTTCGGAGAGCACCACCGGCGTGAAGTTCAGACTGACACCGAACTTCTTGAATTCGATCGATGGTGTGCACTGGGTCGTCCCCGGCAAACAGCTGACGCTTGACACGATCGGGAACTCGCCACCCGCAAGGAACGTCGCGTTCTCGCCGGAAATTGCGCTGAGGTTCGGCTCCGCCAAGGTGCGAATGACGCCGGCGCGTTCCATCGCGCGGACCGTCGCGCCGATGCGCGGCAAACCAGTCACATTGTTGATAGCCCCTTGCGCGGAGATGGCTGTGTCGCTGATCGGCTGCCCGCTCGCCGAGAACGGATTGTCCGTGTTGAAGTTGACGACCGCGGTCCCATAACTAAAGCTGCCGTTGAGGTCGACGCCAAGCTGCTTGGCAACGTCTCGCTGCATCTCAGCAACCGTGACCTTGAGCATCACCTGATCCCGGCCGCGCACCGTGATCGCGTTTACGATCTTCTCGCCTGAGCCGGTGATCGGACTCGTGCCAACGCCGAGCAGACGGGCGGTGATGTCGTACGCCTGCTGCGCTTCGGCCGCACTGTTTGCGGTGCCGGTCAGAATGATGCCGTCGGCGCCGAGCGGCTCGACGCGAATCCTCGCCTGCCGAATCGCCTGCGCCAATGCCGCTCGAATGCCGTTGAGGTCGCGTTTCACGGCGATGTCGAAGCCGGCGATCTGCTGACCCTGGGCATCGAAGAAGAAAATGGAGGTTTGGCCGACAGCTACGCCGATCAGATAGGCGCGGCGGGCGGAGCGGACCACCGCGTTGGCGATCTTTGGATCGGCCACCAGCACGTCCTTGACCTCGCGCGACAGATCGACGACCATCGATTTTCCGATGCCGAGCGGGATCGGAACCGAGTTCGACTCGCTGCTGACCAGGTCGACGATTGGTGACCGCGCCGGGGCGCTCGGCCGAACGTCGCGCGGCGCGGCGCTGACGACTGCGCCCATCGCTGTGACCGTCAAGGCCGCCATCAGCGCGGTGCGGGTCAGCTTCGAACTCGCCATCGTGCGGTCCTTCTTCGCGTTCATTTGGTCGACGTCGTGGTGCTCACGCCGTAGCGGACGGTGTTGATGCCGCGGCGATTGCGTGAGCGGTCTTCGTCCGCGTTTTCGGAGTCGTTGCGTTGGGTATCGGCGAGGCTGCGCAGTGCCAGCGACATCGTGCCCTGCTGGCGCGAGAGCGCCAGCGTCTCGGCCTGGCCGGGCGTCAATTCAAGCGTCGCTGTCTTGCCGACGACGACCTTCTGTCCGTCCTTCTCGGCGATCATCTGATCGATCGCGAGGACCCGGACGTTGTTCAGCATCGTCTCAGAGACAAAGTGATCGCCTTTGTCATCCTTCTCGCGTCGCGTGAGGATCACGTCGACACGGTCATTCGGCAGGATGAAGCCGCCGGCTCCGGTTTCCGCCGATATTTCCGTCGAAATGGCGCGCTTGCCGCTGGGCAGGATAGCCGCCATGAAGCCCGAGCCCTGCGCCTTGACGAGCTTGGCTTCGTTGATCGGTTCTCCGGCCACGAAAGGCAGCCGTGCAATCGCGCCGGTGAATCGCTCGACGGCATCGGGCATCGCCGATTTGCGGATAAATGTCGGTGCCGCCGCGGTCACCGGCCAGGACTGCCATCGCAATTCGCCCGGCGTGACGGACTGGCCGACCGCGATGTCGGCCTTGGCGACGAGGACGTCGACCATCTCGGCCTGGACGACCTTCACCGGCTCAGGCGGCTTCGGATCGGAACGGCCCGCCAGCATGGCGGCAACGCCGCCCGCGGCGAGGGCGATGACCAGGATGATGATACGCGCGGGTTTCATACGCTTGACTTTCCACCACGGCGGCTGACGGAACGGTTGCTGGATTTGAGCAGCGAAACGTCAAGCATGGTTAAGAAGGAGTATCGAATTCTCGTTAATGATCGGTTGATGCCTGTGGCCGGCCCGCAAATCTGGCTCGGCGGGGCTCCCTCTCCGGTCCGGGAAGAGGGAGAAGAAGCGTCCCTCACAGCGCCAGCGCCTTCATCCAGGGCGTATGCGGGTAGACCACGAGCGCGGCAGCGGCGAGCGCGATTCCGTAGGGAACGCCGCCGTCGCTCTGGTGCAGGCGCTGCACCCATTCCTGCCGTGCCAGCAGTGCCGGCAGCGGCAGCACCCGGAACTTGATGATCAGCAGCGTCAGTGCTCCGCCGAGGAGCGATGCATAGACGGCAAACTCGAACAGATGATCGAAGCCGAGCCACAGCGCGGTCGCCGCCGCGAGCTTGGCATCGCCGCCGCCGATCCAGCCGAAGGCGAAGAAGCAGAAGGTGATCGCCAGCACCGCCAGCCCGGCACCGGTATGCGAAAGCATGTCGCCGGCGCCCATGCCCATGACCAGCGCCAGCGCGAAGAAGCCGGCGGTGAGCGCCAATGATACCCGGTTCGAGATGGTCATCGTGAACAGGTCGCTCGAGGCGGCAAAGGCCATCAGCGCCGGGAACAATAGAAGCCGGATTGCATCGACCATCATTGCCATCTCCTCGATGACGCAACCCTATGAACGGGTCACGAGCTGGAGGAGGATGGTGATGATGGCCGCCGAAATCCCCGCGGCGATCAGGCCGTACTCGACCGCCGTCGATCCGGACTGATCATTGACAAAGCGCAGAACGCGGCACTTCATTGTGAATCCCTGGTGTTCACACATGGCGGCCTTTGCTGTCGGCGGCAATCTTAACCGCGAGTGGTAAAGAAGAGCTAAGGCTGATGCGCCGTATTTCTTCGCAAACGAGAATACGCCCGCTGAGATCAGAACGAAAAAACCCCGGCGATGCCGGGGCTATTCCGAATTTGTCGGCGAGAAAGCTTACGGCGCCGGCGCCGCCTTCGGTTCGAGCGCGTCACTCACGCTGGTGAACGTTTTGCCCAAGTTTGTGCCAAGAGTGGTGACGATCGTGATGATGGCAACCGAGATGCCGGCCGCGATCAGGCCGTATTCGATAGCGGTCGCTCCGGACTGATCCTTGAGAAAACGCGAAACTAGGGACTGCATGTTCGCTCCTTTGTGGTCCACGTGGCTGTCTGCGCTGATCCGGCGACCCTTATGGGTGATCGTTCCGAACCCGCCGCAACCCTAAGCGTCAGCAATTGCAATTGAGTTAATTGACGTGCAGAATTTACGCGTAGTCGCAGACGTTTGCGGCGTGGTTAAGAATGCGCTGAGCTGTTCGACGAATGAGAATGATTGGAAAGCTGTCAGCGATGCCGCTTGTATGCTTTCGGCCGCGAACCGCGTCGGTAAGACTTCCTGCACCATAGTTTCCACGCCATTGCACCGGTGCCTGACACTCCGCTGATCTTTGCAGTTCATTCACCTTGTTCGCGTCAACTGACAGCGTGTCCGGAACTTCGGACAGCAGCGCGTGTTCCGGGCGCCGCTGTCAGGGTGCGTGGAGAGTGGCATGACGACGTTTCGCAGACGTGATCGAACCTGGTCCGGAGGACGCATCGCGCTTGCCGCCGCGTTCGTGATGATGCTTGTTGCGGCGGCACCGGGGCGCTCCGATGCCGAGGCACTGACCGTGGTGCTCGATCAGGCGAAGCTGGTGAAGGTCCCGGACCGGATCGCGACGCTGGTGATCGGCAATCCGCTGATCGCCGACGCGGCGCTGCAGGCTGGCGGAACCATAGTGCTGACCGGCAAAGGTTACGGCACCACCAATCTGATCGCGCTCGACCGCGGCGGCAGGGTGTTGATGGAGAAGACCGTGCGGGTCGCGGCTCCGAAGGAGTCGGTCTTCGTGTTCCGCGGAACCGAGCGCCAGACTTACAGTTGCACGCCGAAGTGCGAGCGGCAGATCATGCTGGGCGACTCCGATGCGGCATTCGCTGCGATCCTGGGACAAACGGCTGCGCGCAACGGACAGGCGCAAGGCGCCGCGCGCTAGTGCCCCGCTTCCGAAGTTCGTGATACATTGCAGCACCCTCCGAGACGAACTTCGGAAGCAAAGGGGCACTAGCAAGTCTATGATTCGAGTGCCGCTTTTCGATTTGAAGTTCCTGAATGAGATTGCCGCACGTGGTGCAGGAACTTCAAATCGGCGGCACTAGGGCTCGTTGCCGCGGACCGAGGCTCGTTCCCCGCACGCGGTGCAGCACGTCTTTGCCTCCGCACCGGCCTCCACCGTCACCGCAAGTTCGGCGGTCCTGCCGGCCAATACCACGGTTAGCAAACCCTCAACCGCATGTCTGGGCTTGTCGCTAATCAGCGCAACGCTTCAACAACGCGTCTTTGTTAGGAGGTCGGGTGGGGTATCACACTGCCGCCCGGGATTGGATGCTCGCATGTCGAAGCATTGTCGCGATCAATTGATCGGCCGCACCAAGCGGCGGTTCGGAATGGGCGCCGTGCGACGCTTGGCACGCCAGGAAGATGGTTCGGCCGCCGTCGAGTTCGGCCTCGTCGCCATGCCGTTCCTGGCGCTGATGTTCGCCATCATCGAAACCGCGCTGGTGTTCTTCGCCGGCCAGGTGCTCGAGACCGCCGCCGCCGACTCCGCGCGTCTGATCATGACCGGACAGGCGCAGGGGCTGAACAAGGATACGTTCAAGGAAAAGGTGTGTGAGAAGATCTACGGGCTGTTCGACTGCCAGTCGGGAGTCCACGTCGATGTGCAGACGTTTTCGTCGTTCGCTAACGTCGACCTGAAAAATCCGGTCGACGAGGACGGCAAGCTTGATACCAGCGGTTTCAAGTACGCACAGAGCAAGGCCGAAGAGATCGTCGTCGTGCGCTTGATCTACCAGTGGCCCATCGCCGTCGCGATGCTCGGTCTTTCCAACATGGCCGGCAACAACCGCTTGATGATGGCGACGGCCGCATTTCGCAACGAGCCCTTCTAATGACGCCGATCATCCCGTCTCTCGCCGCCACCGTCGCGTCCCTGCGGCAGCGCCTTTCCGACTGCGCGCGAGACGACCGCGGCGTATCGGCCGTGGAATTCGCCCTGGTGCTGCCGCTGATGGTGACGCTCTACCTCGGCGGCGTCGAGGTCTCCCAGGGGCTCACCATCGACCGCAAGGTCACGTTGGCGGCCCGCACCATCACCGATCTCGCGGCGCGGACGGACAAGATTCCCGAGGGCGAGATGACCAACATTCTCAACGCCTCGAAGGCGGTCCTGCTGCCATATTCGACGGCGAACGCGAAGGTGACGATCTCGCAGGTCTTGATCGATGACAACGGCAATGCGACCATCGACTGGAGCGTCAGCAAGAACGGCACGGTGCGGGCGAAGGGTTCGACCGTCACGCTGCCGTCAGCGCTGAAGGTCAAGGGCGCATTGATCTGGGGCGAAGTCTCGTACGACTACAAGCCGGTGATCGGCTACGTCATAACCGGGACGATGACGCTAAGCGATCAGATCTACATGCGGCCGCGGAAGTCGGATTCGGGGGTGCAGTACCCGGCGTCTTAGTTCGTGTCGTCCTGGCGACTACGAGATCGGCAACGCCGTCGTCGACTTGATCTTTTCCATCGCGAAGCGCGAGGTCACGTTCTTGAGCGGGATCGCCGCGATCAGACGCTTGTAGAAGGCGTCGTAGGCCTGCATGTCGGCGACGACGACGCGCAAGAGGTAGTCGACGTCCCCGGCCATCCGGAAGAAGTCCAGCACCTCCGGCATGGCGCTGACGGTCTGCGCGAACCGTTCCAGCCACTCCTGCGAATGGTCGCCGGTCTCGATCGACACGACGACGTTGATGCCGACCCCGACCTTGTTCTGATCGACCAGGGCGACCCGCTTGAGGATGACGCCGTCGGCTTCCAGCCGCTGGATGCGCTTCCAGCACGGCGTCGACGACAGCCCCACCCGCTGTCCGATTTCGGCGACGGACAGCGAGGCGTCCTGCTGCAGGACGTTGAGAATCCTACGGTCGA
Source organism: Hyphomicrobiales bacterium (assembly GCA_009377755.1). Taxonomy (GTDB): domain Bacteria; phylum Pseudomonadota; class Alphaproteobacteria; order Rhizobiales; family Xanthobacteraceae; genus WHTM01. Next base: position 70,353 of record WHTM01000005.1, on the reverse strand, counting down.
TGGCATCCATGCTACGGACCTTCCAGTCGGCGAAAGAGGTTGCCTAATCCACGCCAGCCTTTTGGAATTATTTTTCTTTTTGGCGGAACAACCTGTCATATCAGAGAAAAAATATTCTATTTCAAGGGCAATCTGAAGCCCTCAAGAAAGTTCTGTTCCATGCAGACCGCGCTTCGTCTCGTCATCGCCACCCTGGCCCGGCTCACGCCAGCGGTTTTGGCCGCAGCCATCCTGGTGGGGGCCCCCATGGCCCCGGCTTCGGCGGAACAAGCCCAGCCATTGGTGTCCATCGAATGGCTCAAGCAGCACCGCGGCGACCCTAGCATGTTCGTTCTCGACATCCGCTCGGCGATCGACGGCGGTGGCGCTACGGCCTACGCGCAGGGCCATATCCCCGGCGCCGTGCACAGCGACTACGACAAGGCCGGCTGGCGGGTGACCCGCGACAATGTTCCGCTTGTGCTGCCGACGCTGGCGCAGCTCGAGAAGCTGATCGGTGAGCTCGGCATCGACGAGGACAAGCACGTCGTCATCGTGCCGGCTGGCGTGCATTACACCGATTTCGGCTCCGCGGCGCGCGTGTACTGGACACTCAAAATCGCCGGCCTCAAGCGCATCTCGATCCTCGACGGCGGCTTTGCTGCGTGGAAGGCCGATCCGGCCAATCCGGTGGAGACCAAGCCCAACCCGCCGTCGCCGACGATCGTTACCGTCGCGTTCAACAAGGCCCTGCTCGCCGAGGTGGCGGACGTGGAGCGCGTCCTGCAATCAGGCGGAGCGACGCTGCTCGATGCGCGGCCCGCCTCGTTCTTTGGCGGCAAGCAGAAGGCGCCGACTGCGGCGGCCTATGGACACCTCCCCGGCGCGCTCAATGTCGACAGCGCGCGCTTCTATGACGCAGCCGGCAATCGCCTGAAGCCGAAGGCGGAGCTGGAAAAGCTTGCGGCTGGGATCCCCTCCGGCCCTGTGGTGAGCTACTGCAATACCGGCCACTGGGCGGCAACCGACTGGTTCGTCCTGCACGAACTGCTCGGCCGCAAGAGCGTCTCGCTCTATGACGGGTCGATGGTCGAATGGACCGCTGACGCAAGACGCAAGGTCGAATCCTCGCGCACCAAGTGGGACGACTTGAAAAAGGTGCTCGGATTGGGCTCCTAGTCTTGCTCGCATTCAGACGCGTGTCCCGGGCGCAGCGCAGCGTGCAACGGTGCGCTGCAGAACCGGGACCGTTACACAGTTACACTTTGGAACGGCCCCGGCTCTTCGGTGCAGCACTACGTGCCGCACCGCGTCCGGGGCACGGCGCGGAATCCGCATGACCGATATCACGCTCGGCACCACCGGCGCGGCCGGAGCCGCGCCGCGCTTCGATTGGCCGTTCCTCGCCGCCGCCGTCGCGGCGACGGTGCTGCTGATCGCGCTGGTGCTGCTGGACGGCCAGCCGGCGTCCGCTGCGCTGCTCGTGTTTGGTTTCGGGCTCGGCGCGGTGTTTCTCAAGGCGGAGTTCAGCTTCACCGCCGCGTGGCGGCGGTTCCTGGTGCACGGCGAGGCCGGCGGCCTGCTCGCCGGGCTGCTGGTGATCGCGATCGCGGCGGTCGTGATTGTGCCGACCGCGGCGCTGCTGCCGGGATACGGCGGTGCCATCGCGCCGCTCGGACCGTCGCTGATCATCGGCGCCTGCGTGTTCGGCGTCGGCATGCAGCTCGCCAACGGCTGCGGCTCCGGTACGCTCTACACCGCCGGCGGCGGCTCCGGGCGCATGCTGATCACGCTCGCCTGCTTCATCGTCGGCAGCGTCGTCGGCAGCCTGCATCTGCCGGCCTTCCTGGCGCTCGGCGGCATCGATCCGATCCTGGCGGCGGACTATCTCGGGTCGTGGGGTGGGCTCGCCGCGACGCTGGCGAGCCTTGCGGTCGCAGCCGCAATCGTGGTCGGCGTGGCGCGCCGCAAAGGCTCGGCCTTCCAGCCTCGCCGCGCGCTGGTGATCGGCGGCATTCTGGTCGGACTGTTGTCGATCGCCGTGTTCCTTGCCGGCGGGCATCCATGGAGCGTGACGTTCGGTTTCACGGTTTGGGGCGCCAAGATCGCAGGCGCGCTCGGCTTCGATTTCTCGCAGGCCGAATTCTGGCAATGGGCCGGGCCGAAACGCGCGCTCGGCGACTCGATCCTCTCCGACACGTCGAGCCTCACCGACCTCGGCATGATCTTCGGCGCGATGGCGGCGGCCGCCGCGACGCGCCCATTCGCCCGCACCGCCTGGCCGCCGGCAAAGTCGCTGCTCGCCGCCACGATCGGCGGCCTCTTGATGGGCTGGGGCGCGCGCATCGGCTTCGGCTGCAACATCGGTGCCTTCGTCGGCGGCGTCGCGTCGGGCTCGCTGCACGGCTGGATTTGGCTGGGGGCGGCCTTCGTCGGCAGTTATGCCGGCATCACCCTGCGGCCGTGGTTCGGCCTGTCGCGGGATTAACACTATGCGCGCGGTCTACGCGATCGTGCTCGTGCTCGCCTTCGCGGCACTCGTCACCGATCACCTGACGAGTCCTTCGAGCGGCCGGGCGAAATCGCCGGAAGACTTCCCCGGCGCCTGTGCGCCCTGCGGCGCGCCGTGCCCATCAGCAAAGAAGTAATTCCGCCCTCATCCTGAGGGGGCGCGAAGCGCCGTCTCGAAGGATCGGGCGGCCACCGTGGCGGCCTCGTCCTTCGAGACGCACTCTTCGAGCGCTCCTCAGGATGAGGCCGGGAGAGGCCGCGCATATCAGATCACTGCCTTTGCCGAACGTAGTCCGGCGTCGGCGGCGGGCCCCAGATCACGCCGCCCTCGCTCCCCTGCCAGACCTTCGGGCGCTGCGGATGGTCGCGATGCCATGGCTTCGGCTCGAAATAGCCGAGGCTCTCGTCCTTCATCAGGTCGAGCTCCGCGAACAACTCCACGATCTGGTCATCTGGATTGCGATGGTAGGTGAAGAGATTGTGGCCCGCGGTGTGGCGGCCTGGCCCCCAGATGATTGGGATACGCCGCTGGCCGAATACCTCGCACGCGGTCTGCAGATGCGCCCAGTCCTTCAACTCGAAGGCCATGTGGTGCATCTTGACTTGCTTGCCAACGACGAAGTTGACGGTGTGATGATCCGCGCCGCAGCGCAGGAACACGAACCAGTCTTCGATCCAGTCGGAGACGCGGAAGCCGAGAATCCGGCAGTAGAAGTCGGCGAGCTTGCGCGGGTCTTCGACCACGTGCGCGAGGTGGCCGAGCTTCAACACACCGATGCCGCGTGCCTCCTTGCCAAGCGCCAGCGGCGTCCATTCGGGAAACAGGTCAATCGCGACGCCGTTCGGATCGTTGAGGCTGAGCATCGTGCGCACGCCGGGGTTGGCGTCGTTGCGTCGCTCGCTCTTGATGCCTTCGCCTGCGAGGAAGCGCTCGGCCGCGGCGAAGTCGGTGTCCGGCGCCACCTCGAAGGCGAGGCGGGCGCAGCGCGGCACGTCGCCGCGCTCCACCTGCACGGTCAGCGGCCCAAGCTTGCTGGCCAGGAAGGCGCGATCCTTCTCGCGCTCCGCCAGCACCAGCCCGACGATGCCGGTGAAGTATTCGATCTGCCGGTCGATGTCCGGGGTCTCAAGAGTGGCGTGGCCGATGCGGCGAACTTGGATCATTCTTCTCCTCCCTACAACCTCTCCGTTGTCATTCCGGACGGCCCGAAGGGCCGATCCGGGACCCATATCCCTGAGCCGCCGCCGATAGATCGCAATACCGGGCGACATGAGTCCCGGCTCTCGCTTCGCTCGGCCGGTATGACAGCCGCGAGAACGTCGCGCCCATTCTATCACTGCCTGGGATCGAGCACGACCTTTCCGATGATGGTCCGGTCTGCCACCAGCGCATGCGCCCGCTGCGCCTCCGCCAGCGGCAGCACGCATTCGATCAGCGCCTTGAGGCGGCCCTCGGCGGCGGCCTTGAGGCTCATGTCGACGTCCTCCGGCGTCTCGCCGGTTACCCCCATGACGGTAATCTGGTTGAGATAGAGCCGGTTAACGTCGAGCGGTACCACACCACCCGCATGCCCGCCTGCCGTCACCAGCCGCCCATAGCGCGCCAGCGCAGCGAAGGCTTTACCGAACAAATCCGGGTCGCCGACGTTCTCGAACACCACATTGACCCCGCTCCCGCCGGTGATGCGCAGCACCTCGGTGGTGAGATCCTGCGCACGATAGTTCACGCCCGCATCGGCGCCGAGATCGATCGCCGCCTGCACGCGCGCATCGGCGCCGGCGGCCGCGATCACCTTGGCTCCGAGGTATTTCGCCGCCTGCACGCCGGCGCTGCCGAGGCCACCCGCCGCGCCCATCACCAACATCCATTCGCCGTCCTTGAGCCGCGCGTGGTCGCGCAGCAGGTGGAACGCCGTCGGCGCGTGCCGGGCGACGACGGTGGCGGTGGCGAAGTCGACGGCGTTGGGCACCGGCCGCGCGTTCTGCGCCGGCACCTTGACGTACTCGGCATAGCCGCCCCACACGTTGACGCCGAGCAGCTTCGGCGCGTTGGTCGGTGTCGCTTCGCTGACTCGGATCATGGCGGTCACGCGGTCGCCCACCTTTCGGTCGGTCACGCCTGGGCCGACCTTGGCGATGACGCCGGACGGATCGACGCCGAGTACGTGCGGCAGGCTGACGCGCCGCGCGTACTTGCCGGCGCGCACCACCAGATCGAGCGTGCGGTTGACCGAGACCGCATGCACCGCGATCAACACCTCACCGGGACCGGGCTCGGGCGTCGGCACATCCTCGAGTCGCATCACCGACGGCGGGCCGAATTCATGGATGACGATGGCTTTCAACGCACAACTCCACGATGCACTTGCTTTTGTTAGCGCATGATTCTACCGCAGAACCGGCTCCCACTTTTGCGGATCATGAAGATACTCATTCGGCTGGGGTAGGCGAGGGCGCCGGCGTGGCGGCGCCGGGATTGGCGGTGACCGCGCCGGTCGACGTGGTGGGGCTGGTTGGGCCGCGCAGCGGCTTCTCCTCCATCATGACGAAAGAAAAAATCCCGAGTGCAAGGCTCGCTGCCGCCACCACGAACACCCAGCTGAAGACGGACGACAGATCGATGCCGAGACGGCTGAGCGTCGCGGCGAAATCACCCGATACCGATCCGCGTTGCGGCGCCGCGCCGAAGCCGGCGAGCACGATCGCGCCCATGATGGCCACCAGCAGCGCCGCGCCAAGCGAGCGGAAGAAGTTCATGGCGCCCATGGCGATGCCGACCTGATGCCTTGCAACAGCATTCTGCACCGAAACCGTGCCGACCGGATAACAGCTACCGATCGCGATGCCGACCACCGCCAGCAGGGCCACCACACCGAGCACCGGCATCTTTGGATTCCAGGCGATTCCCAGCAGGGCGGCGATGCCGAAGCTCAGGAACAGCATTGGGACCCACTTGTAGTGCGTGCGGTACATCATGATGCGGCCGGCGAAGATTGAGCCGGGCGTGGTCATCACCACGATGGTGATCAGCGCTAAGCCGGAGTCGCTGGCCGAGAGCCGATGCACCACCTCGTAGTAGAGCGGAACATAGATCGTCAGCGCGATCGATGTCCCCATCGCGCAGGTGGTGGCCAGAATTCCCCAGCGTACCACCGGATTGGCCAGAACCGGGATCGGCAGAAACGGCTCCGGGGCGGTGCTCACCCGCCATGCGAACAGAACCCAGAGCACCACGGCACCGGTGAACAGCGATCCGATGCTCCACGACAGCCACGGATAGCGCGCGCCGCCCCAGGTCAGCGCGAGCAGCATCGGGATCGCCGCCGCCATCATCAGCGCGGCGCCGAGCACGTCGAGCTTGTGCTTGCGGTCGTGGCGCGGCAGCCGCTTGAGCTGCACATAGGCAAGCCACGCGGCGATCAGGCCGAGCGGGACGTTGAACCAGAAGATCAACGACCAGTGGAAATACTCGGTGAAGATGCCGCCCAGCACCGGCCCGCCGACGCCGGCACTGACCCATACGATCCCGGTGTAGGTCTGATAGCGCCCGCGCTCGCGCGGCGCGACGATGTCGGCGATCACGCTCTGGGCCACCGGAAAGATCGCGCCGCCGCCGGCGCCTTGCAGCGCGCGGCCAAGGATCAGGCTGAGCATGTTCGGCGCCAGCGCGCAGGCGATCGACCCGAGCGTGAAGATGCCGATCGCCGTGAGCATCATCTTGCGCCGGCCGTGGATGTCGCTGAGCTTGCCGTAGAGCGGTGCCGCCGCCGTCGAGGTCAGCAGGAACGAGGTGACGATCCAGGGCAGATTCTCGAAGTCGGCGAAGTCGCGGCCGATGGTCGGCAGGGCGGTGGCGACGATGGTCTGATTAATCGCCGCCAGGAACATGCCGAGCATCAAGCCGAAGAAAATCTTGCGGACCTCCGCATGCGGAAGCGGCGCGAGCAGGGCGGCGCTCGCTGCGCCGGGAGGCCTGTCGGGATCGATCGGGGTCCGGTCCTGCATGTCGCGTGGTGCGGAGCCTGCCCGGCTGGTCCGCCGGCTGGCCACGATGTCGTCCGCGCCGCGGTCGCGGGGTGGTCAAGCACTGAGCCGGCACCATCGCCCGCGCACACTCCGAACGCAACGGTTGCGGCGGCGTAGCTGCCATGTGGCGTATTTGGGCGCATTTCGGGCCAGAAACGGACGGCGATCAGTATCTGCCTATTTATGGTGCATTCTCTCGGAATGTGCCTAATTTTTGAATGGGGCAGCCTTCAGTGTTGCGCAGCCGGGGTTTGTTCCCGGCTATCGCCCCTTGTCTCCATTAAGGATTTTCGCGCTGCAGCAACGGCTTGGTTATCCCGGAGAGGGCGTCAGCCGGCCCCGCCGTCTCTGGCACAGTCCTTGCGAAATCGTTGCCAGCGATCCGGCACCGGGCCGGTTGCGCGCGTCAACGAGAGGATTCCCCCGATGTTCAAACCAAGTGCGGTCGCTGCGCGACCGAATCGACGCCAGTGGCTTGCAGCGACAGCGGGCCTGGCTCTCGGACTGGCCCTGGCATCCCCCGCCAAGGCGCAGGAGACGATCAAGATTGGCATTCTGCATTCGCTCTCCGGCACCATGGCCATCAGCGAGACGACGCTGAAGGACGTGATGCTGATGCTGATCGACGAGCAGAACAAGAAGGGCGGCGTGCTCGGCAAGAAGCTCGAAGCGGTCGTCGTCGATCCGGCCTCGAACTGGCCGCTGTTTGCCGAGAAGGCACGCGAGCTGATCACCAAGGACAAGGTCTCGGTCGTATTCGGCTGCTGGACATCGGTGTCGCGCAAGTCGGTACTCCCGGTGTTCAAGGAGCTCAACTCGATCCTGTTCTATCCGGTGCAGTACGAGGGCGAGGAGAGCGAGCGCAACGTGTTCTACACCGGTGCCGCGCCGAACCAGCAGGCGATCCCTGCGGTGGACTATCTCGCCAAGGAAGAGAAGGTGCAGCGCTGGGTGCTGGCCGGCACCGACTACGTCTATCCGCGCACCACCAACAAGATTCTCGAAGCCTATCTCAAGTCCAAGGGCGTCGCGGCGTCCGACATCATGATCAACTACACGCCGTTCGGACATTCCGATTGGCAGACCATCGTCGCCGACATCAAGAAGTTCGGCTCGGCGGGGAAGAAGACGGCTGTCGTCTCCACGATCAACGGCGACGCCAACGTGCCGTTCTACAAGGAGTTGGGCAACCAGGGCATCAAGGCGACCGACATCCCGGTGGTGGCGTTCTCCGTCGGTGAGGAAGAGCTCGCCGGCATCGACACCAAGCCGCTGCTTGGCCATCTCGCCGCCTGGAACTACTTCGAGTCGATCAAGACCCCGGCGAACGCTGAGTTCATCAAGAAGTGGAAAGGCTTCACGAAGAACTCGAAGCGCGTCTCCAACGATCCGATGGAAGCGCACGTCGTCGGCTTCGCCATGTGGGTGAAGGCGGTCGAGACGGTGAAGTCAACCGATCCCGACAAGGTGATCGACGCGTTGCCCGGCATCGAGGCCCCGAACCTCACCGGCGGCATGTCGAAGATGCTCCCGAACCACCACATCACCAAGCCGGTGTTCATCGGCGAGATCAAGGCCGACGGCCAGTTCGACGTGGTGTGGAAGACGGAAGGCCTCGTTCCTGGCGATGCGTGGTCGAAGGAACTGCCGGGCTCGAAGGATCTGATCGGCGACTGGGTGACGCTGAGGTGCGGCAACTACAACACCGTCACCAAGAAGTGCGGCGGACAGGGCACGTAATACCTCGCTGGCTGCGGAGGCGGCGGGCCGCGCCGCCTCCGAACTTCTCCAAAGCCGGGAACTTTGGAAATGCATAAGATCTTCGACAGCGCAGTCGCGCTCGTCTTTGTCATTGGCTTGATGATTGTCGCTGCCGCGCCGCTTCGCGCCGGTCCCTATGAAGACTCTCTCGCCCGCTTCCTCGCCGACAGCTACAGCGACACCGATGCCGCCATCGGCGGCGTGGCAGCAAGCGGCCATGTGATGGCCGAAGAGGTGATCCGGGCGCTGCAGGACCGTCGGCTGATGATGAGCCCCGGCAGCAAGACGATCGTGATCAAGGGCGCGTCCGGCGCGCTCAGGAATGCCGCAACGGGTCAGCCACTCGCAGCGCCGCCGGCCGATCTCACCGATGTGCGGATCAACAACCGCGTGCGCCGGGCGATCGACGCGGCGCTGGGCAGCTTGACGCTGCTGTCCCCCGACGCAAGACGGCGTTTTGAGGCGGCACAGGCGGTGTTCAAGTCGCGTGACGAGAGCGCCTTGCCAGCCCTCGATACCGCCATCGCGAAGGAAATCAGCCAGGGCGTCAGGCGCGCCCTCTCCCAAGCGCGGGCCGCCGTCATCCTGATGCAGTCCGACGCCAAGGAGGCCGACAAGTTGGCTGCGGTCGCGATCGTGCGCGACCGCGGCGATCAGGATGCATTAGCGGTGCTCGGCGGTCTGCCGGCGGAAACGGCGGCGCCGGTGAGGAAGGCAGCCGCAGACGCCGTCGGCAGCATACAGAACAACCTCGCTCTGTGGAGCGGCGTTCAGAACGCCTGGTACGGGCTTTCGCTCGGCTCGGTGCTGATGCTGGCCGCGATCGGCCTGGCCATCACATTCGGCGTGATGGGGGTCATCAACATGGCGCACGGCGAGATGGTGATGCTCGGCGCCTATACGACCTTCGTGGTGCAGGAGATCATCCGCACCTCCTATCCCGGGCTTTTCGACTGGTCGCTGGCGGTTGCCATTCCGCTCGCGTTCCTGGTCGCTGGAATCGTCGGCATCGGCATCGAGCGCGGCATCATCCGCTTCCTCTATGGCCGGCCGCTGGAGACCCTGCTCGCCACCTGGGGCCTGTCGCTGGTGCTGCAGCAGGCGGTGCGGACCACCTTCGGCCCGACCAACCGCGAAGTCGGCTCGCCGTCGTGGATGAGCGGCGCCTTCGAGGTCGGGCAGATCACCATCACATACAACCGGCTGTGGATCATCGTGTTCACGCTGCTGGTGTTCGTCGCCCTGCTGGCGCTGTTGCGTTTCACGCGGCTGGGCCTGGAAATGCGCGCGGTGACGCAGAATCGCGCGATGGCCGCGTCGATGGGCATCCGCACCGCGCGCATCGACGCGTTGACCTTCGGCCTCGGCTCCGGCATCGCCGGCATCGCCGGCGTGGCGCTGTCGCAGATCGACAACGTCAGCCCCAATCTCGGCCAGGGCTACATCATCGACTCGTTCATGGTCGTGGTGTTCGGCGGTGTTGGAAATCTGTGGGGTACGCTGGTCGGCGCTTTCACGCTCGGTATCGCCAATAAGTTCCTCGAGCCTTATGCCGGTGCGGTGCTCGCCAAGATCGCGATCCTGGTCCTCATCATCCTGTTCATCCAGAAGCGCCCGCGCGGCATGTTCGCGCTGCGGGGACGGGCGGTGGAGGCATGATGACCCATCGGAGTGGGCCGCCATGGTTCGAGACGCGCAGCTTTGCTGCGCTCCTCACCATGAGGACTCTGGAATCCGCCAGCCGCAAACGAGGTCCTCATCCTGAGGAGCGCGCAAAGCGCGTGTCTCGAAGGATGGCCACATGAGAATCGGCCCGTTTCCGCTCACCCGCATTCTCGATCGCGGCGCCTGGGTCTTCCTCGCTTTGCTGGCCGCCTTCTCCGTGCTGGTGCCGCTCGCCAACCTGCTGGTGCCGCCGACATCGCCGTTCCACGTCTCCACCTATGCGGTGGCGCTGTTCGGCAAATACCTCTGCTACGCGTTGCTGGCGCTGTCGATCGACCTGATCTGGGGCTATGCCGGCATCCTCTCGCTCGGCCACGGCGCGTTTTTCGCGCTCGGCGGCTACGCCATGGGCATGTACCTGATGCGGCAGATCGGCACCCGCGGCGTCTATGCGGACCCGGTGCGTCCCGACTTCATGGTGTTCCTGAACTGGCCGGAACTGCCCTGGTACTGGTACGGCTTCGACATGTTCTGGTTCGCGGCGCTGATGGTGCTGCTGGTGCCGGGGCTGCTCGCTTTCGTATTCGGCTGGTTCGCCTTCCGCTCGCGCGTCACCGGCGTTTATCTCTCGATCATTACCCAGGCGCTGACCTATGCGCTGATGCTTGGCTTCTTCCGCAACAATTTCGGCTTCGGCGGCAACAACGGGCTCACCGATTTCAAGGATATCCTCGGCTTTAACGTGCAGGCCGACGGCACGCGCGCGGCGCTGTTTTTTTCCTCCTGCGTGGCGCTGGCTCTCGGCTTTTTCATCTGCCGGGCGCTGGTGACGTCGAAATACGGCAAGGTGCTGATCGCGGTGCGCGACGCCGAAGCGCGGACGCGCTTCCTCGGCTATCGTGTCGAGTCCTACAAGCTGTTCGCCTTCACGCTGTCGGCCTGCATGGCGGGCGTCGCCGGCGCGCTCTACGTGCCGCAGGTCGGCATCATCAATCCGAGCGAATTCGCGCCGGCCAACTCCATCGAGGCGGTGATCTGGGTGGCGGTCGGTGGCCGCGGTACGCTCACCGGGGCGGTTCTAGGGGCCGTCCTCGTCAACTACGGCAAGACCTTCTTCACCACCGGGCTGCTGGCACCCTACTGGCTATTCGTACTCGGCGGGCTGTTCATCGGCGTCACGCTACTGCTGCCGCGCGGCATCATCGGCACGCTGCAACACTGGTGGGACGAGCGGCGCAGTGCCAAGCCGGAGCCGTCCGAGGCGCCGCAAACGGGGGCGGCGCCGCTTACCAACCCGCACCCGGCGGAATAAGCCATGGTCGACGTCCGCATCACCACCGCGATGCTCTACCTCAGCGGCGTCACCGTCGCGTTCGACGGCTTCCGCGCCATCAACAACCTCTCGCTCGCCATCGAGCCGGGCGAGATGCGCGCCATCATCGGCCCGAACGGCGCCGGCAAGACGACGATGATGGATATCGTCACAGGCAAGACGCGGCCCGATGACGGCGACGTGTATTTCGACGGTGTCCACGACCTCACCAAGCTCGACGAGACCGAGATCGCCGAGCTCGGCATCGGCCGCAAGTTCCAGAAGCCGACGGTGTTCGACTTCCACACTGTCGAGGACAACCTGCATCTGGCGCTGAAGAACGACCGCCGTGCTCTGGCGACGCTGCGCTGGTTCGAGAGCGTGGAGGAGCTGCGCCGCATCGACAAGCTGCTCGACACGATTCGCCTCAAGCCGGTGCGCGACCGGCTCGCCGGAAGCCTCTCGCACGGCCAGAAGCAATGGCTCGAGATCGGCATGCTGCTGGCGCAGCAGCCGAAGCTGTTGCTGGTGGACGAGCCGGTGGCCGGCATGACCGATTCCGAGACGCAGCAGACCGCGGAGCTGCTCAAGCAGATCAACCAGGACCGGACGGTCGTGGTGGTGGAGCATGACATGACCTTCGTGCGCGAACTCGGCGTCAAGGTCACGGTGCTGCACGAAGGTTCGGTGCTTGCGGAAGGCACGATCGACCAGGTCTCGACCGACGAGCGGGTGATCGAGGTGTATCTGGGAAGGTGAGGCGCGTGTCCCGGGCGCGGCGCAGCGCCATAAGCGCGTTTAACGCGCGTCTTCGCGCGCTATGGTGGTGCGCTGCAGACCCGGGATCGCCACGGACACGGAATGTATAACGATCCCGGATCAGCATGCAGCATTTTCATGCTGCAATGCGTCCGGGACACGAGCGGAGAGTTACATGCTCGACGTGAAATCCATCGACCTCCACTACGGCGCGGCGCGGGCGCTGCGTAATGTCTCGCTCACCGCGGAGACCGGCAAGGTGACCTGCGTGCTTGGGCGCAACGGCGTCGGCAAGACCAGCCTGCTGGACGCTCTCGCCGGTCAACACCTGGTGAGCCGCGGCACGATCATGCTCGACGGTGTCGATATAACGACGCTGCGCCCGGCGCAGCGTGCGCGCCACGGCGTCGCCTACTGCCCCCAGGGACGCGAGATTTTTCCGTTGCTTTCGGTCGAGGAGAATCTCAAGACCGGCTTCGCGCCGCTGCGGCGCGATCAGCGGACGATTCCCGACGAAGTGTTCAACCTGTTTCCGGTCCTCAGCGACATGCTGCGCAGGCGCGGCGGCGATCTTTCGGGCGGCCAGCAGCAGCAACTGGCGATCGGCCGCGCGCTGGTGATGCGGCCGCGCGTGCTGCTGCTCGATGAGCCGACCGAAGGCATCCAGCCGTCGATCATCAAGGACATCGGCCGCGCCATCGCCTACCTGCGCGATCTCGGCGAGATGGCGATCGTGCTGGTGGAGCAGTATCTCGACTTCGCCCGTGAGCTTGGCGACTATTTCGCCGTGATGGACCGCGGCGCCGTCGTCTATGCGGCCAGCCGCGCCGACATGGACGAAGCCGAGCTGCGCCGCACGATGGCGTTGTGATGCTGATGACTGCTGATGCCTTCGCCGCCAACCGCGCCGTCGGCCGTATCGATCTTGCCGTGAAGCAGCACGCAGGCCTCACCCGGCGTGCCCACGTCTTCGAAGACGGGCCGCTGCGCGTGCGCGTTCCCGGTGCGCCGGGACGTGAAGCCGAGGCGGTGATCGTCAACACCGCCGGCGGCATCGCCGGCGGCGATCGCCTCGACATCACGGTGACGGCAGGCGGGGGGGCGGCGTTGGTGGTAACCAGCGCGGCGGCGGAGAAAGTCTATCGCGCGCTCGGGCCTCCAGCCGAGATCGGTGTGACGCTGAACGTTGGCGCCGGCGCAAGCCTCGCGTGGATGCCGCAGGAGACGATCCTGTTCGATGCCGCTCGGCTTGCCCGCGGCGTCGATGTGGAGCTGGCCGCCGACGCGCGCCTGCTGCTGGCCGAAGCAATCGTGTTCGGCCGCACCGCGATGGGCGAGCGGGTCACGGAAGGATGCTTCACCGACCGCTGGCGCGTCCGCCGCGCCGGGCGGCTGATCTATGCGGAGTCAATTCGCCTCGATGGGGCGATCGCCGCCCGGCTTGCCGAGCCGGCGATCGCGGGAGGGCGTGTGGCGGTGGCGACGGTGCTCGTCGTTCCCGGTAACGATGCGACTGTTGCCGCCGTCCGCGGCTGCGGGCAGGAATACCGGGGCGAGGTCGGCGTCTCGTCGTGGAACGGCATCGCGTCGGTGCGCCTGTGTGCGATCGATGGTGCGGCGCTGCGCCACGATCTGGCGCTGGTGTTGCAGACGCTGCGCGCCGCGCCGCTGCCGCGGCTGTGGTTGAACTGAGAGGAGCCGCATGCATCTCACTCCGCGCGAGAAGGACAAGCTGCTGGTGGCGACGGCCGCGATGGTGGCACGCCGGCGCCTCGAACGCGGCGTCAAGCTCAACCATCCCGAGGCGGTGGCGCTGATTTCCGATTTCATCGTCGAGGGCGCGCGCGACGGCCGCACCGTCGCCGAGCTGATGCAGACCGGTGCCGAGGTACTGCGCCGCGACCAGGTGATGGACGGCATCGCCGAGATGATCCACGAGATCCAGGTTGAGGCGACGTTTCCAGACGGAACCAAATTGGTGACGGTACATGAGCCGATACGATGAGGATGACTTGCCGCGTTTCCCGGGCGCAGCGCACTACGCAGTGGTGCGCTGCAGACCCGGGATCGTGACAGACTGGAACGGTCCCGGATCAGCGGTGCATCACTTCGTGCTGCACCGCGTCCGGGACACAAGCTGAGAGGCACCCATGATCCCCGGCGAGTTGTTCGTTAAGGACGGCGATATCGAGCTAAACGCCGGCCGCAAGGCCACCGCACTGACCGTCGCCAATACCGGAGACCGGCCGATCCAGGTCGGCTCGCACTATCATTTCTTCGAGACCAATCCGGCGCTAAAATTCGACCGGGCGAAGGCGCGCGGCACGCGGCTCAACATTCCGGCCGGCACTGCCGTGCGCTTTGAGCCGGGCCAAAGCCGCGAGGTGACGCTGGTCGCGCTCGCCGGCACGCGCACCGTCTACGGTTTCCGCCAGGCGGTGATGGGCGCGCTGGACAAGACCAAGACGCAAAAATCCGCCACGAAAAAATCAAGACCTAGAAAAGCAGCGGGCAGGCCGAAGCCTGCCCGCAGAGCTCCTAACTCTACTCCGAAGAGGTAACGTGCAGTGAAACCTCAACCACCTGTCGTCGCTTGCGCAACAACCGCGATCGATGCCTCAAACCACCCGCTCAACCCTCCTAAGCAACGTTACGAGCTAACATGATGATAAGCGCGAGGATGCCGGAGAGCAATCCATGATTCGTCAAGGGCCCTGTGGATAACGGGTATTGTCGTGACCTACAAGATCGAGCGCCGCGCCTATGCTGACATGTTCGGCCCCACCATCGGCGACCGCGTGCGGCTCGCCGACACCGACCTGATCATTGAGGTCGAGAGGGACTTCACCACCTACGGCGAGGAGGTGAAGTTCGGCGGCGGCAAGGTGATCCGGGACGGCATGGGCCAGAGCCAGGTGACGCGTGCGCGCGGCGCGGTCGACACTGTCATCACCAATGCGCTGATCCTCGACCACTGGGGCATCGTCAAGGCCGACGTCGGCATCAAGGACGGCCGCATCGCCGGCATCGGCAAGGCCGGCAATCCCGATATCCAGCCGAACGTCGGCATCGTGATTGGTCCTGGTACGGAGATCATCGCGGGCGAAGGCAAGATTCTCACCGCCGGCGGTTTCGACGCGCACATCCATTTCATCTGCCCGCAACAGATCGACGACGCGCTGATGTCGGGCATCACCACCATGCTGGGCGGCGGCACCGGGCCGGCGGCCGGCACCAACGCCACCACCTGCACGCCCGGGCCGTGGCACATCGGCCGCATGATCCAGGCGGCGGATGCCTTCCCGGTCAATCTCGGCTTCGCCGGCAAGGGCAATGCCTCGCGCCCGGCAGCGCTGGTCGAGCAGGTCGAGGCCGGCGCCTGCGCGCTCAAGCTGCACGAGGACTGGGGCACGACGCCGGCGGCGATCGACAACTGCCTCAGCGTGGCCGACGACTACGACGTGCAGGTGATGATCCACACTGACACATTGAACGAGAGTGGCTTCGTCGAGGACACCATCAAGGCATTCAAGGGCCGCACCATCCACGCCTACCACACCGAAGGCGCCGGCGGCGGGCACGCGCCCGACATCATGAAGGTCGCTAGCCTGCGCAACGTGCTGCCGTCATCGACCAATCCGACGCGGCCGTTCACCCGCAACACCATCGACGAGCACCTCGACATGCTGATGGTGTGCCACCATCTCGATCCGTCGATTCCGGAAGATATCGCCTTCGCCGAGAGCCGCATCCGCAAGGAGACGATCGCGGCGGAGGACATCCTGCACGACCTCGGCGCCTTGTCGATCATGGCGTCGGACTCGCAAGCCATGGGCCGCGTCGGCGAGGTGATCATCCGCACCTGGCAGACCGCGCACAAGATGAAGGTGCAGCGCGGGCCGCTGACCCAGGAGAAGGGCGACAACGACAATGTCCGCGCCAAGCGCTATATCGCCAAATACACGATCAATCCGGCGATCGCGCACGGCATCTCGAAGCACATCGGCTCGGTCGAGAAGGGCAAGCTCGCCGATCTGGTGCTGTGGGCGCCGGCCTTCTTCGGTGTCAAGCCGGAGTGCATCATCAAGGGCGGCTCAATCGTCGCCGCGCCGATGGGCGATCCCAACGCCTCGATCCCGACGCCACAGCCGGTGCACTACCGGCCGATGTTCGCGGCCTTCGGCCGCTCGCTCACGGCCTCGTCGGTGGTGTTCGCCTCCAAGGCGGCGGTGCGCGGCGGCTTGGCGAAGAAGCTCGGCATCCAGAAGCAACTCGTGGCGGTCGAGAACACGCGCGGCGGCATCTCGAAGAAGAGCATGGTGCACAACGACGCAACACCGAAGATCGAGGTCGATGCCGAGACCTACGAGGTGCGTGCCGACGGCGAGCTGCTCACCTGCGCGCCCGCCGAGGTGCTGCCGATGGCGCAGCGGTATTTTTTGTTTTGATGCGTGAGCAGGCGGGCACCGCCCGTCACAGTGTGACGGGCGAACCGTCCAGATCCTGCTCGGTTCCAGCGATGACGAAGCGCACGTGGGTCTGTCCGGCAAGCACCTGCGGGGGCAACCGCACCGAAAAGCCTCCGACCCCGTGAGAAACGAGGTGTCGCTTCCTAAGGTTCGGCATGAACTGGTCGGCGTAGCAGCGGTGGATGACCCGCGCTCCAGCCTTGACCTCGATCTCGACAAGACGGCCGGCCTGAAAGGCCGCTGCCCACCCTCGGAATAAGCCGTTGCCGCCGAGGTTCACGGTTCCCCTGGCAAGGGCCAGGCCGGCGTTGCTCCGGCCGCGATAGTTCGTGTAGTAGTCGAGATTGGCCTCCACATGGCGATAAAGCTGCATGTCGTCATCGTTGAGCGCCATGATGCGGGAACGGACGCTCTCGTCGATCGCCGGACCACCGAAGCGCCGGCCGGTATTGTCCTTGCGATTCCTCAGATCCACGTCGAGATGGCGCGACAGCGCCTCGATCATGTCGGGCATGGACTCGGTCAGTCCGATAAAGCCGACCGTACGCAAATCGATGCCCCAGAGCATGCGGGATTGGGCGTTGATGTGGCCCGGCGTTTCATAAAATTCGGAGAACGATCCTTTGAAGCTCAGGGATCGGACATAATACTTGTAGGAGGAGACGATGCGTTCGAGGGGGTGCCGCAGGAAAGTGATGAACGAGGCGGGGTGGAATGCGCCGAGGTACTTGCCGACATTGAAGTGGCCGCTTACAAGCAGGCTCTGATCCCGCGCCAACTCGCCGCGCATCGCAAAAATCTCTTCCGGCGTTTGTGCGTTGCCGGTGAACATATTGACGAAGTCGCCCTCGATTTTCCCGGTCTCGGGACCGTAGTCGAAGATCTTGATGGCGCCCGGCAGCGCCGCGACAAGCATGTTGCGCATCGACGTGCCGGCGGTCTTCGGAATGTGAGCAAACACGACGTCCTTGATCGCCGGATGCAGACGCAGGGTGTCGCGGGGCATGCTGACCGAATCCACTTTCCTCGAAAACATCGAAAACCTACATCCGCGCGTTCGCTGCCGCTTCCTGCCTCGATTCCGGTCCGATGCGGCCAGCGATGGATCGGTCCTGAGTTGTTCGGGATATCATCACGTGGACAATTTACCGTTGGCTGCAGACCTTGTCTGCCGGCATTTTTCGTCCATCGCAGCGGTGAAGCGCCACCGCGGGTCAGCTCGAATCCGATCGGAAATCGCGTCCGTCGCACCGTGCCGGTGCGCTTCAACCCAACACCGTACCTCTCGCGCTTCCGCCTGCGCTATCCGCGACGATGATGGTATCGTGTTCGGCCGCGATGTTGCGTGTCAGGTCGGAATCCTTGAGCTGCTCGGGCGTCAGCGCATACATCGCGGCGAACATCGCCCCGATCCCGGCCGGACTGTAGACCATCAGCATGCGCATGCCGTCCCTCGAGCTGACCTGATGGGCGACGCCCGGCGGAATATGCACGCAGGAACCGGTATCGGCATGAAACGTCTTGTCGCCTACCAAAAAATCGCCGCTGCCCTCCATCACGTAGCAGGTCTGGTACGATCTGGTGTGCAGGTGCAGGCGCGACTGGAAACCAGGCTTGCAGATCTCGTCGAGCACCTCGAAGGTGCCGTTGGTATCCGCGGCGGCGACCTTTACCGTGGACTGGTTGGCACGTGAAAACGTGGTGCCTTCGCCCGGCCCTGAAAGTTTGCCCTTGGCCGAGGCGCTCGCTGACATGGCCGTCTCCCTGGGCTATCTCTGGTGGGCTGAGCATAGCCCATCGCGGCGAGAGCGGGGTAAATATCCGTGCAGCGTGCTTCCGAGATCAAGCGGGCCGGGGATTGGGATGCCGCCGAGGCTGTGGACCGCGTCGTGCTCGATGCCGACGAGCGGCAACGCCGCCGCGTGGTGCTGACCGGAGAGAACGGCACGCATTTCATGCTGGACCTGCCGCATGCCGCCATGTTGCACGACGGAGATGGGCTGGTGCTGGAGGACGGCGCGATTGTTCGCGTCGTCGGGCGACCTGAACCGCTTCTGGAGATCGAAGCGGCGACGCCGCATCATCTTGCCCGGCTCGCCTGGCATCTCGGCAACCGCCACACCGACGTGCAGATCGCCGGCGAACGGCTGCGCATCCGCCGCGACCATGTGCTGGCCGAAATGCTCAAGCGTCTCGGAGCCCATGTCACCGAGATTGAGGCGCTGTTCGACCCGGAGCAGGGGGCCTATGGGCCGCATGGTGATGCCCATGGCCACGCGCATGGCCGTGGGCATCACCACCATGACGGCGATCATAGCCATGGCACGTAAGTCGCCGGAGGGTCACCTCTCCCCATCAGGGAGAGGTCGGCGCGCGAAAGTGCGCCAAGTGAGGGGGGACTACCCTGTCGAGGGTCTTGATCCCCCTCACCCCAACCCTCTCCCCTCCGGGGAGAGGTGGTCCGGCCCTGCTCAAGGCGAGTCCGCCGCCCTTTACCGCCTGATGACTTGGTTGTCGCCAGCCTACCCGGTCGGCGCCTTCTCGTATTCCGGTGGCCTGGAATACGCCGTCGAGGCCAGCGACGTGCACGACCCGCAGTCGTTGCAACAATGGCTCGTGGCCGTGATGGCGCACGGCAGCGGCGGCAGCGATGCGGTGCTGTTCGTCCATGCCCATCGCGCCATCGCGGCCGCCGATGATCGCGCGCTGGCGGCCGTCGCCGAGCTGGCTGCGGCCTTCGTGCCGTCGCGCGAGCGTCATCTGGAGACGACGGCGCAAGGCCGCGCGTTCGTCGAGGCAACGCGTGCGGCGTGGCCCTGCGATGCCCTCGACCGATTGGCAGCCGTCTGGGACGGCCCGGTCGTCTATCCGGTGGCGGTGGCAGCGGCCTGCGCCGGCCACGGCATCGGGCTTGAGCTTGCTCTGCCGGCCTATCTGCAGGCGGTGGCGGCGAACCTCCTCTCGGCCGGCGTGCGGCTGATTCCGCTCGGCCAGACGGACGGCCAGCGTGTGTTCGCGGCGATCGAGCCGGTCATCGCCGAAACCGCCCGGCGGGCGACGGCGACGGCGCTCGACACCATCGGCAGCGCGACTTTCCGCGCCGATATCGCCGGCATGCGCCATGAGACCCAGTACACGCGATTGTTCAGGAGTTGAGTATGGCAAATCCCCACGGCCCGTTGCGCGTCGGCATCGGCGGCCCGGTCGGCTCCGGCAAGACGGCGCTGATGGATGCGCTGTGCAAGGCGCTGCGCGACCGCTACGAGATCGCCGCCATCACCAACGACATCTACACCAAGTGGGATGCCGAATATTTGGTGCGCTCGGGGGCGCTGGCGCCGGAGCGCATCGCCGGCGTCGAGACCGGCGGCTGCCCGCACACCGCGATCCGCGAAGACGCCTCGATCAACCTCGCCGCCGTCGCCGACATGCGTGAAAAGTTTCCAGGCCTCGACCTGATCCTGATCGAGTCCGGCGGCGACAATCTGGCGGCGACGTTCTCGCCCGAGCTTGCCGACCTGACCGTCTATGTCATCGACGTCGCGGCCGGGGACAAGATTCCCTCCAAGGGCGGCCCCGGCATCACCCGTTCCGATCTCCTGGTCATCAACAAGGTCGACCTTGCCCCGTATATCGGCGCCTCGCTCGAGGTGATGGAGCGCGACGCCAAGCGCATGCGCGGCTTGCGTCCGTTCGTGTTCACCAATCTGCGCGCCGGCGACGGCGTGGACACGATTGCGAGATTCATCCAAGACAAGGGCGGATTGGGCCGGTAGCTTACGGCTGTCATCCCGGCCGAGCGAAGCGAGAGCCGGGACCCATGTATCCCTGCGCCTGCGATCGATCATGAACGCCGGGATACATGGGTCCCGGATCACGCCTTCGGCGTGTCCGGGACGACAGCTGAGAGACCAGGAAGACGAAATGAGCCGCTACCGCATCACGGTCGATACCGGGGGGACATTTTCCGATTTCGTCTATCTCGACGAGGACACAGGGCTCGTCTCGATCACCAAGGTGGCCTCGACACCCGACGATCCCTCGCGCGCGATCCTACAAGGCATCGAGGCGCTGGTAGCGCAGGGCGTGCGGGCGGCCGATATCGGCTTCTTCTGCCACGGAACCACGGTCGGCACCAATGCCCTGCTGGAAGGCAATGGGGTAAAGACCGGTCTCCTGGTCACGGAAGGCTTCCGCGGCGTCTACGAGGTGGCCGAGCAGGCGCGCCCCTACGGTCCAGCGATTTTCGACGTGCTGTACGACAAGCCGGCGATGCTGGTGTCCGCGAGCCTCACTGGCGAGGTCGCGGAGCGAGTCGACTTCAGCGGCACCGTGCTCAAGCCGCTCGACGAGAATGCGTTGCGCCAGACAGTGCTCACGCTGCGTAGCCGCGGCATCGAGTCGCTCGCCGTGTGCTTGCTGTTCTCGTTCCTGCATCCCGCGCACGAAGCGCGTTTGCGCGAGATCGTCGCGGAGGTGGCGCCGGAGGTGAGCATCTCGCTCTCCTCGGAGGTGCTGCCGCAGATCCGCGAGTACTACCGGCTAAGCACCACGGTCATCAACGCCTACCTGCAGCCGATCCTGGCGCGCTACATCGCCCAGCTCGACCGCCGCCTTTCACAAGCCAGCGTGACGACGCGGCAGAAATATATCATGCAGTCAAACGGCGGCATGTCCACCTTCGATGCCGCCGCGCGCAGAGCGGTAACCACGGTGTTGTCGGGCCCGGCGGGCGGCGTCACGGCCGGCGCCTATGCGTGCCGCATGACGGGCGTTGCCAACATCATTACCTTCGACATGGGCGGCACCTCGTGCGACGTGGCGCTGATCAAGGACGGCGAGCCGGGCATGGCGAGTCGCGGCAAGATCGAGGGCCGCGACCTGGCCGTGCCGATGATGGACATCAACACCGTGAGCGCCGGCGGCGGGACCATCGCGAAGGTCGATCGCTTCGGCGCGCTCGAGGTCGGGCCGCATTCGGCCGGCGCCGTTCCGGGCCCGGCCTGCTATGGCCGTGGTGGCACTGAGCCGACCATAACCGACTGCAATCTCGTGCTCGGGCTGCTCAGCGCCGACAATTTCCTCGGCGGCACCATGCGGCTCGACGCCGGCAAGGCGCGGCAGGCGATCGACGAACGCATCGCGCAGCCGCTCGGAATCGATACGACGGCGGCAGCCGAGGGCGTCATCCGCATCATCGACGTGAAGATGGAAGAGGCCATCAAGGCGATCTCCACCATGTGCGGGCACGACCTGCGCGACTTTCATCTGCTCGCCTT
This sequence comes from Hyphomicrobiales bacterium, assembly GCA_009377755.1. Classification (GTDB taxonomy): domain Bacteria; phylum Pseudomonadota; class Alphaproteobacteria; order Rhizobiales; family Xanthobacteraceae; genus WHTM01. The sequence continues at coordinate 48,592 of WHTM01000005.1, read as the reverse complement.
CGGCGGCGCAGGGCCGCTGCACGCCGGCCGCATCGCCCGCGATCTCGGCATGGCTGGGATCATCGTGCCCCTCTACCCCGGTGTCTATTCGGCGATCGGGTTGCTGATGTCGGACGTCAAGCACGACTACGTGCAGTCGCGCATGACGCAGTTGCGTGGGCTCGATCCGGCGGCCGTGAACGCAATGTTTGATCGGCTGGTGGCACTTGCGCGGGACGAGCTGCACGACGACGGGTTCGCAGCGGATCGCATCAGCGTGCAGCGCGCGCTGGACATGCGCTACGCCGGGCAGGGCTACGAGATGACGCTGTCCTGCGCCGATGCGCCGTTCGGTGTGGCCGATCTGGTGGAGTTGCGGCACCGGTTCGACGCGCAGCACCGGGCGATGTTCGGTCACATGGCGCCGGAGGAACCCGTGGAGGTCGTGTCCTACCGGGTGCGCGGGATTGGCCTGGTGCCGGCGGTAGAAATGCCGCGATTTACGCGGACCGGCGCGATGCTGGAGGCGGCACGGCGCGAGACCCGCAGCGTGCGGTTCGACAGTGTGGAGATGGACTGTCCCGTCTATCAGCGCGAGCACATCGATGTCGGAACGACGGTGCCAGGACCGGCGATTCTCGATCAGTACGACTGCACGACGGTGCTGTGTCCGGGCCAGGCGGCGCGGGTGGACGCGTATAAGAATCTGATCGTGAGGATGGGGAGCTAGAGTTGTTATGCCCGCGAAGGCCGGCATCCAGTACGCCGCGAGCTAACGGTAGAATGCAGGCGTCTCGGAATACTGGGTCCCCGCTTTCGCGGGGACGACGCCAGAGAGGATGGTTGGAGCAAACATGTACATCGACGCCGTCGACCTGGAAGTGGTGAAGTCGAGCCTCTCCGGCATTGTGCAGGAAATGCAGAATTCGTTATTCCGCACCGGCTTCTCCACCATCGTGCGCGAGTCGCAGGATGCCTCCTGCGCGCTGATGAACGCCGAAGGCGAGATCGTCGCGCAGCACGTGGTGCTGCCGCTGCATATCGGCGCCTTTCCGGCGTGCTGCGGCGCGGTGTTGCGGGAATTCCAGAGCGACATCGCCGAGGGCGACGCCTTCGTGATCAACCACACCTACGAGGGCGGCAGCCCGCATGCGCCGGACATCTGCGTGATCACGCCGGTGTTCTTTCAGGGCGAGCTGTTCGGCTTCTGCGGCTCGATCGCCCACAAGAGCGACATCGGCGGGCCGGTGCCGGGAAGCTGCTCGGGCCAGGCGCGCGAGACGTTCAACGAGGGCTTGCATCTGCCCGCGGTACGCTACCAGCGCAGGGGCGAGCCAAACCGCGACATCGAGCGCATCATCGCCGCCAACAGCCGCACCCCCGAGCTGGTGCTTGGCGACATTCGGGGGCAACTCGGCGCCGATCGTCTCGGCGAGAAACGTCTTAATGAACTGACGCGAAAGTTCGGGCGAGAACGCATTCTTGCTGCCTGGGAACGGCTGTTCGAATTGTCGGAAGCCAAGCTGCGCGCCGGCGTCGCCGAATGGGCGGACGGCCGCTTCGAGGCCGAACGCTTCGTCGACGACGACGGAATCGATCTCGGAAAACCGGTTCGCGTTCACGTCGTGATCGAGAAGAAGGGCGACCACATCCATTTCGACTTCTCCGGCTCCGCCGACCAGACTAAGGGGCCGGCGAATATCCGCCCGCCGCTGGTACAGGCGGCCTGCGCCTATACGCTGATGTCGCTGATCGACCCGCGCCTCTATGTCAGCAGCGGGTTGTTGCGTGCGTTCAGCGTCACGGCCCGGGACGGCAGCGTGCTCAATCCGCGCTTCCCGGCGCCGGTCAACACCTACAATCCGACGGTGCACTCGGTGGTGGAGGCGATCGGCGCCGCGCTTGCGGACGCGGCGCCCGGCAAGGTCTGTGCCGACGGCAGCGGCAGCCGTTCGATCATCATCGGTGGCCGCAACACTTACACTGGCAAGGGCTACGTGCAGTACGAGATCCTGGCCGGCGGTTCTGGCGCCCGCTCGATGAAGGACGGCGTGTCGGCGATCACCGTGAACCAGAGCAATGCCAAGATCGCGCCAGTGGAGATCATCGAGAGCGAGTTCCCGACGCGGCTCGTCCGCTACGAGCTGATCCCGGACTCCGGCGGGGCGGGCCGCTTCCGCGGCGGCTTGGGCATGCGCCGCGAGTATCTCAATCTCGAGGATGCGCGGTTCTCGATCCGCTCCATGCGCCACGTCATTGCGCCGAGCGGCACCGTCGGCGGCGGGCCAGGCGGCAAGGGTGCGCTGGTGGTCAATCCCAATAAGGAGGCGAAGCGCCTGCCGACCCGCTATGCCGACTATCCGCTCAAGGCGGGCGATGTCTTTCAGCTCGACACGCCGGGCGGCGGCGGCTTCGGCGATGCGCTTGCGCGCGATCCGGCACGGGTGTGCCACGACGTGATCGAGGGATATGTGACGGCAGAGGCGGCGGAGGAAACTTATGGCGTGGTGCTGCGGAACGTCGAGGGCGAATGGCGCGTGGACGAAGCGGCGACTGCGAACCGGCGGGCAAGAGCATGAGCGACAGGCAACAATCGGCTGACATCATCACTCGCACCGGCATGATTGGCCTCGGCGCCATGGGCCTGGAGATGGCGCGGCACATGGCCGGCAAGGGCCTTGATGTCGCCGGCTTCGACATCGCGCCGGAGCCGATGCAGCGGGCGCACAACCTCGGCATCACGCTGTGCGGTTCGGCGGCCGAGGTCGGCGCTCATGCCGAGGTGGTGATCGTCATGGTGGCGACCGATGCCCAGGTCAACGACGTGATCGTGCAGTCCGGCATGCTCGACGCGCTCGTCGCCGGCGCGGTGATCTGCATCGCCAGCTCGGTTGCGCCAGAGACCTGCCGGCGGCTCGCCGCACTGGCGGCCGTGAGGAATATCGGCGTGCTCGATACGCCGGTCGTGCTCGGCCAGCAGGCGGCCGACGAGGGCAGGCTGACGGTCTACGTCGGCGGGGAGGGTGCATTCGTCGAGTGCGCGCGGCCGGCGTTGTCGGCCTTCGGCCGGCAGGTGCTTCATGTCGGCGACGTCGGCTCTGGGCAGATCGCCAAGACGCTCAACAACATGCTGCTGTGGGCCTGCATGTCGGCCAACATGGAGGCGCTGACGCTCGCGAAGCAGCTTGGCTGCGACGTGCCGCGCATGATCGAAGCACTGGGCCAGGGCAGCGGCGCTAATTGGTCGCTGTCGCGCTGGGGCAGGAGCACCGGCAAGTGGGCCGAGAAGGATATGGATGTCGCGCTCGACCTGGCGCAGGCCGCGAAGGTGCCGGTCCCCTTGGCGGCGCTGGTCGATCAACTGATGAAGTCGGTCAACCAGGAGCGCATGAAAGCGCTGTTGCCGTAATCTTGCGCCTCCACGGCTGCCTCAGCGGACCGCGACGTCCATTTCGCCGATGCCTTCGATCACGCAATGCATCGTGTCGCCGGGCTTGACGCGGCTCACGCCCTCGCAGGTGCCGGTCATAATGATGTCGCCGGGCCATAGGGTATAGAACGTCGACCCCCAGGCGATCTGGCGCGCGATGCCCATGAGCATCATGCCGGTGTTCGACTTCTGCTTGATCTCGCCGTTCACCGCCAGGCTGAACGCCAGGTTCTGCGGATCCTTGATCTCGTCCGCCGTGGTCATCCATGGACCGAGCACCGAGTAGGTGTCGATCGACTTGCGGAAGCTGCGGTCTTCGGTGCCGCGCGTGACCATATCGAGGGCGAGCGCGTAGCCGGCGATGCAGCCGAGCGCGTCGGCCTCCGAAATGTTCGACACCTTGCGGCCGATGACGATGCCGAGCTCCATCTCGTGGTCGGTGCGCCGATCCGGGAAGCGGACCGTCACGCCCTCGCCCGGGCCGATCAGCGAGCTGTTGGCCTTGAGGAACAGGCCCTGCTCCTCGATGCTGCCGGTGTAGCGCGATTTGAAGTCGGCGACCTGCTCCTTCGCCTCCGCCACATGCGCGGCGTAGTTGGTCGGCGTGCCGATGACCTTGGTCGGGCTCTGCACCGGACTGAGGAATTTCACCTCGTTGATCGCATGCGACTTGGCGCCGTTCGCAGCCGACTCGATCGCCGGCTTGAGCCGGGCGAGATGGGTGATGACGGGGTCGCCCTTGGGCGCCGGATAGGTCGGCGCCGGCAGCGCGGAGAGCGCCGCGCTGACATCGAGCACGCGGCCATCGCGGACCAGACCAAGGCGGTTGTCGTTGAACCAGCAGATTCTCATGGACGGACTCTCATGTTGGACGCGTCAAGATGGCCCGGCGGTCGCGGCGCGTCCAGTGCTCTTCTGGGCCATTGACGCGACCGCGGAATTTGACAGCCGCGAACAAAGTTGCCAGGGATCAGGGCCGTTGGGGGCAGATTCAGGAGGCGTCGGAGAGAGGTCAATGCAGTTCGGCGTGCAGTTCTTTCCCGCGGTCTACCCCGACGAGACGCCAGCGGCCCAATATTTCCGCGAGTCGCTGGCGATCGGCGACGAGGCGGAGAAGCTGGGCTTCACCCATACCCGCATCGTCGAGCACTATTTTCATCCCTACGGCGGTTACAGCCCCAACCCGATCCTATTCCTGTCGGCGCTTTCGCAGCGCACAACGACGATGCGACTGCTCACCGGTGCGGTCCTGCCGGTGTTCAATCATCCGTTGAAGCTCGCCGGCGAGATCGGGATGATCGACGCCATCTCCAACGGCCGCATCGACGTCGGCTTCGCCCGCGCCTTCCTGCCGCACGAGTTCCGGCGCTTCGGCATTTCGCCGGACGAATCCTACGCGCGGTTCGAGGAGGGCGTCGAGCAGATCGACCTGTTGCTGCGGGAAGAGAACGCGACGCACCGCGGCCGCTTCCACAGCTTCGAGGATACGACCTCGCTGCCGCGTCCGACGCAGAAGCCGCGGCCGAAGTTCTACATCGCGGCAACCACGACACCGGAGACTTTCGCCTATGCGGGCCGTCTCGGCTACTCGCTGATGGCGATCCCGCTCGGCCTCAAGCTGCGCGACAACATCAAGGTCTACCGCGATGCTTGGCGCGAGGCCGGACATCCCGGCGAGGGCGAGATCATGGTCGCCTTCCACATGTTCTGCCACGAAGATGCGAAGTTCGCGCGCGAAATCCCACGCAAGTCGCTCGACGACTATTTCCGGCTGATCTTCGAAGCGAGCCAGGACTGGACGATGGGAACGTCGTCCAAAGACTACAAGGGCTACGATCAACTGGTGTCGAAGCTCAAGGGCATGTCGCTGGAGAGCCAGATCGAAACTGGCAGCGCCTGGATCGGCACCCCCGACGAAATCAAGGCGATCGTCGAGAGAGTGATCGCGTTCTACGGCGAATTCGAGCACGCCTCGCTGCAGGTCAATTTCGGCACAATTCCCTACGAGGAGGCGCGAAGCTCGATGCGGCTGTTCGCGCGCGAGGTGATGCCGGCGTTCAGCAGGATGCCCGAGCGGGTGGGGTGAGCGGGACCGACCCACCACTCGGCGGTCATCCGCGAAGCGGGGACGACACGCGGAGAGGTTAACGGCTACCGCATCAGCGGCTTGCCCGTCATCTCCGCCGGCTGCGGCAATTCCATCAGCGCCAGCAGCGTCGGCGCGACGTCGGATAGTCGTCCCTCCACCAGCGCGCCATCGCCGCCGCCCATCAGCACCACCGGTACCGGATTGGTGGTGTGTGCGGTGTGCGGGCCGTTGGTGACAGGATCGCGCATCATCTCGCAATTGCCGTGATCGGCGATCACCAGCAGCGCGCCGCCAGCCTTGGCGATTGCCTCGGCAATGCGGCTGAGGCCGGCGTCGACGGTCTCCACCGCCTTGATCGCCGCAGGCAGGCTGCCGGTGTGGCCGACCATGTCGGGGTTGGCGTAGTTCAGGACGATCAGGTCGTATTGGCCGGAGCCGATCGCCTCCACGGCCTTGTCGGTCAGTTCCGGCGCCGACATTTCCGGTTGTAGGTCGTAGGTCGCGACCTTGGGCGACGGCACCATGATGCGGTCTTCGCCGTCGTAGGGCTGCTCGCGCCCGCCGTTGAGGAAATAGGTGACGTGAGGATATTTCTCGGTCTCGGCGGTACGCAATTGTCTGCGTCCGGCATTGGCGACGACTTCGCCGATAACGTTCTTCAGTGACTGCGGCGGGAAGATCGCTTGAAGAAACGCATTGAGTGCATCGCTGTATTCGGTCATGCCGACCGCAGTTGCAATGCGAACCGTGCGCTGCCGCGGGAAGCTGGAAAAACTCGGGTCGAGTATCGCGGCGAGAAGCTCGCGTACACGGTCGGCGCGGAAGTTGAAGCACAACACGCCGTCGCCGCCGCGCATGCCGCGGTAGTCGCCGACCACTGACGGCACCACGAACTCGTCGTTCAGGTCGTGTGCGTAAGAGTCGACAACAACCGAGGCGGCATCGGGAAAGCGCGGGCCTTGCGCGTCGACGACGGCGTCGTAGGCCTGCTTCACCCGCTCCCAGCGGTTGTCGCGATCCATCGCGTAGTAGCGCCCGCACACCGTCGCGATCGCGACCTGCGGCGGCAGTGCCGCGCTCAGCCGCTTGACGTCGGCGCCGGCCGAGCGCGGCGGCGTATCGCGGCCGTCAGTGAAGGCATGCACCACCGTCGGTACGTTGGCCGCAGCGAGAATCCTCGCCAGCGCCGCCGCGTGATCCTGGTGCGAATGCACGCCGCCGGGCGACACCAGACCCATGAGGTGACAGGTGCCGCCGCTGGCTGTGAGCCGCTCGATCAGATGACGCAGCGCCGGCGCCCGCTCGATCTCGCCGGAGGAAATGGCATCGTCGATGCGCGGCAGGTCCTGCACGACAATACGGCCGGCGCCGATGTTGAGGTGCCCGACCTCGGAATTACCCATCTGGCCGTGCGGCAGGCCGACATCCTTGCCGGACGTGTGTAACAGCGCATGCGGGCAGGTGGACCACAGGCGGTCGAAGGTGGGCGTCTTGGCTTGCAGCACGGCGTTGTCGGCCGGGTCGTCCCGCCAGCCCCAACCGTCCAGGATGACCAGCATGACCGGACGTCTCGGCTGCATTTCTCATTGTCCTTGTTCATGATGTGACGCGGACGATATCGCAGCGGACTGCGATATCGTCCGATCAGGGAGATGAAGATGGGATCAGTTTTGGGGAATTGCGACCTTGAGGTCAATCAAGGGGGCGAGGGCTACGCCGCCACCTTGCCCGCCTCCCAGCCGAGCATCGCCCGCTTGCGGGTGAGGCCCCAGTGATAGCCGGTGATATCGCCGCTCTTGCCGATGACGCGGTGGCAGGGCACCACGAAGCACACCGGGTTCTTGCCGACCGCCGCGCCCACCGCGCGCGCGGCCTTGGGGGTGCGCACCTTGGCGGCGATGTCCGAATAGGTGGTGGCACGCCCCATTGGTACCTTCAGGAGCGTCTCCCAGACGCGGATTTCCCAGTCGGTACCGATCAGCACCACCCGGAGCGGCTGCTCCGGCCGCCAGAGTGCCGGATCGAAGATGCGGCGCGCATACGGCGACGTGGCGCCGGGGTCTTCGACATAGCGGGCGCGCGGCCAACGGCGTTGCATGTCGGCAAGTGCCGCCGTTTCTTCGCCCGGATCCGCGAAGGCGAGGCCGGCAAGCCCGCGCGGTGTGATCATCACCAGCGCCGTGCCAAATGGCGAGGGGTGGAAGCCGTAGGAGATCGCGAGGCCCGCGCCGCCCGCCTTCCATTCGCCCGGCGACATCGCCTCGTGGGTGACGAACAGGTCGTGCAGCCGGCCCGGCCCCGACAGGCCCACCTCATAGGCGGCGTCGAGCACGCTGGCGGACTCGCGCAGGAGCTTCCGCGCATGATCGAGGGTGAGCGCCGCCAGAAAATCCTTCGGCGTTAGGCCGGCCCAGCGGCGGAAGATGTGATGCAAGTCGGTGGTGCCGACGCTAGCGGCCGTGGCGATCTCCTCGATCGCCGGCTGCGCCTGCCAGTGCCCGGCGATGTGGGCGATGGCGCGGCGCACCACTTCGTAATCGGCCGCGGCCGCATCGAGCGGCGGGGCGACGGATGCGCGCCTGGGCGCGGTGATGGTTTCGACATGTGTCATGAGTGGAATATGGCGCGTGGTGGGGATGGGGACCACCCGATTTCTGCTCTTCTCTTCACCCTCCCCTGGAGGGGGAGGGTGATCGCCGCAGCGAAGCGAAGGCGATCGGGGTGGGGTGAACCACTCACGCTGTAGCGAAGGTTTTTCACCCCACCCCGGCTCGCATCTCGCGTCGCTCGATGCACGCCGACCCTCCCCCTCCAGGGGAGGGTGAGGGGCCGTGCCTCACTCCACCACCGCCCTGGTCGGTCCGCGCCGCGCCGCGCCCAGCGCGGCGGCCAAGGCGTTGGCGAAGGATTCCTTCTCCTGTGGGCCGAGGAAGCTCGCGATCGACAGCCGCTTTCCGTGCGAGACGAGGAACAGGTGCTGCAGGCCGAATTCCTCGTGGATCTCGCGATCGAGCCGGGCCCAAACCGGATTGAGCTTCCACTCGCGGACGTGGCCGCGCCGGCTCACCTGCCGCACCGTCAGCACACTCGGCACAACATGCACCTCCTCGTAGGCGGCGGCGTCGCGGTAGTTGAGCTGGAACGCCCAGTACAGCAACAGGACGTCGAGGCCAAAGAATCCCATCACCGGCCAGGCGCCGAGCGTGAGGAAGAACACTCCGGCGGCGAAGCTCACCGCCCCGAACAGCACCATGACGATCACGAACCCGGTGCCGCTCAGCGAGCGGTACGGCGTGATGATCGCGGAAAACAGCGTCGGTTCGCCAGTGTCGTCATTGTCGAGGGTCATGGCGCCAACTATACCGGAAACATGGCTAAAGGGGCGACGCGAAAACGCATCGAGACGGCGCGCAAAGGCAAGGCCGCCAAGGGGGCCCTGCCGCAATGGTCAACGGCCGAGATCGAGGAAGCGTTCCGCCGCCTTAAGGCGGCTAACCCCGAGCCCAAAGGCGAATTGCAGCACGTCAATCCCTATACGCTGCTGGTCGCCGTGGTGCTCTCGGCGCAGGCGACCGACGCCGGCGTCAACAAGGCGACGCCCGCGCTGTTTGCGGCCGCCGACACTCCCGCCAGGATGGTGGCGCTCGGCGAGGAGCGTGTGCGCGAGCTGGTCAAGACCATCGGCTTGTTCCGCACCAAGGCGAAGAACGTCATCGCGCTCTCGCAGCGGCTCATTGCCGAGCACGGCGGGCAGGTGCCGCATGATCGCGTCGCGCTGGAGGCGCTGCCCGGCGTCGGGCGCAAGACCGCGAACGTGGTGCTCAACATCGCCTTCGGCGAGCCGACGATCGCGGTCGACACGCACATTTTCCGAGTCGGCAACCGCACCGGGCTCGCCACCGGCAAGACGCCGTTCGAGGTGGAGACGAAGCTCGAAGCCGTGGTGCCGCCCGCCTACAAGCGCCACGCGCACCATTGGCTGATCCTGCATGGCCGCTATGTCTGCATCGCGCGCCGGCCGTTGTGCGAGACGTGCGTCATCGCCGACCTGTGCAAGTGGCCGGGGAAGACGGTGAGCGAATAGTGAGTAGCGAATAGCGAATAGAAGAAGCACCTACTACTTACCACTCAGTATTCGCTTATGCATATGCACCATCAGCGCCATGCCGAACAGCGGCGTGGCGAGATTGACGATCGGGATCGAAACAAACAGCGCGATCAACAGGCCGGCGGCGAACACCGTGCCGCGATGCCGGCGCCGCAACGCCTTGGCTTCGGCCGGCGGGCGGAAGCGCATGGCGGCAAGCTCGAAATACTCGCGGCTCAAGAGGTAGGCGGCGGCGAGGAAGAAGATCACCACCCCGAGGCCGGCGAAGAACAGGAACGGCAGCGCGACCAGGTAGACGGCGACGGCGAAGCCCGCCGTCTTGGCACCCTCCGTGAGCGCGCGCGGCAACGCCACGGCGGTGCCGGGCGGGTCGTACGGGTAGTAAACCTGCTCGACCTCCTCGGCGATATCATCAACGAAGAAGCTTGCCACGAACGATGCGACCGCCGGCATCAGGAACACCGAGCCGATGATGATCCCGATGCTGGCCGCGATCGAGACGATCCAGACCAGAATATACAGCGGAGTTTCCGAGGCGGTGCCGAGCGCGCCTTGCGCCCACTGTTCGCCCGAACTCGCGAGCCATACCAGCAGCCGTTGGAGCGCGATGCCGAATGCTACGATCACGATCAGCGCCAGCGCGACCGCCTTGAGCAGGATCGCCCGCAGCGGCGGCGTGAATATCTGGGACAGTGCCTTGGCGGCGGCGTCGAACATGGCATCCTCCACACGTATCGTCAGAGGTAGCGAAGCGGCTACGCGGCGGCAAGATCGGGAGCGGGGCCGGCGGTTTGCCCGGGCCGCGGCCTTGGGGCAAGGTGTCGGGGTTTAATGACGGGTTGCACAGCATGCCCATCTTGAGCCGCCGATCGTTTCTATCGGGCATGGCCGCGGTGACGGCCGCGCCGGCGCTCGGCGCCGTGCCGAAATCGGGCGAGGTCGATGTCGTGATCGTCGGCGCGGGCGCTGCGGGCATTGCGGCAGCGCGGCAACTGGCCGCAGCCGGGCGCCGCATTGCGCTGATCGAGGCGAGCGACCGCGTCGGCGGCCGCTGTATCACCGATACGAAGACCTTCGGCGTTCCGTTCGATCGCGGCGCGCACTGGATTCACATTCCGGAAACCAATCCGCTGCTACGGCTGGCGCGCGACGGCTTCCAGATCGATCAGGCGGCACGGGGCTTGCGGCTGCGCATCGGCCGGCGCAATGCCCGGGAAGGAGAGCTTGAGGATTTCCTGGTCGCGCAGGTACGCAGCCGCCGCGCCATCCAGGAAGCGGCGCGCGGCAGCGCCGACATATCCTGCGCACGCGCCTTGCCGAGCGATCTACGCGAATGGCGCAACACGGTCGAGTTCGTGCTCGGACCGTACGGCTGCGGCAAGGATCTCTCCGACGTCTCGGCGAAGGACTTTGCCAGGATCGACGAGCGTGAGATCGATGCGATCTGCCGGCAGGGCTACGGCGCACTGCTGGCCAGGCTGGCGGCCGGCATTCCGGTGTCGCTGTCGACGCCGGTGAGGCGGATCGACTGGAGTCGCGGCGTCGCGGTCGAAACCAGCAAGGGACGGCTGTCGGCGCACGCGGCGATCATCACGGCATCGACCAACGTTCTCGCCGGTGAGGCGATCGCGTTTCAACCCGAGTTGCCAAAACCGCAGCTCGACGCCCTCGCGAAGCTCTCGCTCGGCAGCTTTGACCACATCGCACTGGAACTGCCAGGCAACCCGCTCGGTCTGCAGCACGACGAGCTCATCTTCGAGATGACGACCCGCAGCGGGACGGCGGCGTTGCTCGGCAACGTGTCCGGCACCAGCCTGTGCATGGTGCAGGTCGGCGGGCGGTTCGGGCGCGATCTGTCGGCGGGCGGCGAGGCGGCGATGACGGCGTTCGCGCTCGACTGGCTCACCGGGTTATATGGTGCGGACGTGAAGAAGGCGGTGAAACGCATGGCGGCGACCAACTGGAACAAGGCGTCGCACGTCCGGGGCGCGCTTTCGGTAGCCGCGCCCGGCGGACAGCCGGCGCGTCGCCTGCTGATGCAACCGCTGCGCGAGCGCATCTGGTTCGCCGGCGAAGCGGTGCACGAGACGCTTTGGGGCACCGTCGGCGGAGCCTGGGAATCCGGCGAACGCGCCGCCGCGGCCGTGCTCAAGCAGCTCGCCGCACCGGTACAGCAGGAGCGGCCGCGGCCGAAGCGGCGGCGCGCGCCGCGCGCCGCGGTCCGGGCGGACGACCGTCCGCGTCGGCGAACCACCCGACCGGGCCGGTTCGATCCTGAATCGGTGCCGTATCCGCTCGGGAACTGAGGTGTCCGCGCAGCACGACGCCCCTCGCGATCGCGCATCCATTGGGCCTCAACACATCGATGCAACGATGCTCCACCGCAAAGCCCTGATCGCCTGGTCGAGCGGCAAGGACAGCGCGTGGGCGCTGCACGAAGCGCGGCAGGCGGGCGAGTACGACCGTGGCCGTGCCCGAACGATATTTACGAGCGCGAGATGCGCGCGGCGATGGAGCGCGCCAAGGCGGACGGCATTACGCACCTCATCTTCGGCGATCTGTTCTTGCCGGACGTGCGCGCCTATCGCGAAGCGAAGCTGAAGGAGGCGGCGTTATCATCCGCACCGGCCGTGCGGGCGCAATGCCCACGCGATGCGCGCGCGTGGGCAAAATCGCTTGCGACAGCAGGGCGAGTGGTTGCTTCTCAGCAGGCGATTTTGCCCACGGCTTTCCTTCACGCGGGCCGCTGCCGCCGCCGCGGGCGGTGAAGTCCTGTCAGACAGAACCTCTCAACGCGCGGATACGCCGGAGGCCCGCGTGAAGGCGTAACGGGTCGCCGCTGACGGAAAGCGCAGCACGGCGGCGGCGCGCCGCCGCTACTTGTTCGAAACTATGGTCGGAACAGCGGTTGCCGCAATGCCGGCGGGAAGTCAATCCTCGTTTTAGGAACTCCGCCTCGCAACCCGCCGGCGAAAAACAAAATCTGGTTCAGAAGAAACAATTTCATGGTTTTGCCCGAGGTCGTACCGAGAGCGTTGAAGGGATCAACTCTCCCGTCTGTGTTCACCTGCGGAAAGGCCGATTCAAAGGCCTTGATTGCGCCCTTGGTCTTGTCCCCACAGATCCCGTCCGGTTTGACCACCGGCGCCGCAGCGACAATAGGCAAGATTCTCGGATCCTTCTCGTGCGCCATCCAGACGGCTAACAAATATTGGACGAGAAAAACGTCCTCGCGTTGATTGGCGGCACCATTCCCAACCGGCAGGTCGGTGTTAAAGATGTAGCCGAACTGAAGCTCGACCCTCAGCGCAAAAGTACGCGCCATGCTTCCGCCCCCTCTACCGGTCGGGGCGCCTATCCTGCTCCCACCAGGCCACTTTGGTCAAGCAAATGCGACGTGCGGCCACGAAGGCCACGAGAAGCCCTGAACGGATTCCCAAAATCAGCCCGATCAGCATTGTCTCTGCTAGGATTGCGCGTCGCGGGGGCGACGCGAAACCTAAAGAGAAACATCATGCCTATGTGGAATACAGCCAACGTTGCGCGCGCCGGTCTCGCCGGCTCCGTTCTCGTGATCCTATCGGCTTCGCTCGCCGACGCCGAGTACGGGCCGCGAACCACCGTCGGGGCAAACTATCAGCAGACCTCGAATACCCTGTCTAACGACGGGACCCGGCTGTAGCGGTGCATCTTGCTACGTCTTGTTCGGGCTGGCGCCACAGCAGAAAAGACTCATCGTTCAACACGTGGCGTGTCGAGCGTCTCCCGGCAATGGAGTTCTACATTCCGCATCCCTCCGGACTCGGAAGGGACAAACTTTCCCGCTCAAACGCACGTACCTCTTGCCGGTCCGCACCACCACCTTCGAGTGGGTCGTGAACAGCCCGGTCATGCAGCTGTTCGAATCCGGCGAACGCCCGGTTGTACTCTTTAGCAACAACGAGGTTACCGGCTGGGCTGGTACAGAATGCAACATCTCGGGAGAACTCAGGCAGCCATAGTTCCATCCGTTTGGAATCCGGGGCGGTACAGGGAGGCCTCAAACCGACTCTTAGATCAGATCAGCCCGATCAATAGCACCGCGGCGATGAACACCATCGCCGCGGCGGGCTGTGCGTGCCGCTCGTCCGGAGCTACATGCTATCTCAGAGGCTGCGTTGCCGTTGGCGCGCCATTCGTGTCGTTGTCGCGGATGGCGTTGTTGCCGAACGAGATCAGCTTGCCGCCGTTCACCGAGCTAAGGCCGGTGCCGTTGTGGGTGATGGTCGAATTGTTGATGCGGACTGTCGCCCCGCTGCCCTGGGATCTGATGCCGTCGCGCAGGTTCCCTTCGATGGTGACGCGATCGAGGAAGACGAGGGCGTTTCCGCCTCTTGCCAAGATGCCGTGCCGGTTGTTGGCGATCGTGCAATCGGAGACGAAGACCCGCTTCGACCCGGACCCGCGGATATCGATGCCGGCCGTGCCGAACCCGCGGATCACGCAATTGCGCACGTGCAGCTTGCCGCCGCTGTTGAATTGGATCCCGCTGCCGGCGGAGGTGGGGGTGTTTAGCCCCATCGCCAGACCCTCAAGGTAGACCACGTCGTTCGGCCCGGCATTGATGATGATCATGGTCAAGGGGTCGCCGTAGAGATTAGCGTGAACCCCCGTCGCAACGATGGCGATCGACTTGGTGATGGTGACGGAGAAGAAGTCGCCGGAATTGAGCACAACGATTTTGGCGCCGGGGGTGGCAACGTCGTGCGCCCGTTGCAAGCTCCGGCAGACAAAGCCCACGTTCGGGCTGAAGCAGTCATTGGCGTCGCTCCCGGACGTGGCGACATATCTGAGCTGCTGCGCCTGCGCGGGCGCGATTTGCAGGCACAGGATGAAGACCGCGCCGAGGACGGCGCGCGCGAGTGTCGGGTACGGCATGATGTGCTCTCCTGGTTGGGGCCCAGCGACGATAAGGCTACCAGCAGCCTGGTTGGGGCCCAGCAACGATGAGGGTACCACCAGGATCACGGCAGGCCATCGCGACGGTCCGCCACTTCGTTCAGCGCAGCCTTCTCGACTTACCCGCGCAGCGTCCCGCCAGTACGCTTGGTCACCTCGGCCACGATCTTGCCCGCCAGCGCGTCGATCTCCTGGTCGGTCATGGTTTTTTCACGCGGCTGCAGTGTGACCGCGATGGCCACGGACTTCTTGCCGGGCTCGATGCCCTCGCCCTCGTAGACGTCGAACACGCTGATGCCGGCGATCAGCTTGCGGTCGGCCGATTGCGCGGCGCGCACGATGTCAGCGGCCTTGACGGCGCGATTGACCACGAACGCAAAGTCGCGCTCGACCGGCTGGAACGGCGACAGCTCGAGCGCGGGCTTCACCTTGGTGGCCTTAGCCTTCGGCTCCGGAATCCGTTCGAGGATCACCTCGAAGCAGACCACCGGCCCTTCGGCGTCGAGCGCCTGGAGCGCGCGCGGATGCAATTCGCCGAAATGCCCGAGCACGTTCTGTGGCCCGATCTGGATGGTGCCGGAGCGTCCCGGGTGGAACCAGGCGGGACCGCCGGGGACGACCTGCATCGCTTGCGGTGGGGCGCCGGCCGCGGTCAGAACGGCGAGCGCGTCGGCCTTGGCGTCGAAGGCGTCCACCGCAATCGCTGCGCTCGACCAGTGCCGGCCGATGCCGTCCGGCCGCGCTAGGCCCCGGCGAATGCCGGTGGCCGCCGTGAGTTGGTCGTCGGGACGGTCGCCCAGGAAGATCTGCCCCACCTCGAACAGCGCCACATCCGGGAAGCCGCGGTCGGCATTGCGCTGCGCGCCAGCGACGAGGCCGGGAATTAGACTCGGGCGCATATCGGAGAGTTCGGCGGCAATCGGATTGGCGAGCGCCAGTTCCGCCGCGCCGCCGCCGAACAGCACGGCTTGCGCCTTGGGCACGAACGACCAGGTCACGGCTTCGGTGAGGCCGCGGGCGGCGAGCGCGCGCTTGGCCTTGCGGGTGCGCACCTGCACGCTTGTGAGCACCGGCTTGCGCGGCGCGTCGCCGCGGTCGAACGGCGTGGACGGAATGCGGTCGACGCCGAGGATGCGCACCACCTCCTCGACGATGTCGGCCTTGCCGTGAATGTCGGGGCGCCACGACGGCGCGACGACCTTCACGGCATTGCCTTGGCCGGCGACGAAAAAGCCGAGATGGGTGAGCACGCGCCGCACCTCCGGCAACGTCGCCTTGAGTCCGGCCAGCCGCGTGAGCTCGTCGAGCGGGAAGTCGATGGCATGGTCGGGCGCTTCCGCCTTGCCGGCGACCACGATCTCGGATGGCGTGCCGCCGCAGAATTCGAGCACCAGCTTGGTCGCCAGTTCCAGGCCCGGCAGCATGAAGTTCGGATCGACGCCGCGCTCGAAGCGGTAGCGCGCGTCGGAATTGATACCGAGCTTGCGGCCGGTCGCCGCGATATTGTCCGGCACCCACAGCGCCGACTCGATCAGCACATCGGTGGTCTCACCCGTGCAGCCAGACGCCTCGCCACCCATGATGCCGGAGATCGACTCGACGCCGTTGTCGTCGGTGATTACGCACATCGACTCGTCCAGGCCGTAGATGCGGCCGTCGAGCGCCAGCACGGTCTCGCCCTGCTTGGCGCGGCGGACGACGAGATTACCGTGCACCTTGGCGGCGTCGAACACGTGCAGCGGGCGGCCGCGGTCGTAGGTGATCAGGTTGGTGATGTCGACCAGCGCGTTGATGGGACGCAGGCCGATCGCCGCCAGCCGCCGCTGCAGCCAGTCGGGCGAGGGGCCGTTCTTGACGCCGCGCACCAGCCGTAGCGCGAATGCCGGACACAGCGACGGCGTCGCGCCGAAGTCGAGCGTGACGCCGACCGGGCAGGGGAACTCGCCCTCGATCGGCTGGATAACACCCTTCTTGAAGGTGCCCATGTCGGCGGCGGCAAGGTCGCGCGCAATGCCGTGCACGCCGGTGCAGTCGGGCCGGTTCGGCGTCAGGTTAATCTCGATCACCGGATCGTTGAGGCCGAGCAATTCCGCGTACGGCGTGCCGACCGTTGCGTCGGCGGGGAGCTCGATGATGCCTTCGTGATTGTCGGACAACTGCAGTTCGAATTCGGACACCAGCATGCCGCGGCTCTCGACGCCGCGAATGCTGCCGACGGTGAGCGTCATGTTCTTACCGGGAATGAACGCGCCCGGCGGCACGAACACGCCCTTCATGCCGGCGCGCGCATTGGGCGCCCCGCACACGACCTGCACCGGGTCGCCGTCGCCGGTATCGACCATGCAGACGCGCAGCCGGTCGGCATTGGGGTGTGGCTCGGCGGACACGACGTGGGCGACCTTGAACGGTGCCAGTGCTTTCGCCTTGTCCTCGACGCTCTCGACCTCGAGCCCGATCATGGTGAGCCTGTCGACGATTCGCTCAAGCGAAGCGTCGGTGTCGAGATGCTCCTTGAGCCAGGCGAGGGTGAATTTCATTCCTTATCGCTTTCGTTAAGAGGATGCCGCGAGGTAGTGCGGACTTCGGATTCGGGACATTAGCCTCATGCGCAGCGAAGACCCGTGCCAGCGACGCGCCAATCCCCGCAAAAGCGCCGGTGATCAGCGTGATCGGCTCAGCCACGGCCGCGCCACGCTACTGCGTCTCGCCGGGATCAGCCCGCTGAGCCGCCACCTGCTGGCGCAGACCGATCCGCACTCGGCGGGAGACGCCGAGCAGATCGGCGGCACGCCAGATCAGGTTGTCCTCGAACTCGGTGACCTGACCATCGGCGAAGACCATCTGCCACATCATCTCGACGATGCGGCAACGGCCCGCTTCGTCGAGCGAGCGGTTGATCAAGCTGGTGAAACGATAGAGATCGACCGCTTCGCGCTCGACCTCGGCGGCTTCCTGCACCAGTTCGTCAGCCGCCGCATGGTCAAGACCGAAGCGCTGCATGATCAACGCGTGCAGCCGCTCCTGCTCCGCCTCCGACATGTTGCCGTCGATCGTCGCTGTGTGGACCAGAAGCGCCGCCGCCGCCAGCCGATAATCGTTGTCGTCGAAACGGGCGGGATGCTTTCCGCCGTCGGCGAACTCGTTCAGGAACTGTCTGAGGGCTGCGAGCATTGCGATCCGAGGGCGATGATCTGGCCGTGGTGGGGATGACAAACCGGGCCGGCGGGTACCGGCCCTGCAGGGCGCTTCCAGGCGTACGGCAGCCGCGCCGCCGATGCAACTGACGGGGACCTCGGTTGGCGGAGCCGCAAGGCTGACCGATTGCCGCCCGGCTACTCGACGGCCTTGCCGGAGCCCGGCATGGTAAACAGATCGACAGCGAGCATTGATCGCGCGGCCCGGCTGCGGCAACATGCGCCGACAATAAGGCCGCGCCCGCTCGCCGTTACGGTGGTGCAAACGCGGATTGAAAGGGGTGGAAACCATGAGTCGGACACCGCGCATCAGCTATGTCGACCCAAGCACCGTCGGCGACCCCGCCATGCTGGCGGAGTTCGAGCGGTGTGCCCGCGAGGGAACGCCGCGGCCGGAGAGCCAGGCCGTCCGCGCGCACGTTCCGGCGGTGTTCTGGTCGTTCGCCAACAGCTGGCGCGACGTGTTCCACCAGGGCGTCGCCGACCACAGCATCAAGGAGCTGTGCCGGCTCTATGTGTCGCGCGCGGTGAAGTGCGAGTTCTGCGGCAACCAGCGCTCGATCAAGTCGTCCAAGGCCGGCATGACCGAGGATGCGACCCTCGACCTGATTAATTTCGAGAGCTCCAAGCGCTACGACGAGCGGCAGAAGGCGGCGCTGTCCTACGCCGAGGCCATCACCTGGGATCTGCCGGTGGACGACGCGTTCTGGGCGCGCCTGCACCGTCAGTTCAGCGAGCCAGAACTCGTGGAGATCGGCTACTTCATCGCCTTGACGATGGGACAGCAGCGCTGGCTGCGCACCCTCGACATCGAACACCATCAGGTGCTGGTCGGACAGTCCGGTTCGATGGCGCCCGGATTCGAAACGCCGGAAGCCCTGGTACACTCGAAGTCGTCGCCCGACTACTGGGCCCGCAAGGACGCAACGGCGTCGACGCAGGCCGCCGAATGAGCACGATAGCAGGCACGATGACTGCATCACGTTCGGCCGCCCATCCGGTGGGCGGGACGGGCCGCATTGCGGTTCGCAACCTCGGCAAGCGGTTCGGCGCACTGCAAGTGTTCCGCAATGTCGATTTCGAGGTCGGCGAACGGGAAATTCTCGCAATTGTCGGCCCCTCTGGTTGCGGCAAGACCACGATGCTGCGCTGCATCGACGGGCTGCTGCCGCACGACGAAGGCGAGATCTTGGTGGGCGATCAGGTGGTGAACGACCCGATTCCCGGGGTCGCTATGGTATTCCAGCACTTCGGCCTGTTCCCGTGGAAAACGGTCTACGACAACGTCGCCTACGGGTTGCGCATGGACGGCGCGTCGAAGGCGGACATCGCCGAGCGCGTCCCCGCCTTCGTCAATCTTGTCGGGCTGACCGGCTTCGAGCAGGCCTATCCGTACCAGATGTCGGGCGGCATGCAGCAGCGTTGCGGGCTGGCGCGGGCGCTGGCGGTCGAGCCGCGCGTGCTGCTGATGGACGAGCCGTTTGCCGCCGTCGACGCGCAGACGCGTGAGATCTTGCAGTTCGAGCTGCTGCGCATCTGGGAGACCCGGCCGACCACGATGGTGTTCGTCACCCACTCGATCGAAGAAGCCGTGCTGATGGGTGACCGCGTCATTGTCCTCAAAGGACGGCCGAGCAACATCGATGAGACGATCACCGTCGACCTGCCGCGGCCACGCAGCCGCGCGACCCTGCGCGAGCCGCGCTTCGGTGAATTGCGCGAACGCGTCTGGAGCCGGCTGATGAGCGAGGCACGCGCGGCCGAATATCAATTGGAACGCGGCTGACATGGCGTCAACCGAGCCCCGCGTGACGGCCGCTATCGCGCAGAGGGCCGCACGCAAGGTTCCGACGTTTTGAGCTGCGGCGAGCAAACAATTACTCACATTATTCAACATGTTATAATTCATTTCGTGTTCCCCCGCGGATTCTGCAAAACCGCATGGGAGTTCAACGGTCCACACCGCTTCCGGCGGCGATGCCGCTCGGATAAGGGTGGCGTCCAGTTGCGCGCTCGGGAGCGCCCCCCGAAACCAGCATCCTCCTGTCCTGAAGGCCACCCTTGACGACGACAGAAGCCTCGGCGCTGCCGCCCGGAATGACGCGCGAAAACGAGAACCGGCTCGTCGGGCTGGTCTGCGCCGCGCATTTCGTCAGCCACTACCACATGCTGTTGCTGGCGCCGCTGTTCCCGGTGATCCGGGCCGACCTTGGCGTCAGCTACACGCAACTCGGCCTCGCGCTGACGCTGTTCAACATTGTCGGTGCGGCGTTGCAGACGCCGGCCGGATTCCTGGTCGACCGGATCGGCGCGCGGACGCTGCTGATCGGGGCGCTGGCGTTGTCCAGCGCCGCCTATCTGGTGGTCGGGATCGCTCCGGTCTATTGGGTGCTGCTGCTGATGTTCACGGTCGGCGGCGTGGCCAACGCGGTCTACCATCCCGCCGACTACGCGATCCTGTCGAATCGGGTCGTCAAGGAGCGCATCAGCCGCGCCTTCTCGTTCCATAACCTCGCCGGCATTCTCGGCTCCGCGGCAGCGCCCCCGACATTGCTGCTGCTCGATCGCTACTTTGGCTGGCGCAGCGCGTTTGCCGGCGCAGCCGTCCTCGGCTTCATTGTCGCTGCTGCCATGACGTCGTTCCGTGAGCCGGCGGCGAGCCGTGCCGGGGCCGCGAAAGCCGCGCCGGCGGCGCCGAATGCCGGTGGCGAACCCAGCTGGCGGCTGCTGTCCTCACTGCCGATCCTGCAAAACTTCTTCGTGTTCATGCTGCTGACCATCATCAACGGCGGCATGACCGTCTATCTGGTGGCCGGCCTTGGGTCATTGCACGGCACCTCGGTCGTCACCGCCAATCTCGCGCTCACGGTTGCGCTTGTCGTGAACGGAGCCGCCATCCTGCTCGGCGGCTGGGTTGCCGGGCGCACCACGCGGCATGCGCTGATCGCCATGGTTTCGCTGCTCGGCACCGGTGTCGCGATGCTGCTGATCGCGCTTTACGATCTGCCGATACCGCTGTTGATTTGCGCGCTGAGCCTTGCCCACTTCTGCATCGGCGTGATGATGCCGTCGCGCGACATGATCGTGCGGTCGGTGACGCCGCCGGGACAGTTCGGCAAGGTGTTCGGCTTCGTCACCACGGGCTTCAACATCGGCGGAATCTTTGCGCCGATGATCTTCGGCGCGTTCCTCGACTATGGCCACCCGGCGGGCGTGTTCCTGCTCAGTGCGGTCTGCTGCGGGATCGGCATCGTCATCGTGATGACGATCCGGCCGCGCACGGCGACCTGAGCCAAGGCTTGTTGCATGAGCATGATCTTGTCCGAGAACCGGCTCCCACTTTTCGGGATCATCCTCTGGCGCCAAGCGGCGCGATGCCGAGGCTGCCGGCAAGCTCGTTGAGCTGCTTCGCCAAGGCGCCCGCGAGCGTCACGCCGTTGCGGCTGCGCTCCTCCCGCCGCCGCAGGCGCTCCATCCCAGGCAGGCGAATGACATCGAAGCCCGGCAGGCGCGCCGAGGCTTTGAAGTCGTGCAGGTGGCGGTCGATCTCAGCGGCAAAGGTCGTGGGATCGATGAACCGCGCGGTGTCGAGGGCGATCACGAATTGGCCGGTGTTGGTCTCGCCACCATGGTCGGTGTTGAAGTCGTTGACGTCACGCCCGAAGGCGGCCCCGTTGAGCACCGCTGCGAGCAGGCCGATGACCAGTGCCAGGCCGGCGCCCTTGTAGCCACCGATCGGCTCCATTAGGGCGTCGTGGCCGCGCTTCGGGTCGGTGAGCGGCTTGCCGGTGGTGCGGTCGATCAGCCAGCCCTCGGGCACCGATTTGCCCTGCATCGCTGCCGTCCGGATCGCCCCGAAGGCGATTACCGAGGTTGCGATATCGAGAACGACGGGCGGCTCCTCGCCGGCCGGGATCGCCACCGCGATCGGATTGGTGCCGAGCAGCGCCTCGGCGCTGCCGGTCGGCGCCATGTGGTTGGCGCTGGAACAGGCCGCATAGATGCCGATCATGCCGTGCGCCATCGGAATCGACGCATAGAAGCCGGCGGCACCCGCATGATTGGAGCGGCGCGCGCCGACCCAGGCGACGCCCGCCTCTCGCGCAATCTCGACCGCCGTCTCGGCCGCATGGGTCATCACCAGATGGCCCATGCCGTTGTCGCCGTCGATCAGCGCCGTGGCCGGACCGCGGTTGACGACACGCATCTTCGCCTGCGGATTGATGCGTTTCTGCTGCAGCACTTTCACGTAGCTCGCCAGGCGGAAGATGCCGTGCGCATCGGCGCCGGTGAGGTCGGCCTCGATCATCGCCTTGGCGGTGATGGCGGCATCTCGTTCCGGTAACCCGCAGGCGCGCAGGGCGTCGCTGGTGTAGGAGAGAAGGGAGGATACGGGGAAGGTCGATTGATTGGACATGCTATGGTTCCAGAGATTGTCATCCCGGCCGAGCGAAGCGAGAGTCGGGATCCATAACCACGATTCTATCGCCGATCGAGAGAACGGTGGCTATGGGTCCCGGCTCGCGTTTCCCCGGATCAAATCCGGGGTTGGCCGGGACGACAGGGGTCTGTGCTATTTCGCGGGAATGATCGGCAGCAGCAGATAGGATTCCTTGTCGCCGCCGGAATAGATGGTGTTGTCGCCGTCATTGTAGTCGGCACTATAGTGCGTGTAGGGCGCGCTGCCGACGCCGTCGCGCGGCTGGATGTCGACGCGGATGCGGTGACCTCGTCTGAACACCATGCTGGTCGGCCAAACCTCGACCTGCACCTGCACGATCTCGCTCGGCGTCAGCCACAGCCGGCGCAGATGCTTGTGGTACGGCCGATACGGCAGCGTCAGTTCGGGATCGAGCTCGCGATGCGAAACCCGCAGCCAGCCCTTCGCGACCGGCACCTGGCCGCCCTGCTGGCCGGTCTCCCAGACGTCCTTGCCCTCCGCATCGATGTTCCGGACGGTGATGAAGATGTCCATGTCCTCCGACGTGCTCGATACCCAGAGCTGCGCCGCGATCGGGCCGGTGACTTCGGTGTCCGCTTCGAGCGGCGGCGTCACCAGCGAGATGCCGCCGACGTGGATGCGCGCGTGCATGCTTGCGGACGCTGAGGCGCGGCCGGCGTGGCCTGCGCCGGCCGCCGAATAGGTGCGCTGCCCGGTCTTGGCCGGATTTGACGTCACCAGCGAGCCATCCGCGCCGGCGGCCTTGGCGTCGGCCGATTGCGACAGGTCGAGGTGGTACTTGGTCCACTGCGTGCGTGCGAGCGGCCATTCATTCTCGAAGCGGAACGAGTAGTCGTCGTGACCGGTGCGGATCGCTAGCTTGACCGGCGGCTCGTCCATCACGCCGTTCTCGATGCCCTTGAGCCATTTGTCGAAGAAGCGGAGCTGGTCGCGCCGTCCGTCTTCGCTGTAGAACGGATGGTAGTGCGTGCCGCAGTGGATGCGCAGCTTCTTGTTCTTCGACGCGGCGCGCATGTAGCCCTCGGTCGCGCCGCGCAGATGCAGCGCCATGCCGGACCAGTTGCCGACCGAGTACATCGGCAAGTCGATCTTGTCCCAGTGCGCCTGCTGCGAGTGGAACGCGCCACTGTCGAGGCTGTTGCGCATGAAGCGGTACAGGAGATTGTCCTGGAACGTGTCGGGATTGTGTTTGTAGGCACGACCAAGGAGATGATGCGCCATGTGGGTCGTGAACCAGCCGACGATGAAGCCGGCGCCAAAGATGCCGCCGTGATAGAGCACGTCGCGGTACTGGTCGGCGGCGCCCTCCCACGGGATGATCGCCTTCAGCGACGGCGGCTTCTGGTTGGCGACCCACCACTGCGTGCGCGCGAAGAACGAGATGCCCAGCGTGCCGACCGCGCCGGAGCACCAAGGCTGCTTCGCCGCCCATTCGATGGCGTCGTAGAAGTCGATGGATTCCTGCTGCGTGTAGGCGACGAGCTGGCCGGGCGTCTTGCCGCTGCCGCGCTCGTCGATGCGCAGCGAGGCGTAGCCGCGCGGGCACCACCATTCCGGATTGACCGTCTCCCAGTTCATATAGGGATTGGCTTTTTCTTCCAGGTCGTCCGGCGGGACCCAGAGCTTGTCCTTCTGGTAGATGCCCATGTTGAGGATGACGGGAAATGTCTCGTCGCTGTCGGGCCGGAACAGGTCGGCCTTCAGGAGCGTGCCGTCGCGCATCGGCACGTCGATGTCTTTCTCCAGCTTCCATTTGTAGACGGGCTGCGACTCTGTCACGTCCTGCTTCACGGCATTTCCCCCAACGGACTCTATTGCATTCACTGAAACCGTAACATGCTACATTCGTGGCGTCATTCCGGGGCCGAGCGAAGCGAGGAACCCGGAATCCATAACCACCGTCGGTAGTATGTGGCACTGCCATGCCCTTATCGCTGATATGGGTTATGGGTCCCGGGCTCGCGAGCTTCGCCCGCGCCCCGGAACGACCGAGCCGCGCCTACTCCGGCAGCGTCCCGTTCGCCGCCAGCACCTGGCCGGCGAGATAAAGGGAGCCGGTGATCAGGATGCGGGGCGGCGGATCGAGAGCGAGCCGTTCGATTGCCTCAAGCGCATCTTCGACGCTGTCCCGGCCGGTCGCCGGAATGCCGGCCGCGCGTGCGATATCGGCGATCGCGTCGGACGGGATGCTGTTCTCCTGCCCGGCGATCGGCACGGCCACAACGCGACGGGCGAGACCGGCAAAATTACCCAGGAAGCCGGGAGCATCCTTGGTGGACAGCATCCCGACGACCAGCACCAGCGGCCGCGATACCCGCTCCTCCAGATCGGCAAGCGCACTTGCGGTGACACGGCTGCCGTCGGGGTTGTGGCCGCCGTCGAGCCAAAGCTCGCTTCCGGGCGGAATCAGCTCCGCCAGCGTTCCTTGCGCCAGCCGCTGCAGCCGCGCAGGCCAGTCGGCCTTGACCACGCCCGCCTCGAACGCCGCCGGCGGCAGCTTCAGTCCGGCAACGCCGCGCAGCGTCGCGATAGCAAGCCCCGCATTCTCAAATTGATGCCGCCCGAGCAGCTTCGGCGCCGCCAGGTCGAGCAGCCCATCCTCGTCCTGGTAGACAAGCCGGCTGCGCTCCTCGGTGGCGGTCCAATCTTCCCCGGCGATCCGGATCGGCGCGACCATCCGCGCCGCCTGGCGCTCGATGACGGCGAGTGCCTCGCGCCGCTGCGCGCCGACAAATACGGGCGTGCCGGGCTTGATGATGCCCGTTTTCTCGCCGGCGATCGTCTCGATGCTGTCACCGAGAAAATCGAGATGGTCGAGCGACACCGGCGTGATCACGCTGGCGAGCGGGTGATCGATCACGTTGGTGGCATCGAGCCGGCCGCCCAGGCCGACCTCCAGCAACATCACGTCGGCGGGATGCCGCGAGAACAGCAGCAGCCCGACCGCCGTCGTGATCTCGAACACCGTGATCGGTTGCCCGTTATTGGCGCGCTCGCATTCGGCGAGCACTTCTGCAAGCTCCGCATCGGATACCAGCGCGCCCTGTCCTCGCGCGCCGAGGCGGAAGCGCTCGTTGAAACGCACCAGATGCGGTGAGGTGTAGACGTGGACCGAGAGCCCGGCCGCCTCCAATATCGCGCGCATGAAGGCGATGGTCGAGCCCTTGCCGTTGGTGCCGGCCACGTGAATCACAGGCGGCAGCTTGCGCTCGGGATGATCAAGCTGCGCCAACAGCCGCAGCGTTCGGTCAAGCGACAGGTCGATCAGCTTCGGATGCAGCTCGGCCAGCCGCGCGACGATGGCGTCAATGGAAGGCACGGACGGATCGGGCTCGCTCACGCTGGCGCAGGCAGCGGCAGGTTGATCTGCGGTGCCGGCCCCGGTGCCTTGGTCAATAACCGGCACAGCTGCGCCAGCATCGGCCGCAACTGGTGACGATGCACCACCATGTCCACCATGCCGTGCTCCTTCAAGTATTCCGCGCGCTGGAATCCTTCGGGCAGTTTTTCACGGATGGTCTGCTCGATCACCCGCGGCCCGGCGAAGCCGATCAGCGCGCCCGGCTCCGCGATCTGGACGTCGCCGAGCATGGCGTAAGAGGCGGTGACGCCGCCGGTGGTCGGATTGGTCAGCACGACGATATAGGGCTGCTTCGCCTCCCGCAGCACCTGCACTGCGATCGTCGTGCGCGGAAGCTGCATCAGCGACAGGATTCCCTCCTGCATGCGCGCGCCGCCCGAGGCGGCGAACATGATGAAGGGCGTGCCACGTTCGGCGGCGGTCTCCAAGCCGGTAATCACGGCTTCGGCGGCGGCCATGCCGAGAGAGCCACCCATGAAGTCGAAGTCCTGCACGCCGGCGACAACGGGAAGGCCATCAAGCTGGCCGAACGCAACCATCACGGCGTCCTGCATGCCGGTCTTGGCGCGCGCGTCCTTGAGGCGATCGACATAGCGGCGTTCGTCGCGAAACTTGAGGGGATCGAGCGGGACCTCCGGCAGCGCGATCTCGTCGAACGTGCCGCCGTCGAACAACAGCTTGAGGCGCACATTGGCGCTGATGCGCATGTGATGATTGGAATTCGGGATGACGAACTGGTTGGCTTCGACGTCCTTGAAGAACACGAGCTGGCCGGTGTCCGGGCACTTGATCCACAGATTCTCCGGCGTCTCACGCCGGTTGAGCATGTTACGGATTTTCGGCCGGACGAAGTTCGAGATCCAGTTCATCGAGACATGCTTTCCTGCCGTCGTCGCCGGCGAGGGCGGGCGATCCAGCAACCACAACCTTTCGGTGATTACCGGATGTCCCACATTCGCGGGGCATGACACGCTTCTATATGGTTCGCCTGACCATTCCCGGCAATGATGACGGCATCTTAGCGCAATTCGTCCTACCCGGCCGTTTGACGTGCCACGCCGCGCACACCTTCAGCCAGCTCGCGGACGAGGCTGGTCACGGCCTTAACGGTCTTGGACGTCGCCTTGCCGTCCGCATCGAGGCTCGACCGCAAGGCGTCGACCAGAGCCGAGCCCACAACCGCGCCATCGGCGCCCGCCGCGATCGAACGGGCGTGCGCCGCGGTCTTGACCCCGAAGCCGACCGCGACCGGCAATGCCGTGTGCCGCTTGATGCGGGCGACCGCATCGCCCACCCGCCCCGCATCCGGCGTTGCCGCGCCGGTGATGCCGGTGATCGAGACGTAGTAGACGAAGCCCGACGTATTGGCGAGCACCGTTGGCAGGCGCCGGTCGTCGGTGGTCGGGGTCGCAAGGCGAATGAAATTCAGCCCGGCCTTGAGCGCCGGCAGGCACAGCTCGGTGTCCTCCTCCGGGGGCAGATCGACGACGATCAGGCCGTCGACCCCGGCCGCCTTGGCGTCAGCGAGGAAGCGGTCGACCCCGTAGATATAGATCGGGTTGTAGTAGCCCATCAGCACGATCGGGGTGGCATCGTCGCCGGCGCGGAAGCCGCGCACCATGGCGAGCGTCTTTGCCATGGTCTGCCCGGCCTTGAGCGCGCGAAGCCCGGCGGCTTGGATCGCCGGTCCGTCTGCCATCGGATCGGTGAACGGCATGCCCAGCTCGATCACGTCGGCGCCCGCGTCGGGGAGCGCCTTGACGATCGCAAGCGCGGTGTCGGCATCGGGATCGCCGGCCATCAGGAAGGTGACCAGCGCGGCGCGACCTTCCTCCTTCAGTGTGGCGAAGCGGCGATCGATGCGGGTCGTCACGCCGCGTTCTCCCCGCGGTTACTCCCCCCAACCGAACGCGGGTGTTCCCGCGTTCGGCCATTCTGATTTGGTCCAAGCCGGAAACATCCGACTTGGACGTGGGGGAGGGAAGATGCCGAGTGCGCAGCGCGGCTTTCGACCTTCACGAGGCGCCGATCGACGCGGATCGTCACAGCCGGCTCCCGAGGTGCTGTGCGACCGAATCGAGATCCTTGTCGCCGCGGCCGGAGAGATTGACCACCATGAGGTGATCTCTCGGCTTGGCCGGTGCCAGTTCCAACACCTTGGCGATGGCGTGCGCCGGCTCCAGCGCCGGGATGATGCCTTCGAGCTTGGACAGTACCTGGAAGGCGTTGAGCGCCTCTTCGTCGGTGGCCGAGAGGTATTTGGCGCGGCCGGTCTCGTGCAGCCAGGAATGCTCGGGCCCGATGCCCGGATAGTCGAGGCCGGCGGAGATCGAGTGGGCTTCATTGATCTGCCCATCGTCGTTCATGAGCAGATACGTGCGATTGCCGTGCAGCACGCCCGGACGCCCGGCGTTGAGCGACGCCGCATGCAGGCAGGTGTGAAGTCCGCGCCCTGCGGCCTCGACGCCGTAGATTTCCACCGACGGCTCGTCGAGGAACCGATGAAACAGTCCCATGGCGTTGGAACCGCCGCCGATGCAGGCGATCAGCGAGTCCGGCAGGCGGCCTTCGGCCTGGTGCATCTGCTCGTGCGTCTCGCGACCGATGATCGATTGGAAGTCGCGCACCATCATCGGATAGGGATGCGGCCCGGCCACCGTGCCGATGCAATAGAACGTGTCGGCGACGTTGGTGACCCAGTCGCGCAGAGCCTCGTTCATCGCATCCTTCAGCGTCCGCGCGCCCGACTGCACCGGCACCACCTTGGCGCCGAGCATGTTCATGCGGAACACGTTCGGCTTCTGCCGCTCCACGTCGACAGCGCCCATGTAGACGACGCACTCGAGGCCGAAGCGCGCGCACAAAGTCGCGGTTGCGACCCCGTGCATACCGGCCCCGGTCTCGGCGATGATGCGCTGCTTGCCCATGCGCCGCGCCAGCAGGATCTGCCCGAGCACGTTGTTGACCTTGTGCGAGCCGGTGTGGTTGAGCTCCTCGCGCTTTAGGTAGATCTTCGCCCCGCCGGAGCTGCCATTGGCGGCGGCCACGTCACGAAGATGCGCGGTCAGCCGCTCGGCGAAATACAGCGGGCTCGGGCGGCCGACGTAGTGCGCGAGGTAAACGTCCATCTCCCGTTGATAGGCCGGATCCGCCTTCGCCGCCGCGTAGGCCTTTTCCAGTTCGAGAACCAGCGGCATCAGCGTTTCGGCGACGAAACGACCGCCGAAAATGCCGAAATGGCCGTGCCTGTCCGGGCCGGAACGGAAGGAATTCGGTCTTGCCGGAGCGCTCATGCGCTAGTGTCCCGAAACCGAAGTTCGCCTGATTTCGCAGCACCCTCCGAGCGAACTTCGGATTCGAAGGACACTAGCAACCTTATGAATCTAAGTGTGGTTTGGTTCAGAAGTTCGCTTACAAGTCCGCGGTGGGCAATAGAGCGAACTTCTGAACCACCACACTAGTGCCGCCGATTTGAAGTTCCTGCAGCACTTGCGGCAATCTCATTCAGGAACTTCAAATCGAAAGCGGCACTAGAATCATAGGCTTGCTAGTGCCCTTTGCTTCCGAAGTTCGTGTCGGAGAGTGCTGCAGTGTATCACGAACTTCGGAAGCGGGGCACTAGTTGGGTAGCGGACTGGCGCGGCTTTTCCAAGCCTCCCGGGCCGCCTTCACAAAGGCGGCGATCTTGTCCGGGTCCTTCTCGCCGGGGCGGCGCTCGACGCCCGATGAGACGTCGACGCCAGGCGCCCCGGTGACGGCCAGCGCCTCGGCCACATTGCCGGCATCGAGCCCGCCGGACAGCAGGTAATCCGGCCCGGCCTCGATATCGCTGAGCAAGCGCCAGTCGAACGGCTTGCCGAGCCCACCCGGCCGCGTCGCCTCGCGCGGCGCGCACGCATCGAACAGGAGCCGATCGGCAATGCCGCGATAGCGGCCGACGGCGGCGAGGTCGGCCCGGGTCTCGACCGGGATCGCCTTCATGACCGGCAGCCCAAAGCGGGCTTTCAGCGCGGTAACGCGCTCTAGAGATTCATGGCCGTGCAGTTGCAGAACATCGGGCTTGAGGTCCTCGACGATCGCCTCGACCAGCGCATCGTCGGCATCGACGGTGAGCGCTACTTTCAGCGCTCTGTCTTTGACCCGGCCGCCGAGATCGCGCGCCACCGCCGGCAGGACATTCCGCGGCGAAGGCGGAAAGAACACGAATCCGACCAGATCAGCGCCGGCGGCGAGCGCCGCGTCAAGCGCGCCGGGCGTGGCGAGGCCGCAGATTTTGACGAGGGGGGTCATGTATCCGAATGCTCAACGAACCCTATCAATCGTTCGAGTCGAAAGATCAGGAGATCAAGTCGGTTTTTCAATAACATCGGCAATGATTTCGAAATCAACCTGCCAATAGGCGTGGACGACGAAAGGGTGCAAATCGACCATCGCTTGCCAAGGCAAATCGGGAGCAGCGCTCTTAACTTCCGCTGACACCCCATTCAGAGTTTCTCCGATGATGATGAGGTCAAATAGCGCGGCATGCTGCGGCTGCATTGCGTCAGCCAAGACGTCCGCCGATAGGCCGCTGGCATTGCCCTGAGCATAGCGTGCGAAGTCGCCGGCATCGCGCAACCGTTCAAGATCAAACCGCTTCATAACGGCTCGACGAGACGGGGAAGTTCTTCAGCCTCGCGACCCTTCAGCCCGCTCACGAGGACGATGCCGACTGGGCGCCCCAACAGCTCCCGCAAATCGACTTGGGCCTGGGCCAGCCCAAGCAAGTCCAGCCCAGGACGCTTTACGGCTAAAAAATCGAGGGCATTCTCCTCGAATACATGCGCCGCGCTGCCACGCGGCAAGAGCCCGAGGATTTTGATCGGGTGCTTGGCCTCGATTGCTGCGACGTGCATGCGCAGGATCGAACGATTGATGTCGGGCGCATTCATGGGCTTCTCTCAGCCCTATATCTAGCATCCCGGCCCTCAACCTGCGACCCCCCGCCACACCAGCATCGCCGCCGCCAGGTCCTCGATCGCCGTTCCCACCGACTTGAACAGCGTGATCTCGCTTGCCCGCCGGCGGCCTTTCACCTTGCCGCGGCAGAGATCGAACAGGTCGCCCTGGATGTCCTCCTTCGTGATCACCTTGCGGCGCAGCGGCTGCACGATGTCGCCCGCCTCCTTCATGGCGCCCGGGCGAGTGTCGACGTAGACGCGCGCGCGTTTGATCGCCGCGTCGTCGGCCTCGCGCATCTTCGGCGTGAACCCGCCCACGAGATCGACGTGGGCGCCTTTCTTGAGCCACTGGCCGCGGATCAGCGGTTGGGCGGCGAGCGTCGCGCAGGAAACGATGTCGGCGTCGCGCACCGCGGTTTCGAGGTCGTCGGTAACCTCGGTTTCGATGCCGGTCACCGCCAAGCCGAACGCGGCCTGCACCGCCCGGCTCCGCGTGCGGTTCCACAGGGTCACCCGCGTGACCGGCCGCACGCTCGCATGCGCGTGTACGAGATGCGGCGCCAGGGCGCCGGCCCCAACCATGACGAGGTGCGACGCATCGGCGCGGGCGAGATAGCGCGCAGCCAGCGCCGAGGCGCAGGCGGTACGCCAGGCCGTCAGCACCCGGCCATCGATCACCGCCAGCGGCTCGCCGCTCTCACCGGAAAGCAGCAGATATGACCCGTAGAGCGACGGCTCGCCACGCGGCGCATTGTCGGGGAACACCGTCACTACCTTGCAGCCGACGAATTTCTGTCCCGACTCGGTCCACGACGGCATCAGCAGCAGCGTCGCGTCGGCGCCGGGCTGTGCGATGGTGTGGTGGTGCCGTTGCGGCAGCGCGATGTCGCTGCGAAACGCCTCCTCGAGCGCATCGATCAGCGCCGGATAGGTGAGCACACGGGCGATGTCATTAGGCGTGATGATGCGCACGGCTGTTTCCCACCCGCTCAAGCTCAGCCGGTCGGCGAGCGCAGCGACAGCGGCGGTGCCGGTTCCATCCGCGCTGGCAGGTCGGACCGCTCGGCCGGGTCCAGGCGGCGTCGCAACATCGTGACCTCGGCGGTCAACTCGCGATTCTGCGTCTCGGCACGGCGCGCCGCCGAGCGCCACTTGCTTTGGCGCAGCCACGCGGCGATGCCGCCGACCAGCACGCCGAAGATCACCAGCAGGAAGATGACGACGAACAACGGCAGCGTCGTCGAATAGGCCGGCTGGCTTGCGTCGAACGGGTCGAACGAGATGGTCACCGCCTGCCGGTTCGCCACCGCAAAGCCGATGATGACGATGGCGAGCGGGATGAGAATGACGGCCACGACGATCGTGCGGAGCATGCATCGGGCCTCGCCTGTTCGTCCAGCCTCGGCTGGAGGCGCTGCGCCATCCGCCGACCACTCAGGTGCGGTTCAGGCGCTCGCGCATTTCCTTGCCGGTCTTGAAGAACGGCACGCTCTTCTGATCGACGGAGACGTGTGCCCCGGTGCGCGGATTGCGTCCCGTGCGCGCGGGGCGGTGCTTCACCGAAAACGCGCCGAAGCCACGCAGCTCGACGCGGTCACCGCGGGCCAGCGCGCCGACGATCTCGCCGAGGATCGCATTGACGATGGTCTCGACGTCACGCTGATACAGATGAGGATTCTGAGAGACAATGTGTTGGACGAGCTCGGACTTGATCATGAAACCGGCGCCTTGGATTGAACTGGAGACACGCGGACTTTCGATCGTCAACATGAACCGGAGCGTGCCGACCCCGTCATCAGCTCACTGTGAAATGGGAGGGTGCCAAAGCGCCAGAAGACCGTCAAGATTGAGTCGCTCCACCGCCTGCAATGCGCCCCAGGCCTCGATACGTTGTGCCAATGTCCGCAAACCGACAGACTGCAGCACCGTCACCGCGGCAAGGTGCAGAAACGACAGGTCTCTGAACCGCGGTGCCAGCTCGTAGTCGCGTACCGGCATGCCCGTCGCGACGTTTTTTTCCTTGACCAGCCAGTCGACGGCGGCCCGTTCGTCACCGAGCGCGTCGATCAGCTTGAGCGTGATGCTTTGGCGTCCGGTGAAGACCCGGCCGTCCGAGACGCGCTCCAGCAGCGGCTGATCCAGGCTGCGGCGGCTCTGCACCAGGCGCTGGAACCACTCGTACGTGTCGCGCACGATCGCCTCAATGGCGGCGCGCGCCTCCGGGCTGGTCGGCTCGAAGCCGCTCGGCGCGGCTTTGAGCGGCGAAGACTTGATCGATTCGACCTTGACGCCAATCGTCTGCAGCAGGTCGGTGAAGTTCGGATATTGAAACAGCACGCCGATCGACCCGACCAGCGACGTTTCCTGGGCGATGATATGGTCGGCGGCGAGCGCGGTGATGTAGCCGCCCGACGCGGCGAGCCCGTCGATCACGACCACCAGCGGCTTCCTGCTCTTCAGCCGCATCAGCGCATCATAGAGCTGCTCGGCACCGGCGGTGGTCCCGCCCGGGCTGTCGACGTGGACGATCACCGCCTTGGCGGTGGTCGAACGGCCGAGCCGGTCAAGCGCCTCAACGCGCTCCTGATCGCCGCGGATCAGGCCCTGGATCTTGATCCGCGCTATGTAGTCCGTGGCAAGCCCTGCGGCGCGCGGTACCAGCGAGTAGGCAAGGGCGGCAACGCCGGCGCCGGCGACGAGCACGGTCAACACCCGCCAGAACGTCAGCTTACGGCGCATCCGCCGGCGATCGACGATATGATCGGCATCGAGCGACATGGTGTGCTCCCCTTCTCCCCCGCCCCCACGTGCGGGGAGGGGTCGGAGTGAGGGCGGTCCCGACTCACGATCGCCGTGAGGCCCCCTCACCCGGATCGCGACGCAGCCAGTTTACGCAGGCCGCGCATGCGAGCAATCCAACCCCCGACCTAATCGGGGGCAGGCTCCCTCCCCGCTTTGCGGGGAGGGAGGTCTCATACTACTCGGTCTTCTCCGGCTTTTCCGTCGCCCGCTTCAGTGCCGTGCCGAGAATGTCGCCGAGCGTGGCGCCGGAGTCGGAGGAACCATACTGGGCGATGGCCTCCTTTTCCTCGGCAACTTCAAGCGCCTTGATGGAGACCGACACCTTGCGTGCCTTGCGGTCGAACTGGGTGACGCGGACGTCGACTTTCTGACCGACGGCGAAGCGCTCGGATCGCTGATCGGCGCGCTCGCGGGCGAGCTCCGAACGCTTGATGAAGGCGGTGAACTCGGTGCCGACGATTTTCACGTCAATGCCGGAGTCCTTCACCTCGGTGACCTCGCAGGTGACGACCGCGCCCTTCTTCAACTCGCCCGGCTCGGCGAAGGGATCGCCCTCGATCTGCTTCACGCCGAGCGAGATGCGCTCCTTCTCGACGTCGACGTCGAGCACCTGCGCCTTGACCATGTCGCCTTTCTTGTACTCGTCGATCACCTGCTCGCCCGGGCGCTTCCAGTCGAGGTCGGAGAGGTGGACCATGCCGTCCACGTCGCCGTCGAGGCCGAGGAACAGGCCGAACTCGGTCTTGTTCTTGACCTCGCCCTCCACCACGGTCCCGGGCGGATACTTCTCCAGAAACAGCTCCCACGGATTGCGCATGGTCTGTTTGAGACCGAGCGAAATGCGTCGCTTGACGGGATCGACTTCGAGGATCTGCACCTCGACCTCTTGCGACGTCGAGACGATCTTGCCGGGGTGAACGTTCTTCTTGGTCCACGACATTTCCGACACGTGAATCAGCCCCTCGATACCGGGCTCCAGTTCCACGAACGCGCCGTAGTCGGTGATGTTGGTGACGCGGCCCTTGTAGCGGGCGCCCACCGGATACTTCGCCTCGATGCCCTGCCACGGGTCGTCGAGCAGTTGCTTCATGCCGAGCGAGATGCGGTGCGTCTCGTGGTTGATCTTGATGATCTTGACCTTCACCTGCTGGCCGATGTTGAGCACCTCGGTCGGGTGATTAACGCGCCGCCAGGCGATGTCGGTGACGTGCAGCAGCCCATCGATGCCGCCGAGGTCCACGAACCCGCCGTAGTCCGTGATGTTCTTGACCACGCCGTCGATGACCTGACCTTCTTCGAGGTTCTGCACCAGTTCCTGGCGCTGCTCGGCGCGGGTCTCTTCCAGCACGGTGCGGCGCGAGACGACGATATTGCCGCGCCGGCGGTCCATTTTCAGGATCTGGAACGGCTGATTGACGTTCATCAGCGGCGAGACGTCACGGATCGGCCGGATATCGACCTGACTGCGCGGCAGGAATGCCACGGCGCCGTCGAGATCGACGGTGAACCCGCCCTTGACCTGATTGAAGATGACGCCGGTGACCTTCTCGTTGTTCTGAAACGCCTTCTCGAGCTTGCCCCAGCTTTCCTCCCGGCGTGCCTTGTCGCGCGACAACACCGCCTCGCCGAGGGCATTCTCGACCCGCTCGAGATAAACCTCCACCGTGTCGCCGATCTTGAGCTCGTTCTGCTGGCCCGGACCGGCGAACTCGCGCAGCGGAATGCGGCCTTCGGTCTTCAGCCCTACATCAATGACCGCGAGATCCTTCTCGATCCCGACGACCGTCCCTTTGATGACGGAACCTTCCTGCAAGTTGCCCTGGTCGAACGACTCTTCGAGCAGCTTGGCGAAATCCTCGCGCGACGGCGCAGAACCAGTAGCGGCGGTGGCAATGGCGACCATGAATTCTCCTGACGGGGGGACCGGCGGCTCGTGTGACGATCCGCCTCGACCGTTCGCA
This sequence comes from Hyphomicrobiales bacterium, assembly GCA_009377755.1. Classification (GTDB taxonomy): domain Bacteria; phylum Pseudomonadota; class Alphaproteobacteria; order Rhizobiales; family Xanthobacteraceae; genus WHTM01. The sequence goes on along the minus strand of WHTM01000005.1, from coordinate 13,328 downwards.
CCAAGGGCCCCGCAGACCCCTGGCTGCCGCCGGGAAAGCGCCCGGCAGGCCGGCCCGATCTATCGAACGGTCGGGACGATGCTTTGTTCCGGGTTCCGGGACTGCAGCGGCGGGGGGTTCAACCCGAACGCCGGGCCAAGCTGCCCAACGCCAAGCGGGGCGTGCTCGCACGCCCCCAATCCCGCTCGTGCAGCCTCGACGATTTCGGCGGCCCGGATGGCAGGGTCTATAGCCAAACGCTCCCTCCCCCGCAAGGGCATTGCGCCGCAGATCGGACGGCCGGCGCCCGCTCAACCCAAGGGGCTGGCGGCCTCGGTCGGCATCTACTGATAACGTGCATCCGTTTCGCTCCGGCGCGGAGCTGACCGCGCGGCTGCACGACAAACGGCATCTACGGCATTGAGCCCGCCCTGGCGGCTTGGCACAGTGGGCGCGAGCCGATCAGCGCTCGGAGGAGACACTCATGACAATCCGGCAGGCGTTCTTCGTTGCCTTGATGTCTTGCGCCACGGCAGCAGGCGCGGCGCAGGCGCAAACCTACCCAACGAAGACTGTGACGTTGATCGTCCCGGCCTCGCCCGGCGGCGTGATCGACACCATGGCGCGCATGCTGGCGCAGAATCTCTCCACCGCCTGGAAGTCGCAGGTCATCGTCGAAAACAAGCCGGGCGCCACCAACCAGATCGCCGCTGAATATGTCGCCCGGGCGGCTCCGGATGGCTACACGCTGTTCCTGTCGCCGGAGGCGACGTTCGTCGTCAATCCGTACCTGTTTTCCAAGCTGCCCTACGACCCGGAGAAGGACTTCACGCCGATCACCGGGCTGATCTCCATTCGTCAGGCGCTGGTGGCGCACCCCTCGGTACCCGCCAATACCATCAAGGAACTGATTGAGCTCGCAAAGAAGAAGCCCGGCGAGCTGAACTACGGCACGTTCGGCGTCGGCTCGAGCGGCCACCTCAATATGGAGATGTTCGCCAAGACGACCGGGACCAAGCTCACCGCCGTGCACTACAAGGGCGCCGCTCCAGCCTTCACCGACGTGGTGGCCGGCCATATTCAGCTAGTGTTCGTCGCTACCGGCAGCGCCGCGCAGTCGGCCGCCGCTGGAAAGGTGAAGTTCATCGCAATCGGCAGCCCGAAGCGCTTTCCGCGGCTTCCCAACGTCGAAGCCATCAACGAGACCGTGCCGGGCTTCGAGGCGGTGTCGTGGTTCGCCCTGTTCGGTCCCGCCGGCATGCCGCGCCCGGTGGTCGACAATATCCGCAACGAGGTAGTGCGCATCCTCAACGATCCACAGGTACGCGAGACGTTCCTGGAGCGCCGTTTCTTCGACCCGACGCCGACCACTCCGGAAGAACTCGCAGCCTACATCAAATCCGAAGCCAAGAAGTGGTCGCAACTCGTCCGCGACGCCGGCATCAAGATCAAGTAAAGCTTCGGCTGCACGATCGACGGCCCTGATGACGCGGAGAGGATGACGTGTCCGAGACGAAGCCGGAATTGCCCGCCGAGTTTGCGGCGCTGCTGCAAACCTATGTGGAAATGTTCGGCGTGCGGCCGACGTTGCCGGAGGGGCGCTTCGAATTTTCCAGCGCCGTGAACCCGGAGTTCCTGCGCATCTCGGAGAAGCTACGGGCGCACGCATTCTATTCCGACGTCTTCGATATGAAGACGACGCAGCTCATCCTGTTCGGCATGCTGATGGTCGAAGGGCACCATGCGGCGCAGATGCACGCGCTGGCGGCGCGGCGCGCCGGCGCCACCTGGGAAGAACTGCACAAGGTAGTGGAACTCGCCGCCGCGACGCGGTGTCTGATGCCGGCGAACCAGGGTTTCGCCATGCTCAATACCTTACGCAAGCAGGAGGGCGGGGGCTAGCCGCGCCTGAGAACAGCCGTCAAACCTCAGCGCCGCGCGCGCTCGACGATGGCGATGGCGGCGCTGACGGCCGCTTCGATATCCAGACACGTCGTGTCGAGCAGAATGGCATCGGCGGCGGCGACCAGTGGCGCCACCGGCCGATTCGAGTCGCGCTCGTCGCGGCGCAGGATATCGGCCAGTATGTCCCTTTCATCGACGGTGGTCCCGGCAGCCCGCATCTCCGCGGCGCGGCGCCGGGCTCGCACCTCCGGCGCGGCGGTGACGACGATCTTCACGTCGGCATCGGGGCAGATCACCGTGCCGATGTCGCGCCCGTCGAGCACTGCACCCGGCGGCGCGGCTGCGAAACTGCGCTGCAAGGCGAACAGCGCCTCGCGCACCTGCGGGATCGCCGACACGACCGACGCGGCCCCGCCGAGTGCATGTGTCTTTAAGGCCTGCTCATCGAACCGCGCCGGATCGAGTTGACGGGCCGCCGCCACGGCACGCGGCACGTCATCGAGCGAATAACCGCCATCGAGCATCGCCCTGGCGACGGCGCGGTAGAGCAGACCTGTGTCGAGGTGGCGCAGCCGATAGTGGGCGGCAAGACGCTTGCCGAGGGTGCCCTTGCCGGACGCCGCCGGCCCGTCGATGGCGAGGATCATGAGAGGTCCCCCCCGAGCGACCGCATCAGCTCGACGAATCCCGGAAAGCTGGTGGCGATGAAGCCGGCATCGTCGACCGCGACCGGCTTGCCGCTGGCGAGCCCCATCACCAAGGCCGACATGGCGATGCGATGATCCATGTGGGTGGCCACAAGTCCGCCGCCTTGGACGCGACCGCGGCCTTCGACGATCAGGTCGTCGCCGTCGATCCCGACGATAACTCCGTTGACACGCAGCATCTCGGCGGTGGCGGCGAGCCGGTCGGATTCCTTGACGCGGAGTTCCTTGAGACCGCGCATGCGGGTGGTGCCTTCCGCGAACGCCGCGGCGACCGCCAGGATCGGATACTCGTCGATCATCGCCGGCGCCCGCGTCGCCGGCACGTCGACGCCGCGCAGTGGCGAGGCACGGATGCGCAGATCCGCCACCTCCTCGCCGTCGTCGCGGACGCTGAGCAGCTCGATCGTCGCACCCATCTCGCGCAGCGTGGTGAACAGTCCGGTGCGCAGCGGGTTGGTCATCACGCCATCGAGGACCAGCTCCGAGCCGGGATTGATCAGCGCGGCGACCAGCGGGAACGCCGCCGAGGATGGATCGGCCGGAACGACGACCGGCGCCGGCACCAATTCCGGCTGGCCGACGAGCGTGATGCGCCGGCCGTGCTCGCCGTCCGGCTCGGTTTGGATATCGGCGCCGAAGTGCCGGAGCAGCCGTTCGGTGTGGTCGCGTGTCGCCTCCCGCTCGATCACCGTGGTGGCGCCGGGTGCGCCGAGACCCGCCAGCAGCACCGCCGATTTCACCTGCGCGGAGGGGACCGGGGTTTGGTAGGTGATCGGAACTGCGTCCGTCGCGCCTGACAGCGTGATCGGAAGGCGCCCGCCTTCACCGCCGGCGGCGACCCGCGCACCCATCCGCTGTAACGGATCGAGCACGCGACGCATCGGCCGTTTGCGGAGGCTCGCGTCACCGTCGAACGTCGCCGTGATCGGACAGCCGGCGACCGCACCCATCACCAGACGGCAGCCGGTGCCGGAATTGCCGAAGTCGAGCGCCTCGGCGGGCCGTGCGAAGCCGCTAACCCCGACGCCCTGCACGCGCCATTCGCCGGCGCCCACGCGCTCGACCTGCGCCCCAAGCGCGCGCATCGCCTTGCCGGTATTGAGAACATCTTCGCCTTCGAGCAGGCCACCGATGCGCGTCCCCCCTGCCGCCAGCGCGCCGAAGATCAGCGCCCGGTGCGAAATCGACTTGTCGCCGGGCACGCGCAGGCGGCCGTTCAGGGGACCGCTGCGGCGGGCGGCGACCGGTTGAACGGGGGCGGACGTCACGACAGAAGGCTCCGATCGGGGTCAAAACCGGCGCATTGCGACCGCAGCACTAGCATGCGCCCGCGCACGGCGTCACCCGGCCGCGGCGGGCCTGCATCGGACCACCAGGGTCCGGCCATCGCTATTGACAGGGCCGCCGCAACTAGCCAAGTGAAGCACCACTTTTCAGCACCCCCAAGGATCGGCGATCGTGGCAAAGGCGGAGCTCGGCACCAAACGCTTGTGCGCCAATTGCGGCGCGAAGTTCTACGACCTCAGCAAGGATCCGATCACCTGCCCGAAGTGCGGCACGGTGTTCCAGGTCGCCGCGATCGCGACACGCGGCCGTCCGGACGCAGCCGCTGCAGCCCGCGCCGCCGCTCCGGTTGCCGAGGTCGAGACTCCGGAAGCTACCGATGCCGAATTTGTCTCGCTCGAAGAGGCTGACGCCGAGGCCCAGGGCAAGAAGGCTCCCGTCGATCCAGCCGCCGATGCCGACGAGGATATCGAGATCGATGAGAGCCTCGACGACGCGGCATTCATCCCGGAAGAGGAAGAGGACAACGAGGACGTCACCGACATCATCCGCGACGTCGACAACGAGGAGGAGACTTGATTCCAGGGATCAGGTGTCAGTAATCAGGCATCAGGCCGGCGCACCTGAGCGTTTCCACGTGGACCTGATACCTGACGCCTGACACCTGATCCCTGGAGGGGCCATAGCTCAGTTGGGAGAGCGCTTGAATGGCATTCAAGAGGTCGGGGGTTCGACTCCCCCTGGCTCCACCATCTCTCCGAGGTCTGGAAAATCCCATTTTCTTTTCGACTTGACCGGCGCAGCCGTGCCCTGTGGCTTGCGCGAACGCTCAAGCCTCCGAAATGCGGGATTGGTTCGGCCGATCCCGCCACACTCCGAGACCGCACACCTACTCCGTCGGCCGCATCGACTCGACTGCGGTGGCGACGACCGACTTCGGCGCCGCATAGGCGCGCTCGACCACGCGGGCCACGGCTTCGCCGGAGGCGTAGTTGAGGGTCATCTTCCGCTGCGCGACCTCGGCCTGAAGCTTGGGGTCGGCCAACGCCTCGCGCAGCGCCTCGCGCAACGCAGCGACCCGATCCGCCGGCACGCCGGGCGGCGCGACCACCGGACGCTCCAGCTCCTGATTGGCGAACATCAGTTCCATCACGGCCCGCTGATGGTCGTCCTTGGCGAAGTCATAGAGGGTGGGAACGCCCTTGAGCTCCGGCGCGTCCGACGGCTCGCGGGCGAGCTGCAGGAGGATGTTGATCTTGCGATCGCGCAGCCAGTCCGGATGGATGCTGCGCAACGCATTCAAGGTCAGCACGCAGCGGCCGTGGACCTCGCCCCGCTCCATGGCGAGATAGATGTCGTTGCCGCCCTTGTAGCCCGTGACCACTCTGAACTTCGCGCCGAAAAAGCGGTTCATCATGTAAGGGAACGACGCCATCGAAGAGCCGGGCCCAGTGCTGCCGACGATAAGCTCTTTCGTCATCACATCGGCGATCTTTTGTACCGGCGCGGTGTGCCAGGCAACGCAGAGATGCGAGCTCTTGTCGATTCGGCCGATCCAGTTGAACTTGGTGGCCTCGAAAGAGGTTTTCGGCTCCCCGAACAACGGCGCGAACGGGATCGTCGGGTGGATGACGGCGATCACGCTGCCGTCCTTATGCGCGGCGTTGTAGAGATAATTGGTCGCGACGATCCCGCCGGCGCCCGGCCTGTTCTGGACAATGATGTTGGGCTTGCCCGGCAGCCGATCCGCGAGCACCGGCGCGACCATCCTGGCATGGATGTCCATTCCGCCGCCGGCCGCGGAGCTGACGATCATGGTGATGGTCCTGCCGCGGTAGAAATCCGCGACTGGATCCGCCATCGTCGCCGAGTGCGCGGCCAACAGCAATGCGGGCAGTACGAATGCGATCCGCAGAATTGTCATGCTGTCCTCCCTGCCGCTCTCGGAATGCGCGGACACGCTTTGAAGGGTGTTGGGGCCCCTTTCGTCGCGATCGACAATAGGTTCGCCGCGAGGCGATGTCGAGAACGACACCTATGAGGCGACATTCGCCTTCACGATGCGGCACCTCGGGCCGTAAGATGGCGTTTGCCGCGGCGTGCGGGCGACGGCGCCGGTCGAGAGGAACGTAGATGACGGGTGTGCAGATGCGCAGCAAGGGCGAGATGCAAGGCTCACCCACCGAGGAGCGGGCGCTCAACCCGCTGCCGCGCAGTGAACTCGAGCGGCGCTGGGCGGCAACGCGCGCATACATGCGCGAAGCAGGCGTCGATGCCTTGGTCGTCGGCGGAACGTCGGCATCGGCCAATGGCCACCTCCGCTGGTTCACCGGCATCCCCTATCTCGGCGGCAACTCGCGCACCGCCATCTTTCCGATAGAAGGGTTGATGACCATGGTCGAGCATGGCGACACGGACGGCGTGTCCCGCTCCAATGGCAACAGTCCTGGCGGTCCGGGCGTCGGGCTGCGACTCGCGACGCCTGCCCACATGTTCTCGGTCGACTACACCGGCGGCCATGAGGCGGACCTTCTCGCCCGCGAGATCAAGGCGGCAAAGTATGTCACCATCGGCTTCGTCCATCCGGGCGGAATGTATCACGGCGTGGCGGGACCGTTGGAGACGGCGCTCGACGGCGTGCGCATCATCAACGCCACCGACGGGATCGATCACCTTATCGCGGTGAAAAGCGAGGTCGAAATCGGCCTCGTCCGGGCCGCGGCGTCGATGCAGGACGACATCATCGCCAAGCTGCGCGAGTTCATCCGGCCCGGTCTGCGCGACGCGGATATCGTCGCGTATGCGGAATATCTCGGCAAGGTTGCGGGCAGCAGCGACGGGACTTTTCTTGCATCCTCGTCGCCTGCAGGTCAACCGGCGCCGTTGCGTCCGCGCCACCAGCACGCTCGCACGCTGCGTGCCGGAGATGCCTTCACCATCCTGGTTGAGAACAACGGCCCCGGCGCCTATTTCGCCGAGATCATGCGCACCTTCGTCCTGGGCAAGGCGCCGCAGGAACTCAAGGACGGCTTCGCCCTGATGTGCGAGGCGCAGCACAACACGATGCGTCATGTCCGGCCCGGTGCCCGCGGCGCCGACATCATGGCGGCGCACAATGCATTCATGCGCGCTTATGGCCTGGCGGAGGAGCGCCGGCTGCACTGTCATGGGCAGGGCTACGCGCTGGTGCAGCGGCCGCTGGCGCGCCCCGATGAGACCATGACCATCGCCGCGAACATGAACGTCACGGCGCACCCGTGGTTCGACAACGGGCGGATCTTCGCCACGGTGTGCGACAATTTCCTGATCGGCCCGGACGGCCCGAGCGAGCGCCTGCACAGGACGCCGCAAGAGATCTTCGAGCTCTAGCTGTGACCTTTCAGGAGGTTGTCCATCCGGCCCCGGCCGGGAACGCTGACGCACGGTCAACGGATTGCGCAATCTTCCCCTTGTCGCGCGACGACTCTTGAAATTTCCTTCCATGCAGGCTATCCACCAATAGCAATATCGATTCTATCAATTCTGATGTCTGAGATATGATTACTGGCCCGCAGATGCGAGCCGCCCGCGCTCTGCTCGGGATTGACCAGCGCGCGCTGGCGCAGCGTTCAGGCCTGTCGCTGCCGACCATCCAACGGATGGAATCGAGCGGCGGCGTGGTCCGCGGCAACGTCGACTCCTTGATGAAGCTGGTCGAGGCGCTCGACGCCGCGGGGATTGAACTGATCGGCGACGATGCGGCGAGCACCGGAGGCGGGCGCGGAGTCCGGCTCAAGCGACTAGCAGCACGCTCCGACGGTGGTGGCGGCTGATGGTGCACCTCGCCCTCATCGGTGCGGCGGTGTTGATCGCGATCGTCCCGGTTGCGATGCTGATGCGGACTTCTTCCCACGGCCGCCCAATCGTCTACGGCATCAGCCTGATCGTCTCGCTGGCCCTGCTGGCGATTGCACTGCTCACGCTGCTCGGCTCGTCCGAAGCGGCATCGGTTGCCGTCCTGCCGCTCGGCCTGCCCTGGCTTGGCGCGCATTTCCGGCTCGATGCGCTGGCCGCCTTCTTTCTCGCGGTGGTCAATCTCGGCTGCGCGGCGGCAAGCCTGTTCGCGCTCGGCTACGGCCGCCACGAACATGACCCACAACGGGTGCTGCCATTCTATCCCGCGTTTCTCGCCGGCATGACGCTGGTCGTGCTCGCCGCCGACGCCTTCTCGTTCCTGGTGGCATGGGAATTCATGTCGCTGTCGTCCTGGGCTCTGGTGATGGCGCATCATCGGGTGAGCGACAACGCCCGCGCCGGCTACATCTACCTGGTGATGGCGAGCTTCGGCACGCTGGCGCTGCTGCTCACCTTCGGCCTGCTGGCGGGACCGGGCGGCGGCTACACCTTTGCCGACATGCGCGCGGTGCCGCCGTCGGCGGGGCTCGCGGCGGCGGTGCTGATCCTGGCGCTGATCGGGACCGGCTCGAAGGCCGGCCTGGTGCCGCTGCACGTCTGGCTGCCGCTCGCGCATCCGGCGGCGCCGAGCCACGTGTCGGCGCTGATGAGCGGCGTGATGACCAAGGTCGCCGTCTACGGCTTTGTCCGCATCGTGTTCGATCTCGCGGGTGAGCCGGCGTGGTGGTGGAGCATGGTGGTGCTCGCGCTCGGCGGCATCACCGCGGTGATGGGCGTGCTGTATGCGCTGATGCAGCACGATCTCAAGCGGTTGCTCGCCTACCATACCGTGGAGAATATCGGCATCATCTTCATCGGTTTCGGCCTGGCGCTGGCATTCAAGGCGCACGGCATGCCGCTTGCGGCGGCACTGGCGCTCACCGCCGGGCTGTTGCACGTGTTCAACCACTCGGTCTTCAAGAGTCTATTGTTCTTCGGCGCCGGCGCGGTGCTCAATGCCACCGGCGAGCGCGACATGGAGCATCTCGGCGGCCTCATCCATCGCATGCCGCAGACCGCCTTCGTGTTCCTGGTCGGCTGCGCGGCGATCTCGGCGCTGCCGCCGCTCAACGGCTTCGTCTCGGAGTGGCTGACGTTCCAGGCGATTTTGTTGAGCCCGGCCTTGCCGTCGTGGGGACTGAAATTCCTGGTGCCGGCGGTCGGTGCGCTGCTGGCACTGTCGGCCGCGCTTGCCGCCGCCTGCTTCGTCAAGGCGTTCGGCGTGACGTTCCTCGGCCGCCCGCGTACACCCGCCGCGGCGGGCGCGCAGGAGACGGATGCCCTCTCGCTGGCCGCGATGATGGTTCTGGCGGCGCTGTGCCTGATCGCCGGCATCCTGCCCGGCCTGTTCATCGACTCGCTGGCGCCGGTGGTGCAGGCGCTGGTCGGGGCACGCATGCCGGTACAACACGGCGTGGAGTGGCTCTCGATCGTGCCGGTCGCCGAGAGCCGCAGCTCCTATAACGGGCTGCTTGTCTTCGTGTTCATGGTGATCTCCGGCTGGCTGGCCGCCTTGGCGATCCATCGCCTCGCCTCCGACCGGCTGCGCCGCGCGCCGCCGTGGGACTGCGGCTACCCCGATCCGAGCCCGATCACGCAGTACTCGGCGTCGAGCTTCGCCCAGCCGATCCGCCGCGTGTTCGGCACCATGGTGTTCCGCGCGCGCGAGCGCGTCGAGATGCCGCCGCCCGGCGATTCCGCGCCCGCGCGGCTGACGGTGGAACTCCGCGATCTGATCTGGGATGTGCTCTATGCACCGATCGCCAGTGGAGTCGGCGCGGCTGCAACCCGGCTCAACGCGCTGCAGTTCCTGACCATCCGCCAGTTCCTGAGCCTGGTCTTCTCGGCCCTCGTGTTCCTGCTCCTGGTGCTCGCCATATGGCCTTGATTCTGGATCTCGCCGTCCAGGGCGCGCAGATGCTGTTGGTGCTGCTGCTGGCGCCGCTGCTCACCGGCTTCGTCCGCAAGGCGAAGGCGCGGTTCCTGCGCCGGCGCGGCCCGCCGCTCTGGCAGCCCTATCTCGATCTGGTCCGGCTGATGCGCAAGGACGTGGTGCTGGCGCACAACGCATCGTGGCTGTTCCGCGTCATCCCCTATCTGGTCTTTGCCGCGACCTGGGTTGCTGTCTCGCTGGTGCCGACCTTCCGCACCGGGCTGTTGTTCTCCTGGTCGGCCGATCTGATCGCCATCATCGCGCTCCTGGGCAGCGCGCGGTTCTTCCAGGCGCTCGCGGGCCTCGACGTCGGCACCAGCTTCGGCGGCATCGGCTCGAGCCGCGAGGTGATGATTGCCTCGCTCGCCGAGCCGGCGATGATCATGATCGTATTCACGCTGGCGCTGCTCGCCGGGTCGACCCAGCTCTCGACCATGGTGGGATTCCTGGTCTCGCCGGAGGTGGGCCTACGGGTTTCGCTCGGCTTGGCGCTAATCGCGCTGATCATGGTGGCGATCGCCGAGAACGCCCGCATCCCGGTCGACAATCCAGCGACGCATCTGGAACTCACCATGGTGCATGAGGCGATGGTGCTGGAATATTCCGGACGGCATCTGGCACTGATCGATCTCGCCGCCTCGCTCAAGCTCTTGCTTTACGTCTCGCTGATTGCCTGCCTGTTCGCTCCGTGGGGAATCGCCGGCGCGAGCGCCGGCCTGGCGGCGCTGGCAATCGGCGCCGCGGCCTACGTCGGCAAGCTCGCCGCCGGCGGTTTCCTGCTGGCGCTGTTCGAGACGTCGATTGCCAAGATGCGCGTGTTCAGGGTCCCCGAGTTCCTCGGCGCTGCGCTGATGCTCGGCCTGTTGGCCACGCTGCTTTTGTTCTTCTCGCGGAGCCTGTGATGGGTGAACTGTCCTACGACGTCGCACATCTGCTCGCGGGCTCGCTGGTGCTGGTGAGCTTCATGCAGCTTTATCAGGACCGGCTCTACGCGCTGCTCAACATCTTTGCGCTGCATGCGCTGGTGCTGACGCTGTCGGTCGCCTGGCAGGCCTACGTGCAAGAGGCGCCGCACCTCTACGTCACCGCCGGCATCGCGCTGGTGTTCAAGGCGATCGTCATTCCGGTGGCGCTACACCGCATCATCGTCAAGCTTGGCATTCACCGCGAGATCGAGACGGTGGTCGGTGTCGGCCCGACGATGCTGCTCGGCATGGGTCTGGTCGCGCTGTCGATGGTAGTGATGCTGCGGGTGACGACCGATGCCGATCCGCTCGCACGCCAGGACCTCGCCTTCGCGCTTTCGGTGGTGCTGCTCGGCCTCCTGGTGATGGTCACGCGGCGTAACGCCGTGAGCCAGGTGGTCGGCTTCATGTCGCTCGAGAACGGCCTGGTGCTGGCCGCGACCGGCGCCAAGGGCATGCCGCTGGTGGTCGAGATCAGCGTGGCGTTCTCGATTCTCATCGCCTTCATCGTCATCGGTATCTTTCTGTTCCGCATTCGCGAGCGATTCGACAGCGTCGACATCCAGACGCTCGACCGCTTCAGGGGAGAACGGCGATGACGTTGCCGTTCGAGCCGGTCACGGCTGTCCTGGCCATCCCCGCGATCGCGGCGGCGCTGCTGGTGGTACTGCCCGGCTACCGGCTCACCTCGCGCCTCAACGTGCTGGCAACGCTGCTGACGTTCCTCGCCGCCCTCTCGCTGATCTTCGGCCGGCCGGTTCCAGGTCCCTATCTGCTGGTCGACGATCTCAACAACGTCTTCATCGTGCTGACCACCTTCGTCGGCTTCACCACCAGCGTGTTCAGCGCAAGCTACATCGCCCACGAGCTGGAGACCGGACGGCTGACGCCGACGTTCCTGCGCTTCTACCACGCGATGTACCAGGTGCTGATGTTCGCCATGAACCTCGCGCTGATGGCCAACAATATCGGCGTGATGTGGGTGGCGATCGAATTGGCGACGCTGACCACCGTGCTCATGGTCGGCATCTACCGCACCCACGAAGCGCTGGAGGCGGCGTGGAAGTATTTCATCCTCGGCAGCGTCGGCATCGCGCTGGCGCTGTTCGGCACCATCCTGGTCTACATGGCCGCGTTGCCGGTGACCGGCGCCGGGCTCGACGCCATGGTGTGGACCGTGCTGGTGGCGCGCGCCGCCGATTTCGATCCGGCGCTGCTCAACGTCGCCTTCGTGTTCCTGCTGCTCGGCTACGGCACCAAGGTGGGCCTGGCGCCGCTGCACGCCTGGCTGCCCGACGCCCACGCCGAGGGCCCGACGCCGATCTCGGCGGTGCTGTCGGGGCTGCTGCTCAACGTCGCGCTCTATGCGTTGCTGCGCTTCAAGATCCTGCTGGCGGTCAATCCGAATGCGGTCGCGCCCGGCCCTCTGATGGTGACCATGGGGCTACTGTCGCTCGTGTTCGCCTCGTTCATGCTCTACCGCCGGCGCGACATCAAACGCATGTTCGCCTATTCGTCGATCGAGCACATGGGGATCATCACGTTCGCCTTCGGCATGGGCGGGCCGCTGGCGAACTTCGCCGGCCTGCTGCACATGACCATGCACTCGCTCACCAAGTCGGCGATCTTCTTCGCGGTCGGCCACATCGCCCAGGTCAAGGGCACGCAGCGCATCGCCGACATGGGTGGCTTGACCGAGACCAATCCGGTGCTCGGCTGGGGCCTGGTGCTCGGCGTCGTGGCGATTGCCGGCCTGCCGCCGCTCGGCATCTTCATGAGCGAATTCCTGATCGTGACCTCGACGTTCGCGCGCGAACCGGCGCTGGCGGTCATCCTCGTGTTCGGCATTCTGGTCGGTTTCGGCGCGCTGTTCCTGCGGCTCAACGGCATCGCCTTCGGCGAGCCGCGCGGCCCCACCGCCGCGGCCCAGGCCTCCTATGTGCCGATGTTCGTGCATCTGGCGCTGGTGTTCGGCGCCGGCATTTACCTGCCGCCGCCGCTGGTCGCCTGGTTCCAGAACGTGGCGAAGCTGCTCGGATAGGCCCCATGGCGACGCTGACAGAAATGATCGGAGGCGACGCGGTGGAGGGACACCGGCCCTGGCCGCGCGTCGATGCCGATGCGGAGCGCTGGCGTTTCGCAGCAACGCAACTGGCGGCAGGGCAATGGACGCTGCTCGGCCTCTGGGGCGACACCGATACGGTGCACATGGCGGTGCTCGGCGAGAATGGCGACGAGGCCGCGGTGATCAGTCTCGCCTGCCCGGGTGGATCGTTCCCCTCGGTCGGCGCGCTGCATCCGCCGGCGATCCGCCCGGAGCGCGCGATTTCCGATTTGTTTGGCCTCACGCCGGTCGGGGCGACCGACACGCGACCGTGGCTTGATCTCGGATTCTGGGATGTGACGAGCCCTCTCTCTACGGCCATTCCGGGGCCGGCCGAGAGGCCTCCCTACCCGTTCCTGCCCGTCGAAGGCGAGAGCCTGCACCAGATCCCGGTCGGGCCGGTGCACGCCGGCATCATCGAGCCCGGCCATTTCCGCTTCACCGCCAACGGCGAGACCGTGGTGCGCCTGGAGGAGCGCCTCGGCTACGTCCACAAAGGCATCGAGTCGCTGATGGCG
>WHTM01000077.1 GCA_009377755.1 Hyphomicrobiales bacterium | reverse complement strand
CCGGGGGGTGGACTGCCGTCGGTCGGGCTACGCCCTCCCTCCGTCAACCCACCCCCCGGCGCATTCTCATCCTGATTGACGCTGACGTCTCACCTTGATTGTCGCGCGGCATTTAGACGTTGGGTACCTAGGGTTCTTTCGATGACAGCAAGCACATCCGCCGAGCAGGGAGCGATACCGCCGCAACCCGTGCGCGAGTCGCTGGGCCGCGTCATCTCGGTCACCGGTTCGCAGGCACGCATCGGCCTGGGTGCGTCGCGTAGCGGGGTAGCGGAAACCCGTGCCACGGTCGGCAAGTTCCTTGGGATTCGCAGCGGCCGGTCGCTGCTGATCGGAATGGTCACCGAGGTCTCTGCCCTGGCACCGGCGGTCGCCGGGGAAGTGGGCTATCACACCATCGCTCACCTGGACCTGATGGGCGAAATCAAGGAAGGCCCGTCCGGCTCGCCGCGGTTTGCTCGCGGGGTGAGCGACTATCCCTCGATCGGCGATCCCACCGATTTGATCAGCAGCCGCGCGTTGCGGCTGGTCTACGACCTGTCCGGTTCCGATACGATCAACATCGGCCATCTCAACCTGGACAGTTCGATCGGCGCCTATGTCCACGTCGACGATATGATCAGCAAGCATTTCGCGGTACTGGGGACGACCGGTGTCGGCAAGTCGAGTGGCGTCATTCTCATCCTGCAGCAGATCCTCCAGACGCGGCCGGACCTGCGAATCTTCCTGGTCGACGCCCACAACGAATATAGCCGATGCTTCGGCGAACGGGCGCAGATCGTCAATCCGGGTAACCTCAGGCTTCCGTTCTGGCTGTTCAATTTCGAGGAAATCGTCGACGTCTTCTTCGGCGGCCGGCCGGGCATCGACGAGGAAGTGGAAATTCTCTCCGAGGTCATTCCGCTCGCCAAAGGCAGCTACACGCGGATCCGCTCCAACGACCGGCTGGTGAAGCGCAGCGACCCGAAGGCCGCTGGCTTCACCGTCGACACGCCCGTCCCCTACATGATGTCCGATCTGATCTCGCTGATCGACGAGCGGATGGGCAAGCTCGAGAACCGCTCGACGCGGATGACCTACCACAAGCTCATCCAGCGGATCGAAACGGTCCGTAACGACCCGCGCTACGCCTTCATGTTCGAGAACGCCAACGTCGGCGGCGATACGATGGCGGAAGTGTTGGGCGAATTGTTCCGGATGCCGCCGAACGGCCGGCCAATGACGATCATGCAGCTCGCCGGATTCCCGGCCGAGGTGGTCGACGCGGTCGTGTCGGTGTTGTGCCGCATGGCGTTCGACTTTGGCCTGTGGAGCGACGGCGCGGTGCCGCTCCTGTTCGTCTGCGAGGAAGCGCATCGTTATGCCTCCGCCGATCGCAGCATCGGCTTCGGCCCGACACGCCGGGCCCTCTCGCGCATCGCCAAGGAAGGCCGCAAGTATGGCGTGTTCCTCGGCCTGGTGACACAGCGTCCAGCCGAGCTCGACCCGACGATCATTTCTCAGTGCAGCACGCTGTTCGTCATGCGCATGTCCAACGACCGCGACCAGGCGCTGGTCCGCTCGGCGGTCTCGGATGCCGCCGCCAACCTGCTTTCGTTCGTGCCGTCGCTTGCCACCCGCGAGGTGTTCGCGTTCGGGGAGGGCGTGGCGTTGCCAGTGCGGCTGACCTTCACGGAGCTCCCCGCGCCGCTGCTGCCGAGCAGCGAGGCGCTCGGCTCCGCGCGCCGGGACAATGGAGCCGTCGGCCCGGACTTCATCGCCTCCGTGGTCGAGCGTTGGCGTGGCGCAATGATGAGCCAGAAGATTCACGGCGGGCTTGAATTCGAGCCGTCAAATCTCGACCGCATGCCGGCGCCGTCCGCGCCCGGCGCGGCGGAACCCGAGCGGCTTGCGCTGTTGAAGAAGCCGATCGCTGCGGCTGCATCCGCCGCGCCCGCGCGAGTAGCGGCAGCCGGCACCGCCCGCTGGCCGCAACAGCGGTAGAGCTTGATCGGTCCTATTAGGACCGATCAAGCTCTCCATCTTACGCGCGCCAATTGTCGCTCGAAAGCCGCCGCAAATTTTTCACGTCAAGGGCGCCTGCCCCTAAGCCTACGCCTTGCCATCTGAATGTGCCATATTACCACATTGGGGCACGCCGAGAGGACGGATGGTCTACGGCGCACAGGGGGAGGAAATCCATGACGACTTGGCTCAAGTTTGGAGTTATTGCGGCAGGTGCTCTTGCAGCGGCTCTCGCCTGCTCGCCCGCCTCCGCTGAGATTCTCGCGGCTACAACGACAGAGGCGGCCTTTATCAGCACGAGCATGACAGACGTCGCAATCCCGGTCAGGCAGAACGGCGTCAAAGTCCTGAAGTTTACGACGACGGGGCCCGGCAAGACGCTGGTGAAGATCACCTACAATGCCGAGTGCGTGGTTCTTGCACCGAGAGGAACTTACCTATCGATACGGATTGAGGTCGACGGGGTCCCAACGGATCCACTAGCGGCAGGAGGCGATTTTGCCTTTTGCAGCGCCATAGACAATGCAGGCGCCACCTGGATGGCCGTCAGCCGGCAATCCTTGAGCAAGGTTTCCCGGGGCGAACATCTCGTGAGAGTGTTCGGGCGTCTAAACGGCCCTGGAACCTGGGCGGTGGACGATTCATCGCTGGTTGTCGAGAGGTGACCGTGCCGTCATTGTGAGCCCGCAGCGAAGCGAAGGGTGAAGCAATCCAGTCTTTGTAGTGTCCCCTGGATTGCTTCGTCGGCTGCGCCTCGTCGCAATGACGATGCGAGCCGATCCTCCCACAAAGGGAGGAGTCTGCCGAGTGCGCGGCTTTCCGTTGGGCGTCACCTCAACGGTGTCTGCTCTACGCCTTCACCCGCACAGGGCGCAGCAGGAAGGCGGGCAGGTGATTGTCCGCGTCCGCCACGTCGGGCACCGGCTCGGGCCGGCGCCGCTGGCGGCGCGCCTCATCGATCCGCGCGACTGGGGCGGGGGAACGCTCGGGCGCGCGCTCGGGCTGACGTTTCGGACCACGCTCCGACGGACGTTGGGTACCGTTACGGCCGCCGCGGGAGCGGCCGTGCACGCGATGCTCGTGCGGCTCGGCAGTTTCGCGCTGCGGCGCGCCTTGCCAGCCGATGGTCTGGCCGGTGAGCGTCTCGATCGCCGCGACGGCCCGCTTGTCGGCCGGCGCGACGATGGTGATGGCGGTGCCGCTCAAGCCCGCGCGGCCGGTGCGGCCGATGCGGTGTACATAGTCGTCGGCATGGTGCGGCACGTCGAAATTGAACACGTGGCTTACCGCCGGAATATCGAGGCCACGGGCGGCGACGTCGGAGGCCACCAGCAGCTTGGCATCGCCCCGGCGGAACTGATCGAGCGCGGCCGTCCGTTCCGACTGATCGAGATCGCCGTGCAGGGCCACCGCATTGAAGCCGTGCTTGACCAGCGAGCGATGCAGCAGCGCCACTTCGCGCTTGCGATTGCAGAAGATGATCGCATTCTTGAATCCGTCCGACGTGCGGATGAGCTGGCGTAGCGTCTCGCGCTTGTCCTCCGGCTCGCGGCCGGTCGCCACCAGCAACTGCTTGACCGTGACGGCGGCGGTGGCGGGGCGGGAGACTTCGACGCGTACCGGATTGTGCAGGAAGGTGTCGGCGATGCGCTGGATTTCCGGCGGCATGGTCGCGGTGAAGAACAGCGTCTGCCGTGTGAACGGCACCAGCTTGCCGATGCGCTCGATGTCGGGAATGAAGCCCATGTCGAGCATGCGGTCGGCTTCGTCGATGACCAGCAGCTCGACGCCGCTGAGCAGCAGGCGTCCGCGCTCGGAATGGTCGAGCAGGCGGCCGGGCGTGGCAATCAGCACGTCGACGCCGCGGGTGAGCTTCGAGATCTGATCGTCGAACGACACGCCGCCGATGATGAGCGCGACGGTGAGCTTGTGCTTGGCGCCGTATTTGATGAAGTGCTCCTGAACCTGGGCGGCAAGCTCACGGGTCGGTTCGAGGATCAGCGTGCGCGGCATCCGCGCGCGGGCCCGACCTTGCTCCAGCATGGTCAGCATCGGCAGCACGAAGGCAGCGGTCTTGCCGGTGCCGGTCTGGGCGATGCCGAGAACGTCCTTGCGGGCAAGGACGTGCGGGATGGCCTGGTCTTGGATCGGGGTGGGGGTGGTGTAACCGGCGGCGCCGATGGCGCTTAGGACTTTGTCGGACAAGCCGAGATGAGAAAAAGACATGCAACCTCGAGTTTTCGCCGCCGGAACGGCCTATCCTCGACATTTGCGGATTCAAATGTCTGACAGGCGCCGCGCCGGACTAGAACGATGATCTCGGGTGCGCGGAGAGGCGGTCGAATCCAAATCGGACCGTTCGCCGCGGAACATAGGGTGAAAACGCCGAAAGTCAATGGACGGGCTCGGAATCGCACGCATTCGTGCTTAATCGTTTCGCCGCGATCGTCGGTGACGACAGCGTGACACGGAAATGTCCCAGCTTTTCCGGCAAGAGGTCTCTTTGCTAGGTCGTCCAGGCCGGCCAATAGGTTCTGCAATGAGGAAGAGAGTGAGGAGACGACCGCCATGCGCACCCAGGTCGGAATCGTCGGGGCCGGTCCTGCCGGACTGATGCTGGCGCATCTCCTGCACCAGCAGGGGATCGAGGCGGTCATCCTGGAAAACCGCAGCCGCGCGTATTGCGAAGGACGCATTCGCGCCGGACTTCTGGAGCAGTGGTCGACCGATCTCCTGATCGCGCTCGGCGTCGGCGCGCGCATGCAGCGCGAGGCGATGTTCCACGACGGCAACTACGTTCTGTTCAACGGCGAACTGCACTATCTCGATTTCCGCGAGCTGGTCGGCCAGGGGGTGACCATCTACGGGCAGCAGGAGATCGTGAAGGACCTGATCGCGCAACGGCTCGCCGACGGCGGGCAGATTTTGTTCGAGGTCGAGAACGTCAGCGTCCACGATCTCGATACCGAAAAGCCCAGGATTCGCTTTCGTCACGGCGGCATCGACAACGACCTCGTCTGCGACTTCATCGGCGGCTGCGACGGCTTCCACGGCATCTGCCGGCCGAGCTTCCCGGCCGGCGCGCTCGCGACCTATGAGCGCGAATATCCATTCGGCTGGGTCGGTATCCTGTCGGAGTCGCCGCCGCCGGAAGACGAACTGATCTACGCCTATCACGAACGCGGCTTTGCGCTCTACACGATGCGGTCGCCGACGCGGGCGCGGCTCTACGTGCAATGCAAGCCGGACGACGATGTCGCCGACTGGCCGGACGCGCGCATCTGGGAAGAACTGCACATCCGGCTCGCCGGCGTGCGCAAGCTGGAGGAGGGGCGGATCATCGACAAGGTCGTCACCCCGATGCGCAGCTTCGTGGTCGAGCCGATGCAGTCTGGCCGCCTGTTCCTTGCCGGCGACTCCGCGCACATCGTGCCGCCGACCGGCGCCAAGGGGATGAACCTCGCCTTCGCCGATGTCATGGTGCTGGCCCGCGCCATCGAAGCCTTCTATCGCGCCGATCGCACCGACCTGCTCGACGGCTACTCGCGGGTCTGCCTACGACGGGTTTGGAAGGCGCAGCGATTCTCCTGGTGGATGACGCAGATGCTGCACCGCTTCGATTTTTCCAATGCCTTCGATATGCGACGGCAGCTCGCCGAGCTGGACTACCTCGCGACGTCGCACGCCGCGCAGATCACGCTTGCCGAGAACTACACCGGTCTGCCGCTGGAACTGCCGGAGTAGGGCACGCCCGAAGCTGTTTCCGCTGCCGCGGTCTATGCTGAGGACGCGGACGAACGATGACCACTTTGCTAAGGCCTCCGTGCGACGAAGGCGTCATCCGCGGCGCGCCGGGCGTGCCGGGCTGCGCGCACCGCGACAAGCCCTGGGTTCTCGCTGCGACCATACTGGGTTCCAGCATGGCCTTCATCGATGGCTCGGTGGTGAGCGTGGCGCTGCCGGCCATGCAGGCCGACTTCGCCGGGTCGGTGCAGGCGGTGCAGTGGATCGTCAACAGCTACACGCTGATGCTCGGCGCGCTCATACTGGTTGGCGGATCGGCCGGCGATCGATTTGGGCGGCGGCGCGTCTTTGTGATCGGCATAGTGATCTTCACGGCCGCCTCGGTGGCGTGCGGCCTTGCGGCCGACGCAACGATGCTGATCATCGCCCGGGCCGCGCAAGGAGTCGGCGGCGCTTTGCTGATTCCCAGCAGCCTCGCCATCATCAGCGCGTCGTTTCCGGATGACGAGCGCGGCAGGGCGATCGGCACCTGGGCCGGTTTTTCGGCGCTGACCACGGCGCTTGGGCCGGTTCTCGGAGGCTGGCTGGTCGACGCGCTGTCATGGCGCGTGATCTTTCTCATCAATGTGCCAATGGCATTGGTAACACTTGCCATTGCGCTGTCCCGTGTGCCGGAGAGCCGTGATCCGTCGGATGGCGCAGGGCTGGATTGGCAGGGCGCTATTCTGGTGACGCTCGGACTCGGGGCCGTCACCTATGGGCTGACCGCGGTCTCCGATCACGGTTGGGCCCATGCGGCGGTGCTGGTTCCGCTGATCGTAGGCACTGCGGCGCTGATCGGGTTCGTGTGGGTCGAGAGGTACGTGACGCCGGCCCCGATGGTGCCGCTGGACCTGTTCCGCTCGGCGACGTTTTCCGGTGCCAACATGATGACGCTGCTGCTCTACTTCGCGCTCAGCGGCGCCTTCTTCTTCCTGCCGTTCAATCTGATCCAGATTCAGGGCTACTCCGCCACGCTCGCCGGCGCGGCTTTTCTGCCCTTCACGCTGATCATGGGCGCCCTGTCGCGTTTGTCGGGCACGTTGGTCGACCGCTTCGGCGCGCGATTGCCGCTGATCGTCGGCCCGATCATCGCGAGCGTGGGCATCGCGCTCATGGCGCTTCCAGGGATCGGCGGGTCGTTCTGGATCACGTTCTTCCTGCCGATGACGGTGCTCGGGCTGGGCATGGCCGTGAGCGTGGCGCCGCTGACGACGGCGGTGATGGGCGCGGTCGACGAGCACCATGCCGGTGCCGCGTCGGGAATCAACAATGCCGTCTCGCGGATTTCCGGGCTGATTGCCGTTGCGCTTCTTGGCGCGGTCGCTGTGAAGGTGTTCGGCATGACGCTTGATGCGCGTATGATCGCGCTGAACGTTCCGCCCGACGTCCGTCTCGTCATGCATGAGCAGGTCGCCAGTCTCGCAGAATCGCAGGTACCGGCGACGCTTCCCCCGGACCGGCAGCAGGCGCTGACGGCGCTGGTTCAAGAGTCTTTCGTCCTGAGCTTTCGCATCGTCATGCTGATTTGCGCCGGGGCGGCGCTGGTCGGTGCGTTATGCGCCGCGCTGACGATCCGAGCCCCCGAGCGCCGGCGGGCGCGCTAGCCGCGCCATCGTCTCCTTTGGAGATCGCCGGCGATGGCCTTCGCGGCATTGTGCCCGGGTGCGCCAGTGACGCCGCCGCCGGGATGCGTGCCCGATCCGCAATGGTAGAGGCCCGCCACGGGTGAGCGATAGTCGGCATAGCCGATCATCGGCCTTGCCCAGAACAACTGGTCGAGCGACATCGCCCCGTGGAAGATGTCGCCGCCGGTCAGGCCGAAGGTCTCCTCGAGGTCGAGCGGGCTCAAGGCCTGCCGGCCAAGGATGCTTGCCTTGAAGCCGGGAGCATACTGCTCGATCGTGTCGATCATCAGGTCGGCGACGGTGTCGCGATGCGTGTGCCATGAGGCGCCGCCGGGCAGTTCCGGCATCACATGCTGGCAGAACAGGCTCGCCACGTGCGTGCCGGGCGGCGCCAGGCTGTCGTCGAGCGTCGATGGAATCAGCATTTCGACGATCGGCGCGCGGCTCCAGCCGTGACGTTTGGCGTCGTCATAGGCGCGGTCCATGTAGCGAAGGCTCGGCGCCATGATGATGCCGGCGGTGTGGTGGTCGGCAAGCTCGCGGCCGGGCAGGGCGGTGAAGCTTGGCAACTCGGAGAGTGCGACGTTCATCCGGAACGTGCCGGAGCCGCAGCGCCAGTGGCGCATGCGGTCGAGGAACGGCGCATCGAGCGCATCGGGCGGAACCATGGAGGTGTAGAGCAGCTTGGGATTGACGTTGGCGGCAACCGCCTTGCCACGGACGATGGTTCCGTCGGCGAGAACGACGCCCCCGGCCCGGCCACGCTCGATGACGACTTCCCGCACGGCCGCACCGGTCTGGATGTCGGCGCCGCTGCCGGCCGCAGCCTTGGCCATCGCCTGGGTGATGGCGCCCATGCCGCCGATGGCATGGCCCCACGTACGCCGCTTGCCGTTCACCTCGCCGAACGCGTGATGCAGCAGCACATAGGCCGTGCCCGGCGTGTAAGGACTTGCCAGATTGCCGACGACGGCATCGAAGCCGAACAATGCCTTGAGGAGGTCGCTCTCGAACCAGCGGTCGAGATAGTCGCCGGCGGACTTGGTGAAGAGTTCGAAGACGGACCGGACGCGCTCGTCCGGAAGCCTTCGCAGCGCCTTTGCTAGGGCGCCGAGTTTCAACAGCTCGCCGAGGCTGCGCAGATTGAGCCCGGACACGAGATTCGGCGGCGCGCGCAGCGCGAGGTCGCGCAGGACATCAGCGGCGACATCGATCTCGGCATTGAACGCCGCGTAGCGTTCAGCATCGCGGACGCTGAATTTGGCGGTCTGCGCTTCCGTGCGCCCATCTGAGGCCAGGAGGTAGTGCCCTTCCGGCGTGGGCAGGAAATTCTGCACGCGGCGCTCGACGATCCGCAGGCCGTGCTCGTGCAGCCGCAGATCGCGAATGATCTTCGGATTCAGCAGGCTGACCGTATAGGCGGCAACCGAATTGCGAAATCCGGGATGGAACTCCTCGGTGACGGCCGCCCCGCCGACCACGGCGCGGCGTTCCAGTACCTTCACCCTCAGCCCGGCCATTCCCAGATAGGCTGCGCAGGTCAGGCCGTTGTGACCGGCCCCAATGATCACGACGTCATAGACAGACATCCGGCATGCCCATCGACGAGCCGACCGATCGGCTCGATCGTGAACAGGTATAGCAGCGCCGACGGACGGAACAAAGCGCCGCCGGCTGATCAGAAGAGGCGCAACCGCGCAGGTTTGGAAAACTCGGACTGCGCGAATGCCAAACTCTTGCCGTCGCGCGCATTGCGCATTACCACAACATACCCGCAACGCCACGACAGTGACCATAGAGCCCGCAGCCACTTGCCCAGAAAACGTTCAAGAACCGCCGATCAGGTCAGGATCGGACGATCCAACAGCGGGCTCGGCCTCTTCGCCACGGCGCCCTTCAAGAAGGGGGAGTTCGTCGCGCAATATTGGGGCCGGAAGGTTTCCGACGAGGAGGCCGACAGGATCGACAACAAGTACCTGTTCGAGCTCAACGACAGATGGACGATCGACGGTTCGAACCGGCGCAACATCGCCCGATACATCAATCACTCCTGCCGGCCGAACGGGAAGATCGATATCTCCGGGGGCAAGATCATCATTCGGGCAAAGCGAAAGATCCAAGCCGGCGAGGAGATTACCTACAACTACGGACGCAACTATTTCACCGCTTTCATCAAGCCGGTCGGGTGCCGGTGCGCGGCCTGCAAGCAGGCAAAGAAATCCGCCCGCGCACAGCGCACGCGCTCCAAGAAGCGCTAGTGTGGTGGTGGTTCATTGCTGCCGCGAGTCCAACAAGAGAACTTTTGAACCAACCATATGGCAATCACAACCTGCTGGTACCCGCTTTCGTTGAAGCATGATTCGCGTGTGGCCCATACTTCCGAGACGCCGTTCCTTGCTTCGCAAGGAACGGCTCCTCAGCATGAGCTTGATTCTGTTGAACGACCTCATCCTGAGGAGCGTGTGCCGCGTAGGCGGCGCACGCGTCTCGAAGGATGGGCCCCGGCGTGGATTCGCGACAGCGGGCACTAATTTAGTGCCGCCGATTTAAAGTTCCTGCACCACTTGCTGCAATCTCATTCAGGAACTTCAAATCGAAAGCTGGCCGGGCTTCGCTGCGCTCAGCCCACCCTACAAGTGCTGTCATCCCGGCCAAGCGACGCGCAGCGTCGCGCGAGCCGGGACCCATGTCTCCCTGTGATGCGAATGAGATGAGGCGTCGGCCTCCGTTGAAACGCAAGCGCCGGGTACATGGGTCCCGGATCGGCGCTTCGCGCCGTCCGGGATGACCGCGGAGAGTCCTGGGATAACAGCCGAGACTCAGTGCGCTGCGGCGGGCGCGCCGTCGCCGCTCGCCGGCGTCAGCTCCACCGACTCGCCGCAACCGCAGGCTGAGGTCTGGTTCGGGTTGTTGAACACGAACTGCGCCGAGAGCTTTTCGGTCTTGAAGTCCATCTCGGTGCCGAGCAGGAACAGCACCGCCTTAGGGTCGATCAGGATGCGCACGCCCTTGTCCTCGACCACCTCGTCGGTGGCTTGCGCGGCGACGGCGAACTCCATCGTATAGGCCATGCCGGCGCAGCCGCCGTTCTTGACGCCGACGCGCACGCCGGCGACCGGCATCTCCGCATTCGCCATGATCTCGCGAATGCGGCTTGCTGCGGCGTCGGTGAGCCGCATCACCTGCGGACGGGGCCGTGCGTTGGCCATTCTCGTCTCTCCGGCGCGTGCCTCAGATTGGACTTATAACAATCTGATTCCACACGCGTATTCTTGGCACTTATGTGGCCCTTCGCGGGCCCGATTGCAACTCGCAAACTCACCACATGTTGAGCACAAGGCGCGCCTCGTCCGACATGCGGCTCTGGTCCCACGGCGGGTCCCACACGACGTTGACCTTGGCCTCGCGCACGCCGGGCACGCTCGCCACCGCGTCTTCGACCATTTTCGGCAGCTCCTGCGCCGACGGGCAGTTCGGCGTGGTCAGCGTCATGTCGACCGTCACCGCGCGGTCATCCTCGATGTCGACCCTGTAGATCAGGCCGAGCTCGTAGATATCCGCCGGAATCTCAGGATCGTAGACGGTCTTGAGCGCCGCCACGATCTCGTCGGTCATGCGGTCGAGCTCCTCCTGCGGCAGCGCGGAGGGCTTGGCGTCCACGGCCTGCGGCGCATCCGCGGCTACGGGTGGCGTATCCGTCATGGTCGGATCTTTCACGTCGTCGGTCATGCGAAGAAATCCTGTGCCTTGATCAGCGCTCGCGCCAGCACGTCGACCTCGTCGCGGGTATTGTACATCGCGAATGAGGCGCGGCAGGTCGCCGAGACTCCATATCGGGCCAGCAGCGGCATGACGCAATGGGTCCCGGCGCGCACCGCCACACCGGAGCGGTCGATGATGGTGGCAACATCGTGCGGATGCGCGCCCTTCATCTCGAACGAGACGATCGCGCCCTTGTCCTTGGCCGTGCCGATCAGCCGCAGCGAATTGATCTCGCGCAGCCGGTCGTGGGCATAGCCGACCAGCGCCGTCTCGTGCGCCCGGATGCGCGCCTTGCCGACCGCGTTGACGTAGCCGATCGCAGCTCCGAGCCCGATGGCCTGCACGATTGCCGGCGTGCCGGCCTCGAACTTGTGCGGCGGCTCGCCGTAGGTGATGTGGTCCTCGAACACCTCTCGGATCATCTCGCCGCCGCCGTTGAACGGCGGCATCGCCGCGAGATGTGCGTGTTTGCCGTAGAGCACGCCGATGCCGGTCGGGCCGTACAGCTTGTGACCCGTGAAGACATAGAAGTCGCAGTCGATGTCCTGCACGTCGACGTCGAGATGCACCGCGCCCTGCGCGCCGTCGACCAGCACCGGGATGCCGCGGGCGTGCGCGAGCCGGGTAACCTCCTTGAACGGCACGATGGTGCCGAGCGCGTTCGACATCTGCGTGATCGCCACCATTTTTGTGCGCGGCGTCAACAGCTTCTCGAATTCGTCGATGAGGAAATTGCCGTCATCGTCGATCGGCGCCCACTTGATCACCGCGCCCTGGCGCTCGCGCAAGAAGTGCCACGGCACGATATTGGAATGGTGCTCCATGATCGAGAGGACGATCTCATCGCCTGGCTGGATGCGTTCGCGGCCGAACGTATAGGCAACGAGGTTGATCGCCTCGGTGGCGTTGCGGGTGAAGACGATCTCCTCATGCCGGCCCGCGTTGATGAAGGCGCGCACGGTCTCTCGTGCGCCCTCGTAGGCCTCCGTCGCTTCGTTGGCGAGGTAATGCAGCCCGCGATGCACGTTGGCGTATTGCGCGGTATAGGCGTGCTGCAGCCGGTCGAGCACGGCCTGCGGCTTCTGCGCCGACGCGGCGTTGTCGAGATAGACCAGCGGCTTGCCATAGACCTGCATCGCCAGCGCGGGAAAGTCCGCGCGGATGCGGGCCACATCATAGCTGCCGTTCATCACCGCCGGGTGCATGTTGTCCCTTCCGTGGCCGCTATCCTTCGAGGCTCCCCCGGCGCAAGGCCGGGGTCGCGCCTCAGGATGACGAATCAAGCTCTCTTACCTATCCCCGTCATCCTGAGGTGCGCCCCCTCCCTAACCCTCCCCCGCTTGCGGGGGAGGGTTAGGGAGGGGGGCCTCGAAGGACGACGGCCCGTGACTCACTCTCTCTCCTTCAACCACGCCACCACCTTCTCCATCAATACGTCGCGCAGCCGCGCATGCTCGATGCCTTCGACCGCCTCGCCGACGAAGGCCTGGATCAGCAACGCCTCGGCCTCCTTCGCCGGGATGCCGCGCGCGCGAAGATAGAACAACAAATCCTCGTCGAGATCGCCGGCGGTCGCGCC
>WHTM01000076.1 GCA_009377755.1 Hyphomicrobiales bacterium | reverse complement strand
TCCGCAGCTGGCGCTCGGGCTGGCGCTTCAAATACTCGCACGCCTCTTTGGCGAAGCCGAAGCATTCCTGCGCCGCTGCAGGCCAGGTCAGAATGACGGCAACCGCGGCCAAGAAAGCCCGCATGGCGCCCTCCATCGAGGGCACGGATGCTAACCTTGGTCCAGCAAAAACTGCCGAAAAGGTCGTCTCCTGGTCTGTCGCAAAAACTGTGCTATCGACTGATTTGTCTGATCGTGCTCGGTGTCCGTGCCTGCGCGTTTATCGCGCCTGGTGGCGTGTTCTTTGTCGCGGTCATGAGCGACGTTCAGCTCGCATCCGGACCATTGCGTCTTCTTCGGAGGCGCTGCCATTGCGATGGGGCTGTTGCTCCAGCACCATCACGCGTCAGGCGAGCCGCAATGATCGCGCCAGCTGAACCCGTACCGACAATGATGTGATCGTTCATCGCTCGCCCCTTCAGGTGATGTGTTATGACGCCCGTGCGTTTCCGAGGCCGGTCGGCAGGTTAGCCATGCGAGAAGGCGAGTCCGTAGCATGCTCATTGGTCAGCGGAACGACTCCGTTGAAGAGCCGACCACACCCGTTGTGGTGTCATCGGCAAGTCCAGATGGGACACGCCTCGGTGCGCCAAGGCATCCAGAACGGCGTTGGCCGCCGACGGAAGCGAGCCGGCCACGCCGGACTCGCCCGCGCCCTTGGCCCCAAGCGGGTTCGTCGTACACGGAACGACATGGTGCTGCACGGACATTTGCGGCAGGTCGGCGGCGCGCGGGATAACGTAGTCCATGAACGACGCGGTCAATAGTTGACCGTCTTCGCCGTAGATCACCTGCTCGCCGAGGACCTGGCCGATGCCTTGCGCCACGCCGCCGTGAATTTGGCCCTCGACGATCGTCTCATGCAGCACGTTGCCAACGTCGTCGACCGCCGTGTAGCCGACGACCTCGACCGCACCGGTCTCCGGATCGACCTCGACCTCGCAGATGTGACATCCGTTTGGAAAGCTCATCTGCGGGGAAACAAACTTCGCGACCGTATCCAACGTGTCTGACGCGTCCCCCGGCGGTGCGGCTTCGCGCATGCGGGCTGCAAGGTCAAGAATCGAAACTGTACGGTCGGTTCCTACCACCCGAAAGGTGCCGTCCGAGAAATCGATATCGCCGACGTCCGCCTCAAGCATATGCGAGGCGCCCTTCCGGCCCTTTTCGATCGCCTCGTCGCAGACCATCGCCGTAGCGCTGCCCGCCATCATGATCGACCGCGAGGCGACGCTCGGCGTGCCGGCCGGCACCTCGTCGCTGTCGCCCTCGACCAGTCGCACAGCCTGCGGATCGATGCCGAGCCGTCGCGCCACCAGTGGCACGAATGTGGACAGATGGCCTTGACCCATCGCCTGCGCGCCGGTGCGCAACGCCACCTTGCCGTCCGCCTCGAACCGCAGGTCTACCGTCTCGTCGAGGATGCCGCCGGCGACTTCGAGAAAGCAGCCGATGCCAATGCCGCGCAGCTTGCCGTTCCGCTGCGAGGCCCTGCGGCGCTTGGCCAGGCCCTTCCAGTCCGCGAGCGCCTGCGCCTTTTCCAAGATCTGCCGGAATTCGCCGCTGTCGTAGATCGGCCCGTTCGGCGTCTTGTAGGGCATCGCCGACGCCGGGATGAGATTGCGCCGGCGCAGCATCGCGCGACCGATATCCATCGCCTGCGCTGCCTTGTCGATCAGGCGCTCGATCAGATAGATCGCCTCTGGCCGACCGGCCCCGCGATACGGTCCGAGCGGCGCCGCATTGGTCAGCACCATCTTCACGCCGATGTGGATCGCCGGAATGACGTAGACGCTGGAGAGGCAGTTCTTGGTGTTGGTGGTCGAAAAGATCGCGGCAAACGTCGTGGTATAGGCGCCGATCCCGACATAGGTGCGCACACGCAAGCCGAGAAATTTTCCGCCGGCGTCCAGCGCAAGCTCGGCCTCCAGCACGCCGTCGCGGCCATGCGTGTCGGTGAGAAAGCTCTCCAGCCGGGTCGCGCACCATTTCACCGGCCGCCCGACGCGGCGCGCCACGTAAAGCAAGGCGGCGTATTCAGAATAGGTCTGCACCTTCATGCCGAAGCCGCCGCCCACGTCGTGCGTGAGGATGCGGATCTGGTTCGCCGGAATCTTGAAGACGCCTTCGGCAAGGACTTTGCGGACCACCGCCACGCCTTGCGTGGGCGCGATCAGCGTGTAGCGCCCGCTTTGTGCGTCGAAGCTCGCGATGGCGGCGCGCGGCTCCATCGCACTCGGCGCCAAACGCGTATCCATCAGCCGCACGCGCTCGATATGCGCAGCGCGCGCGAACGCGGCATCGACCAGCGCCGCATCACCGTCCTCCCAGTCGAGCGCAATATTGCCCGGCGCGTCCTGCCAGATCGCCGGCACATCCTGCGCCATGGCACGCTCCACTGCCGGCGCAGCGGCGAGCGGATCGAGTTCGACCTCGACCGCTTCAGCGGCGTCGCGCGCCTGATCCGCCGTCTCCGCGATCACGACAGAGACCGCTTCACCGACGTACCGCACGCGCTCCGCGGCCAGCACCGGCATTGCCGCCTGGAACATCGGCTTGCCGTCGCGGCCATTGAAGGAAGCGACCGGGGGGATGTCACCGATGTTGTCCGCAGCGAGATCGCGGCCCGTGATCGCGGCGATGACGCCCGGCATTTTCATCGCCGACGCGGTGTCCACCTTGCGAATGACAGCATGCGCGACAGTCGCCCGCACGAACGCGGCGTGCGCTTGGCCGTCGATATTCAGATCATCGGTGAATTGTCCGCGGCCGGTGAGGAGGGGCGCGTCCTCGCTGCGGATGGTGCGATGTCCGCTGCCGAACCGAAGGCCTGCCCCGTCAGCCTGTTGCGTTTCGTCTTGCTGCGCGCTCATGGTTGTCTCGGTCCTCCCGCGAAGATCGGACGCATTCCACTGTCAGTATATGCAAAACGTGCGCGAGGCCCATGCAAATCGGGACCCGCGGCCATCCGGCATCGGCCGATTCTATTTGGCACCCCCCGAACCCGTGCTAGGATTGAGACAACCCTGCAGCGTTACGGCCACAGCGCATGCAGACAGCGAGATAACGGAGGGCCTTAGGGAGGATTTATGAGCAACGCAACTTCGCGTCGGAATCTCATCTGCGCGGCCGGCGCCGCGTTGATCGCGACCGCGTTCGGCACGACATCGTTTGCGCAGCAGACAGGACCAATCAAGATAGGCCTGCTGGTGCCACTCACCGGCCCACTCGCGGCGCCGGGAATTGACATGGTCGACGGCTTCAAACTGTACTGGGACCAGGTCGGCAACATGGCCGGCGAACGCAAGGTCGAGTACGTGATTGCGGATACGACCTGCAATCCCGACCAGGCGATCACGCAGGCGCGTCGCCTAGTGCACCAGGAGAAGGTGCATATCATGATCGGCCCGCTCTGCGGGCATGAAGGCCCGGCCGTGGCGCAGGTTAGCAAGGAAACCGGCGTGCCGCTGGTGATGGATACCGCAGGCGCCGACAGCGTCACCAAGTGGGACCGCACCCCGACCGTGGTTCGCACCGCGGTGTCGGCGAGCCAAATCGGCCATCCGTTCGGCGATTATCTCTACAAAGAGCTCGGCGCGCGCAACGTCACCTTCATCGGCCAGGACTACACGTGGGGCCACGAAGTGACGCTGGGCATGGTGCAGACCTTCAAGGAACTCGGCGGCAAGGTCGCCAAGATCATATGGAATCCTATCGGCACCAAGGACTACGGCGCGACCGTCGCCTCGATCGCGCCGGGATCCGACGCCGTGGTCGCGGTCGTGGTTGGCGCCGACCGCATCCGCCTGTTCGAGGCCTGGTTCAGCTTCGGCATGGACAAGAGGTTCAAGATGTACGGCGGGTACTGGATGCACCAGGACGCCCTGCCGCAAATGGACGACCGCGCCATCGGGATGATCGGCAACTCGCTGCACTATGCCGCCGGGCTCGACACGCCGGCCAACAAGGCGTTCGTCGACGCGTTCGCCAAGAAGCACAGGCGCCTGCCATCGTGGTTCTCGGAATCGGCCTACACTGCGAGCCTGTGGACGCGCACCGCGATCGAGCAGATCAAGGGCAACGTCGAGGACAGGGCCGCGTTCCTCAAGGCGATGCGGACTTCGACCGTCCAGGCGCCGCGCGGCACGCTCAAGCTAGACGACTACGACAACCCGATCCAGAACGTCTACGTGACGCGCATCCAGAAGATCAATCACCCGGCGGTCGGCGCGGTGCTGACCAACGTTCCGATCAAGACCTACGAGAACGTCTCGCAGTTCTGGACCTGGAAGCCAGAGGAGTTCCTCAAGCGCGGTCCTTACAAGCGCTAAGTCACACGCATCGACCACCGGCGGCGCCCCGCGGCGCCGCCGTCCGCATGGCGCGGTCATTTTTCGCGGCCGCCATCGCAGTGTCCACCTCATGCATAGCGGCATCCTTCAGGCGATCAACGGCGTCTCCTTCGCCGCGCTCCTGTTCCTGCTGGCGAGCGGCTTCACGCTCAGCTTCGGGCTGATGCGGGTTGTGAACATGGCACACGGCGCCTATTATCTTTTCGGTGGCTACATCGGCCTCTCGATCACCCGCTACACTGGCAGTTTCGCGCTCGGCGTGCTCGGCGGCGGGCTTGCGGTCATCCCGCTCGGCTACCTGATCGACCGCTTCCTGATCCGCCGTACAGGCGAGAACCATTTGGCGCAGGTGCTGCTGACCGTCGGCATTGCCTTTGTGCTGGGCGACGTGGCGCTGAAAATCTGGGGCGGCGACAGTCTCAAGGTGCCGACGCCGATCGAACTGCGCGGCGCGATCGAGCTGCCTGGCGGCATCATTTATCCGGCCTACCGTTTCGTTCTCATCGTGTTCAGTGTGTTCGTCGGGCTGTCGCTCTGGCTGCTCTACCGCAAGACCCAGATCGGCGCCGTGGTGCGCGCAGGCGTTGACGACCGCGAGATCGTGAGCGCGATCGGTATCAACATCGATCGACTGTTCGTTCTGGTGTCCGCGCTGGCGTCGTTCCTCGCCGGGATGGCGGGCGTAGTAGGTGGGGCATTCCTCACGCTTTATCCAGGCGCGGAATGGGAAATCCTGGTCTACGCGCTGGTGGTCGTGATCTTCGGCGGGTTGGGAAGCCTGGAGGGCGCAATGATCGGCGCCTTGATCGTCGGCCTGCTCGACGCCTACGGCCGTTGGCTGTTGCCGGAATTCTCCTATTTCGTTCTGTTCGGGCCGATGGCGGTCCTACTCTTATTCCGCCCGCGCGGGATCTTCGGCAGGGAAGGATGAAGGTGCGCTCCTACGGGGTTGTCATGGCGCTGATCGCGATCGCCGCGGCGCTGGCTGCGCCGCTTGTCGCCGACCCGTTCTGGATGACGCTGATCACCCAGATTTACATCTACGGCCTGCTCGCACTCTCGGTCGATCTTCTGCTCGGGCACGCCGGCCTCTACTCACTCTGCCAAGCGTCGTTCTTTGCCGTGGCCGCCTATACGACCGCCATCCTCCAGGTCCGTTACGGGTATCCGACGATCGTGGCAGCGCCGGCTGGACTCATTGCCGGAACGCTGCTCGCAGTCCTTTACGGCTCCGCAGTGCGCACCCGCGGGGTCTATTTTATCCTCATCACGATCGCACTCGGCTACATCATTTGGGGCGCGGTGTACCGCTGGGCGTCATTCACCGGGGGTGACAACGGCATCACGAACGTGCCGCCGCCGTCGGTCGCGGGCTTCAGCATTGCCTCGCAGACCGCGTATTATTATTTCGTGCTCACCGTCGTGATCCTGTGCGCATTCGGCTATCGCATTCTCATCCGCTCGCCGTTCGGGTTGTCGCTGCGTGGCATCAAGGGGAGCGAGAGCCGGATGCAGAGCCTCGGCTATCGCACCACCATGCATCTTTACGCGGCATTCGTGATTTCAGGCTTGATCGCGAGCCTCGCCGGCGTGCTCTACGTCTACTACAACCGCTTCATCAATCCGGTTGCGGCCTCGTTCCAGATTTCGGTCGAAGTCTCGCTGATGGCGATCGTCGGTGGCTCCGGCACCATCGTCGGCCCGTTCATCGGCGCTGGAGTATTCCTCGGCCTGCGCAACTGGGTCAGCAGCTTCTTCGAACTGCACACCGCGGTGATGGGAGCCGTTTTCATCGCGACGGTGCTCTGGGCGCCGAGCGGCATCGTGGGTTTGGTCGAGCGCTGGCGCCCCGGCATAGGCAAGCCGAAAGACCAGCCATGACCGCAGCCGTCGCCATCGACAGCCTCGCCAAGGTGTTCGGCGGCCTGCGGGCGGTCGACAGAGTTTCATTGGAGGTCGCGCTCGGCGAGCGGCGTGCGCTGATCGGGCCGAACGGCGCCGGCAAGACGACGCTGTTCCATTGCATTACCGGCAGGATGCAGCCCTCGTCCGGCTCGGTAAAGCTGTTCGGCGACGACATCACCTATCTGCCCGAGCACCAGCGCACCAAGCTCGGCATGGGCCGCACGTTCCAGATCACAAATGTGTTCACTGATCTGTCGCTGGCCGAGAACCTCGCGCTCGCGATCGTCGGCACCGACCGGCGCAAGTGGGTCTGGAACCGGCCGCTGAGTGCGTTTCCTGCGGTTCGCGAACAGGCGCTGGCGGGGCTCGAAGCGGTCGGCCTGAAGGACCGCGCCGACGATCCGGTGAAACTTCTCTCCTACGGCGAGCGCCGCCAGCTCGAGTTGGCGCTCGCGCTCAACACCCATCCCAAAGTGCTGTTCCTCGACGAGCCCTGCGCGGGGCTCTCGCCGAGCGAGCGGCAGCGCATATTCAAGATGATCCGCGCGTTGCCGCGCGAGATCACATTGGTGATGATCGAGCACGACATGGACGTGGCGCTCGGCCTGGCCGATCGCGTCACCGTGATGAACCGCGGGCGGGTGATGGCGGAGGGCACACCTGACGAGGTGCAGTCCAATCCCGAAGTCCGCGACGTGTATTTCGGCCATGTCTAACGCCACCCCGTCCAGCGCGACGATGTCCGGACCCCTGCTCAGGGTCGCCGACATCCACACCTACTACGGGGACAGCTACGTCCTGCAGGGCGTCAGCCTGACGCTGCAAAAGGGGCAGATTGCCGCCATCCTCGGCCGCAATGGTATGGGCAAGACGACGCTGATCCGCTCGGTGGCCGGACTGACGCCGCCGAGGGCTGGCGAGATCACCTATCGGGACATGTCGCTGCGTGGCAAACCGCCCTACGTCATCGCCCAGGCCGGCATTTCGATTGTGCCGCAGGGCCGCCGGATTTTCCGTTCGCTCAGCGTGCGCGAGAACCTGCTGCTGCCGACGAGCGTTCTAGCCCGCTCGTCGCAGGCGCGGAACGGCGGCGAACCCGGCCAGCGCTGGGACTTCGACGAAGTGCTCAAGGAATTCCCCCAACTCGCAGAGCGCGTCAACCATTCGGGCGGTTCGCTCAGCGGCGGGGAGCAGCAAATGCTGGCGATCGGCCGCGCGCTCATGGCCAATCCCAAGCTGATTCTGATGGACGAGCCGTCGGAGGGCCTGTCGCCGCGGCTGGTGCTGCGGGTGCAGGAGATCATGCGGCGGCTGCGGGCGCGCGGCCACGCCATTCTACTGGTCGAGCAGAACCTCGAACTCGCACTCTCGGTGGCCGACGAGGTCTACGTCCTTTCGGCGGGGCAATTCGTGTTTCAGGGTACCCCGGCCGATCTCGCGAACGCGACGCAGGTCCTCGATCAGCATCTCGGAGTTTCGGGCGCGAGGATGGTCTAAACTTAAGGAGGACGATTGCCATGGCAACGCACACGCTTGGACCGACGCCCACTACCGTCCATTGGGGCTGTCTGGACGCAAAAATTCCGCCTCGCCTGACGATCAATTCCGGCGACACGGTGACGATCGACACCGTCTCGGGCGGCCTCGCCGACGTCGGCGACACCTCGATCATGCTGCCGCACCATCGCGAAATCTGCGAGAAGCTCAAACCTTCGCCGGGGCCACACATCCTGACCGGGCCCGTCGCGGTCCGCGGCGCCGAACCGGGCGACACGCTCGAAATCCGCATCAAGGCGATGCAGCTCATGGTGGACTGGAGCTGGAACCTGATCCGTCCGCTGCGTGGCACGCTGCCAGAGGATTATCCAGAGTTCCGCTGCCGCATCATTCCAATCGACCGGAAGGCGATGACATGCAAGCTGCAGTGGGGCACGACCATCCCGCTGAGCCCGTTCTTCGGAATCATGGCGGTGGCGCCGCCGCCGAACTACGGACCCTGCACGTCAGTCGAGCCGCGCGAATTCGGCGGCAACCTAGACTGCAAAGAGTTCGTGGTCGGCACCTCGCTGTATCTGCCGGTGTTCGTGCCGGGCGCGAACTTCTCCTGTGGCGACGGCCATGCGGTGCAGGGCGACGGGGAAGTCTGCCTGACGGCATTGGAAACCTGCCTCACCGGCACGTTCGAGTTCGTAGTGCACAAGAAGAAGCTCCACATGCCGCGCGCGGTCACGCCAACGCATTACCTCACGATCGGGCTCGATCCGGACCTTGACGACGCGGCCAAGCAGGCGCTGCGCGACATGATCAACTGGCTGGTTGAGATGAAAGGTTGGAGCTCCGAGGAGGCCTACGTGTTCTGCAGCCTCGCCTGCGACCTGCGCGTGACGCAACTTGTCGATGGCAATAAGGGGATCCACGCCATGGTTGACCGAAAGCTGTTGCAATAACAGAGCGACATTGAGCCTATGGGGAGGCTGCCATGCAAGGTTACGACGGCGTCGTGATCGGTGCGGGACACAACGGGCTGACGCTCGCAGCCTATCTGTCGCGCGCCGGCATGAAAATCGCGGTGCTCGAACGAAACGCCAGGATCGGCGGCGGTACCTCGACCGACGAGCCGACGCTGCCCGGCTACCGCTTCAATCTGCATTCCAACTTTTTCATGGGGTTCCGGCACTCGCCACTGCTCCGCGACCTGGAGCTGCATCGCTTCGGCTTCTCCTATATCGAGCCGCTGGTACAGCAGGGCGCGGCGTTCCGCGATCGCACTTGCGTTGTGATCCACAAGAATCTGGATAAGACCTGCGCATCGTTGGCGCGCTTCTCCAAGCGCGATGCTGAGACGTTCCGCGAGCTGCACCACGCCTACAGTGTCGGCATGCGCCCACTGTTCACGTCGCTGGCGTTCAACGCGCCGCTTCCGATTGATCAATTGAAGGACCGCCTATCGGGTCCGCAGGCCAAAGAATTCTTGTCGCACGCCCAACATGACCTGTTCAGCGTGGTGAGCAAACACTTCGACGACGACCGCATCCGCACGCTGTTCACCTCATACATGCACGTCATCACCACTGAGAGCGTGCCGGGCGCGGGCATCGTGTTTCCGCAGATTTTCGCCAATGTCATGGAGTTCACCTTGCCGGTGGGCGGCGCGGCGAGCTTCCCGCTGGCGCTCCAGCGGCTGATCGAGGCGCACGGTGGCGCGGTCGTCACCGATGCCGACGTGAAGGAGATTATTGTCAAGAACGGCTGTGCGGCCGCGGTGCGGCTCGCCAACGGCGACACGATCGAGGGAAAACGGTTCGTCGCCAGCGCGATCGACGCGCCGGCCACCATGCGGATGGCGGGCGAAGAGTTATTTCCGGAGGACGTGCGCAAGAAGCTCAATTCCTGGCACTGGGGCAACCACAGCCTGGTCACCTTGCATCTCGCCCTCAAGCACGCGCCGGTCTACCGCTCGCAGTGCTTTGATCCCGACATCGCGCGGGCCTACAACATCTTCTTCGGCATGGACGACATCGACCAAGTCGCGAGCTGTTTCGACGACTGCACCAAGGAGAAGTTCCCGGATGTGCTCATGGGCAACGGCGCGTGCAACAGCGCGGTCGATCCGACCTACGCGCCGGCCGACGGACATTCGGCATTCTGGTGGCCGTTCGCGCCCTACGCCATCGGAGGCGATCCGCACGAATGGGATCGCGGCAAGGCGGAGTACACCGAACGTGTCCTCAGCGTGTGGCGGGAATATGCCTCCAATCTCGGCGAGGATAACGTGCGGGCCAGGTTCCTGTTCACCCCGCTCGATGTCGAGCGGCTCAACGTCAACATGATGCGAGGCGCCGTGCGCATGGGCGCCTACATCCCATCGCAGCTCGGGATCAACCGACCGCATCCCCTGTTGTCGGGCACGCGGACCCCGATCGAAGGGCTCTATCTCTGCGGATCTTCGACCGGCAACGGTGGCGGCATCAACGGCGCACCGGGTTACATCGCCGCCAACGCGATCGCCGACGACTTCAAGCTCGAGCGGCCCTGGACGCGCGTACCACCGCCGGAATGGCGCCACTGACGTTCGTTGCATCGTGCGCCGTCGAATTCGGGTGTTAGTCCCGACGGAACAGATTTATCGACTTTCGGAGAATGAAACATGCGGTTGAAGGACAAGGTGGCGATCGTATCCGGCAGCGGCCGGGGGATCGGCAGGGACATTGCGCTGGCCTATGCACGCGAAGGTGCGGACGTCGTCATCAATGACATCGATCCCGCGACCGCCGCCGCGACCGCTGCCGACGCTGCCAAGCTCGGCGGTAGGAGCCTGCCGGTGGCGGCCGACATCGCTCGCAAGGAGGACGTCGACAGAGTCGTCGATGCGGCCATGCGGGAGTTTGGCCAGATCGATATCATGGTCAACAACGCCATGAAGATCGTTCCCGGCAAGCTGGAGGAACTGACCGAGGAGGCGTGGGACACGACGATGAACATCGGGCTGCGCGGCGCGTTCCTGATGAGCCAAGCCGTGGCGCGTCACATGATCGCGCGGAAATCGGGCTGCATCGTCAACATCGCGTCGATCGCCGGCCTGTTCCCCTATAATTGGGCGGGGTCCTACAGCGTGGTCAAGGCCGGCCTGCTGATGTTGACGAAACTGCAGGCCGTCGAATGGGCGCCGTATGGCATACGTGCGAACGCGATCACGCCCGGCTACATACGCACTCCCGGCACTGAAGCGATGTATGCCGATCCTGAGATCTATGAAGGCCGACGGAAGGGCGTGCCGATGGGCCGCGTCGGCGGCGGCGAAGACATCAGCGGTGTGGCGATTTTCCTGGCATCGGACGATTCACAATACACGACCGGCAGTGTCGTGGGAGCC
Organism: Hyphomicrobiales bacterium; assembly: GCA_009377755.1. Lineage (GTDB taxonomy): Bacteria > Pseudomonadota > Alphaproteobacteria > Rhizobiales > Xanthobacteraceae > WHTM01. Next base: position 1,744 of record WHTM01000076.1, on the reverse strand, counting down.
GATGGCGGCCAGGCGGTGGGCTATTTCCTGTCGGTGCCCGGACGGCGATTCTCCGGCGGACGACTCGACTAGGCGGGGCTGGCAGTATGATCCGGACACGTTGCTAGTGCGATACATAGCGCTCAGAGCTAGGCTCTGGCGCTCTTTCTCGCAATAGGTCGCAGGGATAGAGGACAACATGGCAGCACGTCCCATATTGCTTATCACAGGCGCCGGACGCGGCATCGGCGCGGCCACGGCGAAGATCGCAGCGGCGCGAGGCTTCGACGTCGCGGTCAATTACAAGACCGACGCGACAGCCGCCGCCACTGTGGTCGATGCCGTGAAGGCACATGGCCGCAACGCCATCGCTATCGAGGCCAACATGGCGATCGAGGCCGATGTCGAGCGGATGTTCAGGACCGCTGATGAGAAGCTCGGGCGGCTCACGCATTTTGTTTACAACACAGGCATCCCTGGACTTGCCGGCCGGCTGGAAACCGCCAGCTCCGCCATGATGAGGGAGGTTCTGGAGGTCAACGTTCTTGGCGCGCTGTGGTCGCTCCAACGCGCCATCCGCCGGATGTCGAGGAAGCATGGCGGGCAGGGCGGGTCGATCGTTCTTCTGTCGTCGGTCGCGGCCGACATTGGCGGCCCCAATGAATACGTCTGGTACGCAGCATCCAAAGGCGCCATCGAGTCGATGACCTATGGTTTGAGCAAGGAGCTTGCGGGCGACGGGATACGCGTCAACGCGGTTTCGCCCGGCGCCAGCGAGACCCGCGTCCATGCCGATGCCGGCACGCCCGACAAGCTGCAGCGGATTGCCCCGATGATCCCGATGGGCCGTGCCGGTAAGCCGGAGGAATCCGCCGAGGCTGTGCTGTTCCTGCTCTCGGATGCGGCCTCCTACATCAGTGGCACGGTGCTGCGCGTAGCGGGCGGACGCTAGCATTTCTTTGGCAGATCGCCTATATAATGTCAAAACCTCAGGTGAAATTCACGTGTGTGTACCGAAAACCTCATCCGTCTTGATTGGGTGACCTACCGTCAGGGCGCGATGATCGCGTTGATATGCCGCTGCCTGGCCCTGTTCGCCTCGCTCCTGAAGTACAAGGGCCGACTTGAGGCAGAGAACGCGATTCTTTCGGCATCAACTCGTCGTATTGCTGCGTAAGCGCCGCGGTCGCATCGGGCTGACCGGCGGTGATCGTCTATTCTTCGTTCAGCTGTATCGATGGGTTCCATCAGTCCTGAGTGCAATCACACGGCCCGAGACCATCGTTGGCTGGCACCGGGCCGGCTTTCGCCAATACTGGCGCTGGAAATCTCGCGCCCTGGGAGGACCGCCGCCGATCGATGCTGACCTGCGGCTGCAGATCCGTCGAATGAGCGGGGAGAACCCGCTTTGGCGGGCCCCGCGCGGATCCAACTTCGTCCGCGCCGGCTGTAACAGCCTGGGCCGCAAGGGCTCCAATGGCAAATATTACGATTTGAAGACAGGTAAGAAGGCAACGCATCATAAGAGCCTCCATCAGGTGCATCCCGTGGCGAACTTCGTGAAGCGTACATGCTTCAGCAGGTGGGCGCTCTTAAGTTATGTTAAGAAAGATGATGTGCGCGGAGCCAGGAGAGCAGGCTTGTTGTTGGAACACGGCAGCGTAGAGGCACGCGCGGATCTATCTATGTCCGCGACCGACGTCGAGCAGCGGGTCGGACTTTGGACGCTCCGAGCTCGGTCAATCTGGCGCCTTCGAGCACCACG
>WHTM01000075.1 GCA_009377755.1 Hyphomicrobiales bacterium | reverse complement strand
CCCAACGGCCAACACGGCGACCGCCGAGACCGCAGTAAGCGCCTCGCGCGACGCGAAAGTCATGGTGATCCTCCCAGGTTTCACTGTGTGGTCCGGAGAAGAAATCCGAACACATATAGCCTATGATGGGGGATCAGAATTTGACAACGATCATTCGGCCAAGGTCTCGCTCGGTTGGCTCATCACACGCATTTTTGATGATGCCGAGAAGCCGAAGCGACACGCGCCACGATGGTCGCCCGAACACACGTGTCACCGGAACGACACGATGCCTTCCGAAAAGCCTTCAAGGCGGAACGCTCGATGGTCGCCTCGGCAGGGCTCGAACCTGCAACCCCCAGATTCGAAGTCTGGTGCTCTATCCGTTGAGCTACGAGGCGGCCGTTGGTGAGCCCGCAGGGACTCGAACCCTGGACCTACTGATTAAAAGTCAGCCGCTCTACCACCTGAGCTACGGGCTCGCTCGGCGGTGTGTTACGGGCGGTCTTCCGCCGGGTCAATAGCGACGGCGCCGGAGCACGGCATTCGGCCCGGGTTTTGCCTCGCCGATTTTGCTAAACTACCGCTCCAGAGGAGTGCCGCTTATGCCCATCGTCAATCGTATCGCTGACTTTCACGCCGAAATCACCGCCTGGCGCCGCGACATCCATGCACATCCCGAGCTGTTGTTCGACGTCCACCGCACGGCAGCCTCGGTGAAGGAAAAGCTGGAAGCCTTCGGCTGCGACGAGGTCGTGGCAGGGATCGGCCGCACCGGCGTGGTCGGCGTGATCCGCGGCCGCGGCAGTACCGGCGGCGGCAAGGTGATCGGCCTGCGCGCCGACATGGACGCACTGCCGATCGAGGAGGCGACCGGTCATCCCTACAAGTCGACGGCTCCCGGCAAGATGCATGCCTGCGGCCACGACGGCCACACCGCGATGCTGCTCGGCGCCGCCAAGTACCTTGCCGAGACGCGCAACTTCTCCGGCACCGCGGTGGTGATCTTTCAGCCGGCCGAGGAAGGCGGCGGCGGCGGGCGCGCCATGGTGCAGGACGGCATGATGGAACGCTTCGGCATCGAGGAAGTGTTCGGCATGCACAACTATCCCGGCCTGCCTGTCGGTGAGTTCGCGATCCGGCGCGGGCCGATGATGGCGGCGGCCGACCGGCTGTCGATCGATATCGAGGGCATGGGCGGCCATGCGGCGCGCCCGCATCGCACCATCGACACGGTGCTGGTCGGCGCGCAGATCATCAATCAGATCCAATCGGTGGTCTCGCGCAACGTCGACCCGCTCGATTCCGCCGTGGTGTCGATCTGCATGTTCCAGGCGGGCAATACCGACAATGTGATTCCGCAAACCGCGCATCTGCGCGGCACCGCGCGCAGCCTGACGCCCGAAGTGCAGGACCTCTTGGAGCGGCGGCTGCACGAGGTCGTGCAGGGAACGGCTGCGCTTTATGGAGCGCGTGCCAAGCTCACCTATCTCCGCGACTATCCAGTGACACGCAACCATGCGCAACAGACCGAGTTCGCCAGCGCGGTCGCGTCCGAGATCGTCGGCGTGGAGCGTGTCGATGTCGACGTCGCGCCGGTGATGGGTGCCGAGGACTTCTCGTTCATGCTGAACGCCCGGCCCGGCGCCTTCATCTTCGTCGGCAACGGCGATAGCGCCGGGCTGCACCATCCAGCCTACGACTTCAACGACGAGGTGATCCCTACCGGCACGTCGTACTGGGTACGGCTGGTGGAGACGGCTCTGGCGCGGTGAATTGCCGTCTAACCCCCAGTGCTCATCCGATCTTTGCCGGATCGGTGATCGATCGCGGTGGCCGGCCGGCGCGGAAGAAGATCGATCAGCCTCGCCTCGAGCGTTCGCCACGTGGCAAACGAATTCAGCCGTGACCGCTCCAGCGCAGCGATCGCCACCGCGGCCAGGAACGGCAGGCTTTGTACCACCAGAACGGCGGCGAACACGTTGAGTTCGCGTACCCCCTCGTAGTTGGTCATGACCACCAGCATGGCCGCCATCAACAGCAGGGCCGCTAGAATTCCCTCCCAGAACGCTTCGAACTGGTGCGGCCTGCTAGCCCCGCCGCCCTTGGCGGTGCGGGCGAAGGGGAGGCGGTCGCGCACCAAAGCCGTCGCCACCGCCAGGGCCACCGTCCATTGCACCGAGAGGGCGGCAAAAACCGCGCCGTACGCTTGGCCGGTCGGGAGCGTGACACGCTTGTGGTAGAGCGAGGCGAAATGCAGCAGCGAAACCGCGAACACTGCGAGGATCGGGACCGTGAGGATCTTGTCGGGAATGGCGATGCCGGCGAACACGACAACCGGAGTCCAGACCAGATTGAGAATGGCGACCGCGACGCCGAGCGTCTCAGCTCCGAGCCACACCAGCCAGCCAAGTAGGAACTCCCGCTTCTGCCCGCGAGTCAGCGCGCTCGCGCCCGGCAGGAACCGCCGCCAATGCTTCATCACGATTTGAACGCCGCCGTAGGCCCAGCGGTTGCGTTGCTTCTTGTAGGCCTCGAACGTATCGGGCAACAGGCCGTAGCCATAGCGCTTGTTGGTGTAGTGCGAGGCCCAGCCGTGCTCCAGGATCGACAGGCCGAGATCGGTGTCTTCGCAGATCGTATCGCTCGACCAGCCGCCGGCCTCGTTCAGGGCCGCGCGCCGGATCAGGCACATCGTGCCGTGGACGATGATGGCATTCGCCTCGTTGCGCTGGACCATGCCGATGTCGAAGAAGCCAGAATACTCGGCGTTCATGACGCTGTGCATGACGCTTCGATCGTCGTCGCGATGGTCCTGCGGCGCTTGAACGAGCCCGACCTTGGGATCCGCGAACAGCGGCACGAGGTCCTTGAGCCAGTCCGGCCGCACCATGTAGTCGGCATCGAGCACGCCGATGATCTCGGCCTCGCTTGCGGTGTGCTCCAGGGCCAGCCGCAGCGCTCCGGCCTTGTATCCGGCGAGCTGTTCGGCGTTGACGAATTTGAACCGGTCACCGAGCAGCCGGCAATGCTCCTGGACCGTTCGCCACAGGGCCGGATCGGGCGTGTTGTTGATCACCACCACGCACTCAAAATTCGGATACTGGAGCCGGGCGACGGAATCGAGCGTCGCCTTCAGCATCTCCGGCGGTTCGCGGTAGGCGGGGATGTGGAGCGAGACCATGGGCGCGGTTGAAGCGGCCACATCCGGCACGAGCGGAGGCGCCGCCACGATGCGTAGCGGCGGCCGCCCGAAGACCACCGATGCGATCTCTTCCATCCGGGTGAGCGCGATCGCGACCAAGGGAATGAGCAGCACAACGCCGAGTGCCAACGCGAACGCGGCACCGCCGGTGAAGTAGTGCCCGTTCCAGAATCCGAACAGGTGGGCAAACCAGGCGCCGGCGATATTGGCCGATGCCGCCAGCAGCGCCGCCTGCGCTGTGGTCGCGCGGCTCATGACGAAGATCGGCAGCGACAGCAGCAGGCCGATCAGCAGCGCCAGTCCGGCGAGCTTCCAATGATCCTGATCGACCACCGGTCCCCGCCAGGCGAATTTCGGTTTGCGCGACGCATCGAACAGACCCCAATGCGGTCCCACGCCGCCTTCGAAGGTCTTCCACGGCTGATCGATCGCTTCGACCACGTTGTAGTCGATCCCGTACGCCTGGGCACGCGAGACGAAGTCGCGGATCACCTGCGCCTGCTCGATACGGCCGGGATTGGCGTCGCGACGGTTGTATCCGGCGCTTGGCCAGCCGAACTCTGCGATCACGATCCGCTTGCCGGGATACATCTGCCGCAGCTTGTCATAGATCAGGATTGCCTGATCGACCGCCTGCTTCTCGGAGAATCCCTCCCAGTACGGAAGGATGTGGGCGGCGATGTAGTCGACCGCCGAGGCGAGCTCCGGGTGCTCGATCCAGACGTTCCAGATTTCACCGGTGGTCACCGGCACATTGGTCTGACGCTTCACCCGCTGAATCAGGGAGATCAGTTCTTTGACCTTGATCTCGTCGCGGTAGATGGTCTCGTTGCCGATCACCATCGACTTGATGTTGCTATGGCGGCGCGCGAGCTCGACGGCGGCCTTGATCTCGCGCTCGTTGCGGTCCTTGTTCTTGTCGATCCACGCGCCGACGGAAACGCGAAGCCCGAATTCCGCCGCCACTGGGGCGACAAGCTCCACGCCGCCGGTCGACGAATAGGTTCGGATAGATTTGGTCAGCGGCGCGATTAGGTTCAGATCGGAGCGAATCTGCTCGACAGTGGGAACGTTGTCGCGATCCGGATGCGCCGAGCCGACATAGGGCGCGTAGGAAACGCTGCTCAGCTGGTGAGGGAAGTCCGGCGCCGACGCCTCGCCACGCAGCAGGCCCCAAAGACCGGCATGAATACCAACAATGAGCGCAGCGGCAAGAGCGACGGAACGCATCGACTCACAACCAAATGGGGCAGAAGTGCACGAGCCTGAAACCGGTCCCCTGGGTTCGGCCGCGGTTGCTCCATGGTAGGAGCGCAGGAAGATCGTCCACCAAGTAGCTAGGGCACCATGGCAAATTCAAGACGATCCGGTGAAACGCATGTGATCTTGGCCCTCACCCGATCCCTCAAGCGCAGATACCGCGGGCTGGTTCCAGCCGCCGTGAGAGAAAATTCACCGGAGTCGCAAGCACGACATAAGCCGGATTCGAGCTTGGCCTAGTGTCCCGAATTCGAAGTTCGCATTACCTCGCGGCGCCCTCTTAAGCGAACGTCGGATTCGAAAAGAACACTGGCAAGTTATGAGTCTTACAAGTAATGAGTCTTATGAGACTCGTGTAATGAGTCTTATGAGACTCGTGTGGTTTGGTTCAGAAGTTCTCTTGTTGGACTCGCGGCAGCAACGGAGAGAACTTCTGACCACGCTAGCGCTTCTCTGGGGCGGTCGCCGGCGCGGCGCTCGCGGCGGCGCTGGGCTGCAGGGACGGATCGATCCAGCAAGCGTGGACGCGATTCGGGAGGCTCTCCGGCACTTTCGGATCAATGTTTCCGTTGCGCACCAGGCACCGAAACGTCACTTGAACATGGCTGCCGGGACAGCCGAAGCGGTCATAGAGATCGAGATGCCGGAAGGCAGTATCGAGATCGTCGCGCCACAGCAGGCTGACGACCCGGCGGCCGAGCCAGACACACTCGTGCTGCCCGGCTGCGCCCTCCACCAACCGCCGCGCCTCAACGAATTCGTCGATCTTGCGCTGCCGGTCCCGTGCGGGATCGGCGGGTTGGCCCGCCGGCTTCTGCTGGTCGCCGGTCTTGGTGTCACCGCTTTGTCCGAACGCAGGCGCAGCAACGAATACGAACGCCGCGCAAGCGGCGATGGGCAGGAAACGCAAGCAGGGAAAAACCATGGGCATATGATCGTTGGAAGGCCGCGCACGACCGATACGGGTCCAGACAACATCGGATTCCGCCGGAAATACGACGCAGCAAGCCCCCCCGAAATCCGCCGCTCGCTCAAATGACTGACGCAAGTTGCATGATTTGTCCAGAGTCGCCGCCTGAGATTGGCGGAAGGTGGACGAAACTTGGCAGGGCATCCGGCACGCGATAAGCGAACGGATCGAACCACGGCCGACGGGACTAGGCGATGCGGCTTGCACTTGGCTTGTATGCGCTGTCGGCGGCCCTGGTCGTGGCCGTCTGGGCTTGGCTTGGCGCCGAGGTAGCCATGCCGCAGGCACCGTTTTCTCCGGACGAGAAGCTATATTGCGTTTCCTACGCGCCGTTTCGTGGCCAGCAGACGCCCCTCGATCGGTCCACTCAGATCGATCCAGCCCAGATCGAGGAGGATATTGCCCGGCTCAAGGCGATCACGAATTGCGTGCGCACCTATTCCAACGACTTCAACCTCGATCAGGTCCCCCGCATCGCCCAGCGGCATGGCATGAAGGTCATCCAGGGGTTGTGGCTGTCTAGTCACGCCGACCGCAACAAGTTTCAAATCGACACTGCCGTTGCGCTCGCCAAGCGTTATCCCGACGTGATCGCCGCTGTTGTCGTGGGCAACGAAGCGCTGCTGCGCGGGGAGATTTCGGCGAGCGACCTCGCCCATACGATCCGCGCGGTGAAGGCGCAGGTCCCGGTACCGGTCACCTACGCCGACGTGTGGGAATTCTGGCTGCGCAACCGCGATTTGGCGAACGCGGTCGACTTCGTCACCGTCCATGTTCTTCCCTATTGGGAGGATTTCCCGATCTCCGCCCGCGATGCCGCGACGCATGTCGACGCGATCCGGCGCCGGGTGGTCGAAGCGTTTCCCGGCAAGGAGGTAATGATCGGCGAGACCGGATGGCCGAGCCAGGGCCGGATGCGCGAAGGGGCGCTGCCCTCGCCGGCAAACCTGGCGCGAGTGCTGCATGAGGTGCTCACGCAGGCGAAGCACGGCAACTATCGCGTCAACTTGATCGAGGCCTTCGACCAGCCCTGGAAGCGCGTCCTTGAAGGAACCGTCGGCGGCCATTGGGGGCTCTACGACGATCGCACAAGACGGGCGAAGTTCGGCTGGGGTATGGGGGTCTCCAACCATCCGCTCTGGCGGTGGCGGGCGGCGGGTGGAGTCCTGTTGGCAGGGCTGGTCTTCCTCGTCGCCGTGGCGACGGCACGCAGGGGCGGGCTGAAGCGAATTCCGTTCGGCGGCTGGCTGGGAACCACCGTCATCGCGACCATCGCCGGCAGTTGCGTCGGTTGGGGGGCTGAGAGCATGGTGATCGAGAGCCTCGGCGTCGGCGGCTGGCTGCGAGGCATCGCGTTGACGGCGCTGGCGGTTGCCGCGCCCCTCGCCGCCGCGGCCGCCCTCGTCAGCCATGTCCCTATCCCGACCTTCGCCTCCGTGCTCAGCCGGGCGGAGACGCGGCCGCATGTTCCGATCGCGCCGGCCTGCGGAATGCTCGTTATCGCGGTGACGGTGCTGACACTGCAAACCGCGCTCGGCCTTGCCTTCGATCCGCGCTATCGCGATTTCCCTGACGCCGCCCTGACCGCGGCAATCGTTCCGTTCCTGTTGCTCAGCGCGATAGTAAGGCGGGGCAGCGGCGCGCATGGCGCCGCCGAGACCCTGGCGGCCGCCGTGCTCCTGCTGTGCGCCGGATACATCGTCTTCAATGAAGGATTCGCCAACTGGCAGTCGCTGTGGTTCTGTGCGCTCCTGCTGGCGCTGGCCGTCACTCTTCGACGGGTACGGGACGCGCCAGGCTAAGGATCAGCAGCGCGACCGCCACGGCGCTCAGCGCAACGTTGTAGAGCACGATGCCGAATCCGGCCGCCGCGACGCCGATGGCGAACAGTACGAGTTGGGGTCGGATCAGGTTCAGCACCCCCGCGGCCAGCGCGAGCCAGCCGAACACCGAATGCGTGAACAGGATGATCGCCAAGCGCCGCGTCGCGCACAGCCAGGTCTGCAAGCCGCCTTCGCACGCGAGACCAACAGCCGGCTGCTCGACGACGAGGTAGCGCAGGTAGAGCGCATAGCCGAGCGTGAGAAAGCCGACGATCAGCAGCCAATTGATTTGCCGGGCGCTGGGAAGAAACAGGCGCGTGCGCATTCAACGATGATGCCGCGGCGACGGCGGCTAGCGCAAGAACAGATGGCCAGGGAGCTGCACCTGTACATGCAGGCGCCGCGTATCGGGATTTGGCTGGGGGCGCAAGGCGGCGCTTCGTGCGACCGCCGGGAGTCAGAATGACCGGATTCTGCTAACGTTTTCAAGCTGATTCGTCCGCGGGGAATAGCCATGGCGAAAGCGGGACAGCGCCGCGGCCGACCCGGAAAACCATGATTTCAGCGCCGCCTTGCGAGGATGGCCGATGCAGGCTCGCACCTGGTTGCCGATTGTGCTCGCCGCGGGCGAGGGGACGCGCATGCGTTCGCGCCTGCCGAAGGTTCTGCACGTGCTCGGAGGTCGTCCGCTACTCGGCCATGTGCTCGCGGCCGTGCGCGCGGCGGGTGGGGCCGAGGCGGCGGTCGTCATCGGACCGGACCACGAGCCGGTGGCCGCCGCTGCGCGGGAGGTCTTTCCCAGTGCGGCCGTCTTCGTGCAGGCCGAGCGCCGTGGCACGGCCCATGCCGTGCTCGCCGCGCGGCCGGCGATCGAGCGCGGCTTCGACGACATTGTCGTTGCCTTCGGCGATACGCCGCTGATCCGCCCGGAAACCCTGGCGCGCCTGCGCAAGTCCCTGGCCGGCGGGGCAGCGGTCGTCGTCCTCGGGTTCCGGCCGAAGGACCCAGCCGGTTATGGCCGCCTGGTGGTGCATGGCCACGATCTCGTCGCAGTCCGCGAGGAAAAGGACGCCACGCAGGCGGAGCGCGCAATCGGCCTCTGCAATGCGGGGCTGATCGCGTTTTCGGGACGGCATGCCCTGGCGATCCTCGACCGGATCGGAAACGCCAATGCCAAGCGCGAGTTCTACCTGACCGACGCGGTCGAAATTGCGCGGACGATGGGCCACACGGTGGCCGCCATCGAAGCCGAGGAGGAGGGAGAAGTGCGCGGCATCAACACCAAGGCGCAGCTCGCCGGGGCCGAAGCCGAACTGCAGCAGCGCCTGCGGGCGGCAGCGCTCGAGGCCGGGGTGACCATGATCGCTCCCGAGACGGTGCATCTCGCCGCGGACACCAAGCTTGGTGCCGAGGTCGAGATCGAGCCTTATGTGGTGTTCGGCCCTGGGGTCATCGTCGACGACGGGGCGGTCATTCGCTCCTTTTCGAGGCTGGAAGGCGCCCATGTCGGGCCCGGCGCCATCGTCGGGCCGTTTGCTCGGCTGCGGCCGGGCGCCCTGATCGGCGCGGGGGCGCATATCGGCAACTTCGTCGAGGTGAAGGAGGCGATCATCGAGGCGGGCGCCAAAGCCAACCATCTCGCCTATATCGGCGATGCCCGGGTGGGTGAGGGGGCCAATCTCGGCGCCGGAACCATCACCTGCAACTACGACGGCAGGGACAAGCATCGTACCGATATCGGCAAGGGCGCCTTCATCGGCTCGAACTCGTCGCTGGTCGCCCCGGTGACCATCGGCGACCACGCCTATGTCGGCTCGGGATCGGTCATCACCCATGACGTCCCGGCCGGCGCATTGGCGCTCGGCCGCACCCGCCAGGTCGTTAAGGAAGGATGGGCTGCGCTCTTGCGCGCATTGCCGCCGAAGCGCAAGAAGGTGCCCACAGCCGAGTAGACCGACGAACCGCCACGTGCAGCCTGCGCGCAGCGGTGCAATCGGACGACATCGTGTTTGATTTCTGCGGCATAGCGGGGCCTGTTAAACCGTCGGCGCAATCAAGGGGAGCCGCGCTAGAATGTGCGGAATCGTTGGGATTCTCGGCCAGGCGCCGGTTGCGGGCGCGCTGGTTGATGCGTTGAAACGCCTCGAATACCGCGGCTACGATTCCGCCGGCGTGGCAACGCTGGAGCACGGCGCCCTGACGCGGCGGCGCGCCGAGGGCCGTCTGAAAAACCTCGAAACCAAGCTCGCCGACGCACCCCTGATCGGCATGGTCGGGATCGGCCACACGCGCTGGGCGACGCACGGCCGTCCGACCGAGAGCAACGCGCATCCGCACGCCACCGACCGGGTTGCGGTGGTGCATAACGGCATCATCGAGAACTATCGCGAGCTGCGAGAGGCGCTGCAGAAGAACGGGGCCCGGTTCGGCAGCGAGACCGATACCGAAGTCGTGGCACATCTCGTCACCGAGGAGATGAAAAACGGCCGCTCACCGACGGAGGCCGTGGCGGCAACGCTGCCGCGCCTGCGCGGCGCCTTTGCGCTCGTCTTCCTGTTCGCCGGCGAGGACGATCTGATGATCGGCGCCCGCAAGGGGTCGCCGTTGGCGCTCGGTTATGGCAAGGGCGAAATGTATCTCGGCTCCGACGCCCTCGCGCTGGCGCCGCTGACCAGCAGCATCAGCTATCTCGAGGAAGGCGACTGGGCGGTCCTGCATCGCGGCGGCGCGGAGATCCACGATGTCGCCGGGGCGGTCGTGCGGCGCCCCGTGATGAAATCGAGCGCCTCGACGCTGCTCGTCGAAAAGGGCAATCACCGCCACTTCATGGCCAAGGAGATTCACGAACAGCCCGAAGTCGTCGGCCACACACTCGCCCACTATCTCGACATGGCCGCCGAGCGCGTCGTGCTGCCGGTCCCGTTGCCGTTCGATCCCAAGAGCATCACCCGCCTGTCGATCTCAGCCTGCGGCACCGCCTATTACGCCGGTCTCATCGCCCGCTACTGGTTCGAGCGGTTCGCGCGCCTGCCGGTCGAGATCGATATCGCTTCGGAGTTCCGCTATCGCGAGGTGCCGCTCGATCCGGGCGGGCTTGCGATCTTCGTATCGCAGTCGGGGGAGACGGCCGACACGCTGGCGACGCTGCGCTATGCGCGCGAGAACAAGCAGCACGTGCTCTCGGTGGTGAACGTGCCGACCTCGACGATCGCGCGCGAGAGCGACATGGTGATGCCGACGCTCGCGGGTCCGGAGATCGGCGTCGCGTCGACCAAGGCCTTCACCTGCCAGCTTGCCGTGTTGGCATGTCTTGCGATCGCCTTCGGGCGTACCCGGGGTGTGCTGTCCGAGCAGGACGAGAAGCGTCTGGTGCGCGCGCTGATCGAGACGCCGCGGCACATGGCGGCGGCGCTGCGGCACGAGGCGGAGATCGAGGTGCTCGCCCGCGACCTTGCGAAGAGCCGGGACGTTCTCTATCTGGGGCGAGGGACGAGCTTTCCGATCGCGCTCGAAGGTGCGCTCAAGCTGAAGGAAATTTCCTACATCCATGCCGAGGGCTATGCCGCCGGCGAGTTGAAGCACGGGCCGATCGCGCTGATCGACGAAACCATGCCGGTAATCGTCATCGCACCGCACGACCGGGTGTTCGAAAAGACCGTATCCAACATGCAGGAAGTCGCAGCGCGCGGTGGCCGTATCATTCTGGTGACCGACCGGCGGGGCGCAGAGGAGGCGGTGGTCGACTCGGTCAGCAAGATCGTGCTGCCCGAGATGCCGGCGACGGTGACCCCGATGGTATACGCCATTCCAGTGCAACTCATCGCGTACCATACGGCCGTGGTGATGGGGACCGACGTCGACCAGCCGCGCAACTTGGCCAAATCGGTGACCGTTGAATGAGGTGGGGCGCCCTGCTCGGAATGCGCTATGATGCCCCCCATGCCGGAACCGGACCGACCCATTGATCCCCCCGACCGACAATTCCCCTCGCACGCCTGACGACATCATCCTGGCTGAGGACGCGAACGGCGTTCCGCCGCCCGTCGGCACGTGGGCACGCATCCGCAATTATTTCCTCACCGGCCTCATCGTAGCCGGGCCGCTCGCCATCACCGCCTATCTGACCTGGTCGTTTATCACCTGGGTGGACGACCTGGTGCGCCCGTTGATTCCGATCGCCTACCGGCCGGAAACTTATCTGCCGTGGCGCATCCCGGGCTCCGGCCTGATCATTGCCTTCGTGGGCCTGACGCTGCTCGGCTTCCTGACCGCCAACTTGGTCGGCCGCACGTTGGTGGAAGCGGGCGAGCGGATTCTCGGCCGCATGCCGATCGTGCGGGCGATCTACAAGAGCCTGAAGCAGGTCTTCGAGACGCTGTTTTCCAAGTCGGGCACCAGCTTCCGCAAGGTCGGCCTGGTGGAGTTCCCCGGTCCGGGCATGTGGTCGCTGGTATTCCTGTCGAGCCCGCCGAGCCGCGAAATTCACGATGCCTTGCCGTCGGGCGACGAACACGTGTCGGTGTTTCTGCCGTGCACGCCCAACCCGACCACCGGCTTTTTCTTCTATATCAAGCGCAGCGAAGTGATCGAACTCGACGTGACGCCGGAGTCCGCGGCAACTCTGATCATGTCGGCGGGTTTGATCCAGCCGCGCGGCGATCCGCAGAAGCAGCTTGCCGCGATGGCCAACGCGGCGCGCACCGCGCACGATATTGCAACGGCGCGCAATTCGGCGCCACCGTCGTTGCCGGTGAAGGAAGTCACCCCGCCCTGATCAGGCGGATCGCCTCGTCTTTTTCAAACAGATAGAGCAGGTGGCGCAGCGCCTCGCCGCGCGGCGTGGCCAATGTCGGATCCTGCGCGAGGATCAGCTTGGCATCATCGCGCGCGGCGCCGAGCAGCTTGCCGTGCACCTCGATGCGCGCCACGCGGAAGCCCGGCATGCCGCTTTGGCGCGTGCCGAGCACGTCGCCCTCGCCTCGCAACCGCAAATCCTCCTCTGCGATGCGGAAGCCGTCTTCGGTGTCGCGCATGATGGCGAGGCGCGCCTTGGCAGTCTCACCGAGCGGCGGCTTGTAGAGCAGGAGGCAAGTCGAGCGCGCCGACCCGCGGCCGATGCGGCCGCGCAACTGGTGAAGCTGTGCAAGCCCGAACCGCTCCGCATGCTCGATCACCATCACCGTCGCCTGCGGCACGTCGACGCCGACCTCGATCACCGTGGTGGCGACGAGGAGCCGCGTCTCGCCGGCGGCAAAGCGCGCCATGGCGCGGTCCTTGTCGGCGCCCTTCATGCGGCCGTGGACCAGGTCGACCGGGGCGCCGAATCGGTCCTTGAGCTGTGCGAAGCGGTCCTCGGCGGCGGCGAGATCGACCGTTTCGGATTCCTCGACCAGCGGGCAGACCCAATAGACCCGTTTGCCTTCACCGATCGCTCGGCCGACCGCGGCCACCACGTCCTCGATACGGCCAAGCGGAACGGTACGGGTATCGATCGGCTGCCGTCCTGCAGGCTTTTCGCGCAGTTCGGAGATATCCATGTCGCCGAAATAGGTCAGCACCAGGGTGCGCGGGATCGGCGTCGCGGTCAGCACCAGCATGTCGACGGCCTCGCCCTTGCGTGCCAGCGCCAGCCGCTGGTGTACGCCGAAGCGGTGTTGCTCGTCGACGATCAACACCGCTTCGGCGTACACCAGCGGCTG
>WHTM01000034.1 GCA_009377755.1 Hyphomicrobiales bacterium | reverse complement strand
TCGGGCTTCCCCGGGCTCTTCGCGCCGGGCGGGGCGCAGACGGCGAAAGTGATCGACGACCAGGACATCGTCACCGTCATGTTCCGCGTGCAGCGGAACTGGTACCCATGAGGTCTGATTTTCGGTTGTGTTGACTTGATCAAATCACCATCCTGATCAGGTCAACCTCCACGGCCCCCGGCGGATGCCACCCGCCGGGGGTTTTATTTTTTGTCAGCCGACCTGGTCCACATTTGTCAGCCGACCTGGTCCACATTTGTCAGCCGACCCCTGGTCCACAAATGCACCCCGCATGCTTCCCTCCACCGATTCGTGATAGATGATTGAATCATCATGTCTCGCCTCGGCGAGGGGTTCTTCAGCAGACTGCTGAGCAAAGTGCTGTGTTGAAGGGAGTGCACCGTGAATATCAACCAGAAGCCGATTCAGAACGAGACGCCGATCGACAGCATCGGCGATGCCATCGTCGCCGCCATGACCGCGGGCGGCGTCGATCACCTGTTCTTCACCTCCGGTTCCGAGATCGGCTTCTACCAGGAGGCGATCGCCAAGGCGCGGGCGCACGGCCACAACAATCCGCTCCGGCTGGTGACGGTGCCGCTCGAGCATGTCAGCCTCAACGCCGCGTTGGGCTATGCCGCGGTCAGCGGCAAACCGGCGGCGACCGCGGCGCACGTCGACTGCGGCACCCTGCACTATGGCGGCGCCATTCACACCGCATGGCGCTCGGGCCTGCCGGTGATCATGACCGCGGGTTTCCCGCCCACGGCCGCGAGCGGCTCGATGGACGGCGCGCGCGACGAAGGCGGGCATCTGTGGATGCAGGAGGTCTATGACCAGAACGGCATCGTGCGCAATTACACCAAATGGAGCCATCAGCTCGCCTATCAGGACAATCCCGGCGTCATCACCAGCCGTGCCATCCAGGTGGCGCGCAGCGAGCCGTGCGGCCCGGTCTATCTGACGGTTCCCAAGGAGCTGAGCCTGTTGCCGGCCAAGGACGTGCGCTTCCCCTCAGCCGATCAGCTCGGCATCCCGCGCGCCGCCGCGCCGGATGCGCAAAGCGTCGAAGACCTCGCCGAACGGCTGATCGGCGCCAAGAATCCGGTCGTGGTCGTCTCCGGCTCCGGGCGCAACCCCGCGACCGTGCCCGCGCTGGTGTCGCTGTGCGAAATGCTGGGCGCGGCGGTCGTCGACTCGGCCTCGAAGGCTTATCTCTCGTTCCCGTATGACCATGCCCTGTTCCAGGCGACCACGGCGCTCAAGGATGCCGACGTCGTTCTGGTGCTCGATGCCGACGTGCCGTGGGTGCCCGGGCGCAACTCGCCGCCCGAGGATGCCTATATCGCCGTCGTCGCGCACGATCCGGTGCGGCTGCGCTTCCCGATCTACGAGTTCACCGCGCAGGTGCGCCTGGCGGCCGATCCGCTGATGACCATTCGCGCCCTCGCGGCGGCGGCGCAAGCCGCGCTGACGGCGAAGGACAAGGCGCGCATCGCCGAACGCATCGCGCGGCTGAGCAAGGCCGCCGCCAAGCGCTGGGCCGATGCCGAGGCTGCGGCGCTGGCGCAGGCCTCGGCCACGCCGATCGATCCGCTCTGGGCGAGCTATCAATTGTCGCAGGCGCTCGACGACAACTGCATCCTGCTCGACGACACGCTGGGCGGAAACCCGAACCATAACTATCTGCGCTGCTCGCGGCCCGGCTCGTATTTCCGTGGCGCCGGATCGAGCGGCGGCTGGGCACCAGGCGCCGCCTTCGGCGCCAAGCTCGCGGCGCCGGATCGCGACATCGTCGCGGTGACCGGCGACGGCTTCTACATGTTCGGCACGCCGGGACCGGCGCTGTGGGCCGGCGCGCACCACGGCGCGCCGTTCATGGTCGTGGTCAACACCAACCGCAGCTACACCACCGGCACCAGTGCGGTGATCCGCACCTTCGGGCGCGACAGCTATGCCGCCAAGCAAGGCTTCGAGGGCGGCTATTTCGATCCGCCGATCGATTTCGCCAAGGAGGCGGAAGCCGCCGGCGCCCATGGCGAGAACGTGCGCGACCCGGTCGAGCTTGCGGCGGCCTACAAGCGCGGGCTTGCGCAAATCCGCAACGGCAAGCCGGCGGTCATCTCGATCTGGATGAAGCGGCTGGAGGGGGAGGATTAGACGCGCCGTTGTTTCGAGCTTGCCGATCCGCTGTCATTGTCCGCGAATGCGGGCAATCCAGTCATCACTATCGTTCGGAATTGGTGCAGGGGTTCCACTGCACCGACTTGGAGTACTGGGTGCCGCATCACGCGGCCGCCTTGCGGCTTGAATCCGCGGACCGGCTCCTGTCTTATGCCGGCGGCAGAACAGCGCGAGGCGAGCGGAGGACCATGGCCGATCAGGTCACCATTCCGGCGTTGCAGCAGATGAAGCGCGACGGCAAGAAGAGCGTCGGCGTGGTCGCCTGGGATTACCAGATCGCGCGCATCGCCGACCGCGCCGGCGTCGACTTCGTCTCGGTCGGCGACTCGGTCGGCGTTAATCTCTGGGGTCATGCCAATCCGCTCGAGGTGACGCTCGACGAGATGCTGGTGTGCTGCAAGGCGGTGCGCCGCGGCGTCGCCCGTGCGCTAGTGAGTTGCGATGTCCCGTTCGGCCCGGTGCAGGAGGGCGTTGACAGCGCGCTGCGTGCCGCGATCCGGCTGGTGAAGGAAGGCGGCGCCGACATGGTCAAGGTCGATGCCGCCGCCGATTTTCCCGACGCGGTGCGCGCGCTGGTACGTGCCGGAATTCCGGTGTTCGCGCAGTTCGGGCTGACGCCGCAGACGGCGATGAAATACGGCATCCCCTACTCGGCGCAGAATTCAGCGGCCGCGCAGGCGAGCGCCGAGGCGGCATCGAGGCTCGTCGAGGAGGCAAGGCTGCTCGACGACGCCGGCGCTTCGCTGCTCG
This sequence comes from Hyphomicrobiales bacterium, assembly GCA_009377755.1. Taxonomy (GTDB): domain Bacteria; phylum Pseudomonadota; class Alphaproteobacteria; order Rhizobiales; family Xanthobacteraceae; genus WHTM01. Next base: position 55,027 of record WHTM01000034.1, on the reverse strand, counting down.
ACTTCACCAATTCCGGGCCGGTGGCGGGCGCCGCGGTGGTTGCGGCGGTGAAAATTCCCGTAATCGGCGGGTTCGGCGGCGGACCGTGGCTGGACGGGCGCGTGCGGCTCGCACATACGGCAATCGGCTACGGCGAGACGTGGATCGACGCCAAGACCGACACTTATGCGAACACCGCCAAGGCCGCGCTCGAGGCCTTCACCGCGCTGATCGCCGACGCCCGCGCGGGCCGGCAGATCAAGGGGTGATTTTTCCGCCCTCATCCTGAGGAGCCTGCCGAGGGCAGGCGTCTCGGAGGATGGGGCGGCCATGGTTCGGGACGCGCTGCTTCGCAGCACTCCTCACCATAGGCCGATCGAGCCCGCAGGCGAGGGAAACCATGTCCACCATCACTATCGGCGGCATCACCACCCGCTACGAGGTGCTCGGCTCCGGGCCGCCGTTGTTGATGTACGCGCCCGGCGGCTTCGACGGCACGCTGGAGAAGTGGTCGACCATCGGCATCTACGCCAAGATCAAGCCGCTCGATCATCTCACCAAAAAGTACACGTGCATCGTGTTCGACCGGCGCGAGACCGGCCAGTCGGGCGGGCGCGTCGAGCGCGTGACCTGGGCACATTACGTGGCGCAGGGCAGGGGCCTGCTCGCGCACCTCGGCATCGCGCGCGCGCATCTCATGGGCGGCTGCATGGGCTGCTGCCCGGTGATGGCGTTCGGCGTCATGCATCCGGAGATGGTGCTGAGCATGGTACTGTTCTGGCCGGTCGGGGGCGCCAGATACCGCATCAGCACGCATCAGCGCTTTACCGACCACATCGCCTTCGTGCAGGAGCATGGGCTCGCCGGCGTGGTCGCGGCGGCGGCGAGCTCGACGAAGAGCTTCGGCGGCGACCCGCGCGGCGGGCCCTGGGTGTCGGTGATTCGCAATGACCGTGCGTTTGCGGAGCGCTTCGCGCAGCAGGACGCCGAGCGCTACAAGCTGATCGTCACCGGCATGATGCGTGGCCTATTCGACCGCGACACCTCGCCCGGCGCCGAGCCCGAGGACCTGCTCCACTGCGACACGCCTGCGCTGATCGTGCCCGGCCAGGACGGCGCGCACGCGACTTCGGCGGCGCGCTATCTGCACGAATGCCTGCCCAAGTCGGAATACTGGGACATGCCGGTCGAGCGGCAGACAGAAGATGTCACGAACGCGAGGGTAGTGGAGTTTCTGGATGGGGTGAGTGCGGCCACACGTTAAGGTCTTCAGCGCAGTGAATCGCCGCTGTCACTCCGGCCGAGCGAAGCGAGAGCCGGGACCCATGGTTCCCCGCGGTGGTCATTGATCGCTGGTTCAGGGAGGCGTGGGTCCCGGCTCGCGATTACTTCGTTGTTTGGCCGGGATGACAGTCGATAGCGTCGGCGCCGGCCTCGCCTCACTCCGTCTTGATCCCGCGCTCCTTCACGATGCGCCCCCATTTGGCCATTTCCTTCTCCATGAAGGCGCCGAACTCGGCCGGGCTCATCTTCGCGGTGTCCGCGCCCTGCGCGGCGAGGGCCTTCTGGACCTCGGGCAATTCCTGGATTACCGACATTTCCTTGTGCAGTTTGGCGACAATGGCGTCGGGCGTGCCCGCTGGCGCGACGATGCCGATCCAGTTGCCGGCTTCGTAGGCCGGCAGTCCGGCCTCCGCGAAGGTCGGGACGTCTGGCAGGATCGGGCTGCGCTTCGCGTCGCTGACGGCGAGGCCGCGCAGCTTGCCCGAACTGACGTGGCGCCCGACCGTGGTTACCGTTGCGATCACCGCCTTGGTGTGGCCGCCGACCACGTCGATCACGGCGGGGCCGCCGCCGCGGAACGGCACGTGCAGCAGGTCGACGCCAGCCGTGAGCTTGAACAACTCGAAGCCGAGATGCAGCGAGCCGCCGACGCCGCCGGAGGCATATTGCAGTTCGCCGGGCTTCGCCTTGGCAAGCGCGATGAATTCCGTCAGTGTTTTGGCCGGCACCTCCGGGTGGATCGCGAGCGCGTTCGGGCTGGAGGCCAGGAAGGCGATCGGGGTGAAGGCCTTGTGCGGATCGTAGGGCACCTTGCGGAGCGCGGGATTGACCGCATGCGCAATCGAGGCGATCAGCAGCGAGTAACCGTCCTTCGGCGCGTTCGCCACGACCTCGGTGCCGACGACACCGCCGCCGCCCGGGCGGTTCTCGACGATAAACTGCTTGCCGAGTCGGTTGCTCAGGTTGGTGGCGAACAGGCGCGCGACGATGTCGTTGATACCGCCGGTCGCGAATGGCACGAGGATGCGCACGGGCTTGGTCGGATAATCCTGCGCCGCGGCCGGCGTAATCAGCGCCAGCGTCATGGCCGCGATCTTGAGCAGGAGTGTGTGCAGCCTTGTCATCGCGTCAATTCCTTTGGTATCCGCCTTATTCCCATGCCCGATTATCGACCACTGCGTCATAGGTCGCGCCGGGCACCGTCATGTTCCACTTGACCGTCCAGGTGTAGGTATCGTCGAAGCGCTCGCGGGTATAGGGCTGCGGCGGCGCGTGTAGCAGGCGCCAGGCTTGGAACTCGTGCGGCTCCAAGAGGCCGCCGGTCTCCGCGATGAAGTAGTGGATGTAGGGCGTCGGATCCTTCTCTAGCACCTTCGCCGCCCGTGCCTGCGCGCGGAACATCGCGGCGAGCGTCTTGCCGTCGAGGTCGTCGCCGGCTGCCTCGCTGCGGGTCGAATGCGACTCGATCAGAATCCGCAGGCCCATCTTCTGCGCCACGCTGATCCACGGCTCCATCAGGCTTACCGCGGCGACCTTGCCTGCGCGCAGTGCCTCGATGCGCTTGGGCATCGAGCCGGCACCGGTCGTCTTGACGTGCTCCGGCGCCAGGAAGCCTTCCATCATCTTCAGCGTGGTGAAGTGCGAGCCGTTGTTGGGCGTCACCGCGATCGGCTTGTCCTTGAGCATCTCGGGCTCGTAGATGTCGGAATCGGGCAATACAGCGATCGCGAACTTCGACATCGAGGCCCCGAGCGCCACGATCTTGCGGCCGCGCAGATGCTGGGTGTTGGCCTCGACCGCGCGTTTCATGATGCCCCATTCGCACATGCGATACTGGTCGATGCCGCCTTCGTTGTAGACGGAGTCGAGCGGGCGGTCGAACACGGAATCGAATTTGACAAGATGTGTGGTCGTGACCTGCGCCATGCCGGGCGTCGTGACGAACTCGATGTCCAGGTCCTCATCCTTGAAGAATCCCTCGTCGCGCGCGACCAGCACCGGCAGGTCGTGCACAGCATTCATGATCGCGATCCGCGGCTTGAGGTTCTGAATGTTCATGGCGCGTCCTCCCGTCTCGTGACCGTCTTGGCGCGGGTAGCGGATGATCGGCCCGGGCCGTAGGCCTGTCAACGGCGACGATTTTGGCTTGTGTCCCGCACGCGCTGCGGCGTGTAACGCTGCTGCGCAGATGCGGGACCCCGGTTCGTGCCTCACCCCACCAAATCGTGCGTGCCGGGCACGAACAGGCTCTCCACGCTGACTGGCCTGGTGATGATGCCCTGCGTCCGCGCGTGACCGATCAGCTCCTCGAGCACCGTGCGATTCGGCTCGATGCCGTAGGGCAGGGGATCGCCGGTGATCTCCAGGACCCGCTGGTGTACCTTGTCGACACCGGTCGGCTTCTCGATCTGGCCGGCCTCGAGGTGCGCGACATACCGGCGCTTGGCCTCGGCGAAAGTGTTGAACACGTCGGCCGCCAGATCGGGATGCTTGGCGATCAGCTCGTCCTTGATCACGATCGTGTGGTTGATCGGGTAGTGGCCATGGCGGCGCAATGCGTCGAGGCCCGCTTCCAGCGCGTTGGGGATCAGCGGCTTCACATCGGGATGGTCTACCTCGATACCGATGGCAGCCGCTAACTCGCCGGAAGCCAGCATCTCGTCCATCTTCTTGCCCGGCTCGATCGGCACGACGTAGGCGGGTGCCTTGTACTCCGCCACGTGCTCGTCGCCGGACAGCACCCACGTGATCTTGGAGAGATCGACACCGTACTCCTGCTGCAGCACGCCGCGCGCCCAGACGCCCGTGGTGACCGTGTAGCCGCGGTTGACGCCGACCCGCTTTCCTTCCAGGTCTTTCGGCGTGGCGATGCCGGCCTTGGTATTAACCAGGATGGCGCCGTGATGGAAAGCGCGCACGAGGAACACCGGCACGGCGGTCATCGGCTTGCCGTGCTCCTTGGCGCAGATGTAGGTGGTGATCGCCATTTCACAGATGTCGAACTCGTTGCCGCGCACCATGCGGCGGAACGCGGCGATCAGCGGTTCGACCTCGACGAACTCGAAGTCGAAGGTCTTCGGCGTGACGGTACCGTCCTTCAGCGCCTGATTGTTGCCCTGGGTGCGGGTGACGGTCGTAAGCTTGGGTCCGGGCATGGTGTTTCCTTGCAGCTGGTACGGAAGCGTTTGTAACATGCCGGCGTGCCATAGCGTGGGCAAGTGTGCTCACCGAGCAACGATGCCGTGCGGGAAGCTCCTTGCAACTGCGGGATATTGCGTTTGACAATGAAATTGTGGACCTGGAGGAACGATCCAGACTACGATTCGCAATGCGGCGAACATCGAAGATGAGGACCGCCATGCCGGATTACGACCCCGCGAAGCCAGACCCCGATGTGCTCGCGCTCGCGCTCGCCGCCGGGCTCGAGAAAGCCGTCAGTAAATTTCCAGACGATGTCCGGGCGGCCGCACAGGCTGCGGCACAGGACCGTGACGAGATGCCCGATATCGGCAATACGGAACGGCCCTGGCCGCCGATGCGCATGGGGAGCGGGCGGTGAGCGGCGACCTGAATTGGCTGACAGCCACGGAGATCGGCGCGGCCTATGCGGCCCGCCGGTTGTCGCCGGTGGACTTGGTGCGGGCGCTGATCAATCGAATAGAAGCCCACAACCCGCGCATCGGCGCGTTCATCAACATCGATACCGAGGGCGCGCTCGCCGCGGCGCGCGAGGCCGAGCGGGAGATATTCGCCGGTCGGGCGCGCGGGCCGTTGCATGGGGTTCCGTTTGGCAGCAAGGACAATATCGACGTCGCGGGTCAGCCGACGACCTGCCACTCGAAAATTCTGCTCGACAATGTCGCGCGCAACGATGCAAAGGTTATCGGTCACCTGCGCGCGTCCGGAGCGATCCTGCTGGGCAAGCAGGCGCTGCACGAATTCGCCTTCGGCGGACCGTGCGACGAGTTGCCGTTCCCGTACGCGCGCCATCCGTGGAACACCGCCTATCATCCGGGCGGATCGTCCTCCGGTTCGGGGGCCGCGCTGGCCGCGGGGTTCGTACCCTTGTCGCTCGGCACGGATGCCGGCGGATCGATCCGCAATCCGGCGGGGAACTGCGGCGTCGTGGGACTGAAGCCGACTTATGGCCTGCTGCCGTTGCGTGGCGTCTTCCCGGTGTCCTTTACCCTCGATCATGTCGGGCCCATGGCGCGCTCGGTCAACGACATCGCGCTGATGCTGGATGCGCTTGCCGGAGGCGATGCGGCTGGCACCGATCGGGACGCGGCCGGGCGCCGCTCCGGAGCCGATCTGGAGCGCGGCGCGCGCGGGCTGCGCATCGGCTTCGTGCGCCACTTCCATGACGGCGACATGATCGCCGATCCGGAGGTCGGCACGGCGCTCGACGAGGTTGCGCGTGTCCTGGAGCGGGACGGCGCCATCGTGACGGACGTTCGATTGCCGCGGCTGCAGGAGCTTGCCGCGGTCCAGCGCGTGATCCTGCTCGCGGAAACCTGGGCGGTGCACCGCAAATGGCTGTGCGAGCGGCCCGGCGACTACACGACGCCGACGCGCCGCAAGGTGATGCCCGGCGCGTTTCTGACCGCTGGGGATCATCTGCATGCGCAGCAATGCCGCAGGCAGATGATCGATGCGGTGGAGGATGTCTTCCGCGATGTCGACGTTCTGCTGACGGCGAGTGGGATGGATGCCCCGTTCCGCATCGACGATGCGGCAGGGCTGGCCCGCACGTATCCGCGCCAAGGGCGCAGCCCGTTCAATCTCACCGGTCATCCGGCGCTCGCCATGATGAGCGGTTTGTCGAAGTCCGGGCTGCCGCTATCCGTTCAGTTCGTCGGCCGCGCGTTCGACGAAGCGACATTGTTGCGCGCCGCTGCCGCCTACGAACGCGCCACCAATTGGTGCGCCTATCAACCGCGGATGAACGAACAGGCGGCGTCCGGCGCAAGCACGGCCGAGCGGCAACATTTGCACGCCACTGCCGTTGGATAACAAGTCTCAACCGGGCGTATGTCGGCAATCGCGCCTGCATCATTCAAGGAGTTCGACAATAATGAAGATGACGATGGTCGGGGGCGCGCTGCTTGCCGCGGCGCTTGCGTTTTCGCCTTTGGTTCACGCGCAGAACTATCCAAGCAAGCCAATCAAGATCGTAGTGCCATACTCGGCCGGTGGCGGGACCGACATCGTCGCACGCATGATTGCGGGCAAGCTGACCGAAAAGATGCGCCAGCGAGCCTACGTCGAAAACCGCGCGGGTGCGGGCGGCAACCTTGGGGCGGCCGAGGTGTATGAGGCCGCGCCTGACGGCTATACGCTGCTTTTCACGGCCCAGGGACCGCTCGCCGTCAACAAGCACATGTATGAAAAGCTGACCTACGATCCTGAGAGGTTTACGCCCGTCTCCCTGGCCGTGGTCGCCTACAGCGTCCTGCTTGCCGGTCCCAAGGTTGAAGCTAAAGATCTGAAGGGGCTGATTGCCCAAGCCAAGGCCAATCCGGGAAAGATCAACTACGCATCGCAAGGGATCGGCACCGCCGCACACCTTACGGCCGAGCTGTTCAAATCCATGGGTGGGATCAATCTGGTGCACGTGCCTTACAAGGGTAGTGCGCCTGCGCTCACCGATCTGGTAGGCGGACATATCGATCTCATGTTTGGCGAACTGGCTCCGTCGGGTCCTTACATCAGCTCGGGCAAGCTGCGTCCGTTCGCCGTCGGCAGCGAGAAGCGTAATCCGACGATGCCGAATGTTCCGGCGGTCTCGGAAGTCTTGCCGGGATTCGCCGTAACGTCATGGTGGGCGATCGTGGCGCCGCCGAACATGCCTGATGCGCTGACCAGCAAGCTGTCGAAGGGAATTGCCGAGGCGCTTCGCGATCCCACAGTCTCGAAGCGGCTGGGCGAGATGGGCATGGAGGTCAAGGCCAGCTCGCCCGCGGAGCTCGGAGCTTTCGCCAAGAAAGACAGCGCACTCTGGGGCAAGGTGATCCGCGAGGCCAATATCAAGGTGAAATGAGCCAGGTGACGATCAGCAGCCGCAATCGGTCTCGGCGTTGTCGGGAACGACGAGCGCGGGCTTCATCCACGACGGCGGCAGGTCGTCCTCGACGACTTCAGCCGCCGGCTTGAACACCTTCCAGTGGTGCCGCTGATCGCCGCCGGTCCAGAAGGCGATCACGGTCTCCAGCGGCGGACAGCCGGGCAGGCCGCAGGCGATCTCCGTCACCAGGATCGTCGTTAGCTCCGGCAGCTTGAAGCGCGCGCGTGTCCATTGCCTGACCCGCTCCAGGGCCTGGCTGTGTTCGGGATTGCGCTTGACCCACCAGAGCATGGTGACGTGTCGTTCCCGTAGGTTGGGTTAGCGCGGCCACTGCGCTTATGATAGCTCAATGACCGAGAGCCGCGCGTAACCCAACACCCAATGCCCTCGCCTCTCAAGCGGAATGTTGAGTTACGCGCGGATTGACGCCGTGCCTTAAACAGCACGCGTGGGCCACGCTAACCCAACCTACGAACTGCGGATATTTTGAGGAGTGAAACAGTGGCGGAGAAAGTGCTGGCGGCGGTGCGTGTTGGCCCGAGCAGGACCGAGATTCGTGAATACCCGATGCCGGACATCCCGGAGGACTCGGCGCTGATGAAGATGGAAGTGGCCGGCATCTGCGGCACCGACGTCAAGCTCTACGCCCATCCGCCGAACGACAAGCCCACCATCATGGGTCACGAAAACATCGGATACATCGCCAAGGCGGGCCGCGAGTTCACCCGCCGCAAGGGCTTCAAGGAAGGCGATCTGGTCTTCGTCGAGCACTACGTCAGTTGCGGTAAGTGCGAATGGTGCCACGCCGGCCAGTATCGCCACTGCGAGAACACCAACTGGCGCACCAACCCCGACGCCATCCGCTACGGCTACACGTCGGACGAAAAGCCGCCGCATCTCTGGGGCGGCTTCGCGCAATATGTGTATCTGCCGTGGAACGCGGTCGTGCACCGCGTTCCGACGGGCGTGACGCCGGAACTGGCCGGTCTGGTGACGCCAATGGCGAACGGCGTCGAATGGTCGCTGTTCGACGGCGGCGTCGGCTATGACTCGACCGTGCTGATCCAGGGTCCGGGACAGCAGGGACTCTCGCAGACCGTGATCTGCCGGCAAGCCGGCGCTTCCCTCATCATCGTCACCGGCACGTCCAAGGACGGTGCACGGCTGGAGGTCGCCAAGACGCTCGGCGCGGACCATGTGATCGACGTGCAGAAGGAGGACCCGCTAGCGCGCATCATGGAGATCACCGGCGGCAAAGGCGTGGACGTTTCGCTCGACTGTACCGCCGGCGCAGGCACCATCCCGATCCTGCTCGGCATCGAGGCGCTCAAGCGCAAGGGCGGCATCATCGTGGCGCAAGGCGAGATGAAGGACTTTCCGAACTTTCCGCTGGAAAAATTCACGGTGAAGTTCATCACCATGAAGAGCGCGCGCGGCCACAGCTACAGGGCTTGCGAGCTCGCCCTGGAGCAGCTTGCCTCGAAACGGTTCCCGCTGGAGAAAGTCACAACCCACCGGTTCGGCCTGAAGGACGTCGACCTCGCCATCCGTTCCGTCGGCGGCAAGGGCGTGCCGGACGTGATCCATGCCTCGTTGATGCCGTGGGAGTGAGCCGGCGACCCCGGTTCACGGCCGCGACCAGCAATCGCCTCCATCGCAGTTGCGGTGAGGTTCGCGGCTTCGTAGCATCACGGTTCCTGCCTGCATTGTCTCTGGGAGCACCAATGACCAAGATCGAGGAAACGAAGGGGGCACCGTCACGCCGCCGTATCTTGAAGGCAGCCGGCATGCTTGTCGCCGGCGTTGCGGCGCCGGCCGTCCTGCGCGTCGGTCCGGCACTCGCAGCCTATCCGGAACGGCCGATCCGCATCATCGTCGCCAACACGCCGGGCGGACCGTCCGACATCATCGGGCGCATCATGGCGGCGGCGATGCAGGACGCCATGGGCGGAAGGTCTGTTTTCGTCGAGAACAAGGGTGGCGCCGGCGGCAATATCGGCATGGGCCTTGCAGCGCGTGCCGAGCCGGACGGCTACACCATCCTGCTGCCAACCAGCGCCTACTCCGTCAATCCCGGGCTCTATGAGAAGCTGCCTTATGATCCGTTCAAGGACTTTGTGGGCATTTGCGAACTGGCCACCTCGCCCGGTGTGTTCACGGTCAAGCCCGATCTAGGCGCCAGCACGCTGAAAGACTTCGTCGCGCTGGCCAAACGCAATCCCGACAAGTTCAACGTCTCGACTCCGCCGATCGGCACGACGCCGCAAATTCAAGCGGAGGTGCTAAAGTCGCGCGAGGGATTGCAAAGGATGGCAGGCATCGTCTTCGCGGGCGGCGGAGACGCGATCAAGGCCCTGCTCAGCGGCACGGTGCAGCTCAGCTCCGGCGCGCTGCCGCCCTCGCATCCGCACATCAAAGCCGGGACCATCAAAGGCCTGGCGATCACCGGCACGAAGCGCTGGCACGACCTGCCTGATGTGCCGACGATGGCGGAGGTCGGTTACAAGGACTTCGTGTTCGAGACCTATATGGCGCTGCTTGCGCCGGCGAAGACCCCGCCCGAGATCGTCGCCCAGCTCGAGAAAATCGCGCTCGATGTCCTGCGCCGCCCCGAGATCCGCGAGCGGCTCACCAAGTCGGGCTTCGAGGTACAGGCGAAGGATGGCAAGGGCCACATGGCGCGTGTCGCCAAGGAGGTGCCGATGTTCCGGGACATCATCGCCAAGGCGGGCATGAAGAAGCTGTAGCAGGCAGTGCCGCGCGACCAAGCCATCATCGCCATCACCACCGGCGACTCGGCCGGTATCGGGCCGGAGATTACCCTCAAGGCCGCGCGCGATCCGGCCGTGCGCGCGGCATGCAGACCGATCGTGGTAAGCGATGCGGCCTTGCTCGAACGTCACGCCGCGGCCTGCGGGATCCATGTCGATCTGCGGGTGATCGACCGGATCGGCGATGCGGACTGGGCGGACGATCGACTGAACGTGCTCGCCTGCGCGCAGCCGGAAGCCGCCGCGTTTTCCTTTGGCATCAACAGTGCGGCAAGCGGGCGCGCCTCGCTTGCCTTCGCGGCGAGGGCCATCAAGGCTGCGCTCGCCGGCGAGGTGGATGCCGTGGTGGCGGCGCCGCAGAACGAGACATCGATTGCGCTTGCCGGTATCGCCTTCGACGGCCATCCGTCGTTCGTCGCGCGCGAGACCGGCACCGACGCGGGCGATGTTTACCTGATGCTCTGCGTCGGCGACACAAAGATCGTGCATTGCACGCTGCACCAGAGCGTCAGGCAGGCCGTCGCATCGATTACCCGCGAGAGGGTGCTGCGTACGATCGAGACCGCTGACCGCACGTTGCGGCAGATGGGCATCGCCGCGCCGAAGCTCGCCGTCAGCGGGCTCAATCCGCATGCCGGCGAGGGTGGCCTGTTCGGCACGGAGGAAATCGAGATCATCAAGCCGGCGATCGATGCGGCGCTTGCGGAAGGCCACCGCGTCACCGGGCCGTTCGGCGCCGACACCATGTTCCATCTGAAGGGCATCGACGCGTTCATCGTGATGCTGCACGACCAGGGTCACATCACCGCAAAGCTGCTCGCGCCGAACGCGACGGCGGCGATGACCATCGGCACGCCGATCCTGTTCTCGTCGGTCGCGCACGGCAGCGCGCATGACATCGCCGGCAAGGGCATCGCCAGCCCGCAGGCGATGATCGACGCAGTGCTGCGGCTATCAAAGGTGAAGCCGCCGATTCCGCCGTAGTGGACATCAGCCGCGCGAGCGCATCTCCTGCGCCGCGGCGCGCACCGCCTTGATGATATTCTGATAGCCGGTGCAGCGGCAGAGGTTCGACGCCAGCAGGTCGATCAATTCCTCGTCGCCGATATGCGGGTCGCGCTCCAGCACACTCGTGGCCAGCATCAGGAAGCCGGGCGTGCAGAAGCCGCATTGCAGGCCGTGGTGCGCCATGAAGGCGCGCTGCAGCGGGTGCAGCACGTCGCCTTCGGCGAGGCCTTCGACCGTACGGATGCGGTGCCCTTCGGCCTGCACGGCAAACATCAGGCAGGCCCGCACCGGCGTGTCGTCGAGAATGACGGTGCATGAGCCGCACACGCCATGCTCGCAACCCGCGTGCGTTCCGGTCAATCCACAGTCGTCGCGGATCACGTCCACCAGGGTGCGCCGGGACTCGACGTGGACTCGGTGGGTCGTCCCATTGATCGTCAATGTAACGTCGCGCTTCTCGATCATGGCGCCGCCCGCTCCAGTGCCTGGCGGGTGACCGCCGCGACGACCTCGCGGCGATACTCCGCCGGTGTAGCCGGGTCCTCAATCGGATCGATGGCCGCTGCCGCCGCGCCTGCCGCGGCGCGGAACAAGTCGCCGCGCGGTGCCTGACCTTTGAGAATCCGCTCCGCCTCGGCGAGTCGGCGTGGGCAAGATTCGGCGCCGCCGACCCCGATGCGCGGATCGGCGATGACGCCGTCCTCCACCCGGTAGACCGCCAACGCCATCGCAATGGCGAAGTCGCCGGCGCGTCGGTTGAATTCCTGGAAGCCGAAGCGGGTGCCGGCCGGCAGCAGCGGCAATCGCGCCTCCGCCAACAGTTCCTCGTCGGCGAGCGCCGTCGTCATGATGCCGGTGAAGAAATCCTTCGCGGCGATGCGCCGCGTACCGCGGGCGCTCGTTGCGGCAATCTCGGCGCCGAGTGTTGCCGCGACCAGGCACCATTCGGACGCCGGATCCGCATGCGCAAGGCTGCCGCAGAACGTCCCGCGCGTCCGGATCGGGTAATGCGCGATGTGCCGTACGACGCTGGCAAGCAGTCGCCCAAGCGGCCCATCGGCGACCGGCCGGTGAAAGGCGGCATGGCGCACGCAGGCGCCGATCGTCAGCGCGCTGCCGTCGGCTGCGAGCCTTTCAAGCGTTGCGATGCCGTTGATGTCGATCAGGTGCGCGGGACGGGCGAGGCGAAACGCCATGGCTGGCACCAGGCTTTGCCCGCCGGCCAGCACCCGTCCGTCGTCCGGGGCGAGTTGCGCCAGCAGCGCGACGGCTTCGTCGACCGACTTCGGAACGTGGTATCGGAACGGCGCTGGCTTCATCGAAGACGGTGTTCCAAAGCCCTCGCGCGCCCAGTCGATGTGCCAAGTGATGCACGGTTTTCCGACCCTGTAAAGCCGAGCGTCGGCGACATCCGTGTCGTCCGGTTGCCCGGGCTCGCGGACACTCATTATAGTAGACTCCGCATCGTGCGGATCGGTCGGTCTTTGCCGCCGTCCGGGAGCCCAACGTCGATGAAGCCGCCTCCGTTCGAGTATCACGATCCACGGACCGAAGCAGAGGTCGTGGGGCTGCTCGCCCGTCTCGACAATGCCAAGCTGCTGGCCGGCGGCCAGTCGCTGATGCCGATGCTCAACATGCGCTACGTGCTGCCCGACCACGTGATCGATCTCAATCGCGTGGAAGGCCTGTCGTATATCCGCGAGGCGGAAGGCGCGTTGGAGATCGGCGCCTTGACACGCCAGCGCGACCTCGAATTCTCCGATCTGGTGCGCACGCGCTGCCCGCTGATGCACGAAGCGGTTCGCCAGGTGGGGCATCGGCAGACCCGCAACCGCGGGACCATCGGCGGGTCGCTGGGCCATCTCGATCCGGCCGCGGAACTGGTGACGGTCGCCACCGCCCTGGACGCCATCGTGACGGTCGCGGGGCCGACCGGCCGCCGCGAGGTGCCGTTCGCGGAGTTCCCGGCCGGATTCATGATGCCGTCGATTGCTCTCGACGAATTCATCACGGCGGTGCGAATTCCGCTTTGGCGTTCTGACCACGGCTTCGCCTTCGTGGAATTCGCGCGCCGCCATGGCGACTTCGCCATCGTCTCGGCGGCGGCGATGCTGGAAGCGGACGGCAGCGGGCGACCCGCGCGCGCGTCGGTGACCATCGGCGGCGCCACGATCGCGCCACAGCGCATGCGCGACATCGAGCAGGGTCTTGTCGGGCAGACGCTTTCTCAGCAACTGTTCCGCGACCTATGCGAGAGTTGCCGCGCGCTCGAGGCGATCGACGATATCCATGCGCCGGCCGCGTATCGGCAGCATCTAGCAGTGGTGCTGTCGCGTCGTGCCCTGCAGGCCGCGCACGCGCGGCTCAACGGCACGGCCGTTCTGCCGAAACGTCACTAGTGCCCCGCTTCCGAAGTTCGTGATACACTGCAGCACGTTCCGACACGAACTTCGGAAGCAGAGGGGCACTAGTACCCAGTTTCATTGAAGCCTGATTCGGATTTCCCTGGGATTTCCGTATCAGCCAACTGTGATTCCGGGCACTAGCAAGTCTATGATTCTAGTGCCGCTTTCGATTTGAAGTTCCTGAATGAGATTGCCGCAAGTGGTGCAGGAACTTCAAATCGGCGGCACTAGGCCAGGACCGCAAATGCCGCACAGCCGAAATATCGCGTTGACCGTCAACGGCGAGCGTTACGAGCGAGAGGTGGAGGTCCGCCTCATGCTGGCGGATTTCCTGCGCCATCATCTCGGCCTCACCGGCACGCATCTCGGCTGCGAGCACGGCGTGTGCGGGGCCTGCACGATCCTGCTGGACGGCCGCTCGGCGCGCTCATGCCTGCTGCTCGCCGTGCAGTGCGACGGCCACGACGTGATGACGGTGGAAGGCATTGCGCCGAGCGCCGACGCGCTGCACCCGCTGCAGGAGGCGTTCCGCGACCATCACGGCCTGCAATGCGGCTTCTGCACCCCGGGAATGCTGACGACGCTGATCGAATTCCTGCGTGAGAATCCCGATCCGACCGAGGAGGAGGTGCGCATCGCCATCTCCGGCAATCTCTGCCGCTGCACCGGCTACCAGGGCATCGTCGCCGCAGCGCTCGACGCCGCCAAGCGCATGCAAGCCGCGCCGGCCTAGAGCACCTGGACTCTCGCCCGACGTATCGCCTCGAAGACCGCGACCTGCTGCGCGGCACCAAGGTGCGCATCACGCGGTCGCCAATCTCTCCGGTGGAGATCGTCGCACTTATTAATGAGGAAAAGTTGAGGATCTGAGGCGAGAATGGTTGGGCTTGGAATGTGTCCCGGGCGCAGCGCAGCGTGAAGCGGTGCGCTGCAGAACCGGGACCGTTCCCCACTCAGCATTTGGAACGGCCCGGCTCTGCGGTGCAACACATCGCAAATCGGATGTTTCCGATTTGCGACACTCAAAGAGCGCCCGAAGTCGGGAACACCCGACTTCGGGTGTGCTGCACGACGTCCGGGGCACGGTGGGCCATTCTACGTCTCGTGCTTCCGCAGAATCTCCCGCAGACGCGCGGGCGTCACCGGCAGCCGCGTGATCGCGCCCGGCATGCCGATCGCGTCGTCGATCGCGGAAGCGATCACGGCGCCGACCGGGTTGATGCCCGCCTCGCCGGCGCCCTTCATGCCGAGCGGATTGAGTGGGCTCGGTGCATCCTCGGTGACCATGATGTCGACCAGCGGAATCTCGCGCGCCGTCGGCATCAGGTAGTCGGCAAACGTGACCGACAACGGCTCGCCGCGCTCGTCGTAGACGAACTCCTCGTAGAGCGCGCCGCCGATCCCCTGCGCCAGGCCGCCGGCGAGCTGGCCCTCGATCAGCATCGGATTGACGGCGCGGCCGACGTCGTAGGCCGCAAGGTAGCGCTCGATCGCCACGCCGCCGGTGTCGCGGTCAACGCGCACCACGGCGATGTGGACGCCATACGGGTAGTTCATGTGCTCGGTGCGAAACCAACCCTCTGCCGCGAGGCCGGCGACCGGCCGGTCGAGCAGTGTCGATCCGGGGTTGAGTTTTCGCGCGATCTCGCCAAGCTCGGCCGATGGTCCCTTTGGCGCATCCTTGCGATGCACGCGGCCTTCGGTGATGGTCAGTGCCTCGGCCGGCTGCTGCAGCAGCCGCGCGGCGGCGCCGAGCGCGAGCGCCCGCGCATTTGCTGCCGCGACCTGCGTCGCCGAGCCGGTCATCACGGTCGCGCGTCCCGCGTGCGCGCCGATGCCGTGGTCGATCCGGTCGGTGCGGCCATGCACGACGCGGATGCGGCGATAGTCGACACCGAGCTCGTCGGCGCAGATCTGCGCCATCACCGTCTCGAACCCCTGGCCGATCGAGGCGCCGCCGGTCACGACCTCGACGTATCCGCTGGCGTCGACCACGACCTTGACGCAGTCGGTCGGTCCGAGGCCGCTCTTCTCGACGAACATCGCCACCCCGGCGCCGACCGCCTCGCCTTGGGTGCGGCGCTGCCGCAGGCTCTGCTGCAGTGCATCCCACCCGATGCGCGTCAGCGCCTTGTCGAGCAGCCCGGCGTAATCGCCGGAATCCAGCACGACGGGATCGCCGAGCGCATCCAGCGGCCGCTGGTAGGGCATCTGCGCCTTGCCGATGAGGTTGCGCCGCCGCGCCTCGATCCGATCGAGCCCCAGCCGCTGCGCGATGGCATCGAGCAGGCGCTCGCGCACGAAGGTGCCTTCGTAGCGTCCCGGCGCGCGGTAGGTGGCGGCCGGCGTCTTGTTGGTGAGGCGGAAGTGTCCGGCCGAGCGGAACGCCGGCACGTCGTACGGGCCCGGCAGCATGCCGGCCGTGAGGCCGACGACGCGCGCGCCATGGGTTCGCACATAGGCGCCTTGGTCGTGAAAGAAGGTGTCATCGATGCCGAGGATGCGGCCCCGTGCGTCGACCGCCGCGCGGCATGCGTGGCGCTGCTGGCGTGAATGATTGGCGGCGATGAAGTGCTCGCGCCGGTCCTCGATCCACTTCACCGGCCGGCCCAGCCGCATCGCGGCGACGCAGACCAGGATGTCCTCTGGGTAGAGCTCGCCGCGGATGCCGAATCCGCCGCCGACGTGGCTCTCGAACAGATGCACGGACGACAGCGGCCGGCCCAGCATCCGGCAGATGGTCTCGCGGTTGCGGTGCACGACCTTGGCGGCGCCGTGCAATTCGAGCATATCGCGCGCCGCATCATGGCGGGCAATGGCGCCTCGCGTTTCCAACGGCACGCCGGAGTGGCGGCCGATCGAGACGTCGACCTCGACCACCGCATGCGCGGAGCGGAAGGCCGCATCGATGTCGCCGAAGCCTTGCGTGATCACCATCGGTTCGGTGGATAGGCCGGCATCGAATTCGCGCGGGGTCTCGTCGGCGGCGAGCAGCGGCGGCAGCTCCTCGACCGTGACGTCGACCAGGTCCGCCGCATCCTCCGCCGCGTATGGGTCTTCCGCGAACACCACGGCCACCGGCTCGCCGACATAACGGACCCGGCCGCGCGCAAGGATGTATTGGCGATAGGGGACGAGCTTCGCGACGCTGTCGTCGCGGAAGTCGATCGGCGGCAGGTCGGCGACGTCGGATGCAGTCCATACCGCCGCCACGCCGGCAGCCTTGCAGGCCGCCGCGGTATCGACTGCGATCAGGCGGCCATGCGCCACCGCCGAGCGGACCACGCGCATATGGAGTTGGCGCGGGAAGGAGATGTCAGCCGCGAACAGGCCGCGGCCGGTGACCAGCGGCGGGTCTTCGATGCGCGCGACGGGCTTGCCGAACACGCGGGCGCTCGCCGGCTGGTCGGCTGCGGACATTCGGTTACGCCAAGACGAACGGAATCTGCTTCGGTCCGCTGGTGGGCGTCACATCGCCGGTCTGTGGGTCATAGAAGTACTGCGGAAAGGTCCCCGGCCGCTTCGCCCGAACGATGAAGGCGACGCTCGGCGCCGGCCCGGCGTGTTCCTGGTGAATCATGCCGGGAGGGACGACGTCGATGGTGCCCGGTCCGAGGGCGTGCTTGCCGACGAGCTTCAACGTGGCGGGCCCCTTGTCGCGCGCGCCGCCATCGGTGCGCTCGTAGCGGTACATGGTCTCGTGACCTTCGATCAGCCCGTAAAGCGTCCAGACGTCGCCGTGGTCGTGCACGCTGGTGACGATGTCCGGGTTGCGTACCGTCGCGTTGAGCACGAAGCCGTACTCCGGGTCCTCGTAGAACAGGAGGTTGCCGACCGCCGGCTTGCCCTCGACGGTCGCCGGCCAAGTCTTGATGCTGGCTTTGAGCCCGGGCTCGGCGAGCAGCGGCTCCATGGCGTCGCGAATGCGCGACCAGCGCGTGCTTTCGTCGCGTTCGGCCGCGTAGATCGCGCGCACCTGCTTCACGAAGCGCTCGGCGGCGGGCAGCGTCGGCATGGTCATGTCATTTCCTTCCACAGGCCGTGCTTAAGCAGGAACGCGATCACGACAGCGTCGAACGCAGCAGGGTCCTCGATGTTACAGCAGTGGCCGGTGTTGTTAAGTGTCACTTGCTCGGCACCGGGAATGAGCGAGGCGGTCTCGCGGCCGGGTTTGAGCGACATGTCGTGGGCGCCGTTGACCACCAGCACCGGCAGGCGCAGCGACGGCAGGCGCGGCCGGAGGTCGGCACCGCCGCGCGCGCGAAAGACTTCGGCGATCGCCTTGCCGTCGAGCAGGGGGTCGGATTCGAGGAACCCCTCGACGAGGTAGCGGCCATGCGGGGTAGCGGCGAAGCCGGGCGCGAAACACTCTTCCATGTGCTCCCGCCGGTAGGCCGGGAATCCTGGCCCCTCGTAGCCGGCGATGCGCGCGTCATAGGCGGCCGGACGCGAGCTGGCGCCGCCGACCAGGATCAGCGCGCGGACGAGATCGGGATGATCGAGCGCCAGCGCCAGCGCCATGCCAGAGCCGACGCTGATGCCGCCGACGATCGTCCGTTCGATACCCGCGTGGGCGCAGACCGCGACGATGTCGTCGGCGAGGTCATCGAGAGTAAACGGCGTCGCGATCTTGTCGGAACGCCCGTAGCCGCGCAGGTCGGGCGCGACGATCCGGAACCGGTTCGAGAACCGCGTAATCTGGTAGGCCCAGAGTTTGTGATCGAACGGGTTGGCGTGGATCAGCACCATCGCCGGCCCTTCGCCGGCGACCTCGTAGAAGATGCGCACGCCCTTGTTCTCGGCGTAGGGCAACCGAATTTTCCTCCAGCCGGCAGCCGATGTGTTGGTCCGCTATGTGCTGCGTTTGCCGCAGACTAATTTAGAGTCCCGAATCCGAAGTTCGCATTACCTCGAGGCGTCCCCTTGGCGAACTTCGGATTCGAAAGGACACTAGCAAGATATGAGTTTCGTGTGGTTTAGTTCAGACGTTCTCTTGTTGGACTCGCGGCAGCAATGAAGAGAACTTCTGAACCACCACCCTAGGTCCGGGTCATATCGCAATCAAGCCGGCGAGTGTCGGGCGTGAAGGCGCGCGAGCGCATCGGCGGCGAGGCGCGTCGTCAACTCTCCCGCGGGCAATTCGCGTGCCAGCGCACCCGCTTGTCCCGTCCAGAGCGGCGAAAATTCGCCCGATCCGTTGGCCTCGGCATTCGCGCGCAGCGGCGCGACGGCGGTTGCGGCGAGCGGAAACTCCGGCGCGATCTCGGACATTGGCCCGACCTCGCGGATGATACGGTTGACGATGCCGCGCGCCGGGCGGCCGGTGAAGACATTGGTGAGGACCGACGCATTGTCCTTGGCGGTCTTGAGCGCCGCCCGGTGGGTGGCGGTGGTCTTCGCCTCGGGGCAGAGCAGGTAGGCGGTGCCAATCTGCGCCGCCGCGGCGCCGAGCGCAAAGGCCGCGACGATGCCGCGCGCGTCGGCGATGCCGCCTGAGGCGATCACCGGCACCTTCACCGCATCGACGATCTGGGGCACCAGCGCCATGGTGCCGACCTGCCCGGCAACGTCGTCGGTGAGGAACATGCCTTGATGCCCGCCGGCCTCGTAGCCTTGGGCGATCACGGCGTCGCAGCCCTGGTCCTCAAGCCAGCGCGCTTCATCGACCGAGGTGGCCGAGGACAAGACCTTGGCGCCGTACGCCTTCACGCGCGCGACCAGGCGGCGTTCCGGCATGCCGAAGTGGAAGCTGACGACTTCCGGCTTCACGTCCACGACCACGTCGCACATGGCGTCGTCGAACGGCGCCCGGTTCGCGCCGCCGCCGGGCGCCTCGGGATCGAGACCGAGCTCCGCGTAGTAACCGTGCAGCCGGGTCTTCCAGGCGGCGTCGCGTGCCGGATTGGCCGCGGGCGGACGGTGGCAGAAGAAATTGACGTTGATCGACCGCGATGTCCGCTGCCGAATGATTCCGAGTTCGTTGCGTGCCTGATCGACCGAGAGCATGGCGCAGGGCAGCGACCCGAGCCCGCCCGCCTCGGAGACCGCGATCACCATCTCGGAACCGACCGATCCGGCCATCGGTGCCTGGATGATCGGCAGCTCGATGTCAAGAAGGTCGAGAATACGTCGGTCGGGCCACATCGGCATCACCTCACGTCACGTCGTTGCGCCAGGATTCGGGCGGCTGCGGTCCCCACATGTTGACGATGAAGGGAATCGGCTGGGTCAATTCCCGCGGCGGTGCATCGAAGCCGACCATCTCGATCGGACTGGAAATCTCCACACGGTTTCCCCAGGGGTCGCGAATATACATGAACACGCCCTTGCCCGGCACGTGGCGTCCGGGACCGTATTCCGCGGCGACGCGATGCAGCAGCAGGTGATCGCCGAGCTTTATGACGTCCATCGCGTCGGTCTCCAGCGCGACGTGATGGAAGCCGGTGTTGCCGGCGAACAGCGCGATCTGGTGGTGGAACTCGTTGACGCGGGTGAAGATCGCGAAGAAGCCTTCGCGGTCACGCATCTTCACGTAGTCGGTCACGTAGAAGCCGATGCCGGAGAGGAAATTCGCGCTGTCAGTTACGTCGCCGGTGCGCAACTGCACATGACTGACATCGAGATTGAATGCGCCGGGAGAGGCCGGACGCCGCGCGACGAGCTCGCCGTCATCCGGGGCGAGCACGGCGAGCTCAAGCACGTGGTCGGTCGGCAGCTTAAGTCGGATCGCACGTTCTATGCCGGTGCGCATGTCGCCGCTGGAATCGAGGGTTGCGACATCCTGCTTGTCGATCAGCATACCGAGGCGCTGCAGCGCGTCGGCTCCGTTGACCGCGAAGCTGACGTACTCCATGCCAATGCCGCCTTCGGTGAGCGCGATGGCGTATCGCCTCGAAAGAGGACTACCGAGGTACACCCGGCCGCGCCGGCGTTCGATCTCGACCAGTCCGAGGATCGTCGTGTACCAGGCGACGCCCTGCTCCAGGTCGAGAACGCGGACCGACACATGGTCGACGCGGAGGATGTCGCCGCGCGGCAGCGGCGGGGGAACCTGACCGAGCGCGGCGAGCGCCCCGCGCTTTGCTGTAGCGTTCATCTGGTCCCTCCCTGCCCACGATTTTCCTTCGCGATGAGTTCGATCACACGTGGCGCACGGCGCCGCCGTCGACCCGGATCATGCTGCCGGTGATGTAGCTCGCCCGCTCGGAAGCGAGGAAGCAGACCACGTCGGCGAATTCGTCGACGCGCCCGTAGCGGCCCGCCGGAATCGACGCAAGCATCGCCTCGGTGATCTGCTCGATGGTCTTGCTCTGTGCCTTGGCGTTGGCAACGTCGAGCTGCCCTGTGCGGTCGGTGTGGATGCGGCCCGGCAGCACCATGTTGACGGTGATACCGTCCTTGGCGACCTCCGCCGACAGCGTCTTCGACCAGCCGACGATCGACGACCGCAGCGCGTTGGACAGGACGAGATTGGGCAGCGGCTGCTGCACCGAGGTCGAGGCGATAGTGACGATTCGCCCGAAGCCGCGCTCGCGCATTCCGGGCAGGACCAGGCCGGCGATGGTGAAGACCGGCACCGCGATCGCGTCGAATTGCGGGGACCACTGCTCCGGCTTGACATTGAGCGCGCTGCCCGCCGGCGGGCCGCCGGTGTTGGCGACAAGGATGTCAATGCCGCCGAGGGCATCCGTTGCGGCCCGGTGGATGGCATGAACGTCCTTGGCGAGGTCGCCGACCACCGCGTGAGCGCGTCCACGGCCCTTGGCATTAATGGCATCGGCGGCAGCCTTCAGCTGGTCGGCGCTGCGCGCGGTCATCACCACGTCGGCGCCTTCGGCGGCGAGGCCTTCCGCCACCGCCCGGCCGAGCCCGCGGCTCGATGACAGGACGAGGGCATGCTTGCCCGTCAGGCCAAGATCCACTGTGTTCACTCCCCGGCGGAGCCGCCATTCGGCGCGTGATGATCATCGATCCTGCGGGGAGTTCTGTCGATAGGGCGGGTTGCAGCGCTGGCATGAGCGCAAACGCCCCGGCGGGCCGCAGCCCACCGTTCGACACGGCGGCGTTGCAAATACGGAACCCGCGCCCGAAGATGCCGGCGAAATCCCTTGTGAGGGACGCATGCCCGGACCGAAGCCGCCAGCCTTTGAGACACTGAGCCTGCATGCCGGTCAGCACCCCGATCCGGTGACCGGCGCGCGCGCCGTCCCGGTCTATCAGACCACCTCCTACGTGTTCCAGGACGCCGACCACGCCGCCGCGCTGTTCAACCTGGAGCGCGGCGGGCACATCTACACGCGCATCTCCAATCCCACCACGGCGGTTTTGGAGGAGCGGCTTGCCGCGCTGGAGGAGGGCGTCGGCGCTGTCTGCACCGCCAGCGGCCAGGCGGCGATGCATCTGGCGATTGCGACCCTTGCGAGTGCTGGCGACCATATCGTTGCCTCGGCTTCGCTCTACGGCGGCACAATCAACCTGCTCACGCATACGCTGCCGCGCTTCGGCATTACCACGACTTTCGTCAAGCCGCGCGATCTCGATGGCTTCCGTGCTGCGATGCGCCCCAGCACGCGGCTGGTCATTGCCGAGACCATCGGCAATCCCGGCTTGGAGGTGCTCGACATCCCGCAGGTCGCGGACATCGCCCATGCGGCCGGCGTGCCGCTGCTGATCGACAACACCTTTGCCACGCCGTATCTCAGCCGGCCGGTTGCGCTCGGCGCCGACATCGTGATGCACTCCGTCACCAAGTGGATCGGCGGCCACGGCATTGCCATCGGCGGCGTCATCGTCGACGGCGGGCGGTTCGACTATGCAGGGTCGGGCAGGTTTCCCACCATCACCGAGCCCTACGCCGGCTATCACGGCATCGTCTTCGGCGAGGAATACGGGCCGTCGGCGTTCATCATGCGGGCGCGTGCCGAAGGCCTGCGCGATTTCGGCGCCTGCCTGTCGCCGACCAATGCGTTCCATCTGCTGCAGGGCGTAGAGACCTTGGGGCTGCGCATGCAGCGCCACATGGAGAACACCGCGGCCGTGCTCGACTTCCTGACCAAGAACGACGCGGTGGAGTGGGTGCTGCATCCCTCACTCGACGCGCACCCGGATTACGAATTGGCCAAGCGGCTCCTACCGAGTGGCGCGGGCTCGATCATTAGTTGCGGCATCAAGGGAGGGCGCGCCACGGGCCGCAAATTCATCGAGGCGTTGCGGCTTGCGAGCCACCTCGCCAACGTCGGCGACGCCAAGACGCTGGTGATCCATCCGGCGAGCACGACGCACCAGCAGATGGATGCGGCGCAACTCAAGGCCGCCGGGCTCGGCGAAGAGCTGGTGCGTCTCTCGATCGGCATCGAGGGTGCGGGCGACATCGTCGACGATCTCGCCCAGGCGCTGCGCGCCTCACAGAGGGCGTGAGCGATGAATCTCACCGTCAACGGCGTGAATTCGTTTGCCGGCACCGGCGGGCGCGACTTCAATCCCGCGCTGCCGGTGGTGGCGTTCCTGCACGGCGGCGGCGCCGACCACACCGTGTGGGCGTTGCTGGCGCGCTGGTTCGCGCATCGCGGCTACGCCGTGCTGGCGCCCGATTTACCCGGACACGGGCGCTCGGGCGGCGAGGTGCTCGATTCGATCGGTGCCATGGCGGACTGGACCGCGGCGCTGATCGAAGCCTCCGGCGCCGGTAGGGCAGGCGTCATCGGCCATTCCATGGGTTCCTTGATCGCGCTCGAAACGGCCGCGCGTCATCCCGACAAGGTCACCGCGCTCGCCCTGATCGGCACCGCGGCGGCGATGCCGGTGTCGCGCGATCTGCTCGGCGCCGCGGAAGCCAGCGATCATGCCGCCGTCGACATGGTGTCGATCTGGGGGACCGGGTTCCATGCGGGCCTCGGCGGCGCGCTCGTGCCCGGCACCTGGATGGCCGGCGGCACCGCACGTCTGCTCGAACGCGCCAAGCCCGGCGTCCTGTTCAAGGATCTGGCGGCCTGCAACGCCTATGGCGACGGGCTCACCGCGGCCGCCAAGGTGAGCGCGCCGGCGACGCTTGTCCTCGGCGAGCGCGACATGATGACTCCTGCCGCTGGCGGCCGGCAGCTCGCTGCCGTCTTGCCGAAGGCGCGCGTGGTCACGCTCAAGGGCGCCGGCCATATGCTGCTGAGCGAACGGCCGGACGAGGTGCTGGCCGCCGTCCGCGATTTCGCCGCATGAGGCTGTAATGCCGTTCGACGTCCTGATCCGCGGCGGGTGCATGATCGACGGCTCCGGCGCGGCCGCAACCGCCGGCGATGTCGGCATCCGCAATGGCCGCATCGCGGCGATCGGCGCACCGCTCGCCGAGCCTGCGGCGAGGACCATCGACGCCACAGGGCTCGCGGTGTGTCCGGGCTTTATCGATATCAAGACCCATTCCGACTTCACCCTGCCGATCAATCCCAAGGCGGAGAGCAAGGTCCGCCAAGGCGTCACCACCGAGATCATCGGCCATTGCGGCTTCTCGGTCGCCCCAGCACTGCCGGGAAAGGTCGACCTGCTGCGCGACTACTTGAGCCCGAGCGCGCCATGGCTGCCGTTCCGGGAGATGGGCTTCCCCGAGTACCTCGACACGTTCCCGGCCACCGCGGTGAATGCCGGCATGCTCGTCGGCCATAACACACTGCGCCTGATGGTCATGGGCATGGCCGCGCGGCCGCCAACTCCAAGCGAATTGAATGAGATGATCGCGCTCTTGGAGCAGGCGCTGGGCGCCGGCGCGCTCGGCCTGTCGTCCGGCCTGTTCACCTCGCCCGGCGCATACACCGAGCCAGCCGAGATGATCGCGCTATGCAACGTGGTGAAGCGGCACAATGGCGCTTACTTCACGCACCTGCGCGACGAGTCCAACAACGTGCTCGATGCCCTCGAGGAAGCGGTCCAGATCGCGGAGGTGTGCGGCGTCCATGTCGAGATCGTGCACTTCAAATGCTCCGGCATGGATAACTGGGGCAAGACCGCGCGTGCGCTGGAGATGATCCGGTCGGCGCGCGCACGCGGTCTCGACGTGGACTGCGACTTCTATCCATATACGGCAGGCAGCAATCCGCTGAAGAACATCCTGCCACAATGGGTGCAGGCGGGTGGCGTCGACGCCATGGTCGCGCGGCTGGCGCTGCCGGAAATGCGCGAACGCATCCGCGCCGACATTGCCCGCGACGGGCTCAACAACTGGGGCCGCATCCTGTCCTGGGACTGCGTGCAGATTTCCGTCTCGCCGCATACGCCGCAATATGCCGGCCGCACGATCGCAGCGCTTGCCGCCGAGACCGGGCAGGAGCCGGTCGACCGGCTTTGCGACTATTTGATCGCAGACAAGGGCGCGACGCGCGTGCTGATCACGTCGATTTCCGAGGACGATATCGGCGATCTGGTGCGCTCGCGGTCGGCGCTGGTCGGCTCCGACGGGAATTGCGTCGCCACCTACGGCACCGTCAGCCAGGGCATGCCGCACCCGCGCTTTTACGGGACGTTTCCGAGGGTGCTCAGTCACTACGTGCGCGACCGTGCGCTGCTCCCGCTCGAAGCCGCGGTCCACAAGATGACCGGGGCAACTGCCCGCGCGCTTAAGCTGCGGGACCGCGGCCTGCTGCGGGAAGGCTATCGCGCCGACATCGCGATCTTTGATCCCGACGACTTCCGCGACCGCGCGACCTACGCCGACCCGCATCAATACCCGACCGGACCTCGCACCACGGTGCTTGTCAACGGGACCGTTGTGGTCGAGAACGCGGTGCACAGCGGCGCGCTGCCGGGCAAGGTGCTGCGCCGCAACGGCGACGGGAGCGTCGGGTGAACGGAGCGGACTGAATGGAAGTCATCATCACCGGCGGCGGCATTGCGGGCCTGACGCTGGCGCTGGCGACGCACGCCTCGGGCGCGGCCAAGCGCATTCGCATCTTCGAGGCGGCACCCGACATCCGGGCGCTGGGCGTCGGGATCAACCTCGGGCCGCATGCCATCAAGGAACTGAGCGCGCTCGGCCTCGAGGACGCGCTGGTCGCCGCATCATGCCAGCCGCAGGACTATGCGTTCTTCACGCGCCACGGCCAGCTCGTCTATCGGGAGCCATGGGGCAAGGCGGCCGGGCATCAGTGGCCGCACATCTCCATCCTGCGCTCCGAGCTGCACCGGGTCCTGCTGGACGCCGTGAATGAACGCATTGGCGGGGCAAACTTCATCACGGCCCACCGCTGTGTCGGCGTTGAACAGAGCGAGGTCAATGTTACCGCTCATTTCGCCGGTCCGGACAATGCCGTGCGTGCGCCACAGAGCGGCGACGTGCTGATCGCCTGCGACGGCATCCACTCGGTGGTGCGTGCGCAATTCTATCGGGACGAAGGCCCGTTCGCCTATCGCGGCACCAATCTCTGGCGCGGCGTGACGCGGCGGCAGCCGTTCCTCACCGGCCGCAGCATCGCCCGCATCGGCGCCCGGCATTCGACCATGATCATCTACCCGATCCGCAACAATATCGATGCGGCCGGCAATCAGCTCGTCAACTGGGTCGCGGAGATCGAGCGCGAGGTGGCGGTGCCGGTCGATTGGAGCAAGCCGGGCCAGCTCGAGGACTTCTATCCGGTCTATCAGGATTGGAGCTTCGATTGGCTCGACGCGGCCGAGATGATCCGCAGCGCCGAGCAGATCCTGTCGTATCCGATGGTCGACCGCGATCCGCTGAAGCGCTGGACATTCGGGCGCGTGACGCTCATGGGCGATGCCGCGCATCCGATGTATCCACAGGGCGGCAACGGCGGGGCGCAGGCCATCATCGATGCTGCGACGCTTGGCCGGCTCTTCGAGACCGAGTCCGATCCGGCTGCGGCGCTGAAGGCCTACGAAGCGACGCGGCTACCGGCCACCAGCCGCATCGTGCTGCAGAACCGCTCGGCGCCGCCCAACGTGATCGTCGATACGGTCGAGCAGCGCACCGGCGGCAAGCGCTTCGAGAAGCTGGAGGACGTCATCACCCAGGACGAATTGCGCGGCATCTTCGAGCGCTACCAGAAGGTCGCCGGCTACCACGTCACGCAAATCGCACAATCCCAGGCACAAAGGTGAATCCATGGCCGATACGGTTCCGTCGCTGAAGCTGTCCATCGATGGCGCAATGAAGCTCTTGCACGCCGCGATGGCGAAGGCGGCTGAGATGAAGGTTCCCGAATGCACTGCATCGTCGATGCCGGGGGACATCTGCTCGCCTTTGCGCGCATGGATGGCGCCTTCGTGCTGTCCTACGACTCCGCGCTGATGAAGGCGCTGACGGCGGCCTCCTACGGTGCGCCCACCGGCAACATCCCGGCAGGGATGGATATCAAGCTCGCCATCGCGACTCAGGGCAAGCGCGTGAACCTGCCGGGCGGTCTGCCGGTCATCATCGACGGCCACCTCGTCGGCGCCATCGGCATCGGCTCTGGGACCGGCGAGGAGGACCGCATCGTCGCCAACGCGGCACTCGCCGCGCTGCCGGGCGCGCAGGTGTTCGATTGACGCGATTGGCCAATTGGTAGTGGCTCAGTTTGAAATTTGCCGCGGTTGACCTGTAACCTTCCTGCGAAGCGTGGGTCATATAGGAAACGCGCTACAGCCTAAGATTCGACAGGGGTGCCCTATGGTTAGTTCATCCACACGACGCGCTCTTAACCGCCGCGCATAGATGCCCTAGAGTTCTTAGACCATTGGGCCCCGCGGTTGCATATGGAATTGAAGAGGCAGGGATTTGAGGTTGGTGAACCATGGGGGGGCCGACGAAACAGTTACTCTTCCAGCAAACGACTTAAGGCTGCTGGTGGAGAGAATGCACAGCCTCCGAAAGCAGCCGCGCAGCTTCGCGAGCGCCGAAATTTCAAACTGCGACACTACCAGCCCATTGACAGGACTATTAACCTAGGTATATAATCTCTCAACTTGCCTTCCGCGGGCGCAACTCGAGGCGCCCGGGGAGCGTGAGTACGGCGGCCACATATTGTCGCCGTTGCCGATACCGGGCTCGCCCGGCATCGGCAGTGGAGCGCCGGGGAGGCGCCGCTTCGGGTCCGTTAATCCCGGAGCGGGAACGCCCCCGTCAGTGGTGTTCCCTGGCGGGGGTCCGTTAATCCTCCGCCACGGGGGGCTTCGCCAAGCCCCCAGGCGCCTCCCCGGCGCTCCATTCCCTCTTCGGAGGGAGGGAGGAAGAAAGGGAAGGGGACCCCGGCCCCTCGACAAAAATCCGGGGCGGCGCAGCGTTGGCTTCGATCAGAGTGCGTGCTGGGAAGCGAACGCGCAATTGTGGACGAGCACGTAAACTCGTCGCGATCTCGGAACACTACTGGAATGCGACTTCGGCAAAGCTTCGAAGCTTGCGCGAATGCAAGCGTTCCCATTCCTGGGACTTCAGTTTTTCCAGAGCCTTCAAGCCGATCTCAAGGTGCTGGCCGACGCGTTGGCGATAGAATTCGCCGGCCATGCCGGCGAGCTTGATCTCGCCGTGAAGCGGCTTGTCCGACACGCAGAGCAACGCGCCGTAGGGCACGCGGAAGCGAAAGCCGTTCGCCGCGATCGCGGCCGACTCCATGTCGAGCGCAATGGCGCGCGACTGCGACAAGCGCCGGATGATGGCAGAGTCGCCGATCTCCCAATTGCGGTTATCGACGCTTGCGACGGTTCCGGTGCGCATCAGGCGCTTCAGCTCAAAGCCCGCCAGCCCGGTGACTTCGCCGACGGCCTGTTCCAGTGCGACCTGCATCTCGGCGAGTGCTGGGATCGGGATCCAGAGCGGCAGTTCCTGATCGAGCACGTGATCCTCACGCACATAGCCGTGGGCAAGGACATAGTCGCCGAGCCTTTGCGTATTCCTCAGGCCCGCACAGTGCCCCAGCATCAGCCAGGCATGCGGTCTCAGCACGGCAACGTGGTCGGTGATGGTCCGGGCGTTGGACGGGCCGGTGCCGATGTTCACCATGGTGATGCCGCGATAGCGGGGCTCGACAAGGTGAAAGGCCGGCATCTGTG
This sequence comes from Hyphomicrobiales bacterium, assembly GCA_009377755.1. GTDB lineage: Bacteria > Pseudomonadota > Alphaproteobacteria > Rhizobiales > Xanthobacteraceae > WHTM01. The sequence goes on along the minus strand of WHTM01000034.1, from coordinate 26,492 downwards.
GCATGCGTTCGGGGGCGCCGCCGGTCGTGCCGCCGCCGGAACGCTTGTTGCGCGTGATCACATTGCCAGGCTCAACGAAAGCGTCGGCGCTGGGCTGACCCGAGGACATGCGCTCGTGGCATAGGCGCGCGAAGGCGTCGACATAGAACTGATAGTTCGTGAAGATGACGAAGTTCTGGAAATGCTCCGGATCGGTGCCGGTGTAGTGGTAGAGCCGGTGCAATGAGTAATCGACTCGCGCGGCGGGGAACAGAGCCAGCGGCTCCGGCGCGCCGGACGGAAGCTGGAGCGTGCCGTTGGCGATCGCATCGTCTATCGCGGCGAGATCGGGCGTGTCGAAAACATCGCGCAGCGGCCGGTCGAGTGCCGGCATTCCGCCGCCGGTGAGCGCGGCTTCGACGTTGATGTCGCGCCGATAGGCGAAATGAACGGGGATGGGCTCGGTCGACTCGCCGATCTCGACCGGCACGCCATGGTTCTCGATCAGCAACCCGATTTGCTCGGTCAGATAAGTTCGGAAAAGGTCAGGCCGCGTCACCGTGGTCTCGTGCACGCCTGGCCCGGCGACGAAGCCGTACGATAGGCGTGAATCGAGCCGTGCATGGGTCGAGGTCGTGATGCGCACGAAGGGATATGATGCACGTACGCGCGTCGTGAGCGGCTGGCCATTGGCAAAGGCCTCAAAACGATCGCGCAGGAAGCGCGTGTTGCGCTCGTAGATGTCGTCAAGACGGGCGACCGCACCGGCGGCGTCGGTGAAGGTTTCGGTCGCAAGGCGCTCGGGGGTAAGGACACTCAGTGCCGTGTTCATATCGTCTAGGATAGATTCTAGACGGGATGATGCAAGCTTGCGGGCCGCCGATGACACAAGGCGGATCGATCCCGTTCGTCCCCGCGAAAGCGGGGACCCAGGGGCGGGACAACAGACAGTCCAACCATGCGGCCCTGGATTCCCGCTTGCCCCCGCGTACGGCGCATAGGCGCTGACTTTAGCGACCGTTCCACACTCCGCATTTGGAACGGTCCCGGCTCTGCGATGCAGCGTTTCACGCTGCATCGCGTCCGGGACACGCCGTTATGTTAGCGCCTATGCGCGTACGCGGGGGCAAGCGGGAATGAACGGATATGAGCTAACCCGCCTGCGTCTCATCCAGCGCGCGCTTCACCATGGCGAGCAGCGGCTCGACATCGTAGCCGAGATAGTACGCGGCGCCGACGCGCACCGGGTCGCCAGCATAGTAGCGTTCGTATTGCAGCATGCGCTGTCCGAACTGCGTGCCGGTGACGTCCCAGGCGAGCTTGAAGATGCGTGTGCGGGTCTCGGCGTCGACGCCCGCGCCGCGATAGTACCGCTCGATGTCGGGGCCGATCGCCGAGCGCAGGTCCGCCTCGGTCGGGTTGATCAGGAGCCCGCCGGCGCCCAGCACCTGCGTGACCTGCACCATGCGCTCGTAGAACTTCGGCAGGTGATAGCGCAGCGCCTGCAATGGCGCATAGGCAGGGCGGATGGCGCCGCGGCCGGTCGGCTCGGCTTTCGCCTCCGACATCAGGATGCCGGCTTCGATCAGTTGCAGATAGCCGAGCAGTTCGCCGAGCTGCTCCTGCACGTGCAGGAACACGTCCGACTTCACCGTCCGCGTCATCGCGATGGCCACAGCGGTGACGAACTGCGTCTTCGCCAAGCCGCGAACCGCGGTCTGGTGCCCGGTGTGATTGCGGATGCTTGCCTGTGCGAACAGCGCGTTTCCCATCTTCACGTCGCCGTAGAGAAAGACGCGATCCCACGGGATCAGCACGTCGTTGAACACGCAGACCGCGTCCGGCTCCTCGAAGCGCGCGCCGAGCGGATGGTCCCATGCCGACATGCTGCCGTCGTCGAACGGCTCGCGGCAGATGTATCGCAGGCCCGGCGTCGCCGACGGGATGCCGAACGCCAGCACGTAACGTTCCTCGCCTTCGCGGATGCCCGGCTGCGGGTAGATGAGGAGCTCGTCGGCGGTCGGCCCGTGCGTCGCCAGCATCTTGGCGCCGCGCACGATCAGCCCGTCCTTGGTCTCCTCGACCACCCCGAGATGCGCGAACTCGCCCTCCTGCTGGTGCGAGCCCTTCGAGCGGTCGGTCTGCGGATTGACGATGGCATGGGTCAGGAACAGGTCGCGGTCGCGGCAATACTTGTAGTAGTTACGTACGTTGTCGGCGAACTGCGCGCCGCGCTGGCCGAAGAAATCCGCGCTCTCGGCCCAGGTCATCAGTACGGTGTTGAGATAGTCGGGCGAACGTCCGACCATGCCGAAGGTGGCATCGGCCCAAACCTTCATCGCCTGCCGCCGCTTCACCAGGTCGGCATGCGTGCGCGGGATCATGAACGAGGTGCCGGCGACCGCTCCGGCATCCTCGGGCGTGTAGCTCATGACCTCGCGGTGTTCCGGCGACACCTGCAGGTCGAACAGTTGCGCGATCGATTGAATGGGGCGGCGAAACGTCAGATCGCCGGTGATGTCGTCGACGCGCCGGCCGCCGACCCACGTTTCCCTGGGACTGCGGCGAAGGCCATCGATGAAGTCCGTTCCGCTGCGCAGTCCCATCGTCCTACTGCGCCTTGAGGCCCATCGTCCGGACGATCGGCCACCACTTGTCGGTCTCCGCCTTGTGGTACGCTGCAAGGGCCTCCGGCGTCTGCTGCTCGCTGGGCCAGACGTCATGCCCGAGCTGATCGAGCCGTTTGCGCGCGTTCGCGTCCGCCAAAGCATGCACGACGGCAGCGTTGAGCTTGGCGATGATGGGCTTCGGCGTTCCCTTGGGTGCCCACATCGCGTGCCAATAGGACACATGCAGGCCCGGCAAGCCGAGTTCGTCGAGCGACGGCACGTCGGGCAAGGCCGCCCAGCGCGATTTGGCCATGACCGCATAGGCCTTGACTCCGCCGGCGCGAACCTGACCCAGCGCGTTTGCCGCCTGATCAAGCATCATGTCGACCCGGCCGGCGATGAGGTCCACCATGGCCGGGTGCCCGCCACGATAGGGCACGAACCGGAACTTGGTGCCGATCGCCTTCTCGAAGTACATAGACGACACCTGCGCGCCGCCGGCAGCACCGACGGTGGCGGCCGTCGCCATGTCGGGATTGGCCTTCAGCCAGGCGACAAGCTCCTTCGCATCCTTGGCCGGGAAATCCTTTCGCGCGATGATCAGTTGCGGTGTGATCGTCAGCAGCGCGATCGGCTCGAAATCGTTGATCACGTGATAGGGCAACGAATAGGTGATGGCATTGACGACGTGCGTGCTCCACTGGCCGATGCCGACCGTGTAGCCGTCCGGCGCCGACCGGGCGAGCCGGCCGATGCCGAGATTGCCGCCGGCACCGCCCACGTTCTCGACCACGACGGTCTGACCGAGCGACGCGCGCATCGGCTCGGCGAGTACGCGCGCGATGGAGTCGAGCGGTCCTCCGGCCGGGAACGGCGCGATGAGAGTGATGGGACGCGACGGATAGTCCTCTGCCACCACGCTCGCAATTCCCGGCAGGCTCGCCGCAAAAACGGCCGCCAGCAGCAGCTTTCTCATGTCAGCCCTCTCCAAATGGCGGATGCAACCCGGCGGCTCGATGATCGATCCGGGCGGCAGCCTACTGCATTTTCCGCGCACCGATCCAGTGCCATCGGCGGGGACGTCAATCCGTTCGTCGATGACGCTGTATCATCCGCTCAATAGCCGAGCCGTGGATCGACGACGGCGAGCAGGTCCTTGCCGGCCAGAAGCCTGCGCAGGTTCTCGAACACCAGATCAAGCGTGCGCGGCACGTAAGCCTCGGCATCGTCCGACGAGCAATGCGGGGTGATGATGAGGTTGGGCGTATCCCAGAGCGGAGAGTCCTCCGGCAGCGGTTCCGGATCGAAGACGTCCAGAACAGCGCCCGACAGTTGGCCGCTGGTCAGCGCCGCGCGCAGCGCCTCCGTGTCGACCACCGCGCCGCGCGCGATGTTGACGAGACCCGCGCCACGTTTCATCCGGGCAAGCTGCCGCGCGCCGATCAGGCCTCGCGTCTGCGGCGTCAGCGGCGTGCAGAGGAAGACGACGTCGCTTTCTCCGAGCAGGGCGTCAAGCCCGTCCATACCCCACATCCTGTCGACGCTGTCGTGCGGCGCGGCGCCGCGGCGAATTCCCAGGACACGCATGCCGAGGTCCTTGCAGGCAGACGCGACCGCGCCACCCATCTGGCCGACCCCGACGATGCCGGCCGTCAGGTCCTCAACCGTTCCCGAATAGACCGGCACCCATTCCTGGTTCCGCTGCTGATGCGCGATCTGCGGCATGCGGTTGGCGATCATCAGCGCGGCCAGCGCGCCGAATTCCCGTGTCTTAGGGGCGTGCACCCCGCGGTTGTTGGTGACGACGACACCCTGCGGCACCCAGTCGAACGGTGCCAGGTGCTCGACTCCGGCGCCAGTGAGATGCACCCAGCGCAGGCGTGGTGCGCGCCGCGGCAGCTCGGCATGCGGGAACACCCAGCCGATGAGCACGTCGGCATCGGCGATCTCGTCGGCAAACCGGTCGCAATCCTTGCTGTAGGCGACCGAAATGTGCGCGGCGACGTCCGAATGGCGCGCCTTGGCGGCGGCGATCCGCTCGGGATCGATGGCAAACACCGGGCCGAGATTGGAGTCGTTCTCCACCAGGACCTTGATGGTCGGACGTCCGTTTGCAGCGTCTGCCATGTGATCCTGCGCCTAATAACCGAGCCCGGAATTCACCAGATTCTCGAGCGGTCTGCCCTCCAGGCGGTTCTCGAGGTTGCGAAAGAAGATATCCAGCACGTTCGCCATGAAGCGGGCCGGATCGTTGGAGAGCGAATGCGGCAGGAGAATCAGATTTCGGCATGTCCACATGCGCGGATCGACTGGCCGATCATCCGGAGACTCGAGGTCGTATACGCATCCGGACAGGCGCTGTGCCTCGAGCGCGGCCACGAGCGCCGCGTCGTCGACGATTCCATGTCTCGCCAAATTGATGAGGCCCGCACCCTGCTTCATAAGTGAGATTTCGCGGGCCCCGATCAGCCCTCGCGTCTCATGCGTGAGCGGTACCGTCACCAGGACGATATCGGCCTGCGGCAACAGGTCGCGCAGCCGCGCGGGCGGATACACGGCGTCAGCGGTCGGGTCGGCGGTCTTGCGCCGCGCCGTCGCGATGACGGTCATGCCGAACCGCTTGGCCATGCGGGCGGCTGCCCCGCCCGCCTCGCCCAGTCCGACGACCAGCAGCGTCTTTCCGGCAATTCCGGTCGCAAACAATTGGTGCCACTCGTGCCGGCGCTGGTGATGCACCAGCGCCGGGATGTAGTTGTTGAGCATCAGGATGGCCATCAAGAGCGCCTCGCCGATCTTCGGCTTGTGCGCCCCTTTGGCGTTGGCCAGGTCGATGTGCGGCGGCAGCCAATACAGCGGCAGCAGATGATCGACGCCGGCGCCGGTCAATTGGATCCACGATAGCTTCGGAGCGATAGCGGCAATCCGCTCCTTGGGAAATCGCCAGCCGAACAGGGCGTCGGCCTCTGCGATATTCTGTTCAAAGCCGGCGCAATCCGAGCCAAAGGTCGGCGTCCACCGTCCCTTCACCGACGGGTGCCGTTCTTCGGCCGCCGCCAGCATGTCGGCTGTGACCGCAAAGAGCGGCCCGATCGCCGAATCGTTTTCAACATGAACGCGCAACAAGGACTGCTTCATCCGCAAGACTTGCACCGGATCGGCCCATTCGCACCATGCATTATGGCAGGACCCGGTCGAGCACCCAGTTGCCGAAGGAGTGCACAAGCGGCTCAAGGGTCGACAGCCGGGCGGGCGTCTTGAAGTACGGCGACAGGCCTTCCTGCTGCAGTTCGGACACCCAATTATCCTCCGGCAGCGATTTGTCCCAACGCTTGTAGTAGACCTTCACGGCCTCCTCGAAGTCGGGGCGCGCTGCGGTCGTCTTGGGAAACATCGACCCGATGATGACCTTTGCCCTTGCCGGGCCTTGCGGCCGCACGTCGAGGTACCACGCGCAGTCGCGCGTGCAGGCCAGCACCGTGCTCGGATAGAGCAGCACGAAATACGTTCCTTGTGCGGCGAGTCCGGACAGGGTCGAAATGAACGGGAACGGCGTTTCGTCGCCTTCGAGGACCGCTTCCGTCCCTTCGTGCTCCTCATGCAGGCCGATCCATTCGCCGACCGAATCGACCACGTTGCAGACCTGAAGGCCGATCGTGGCGTGATGCACCGTCGGCGTATGGTAAGCCTCCATCGCATTCTCGACGTAGGACTTCCAATTGCACTTGAGGTCGTATTCCTTGCGGCGGGTGAGAACCATGTCGTTGAACGAATACGGCCCGAGATGGTCGGCGATGTTGCCGAGATACGTAGACAGGGGCGGGGCATCGTCGTCGAACGTCGCGAAGATGAATCCGCCCCAGGTCTCGACGCGCACCGGCTTGAGGCCATAGTCGGCCAGCCTGAACCCCGCGATCTCCTGCATGCCCGGCGCACTGACCAGGCGGCCGTCGGTTGCGTAGGTCCAGGCATGATACGGACACGACAGCATCATCGCCTTGCCGCTGCCTTGCACCAACGGTGTGCCGCGGTGCCGGCACGAGTTCAGGAACGCCTTGACGGATCCATCCTTGTCGCGAACCGCGACGACGGGAACACCGACGATGCTCACGGTGAAGTAGCTGCCGGGCGTCGGCATCATCTCGATCCGGCCGAGGAAGTTCCATGTCCTGAGGAAAATCCGCTCGACTTCCGCCTTGTAGAATTCATCCGTCGTGTAGCACCAAGGCGGCAATGGCTCGGCCTGTGTCAGCGGCAGGCGAACGGGGGCATAGAGCGCCGGGTCCAAGACGTTCGGGATCATGAGCATCGTGAAGCTCCATTGCGGATCGCACAGTTTCTGTTCATCGTTTTCGGGCAGCCTTCATGCCAACGGCGTCGGCGGCTTGACGCCGAGTTGATCGGACCACTTGGCCAAGGCCGGCATGATCGACGGATAGAGTTCCACGCCGCGCGCGAGCTGCTCGGCGCGAAGCGCAAGCGCACGCTCGCCCGGCATGCGGGGCGATGCGGCGCCGGGACGGACTTTGCTCGAACGAACCGAGTCAGCCAGAAATGACGCCTCGCGCTTGAACGCGGGCAGGCCGCCAAATCCCGACGGATCGAACAGCATCAGCGTGACCGGGCCGCCCGTGCCCTTGGCGCCATCGGCGCGGCCGAAACCGGTGAGGCCGGAGGTGAGCGCCTCGATCATCAGCCCGAGGGCAAAGCCCTTGTAGCCCAATTCAACGCCGCCCAGCGGCAGCAGCGCGCCGGGCGGATCGCCGAACATCGCCTTCGGGTCGTCGCTTGGGTTCCCGGCATGATCGACGATCCACCTCCCGGGAAGCGTCTTGCCCTCCGCCATCCAGCGGCGCACCCAGGCATTGGCGGTCGTCGAGGTGCTGATGTCGATCAGCACCGGCCCGTCCTGGGTCGGATAGCCGAACGCCAGTGGGTTAGGGGTGATCTGCCGGCCGATTCCGTTGTGCGCTGCGACCGTCCTCGAGGATGGGTCGGAATTGACGATCAGCAGCGCGAGACCGGCCTCGGTCGCAAGACGCAGATAGGCGACGAGGCCGGCAATATGATGTGCCCGCCGCACGACCACCGTCACGACGGGATTGTTGCGGACCTTCAGCTTTGCCGCCTCGATGGCACGGACCATCAGCCAGGTTCCGGGCAGGAACTCGCCGTCCCAGTGCAGTGCCGCCGCGTGATCGGCCAGCACGCGCGGCTCGCCGCATTTCTTCATGCCTCCGCTTGCGAGGTCGTCGAGCAGCGCCGGCAGAAGGTTGAGGCCATGGGTCGTATGACCCATGAGGTCACCCTCAAGCAGCATTTCCGCCTGGATTCGCGCCCGGTCCTCGGCAAGGCCGGCTTTTATGCCAAGCGCTGCAGCGTAATCCAGAAGCGCCGCATAGGCGTAACCTGGGCTTCGATCGGGGCCGCCCGCCATCATTCCTCGCTTGACTGTTTGTCTTATGCCGACCGCATCACCGGCGCGGCTGCGGCGGGATCGAGCACGCGATCAAGGATCCAGTTGTCGATCGTGTGCACCAGCGGTTCGCGCTTCGACAGCCGGCCCGCGCGTGCGAGCGGATGATTGAGACCCTGCATTTGCCGGACCGAGATGAAGTTGTCCTCGGCAATCACGAGATCGAACCGCTTGTTGTACCGCTGGATGATCTCGTTGAAGTCCGGCCGCTCCACGGATGGCCGCGGATAGCAGAATGCGGCCACGTTGCGCATCCGTCCTGGACCGTCCGGAATCATCTGCTTGAACCACATGCAGTCAAGGTCACATCCGAGAACCGTCGCCGGATAGATCAGGATGTATTGCGCTCCCTGCGCCGCTTGTCCCTCCAGCGTCGGGATTCGATCGAATCCCACCTCGCCGGACAGCGTGGCGCGCGACTTCTCAGCCTTGGAGTGCAGGATCAGATAGTTGCCCGGATTGCCGATGACCCACGACCAAACGGCATTGACGTTGCCGATGGTCTTTTCGTGCACGGTCGGAAGATGGAAATGCTCCATCGAATTCTCGACGTAGAACTTCCAGTTTGTCGGCAGTTCGAAGGTCTCTCGCCTGACGGTGACCATTGACTCGAAACCGTACGATTTCACGTGCTGGTCGAGATCGCCGAGGTAGCTGGACAGCGGCGCCGCCTCTTCGTCAAAGCAGATGAAGATGAAGCCGAGCCAGGTTTCGAGCCGGATGGGCCTCAGACCCATCTCCTCGCGCCGGAAGTCGGCTGCGTCCTGCATACCGACCGGCGTCCGCAGATTCCCGAGATTGTCGTAGATCCAGCTGTGATACGGGCATCGGATGACGTTGCGGTTCCCTTCGCCGTCGAGAAGTTTCGCGCCACGGTGCCTGCATGAATTTACGAACGCGCGGAGCCGGCCGTCGTGTCCGCGCATGATGATGACGGGAGTTCCAACCAGCTCGAGCGTGAAAAAGTCGCCAGGCTTGGGTGCGTAATCCTCGCGCCCCACGAGATTCCAGACCCTCAGGAAGATTCGCTCGACCTCACGCTTGTAGAACTCCTCCGACGTGTAGCAAGATGGCGGCAACGTCTCGGCGTTGTCGATCGGACGTCTGACCCCCTGATACTTGTCATGATCGAAGAGACTGTTCACTCGACGCTCTCCCGCTCAGCCGGCGCCGAATCCGGCATTTCTCGGGCGATCGCGCGGTCGGCTGCACCGGCCTCGCCCTTCGGGGTTTGCAATTATCAGGCCATCGTCGCTATATTTAAACGCAGATTTAAAATTTCCGCAATCGCGCATTTCTTGGACGATTGGCCGGAATCGAGCGGCACCGGCGGCTGACGGTCGGACGGGCAGCCAGCTAAAAGCGCGGGCATCGAGACAAAACAGCGAGACGAACGTGAGCAAGAGAAACGTGAGGGCACTAAAGGGTAGGCCGGGCCCGTTGCGCAAGGGCGCCAATGGCGGCGAGCCGCGCGTACGGGCGGCCGACATGTTGTCGCACGCGTTGGGCCTGTTTGCGGAGGTCGGCTTCGCGAACGCGACGGTCAAGGCGATCGCCAAGGCCGCCGGCGTCAATCCGGCGCTGATCTACTACTACTACGCCAACAAGGAGGCGTTGTTCGTGGAGGCGTTGCGCTATGCGATCAACATGGCGATCGAAGGCCAGGACGGCATGGGCATCATCGAGCGGACGGCGGATCCCGCGGCCGTCATTCGCTTCTGGTTCGAGAAAAACCGGCAACTCGCCTCGCCGCTCAGCCAGATGCTGAAGCTGATGATCGAGTATCGAACGGCCGGACGGCGCATTCCCGCCGTCGAGAAGCTGATCTCGCAATTCTACGATGCGGAAGTGTTGCTGCTGGCGCGCGCGATCCGCCGCGGCATCAAGATCGGGCAATTCCGGCGCGTGGACGTGGATCGGACCGCCATTTTCGTCTCGACACATCTCGACGGGCTGGTGGTGTCGGCAACGGTTCGTCCCGCCGTTAATATGGCGCGCAGCATCAGCCATCTCGAGCGGGTGCTGTTCGACTATCTCGGCGCCGCCGCCGAAGCCGTCCCGTCCGCACCCGTAGGACGCCTGCAGCACACCGTGCCGGCAACACGGTCATAGCGGAGGGTGACGTGCCCCAACCACGCTCGTGGGAGTTGCTGACCAGCAAGGAACTGGGCGAGATCATTGCCGGCGGAATGGATCTCGTGCTGTTCCCGGTCGGCGCGACCGAGCAGCATGGACCGCATCTGGCCACGGGCACCGACACCATCTCGCCGGCCGAGATTGCCGCGCGCGTCTCCGAACGAACCGGCGTCGTCGTTGCGCCGGCGATGCCGTTCGGGCTGTCCCTCGGGCATACCGCCCAGTGGCCCGGGACTCTGTCGTTGCACCCGCAGACCATGACGCAGGTCATGGTCGAGGTCGGACGCTGGATCGTCGGCTCGGGCTTCACCAAGCTCATATTCCTCTCCGGCCACGGGCTCAACGCGCCGCCGCTCGAATGCGCGCGCGTTCAATTGCGCTACGAGTTTCCGAAGTGCCGGTTCCGGGTGATTTCGCTGTTCGATGCCTCGGCCCGGCTTGCCGCCACCTATGCCATGGATGCCGCCGATTTCCACGCCAACCAGGGCGAGACGTCGCTGTTGATGCACCTGCGCCCGGAGATGGTGCGGGCGGACTTGCTGGTTGATGAGCCGGACGTTACACCGGGCCTGATTTTTTCCTACGACATGCCGGCGACGACCAGGAGCGGCGTGGTCGGGCATGCCCGCCGCGCCTCGCCGGAGGACGGCAAGGCGCTCGCCGCCATGCTGGTCGACGACATCGCGGCGATCGTCGGCAAGGCGCTCGCGGAGGAATGGCCGGAGCCTCCCGGGAGCACGTAGCCAAAGTTGGTGCCAAAAAGGACGGAACCGTCCTTGTGAAGGGGTCATGCGCCGGCAATAACCGCTCTCTCAGAAGAACTTGAGGTAGCGCTTCAATTCCCAGTCCGACACGTGGGCATGGTACTCCTCCCACTCGGTGCGCTTGAACTTGACGAAGGTCTCGAACATCAGCGAGCCCATCACCTGGCGGCCGAGCGGATCCACCTCGAATGCGTCCACGGCTTCCCCGAGGGTGCGCGGCAGGCGCTCGACCCCCATCTGCTCCAATGCTTCGGGCGTTTGCAGGTACATGTTTTCCCGATGCGGCTCGCCCGGGTCCAACCCCATGCGAATTCCTTCGAGGCCTGCGGCGAGGATCATGGCCGTCCCGAGATAGGGATTGCAGGCGATATCGGCGGCGCGGCATTCGACGCGGCCACCCTGCATCGGAATCCGCAACATATTGGTGCGGTTGTTGTTGCCGTAACAGACGAAGATTGGGGCCCAGGTGAATCCGGACATGCTGCCGCGAGCCACCAGACGTTTGTAGCTGTTCACCGTCGGAGCGATGACCGCGGCGATCGCCTTGGCGTGGCGCAGGATACCGGCGACGAACTGGTAGCCGAGCTTCGAGAGACCGCAGCCGCGCGGATCGTTCGCTGCTTCGAACAGATTCTTTCCACTCCTCGCGTCCGCCAGCGACATGTTGTAATGCGCGCCGCTGCCGGTGCGATGCCCGAACGGCTTGGGCATGAAGCTCGCGAACATGCCGTGGTTTCGCGCGATCTCCTGGACCATCAGACGGAAGAACACGAGGCGATCCGACATCTTGAGCGCATCGCAGTACAGGAAGTCCGTTTCGAACTGTCCCGGCGCGTCCTCCTGGTCGAAGGAGAATACGTCCCAGCCGAGGCTGTTCATCGCATCAACGATGTCCTGCACGACCGGCATGCAGTTCAGCATCATGCGAACGTCATAGGCGGGCTTGTCGAGCGGATCGTTCGGACCGATCGGCACGAAGCCGCCGCCTTCAGTTTCGCGGAACAGGAAGAACTCGGTCTCGATCCCGAGGTTGAACACGAAGCCCATGTTGGCGGCCTGCTTCACCGCCCGGCGCAGAATCTGCCGGGAACACGCCTCGAACGGCTGATCGCGCAGCCAGAGGTCGCTCGCGAGCCAGGCCGTATCGCGCTTCCACGGCAGAATCGTCGCCGTGGCAGGGTCGGGAACGGCTGCCACCTCGTCGTCGTTGACATCCTGCGGAACGCCGTCCAGCGCCGCTCCGGTGAACAGCTCCGAGCCCGCCAACATCCGGCCAAGATGCTGTACCGGGACAACCTTGCACTTGGTGCGGCCGTGAATATCAACGTAGCTTGCCAAGATATAGTGAACTGCTTCGGCGTCGAGCCGCGACTTGAGGGCGGCCGCTTCCGTCGAGACATGTTCATTCATACGCGATTCCCCCTGGCCGCCAGACGCCATCGTGAAGCAGGACGTTTGTCCCATGCCGGCGGAACAGGTCCTCAGCCGCCGCGATTTCAACCGCCGATCACCACAATATCAATCTTGAACGCAAATTCAAATTTCCATACCCTGCAATTAACTTCTCGTCGCATATGCTCATGCGCTGGAAACCAGCCGAGCCTGATCCGCCGCGGTATAGAACGGATCGGCATGGCGGTCGGCAGGTTGCACCCCGCGCGCGGCCACGGATGTGATGACCGTTTCCGCCATGATCGGCGGTCCGGCGAGATAGACCTTCCATCCCTCAAGCGATGCAAAATCCGTCGAGATTGCGTCGGCCAGGGTGCCGGTACGCCGGGTGGTCGGGCCAGTGACCGCCGACAGCACCGGAATGTAGCTGAAATTGGCATGCGTGCCCGCCAACTGATCAAGATGATCGATGAGATAGAGGTCGCGCTCGTCGCGAACACCGAAGTAGAGCACGATCTGTTGCGGGATGCCGCATTGTAGCGCCTCTTCGATGATCGACAGCATCGGTGCCAGGCCAGACCCGCCGGCGACGCAAAGAATCGGGCCGGAATGCTTGCGGCGCAGGTAGGACGTGCCGAACGGACCGCGCACCGTCACCGGGCTGCCGACAATGCTGCCTGCGTGCACGACCGGGCTGACGATGCCCCCGGGCATGTGCCGGATATGGAATGTGAGCAGCCCGTCATTGGGCCGATTGGCCATGGAGTAGTCGCGGGCCGGCGCACCAGGAAACATCAGGCTTGCGAATTGTCCTGCCGAGAACGCGAAGGGCGCCACGTCCGGCGGCATCTCCAGCTTGAGGATCAGGATATCGTGGGTCGCCGGCTGCGCCTCGACAACGCGCGCCTCCAAGGTGCGCAACGGATGCCCCGGAGCCTCCAGGTCATCGTCATAGATGACGATGCAATCGTTCTGCGGCACGCTGCGGCACGCCAGAATCAGGCCGGCCTCACGCTCCTCGTCTGACAGGGCGAAGTCCGAGTAAGCCCTCAACTCGACGCTGCCGGCGATCAGTCGGCTCTTGCAGGCGCCGCACATCCCCGAATGACAGCCGAATGGGTAGTCGATGCCCTGATTGAGCGCCGTATCCAGAATTGTCTGTCCGGCTGGTGCGTCGATCGTGAGACCTTTGTTCAGAATCGTGATTGTTGCCATCGTCACAAACGAGTTGAGAATTCATCGGCGAACATAGTCGGCGTCCGCAAATCATTCCAGTCGTGCGGACGCCTCGCGTCGAGCACGCCGCGGAGTCTTGGCCTTATCGAGGTGGTGCATGGCGGTGGCCCGCCGATGTTCGCTCCGAGCCACGCGTACCTCGGCGATCATGGCACCGAGGGGCTTCGATGCGCAACCAGCCGATAGCGGACGACAGAGAAAATGAGTCCGCCACCTTCTTGATCATTGCCATAAGTCGCCTTGAAGTCGATACATCCCGCTCGCCCTCATCATCACTTGCGCAGGGCTTGGCGCGATCTCGCGCAAGACCTGGCGACATAAAGCCTTGCGGCAGCGTCACGCGGTCTCGTCGGTGATGCCATCGCATTCGGTTCGTCACAGTGGGCCAGCGTTTGGCGGTATTGACGGTTCCAGACGGCCCCGGTAGATTTTTGAAATAATTTTCGCAGTCCGAAAAATAGTCAGGGGAGCGCCCCGACGCCGCGACGTCGAAGAGGCCTTGCAGGCATGGATCGAACTCCGAACGCTCAAGGTGCGCGCAACCGCAAAGAGCTCTACCGGGCTAGCGCACGCGCAAGCAAGCGCGGCGATCAGGAAAATCACACAAAGAATGGCGGCGTGGACGACTCGCGCAGCATCGTCAACTCGCTCTCAAAAGGACTGCGAGTCCTTGAGGCGTTTACCGCCGAACGCAGCGAGATGACATTGAGCGAAGTGGCACGGACGGCCAATATCGATCCCGGCACCGCGTTTCGCATGCTCAATACCCTCGTGATGCTCGGCTATGTCGCTCGCATTCCCGAGAGCCGCCGCTTTCGGCTGACGCTGAAGGTCGTCGACCTCGGACTGCATGCGATCGGACGATCCGATCTGCGCGAATTGGCGCGTCCGGTTCTGCGTTCGCTGGTAGGCGAGATCAGCGAGGCCGCGAGTGTTGGCGTTTTGGACGGTGCGGATATTCTCTATGTCGAGCGAGTGCGTGCAGGCCTGACACGGCTCGGCGTCGATATTCGCATTGGCACCAACATCCCTGCGGTATCCGGGGTGATCGGCCACGCGATCCTGGCCTTTCTGCCGCTGCGCGAGCTCGATCGCATTCTCGATATGCCGCCGCGCCGCGGCGAGCTTGCGGTCAATCGGATGAACAAGGCGGAACTGCGGGCGGTGCTGAGGACGGTGAGGCGCCAGGGCTATGCGTTGCAGGATTCGGCATTCGGTAACGGCCTGCGCATCCTGGCCGCGCCGGTGCTTGATGTCGACGGCTATCCGGTTGCCTCGGTCAGCGTCGCGGCGCCGGCGATCCGGGTGTCGATGGATGAATTCCGCGCCCGCGCTTTGGAGCCGGTGCGCAACGCCGCCGGGGACATCGCCCGCGCGGTGCAGGCGAGCGGCACTGTTTCCACGGCAGTCTAGCAAACAGAGACTACGACCAAAGGGAGGATGTCATGAAGAAAGCGACCCTTGTTCATATCGGGGCTGCGATCGCAGGACTGGCGATCGTGGCAAATGTATCGGCGGCCGAGCCACTGCGAATCGGCGCCATGCCCGTCGGTTCAGGCTGGTACGTCGCCGCTTCGACGCTCGAAAAGGCGCTCAAGCCGGTTCTCGACGGGCGGACGATCGAGGTGATCCCGCGCGGCGGCGGCGTGGCAAATCCGATCGTCGTGGAAACCGGCAAGGCGGAAGTCGCGCTGTCCAACGTACAGACCTCACTGTTGGCGGCGCGTGGCGACGAACTGTACAAGGGCATGAAGGCGGCCAATATCCGGGCGCTGGTCGGCGGGCTGAACCCTGTGTTCATCGGCGCCATGGTGCGCAACGATTTCATCCAGACTACCGGCCTCGACACGCTCGACAAGATTCTTGGGTCGGGCAAGCCGATCCGTATCGTGATGAAGCCGCAGGGTTCGAACATCCCCCCGGCGGTCGACGCCATCCTCGCGGCCTACGGGCTCGACCGGGCCAAGATCAAGGCGAACGGCGGCGATATCATCCAGGTCGACACCGCGCAGACTCCGGCGCTGTTGCGAGATGGACGCGCGGACATGCTGATTGACACCGTACTCAAGGGACACCCGACGATCACCGAAGTTTCGTTGACAGCGGATGTGCGTTTTCTCGACATGTCGGACCGCGCGCTCAAGGCGCTTGCCGATGCCGGCGTGAAGCCGTCGCAGATTCCGCAATGGTTCAAAGGTCAGAACGGCCCGACGAGGAGCGGGGACTTTGGCACCGTCCTGATCGCCCATGCGAAACTTCCGGATGACGTCGCCTATCAGATCACGAAGACGGTGGTCGAGAAGATGCCGGAGATGGCGAAGAATTATCCGGCTTGGGCATCCTTCAAGCCGGAGGTGGCCGGCATGAAGGAAAACACCGGTATCCCGCTGCATCCCGGCGCGGCGCGCTACTTCAAGGAACGCGGCTTCAGGATGTAACCTCTTGGCTGTGTGGCTGTGGCGCCAAATTGCCGAGCCGTCTCGGACGGTCCGGCAACCCCGTGACAAAGCGATGAGCGTACCGTGATCCTGAGTATCCTGCGCAGGCTTGTGGATCTGCGGCTGGTCATCGCGGCGGTCCTTGTTGCCTTCCAGTATTGGATTCTCCTGCACCCGCAGCAGCCCCTGTTTGAGCGGCCGGTTCATCTCATCCTGCTGCTGTTTCTCGTGTTCCTGTGGTTCCCGCTGGAGTCGCCGCGACTGCCGGACGGCGTCGGTCGCTTGATCGATGTCGCCGTGCTCGCGGCCACGGCGGGCGTTGCCGCATACCTCTGGCTGGTCATTCCACGTTTCGAGATCAGGATCGACAATGTCTCCCCGGTGTTCTGGTGGGATGTGTTGTTTGGAGTCATCCTTGTCGCGCTGCTGCTGGAGGCGGTGCGGCGGACCGTCGGGTGGATCCTGCTGGGAGTCATTGCCGCGTTTTTGCTCTATGGCGCGTTCGGCTTCATCGTTCCCGGTCGTGCCGGCTTTCGCGGTTTCGGCGTCGAGGAATACATCGAAATCCTGACCATGACGACGAGCGGCATCCTCGGCGTCACGACCGAGACGTCCGTCAATTTTGTCTTCTACTTCGTGGCGTTCGGCGTGGTCTATTCCGCGGTCGGCGGCGGCCAGTTGTTCATCGATCTTGCCATGCGCATGGTCGGCACCAGCCGCGGTGGCAGCGCTAAGGTCGCAATCGTTGGATCGAGCCTGATGGGCACGATCTCGGGCAGCGCGGTCGCCAATGTGACCGCGACAGGGGTGTTCTCAATTCCGCTGATGCGCCGCTCCGGGCTGTCCGCCGAGGACGCCGGAGCGACCGAAGCGATCGCCTCGACCGGCGGGCAGCTGATGCCGCCGGTCATGGGCGTTGCGGCCTTCGTCATGGCGGAGCTGCTTAGTGTTCCCTACCAGCAGGTCGCCCTTGCCGGCGTCATTCCTGCGCTAGCCTTCTATGTCGCGCTCTATTTCAGCGCCGACCTGCAAGCCCGCAAGAGTGGGCTCGGCACACTGTCTCGCGACGACGTTCGCACGGTGCCTTCGATTTTGCCGCGGCTGCATCTCCTGCTGCCGCCCGTCGTGCTGATCGTGATGCTGTTTCTCGATTCCTCCGCCCAGATGGCGGCGACCTACGCCACACTGTCCTGCTTTCCGGTCGCCTTCGTGCACCGGGAAAACTATCTCGGGCTTGATGAAATCCTGGACATGACCCGCAATATCGGCCGGCAGATGGCGGAGATCGCCATCCCGATCGCCGCCATCGGGATCATCATCGCCATTGCCATCCAGTCGAATGTGGCGCTGAAGTTCGCCTCCGGGGTGATCGCGGTCGGTGGTGGGATCATGTTCGGGTCTCTGCTGCTTGTGGTGGTCGGCTGCATCATCATGGGCATGGGCCTGCCGACCGTTGCCGCCTACATCATTGGCGCGATCCTATACGTTCCTGCGCTTCGCGATCTCGGAGTGCCGCTGCTGAGCGCGCATTTCTTCGTCATGTATTACTGCGTGCTGTCGATGGTGACACCGCCGGTGGCGCTCGCATCCTATGCCGCCGCGGGTCTCGCTGGCGCCAGCTCGATGAAGACCGGGATGATCGCGTTTCGCATGAGCTTCGTCGCGTTCCTGGTGCCGTTCGCGTTCGTCATCGATCCCGGATTGCTGTTTCAGACATCGGTCGCGCAGAGTGTGGTCGCCTGCGCCGGGCTTCTGGTATCGACGGCGGTGTGGGCCATCGGACTGGTCGGGTTTCTGGTGCGGCCGCTCGGCTGGGGCGACCGCATCTTGCTGATGATCTGCGGGATCGTCGCGATCGTGGCGCCGACGGCGTCGGTGTTCTGGTTCGGCGCAACTGCCATTGCCGCGATGTTCCTTGCGCTCAACTGGATCTGGCCTTGGTTCAGCTCGGCGCAGCTCGAGTTCGCCGCCGGCGTTGCCGGCCGCAAGCCGCCATCCACGGCCGGAGACGGGTGATGGCGAAGGCGCGCACCTATCCGCGGGAAGACAGGATACTCACGGACGCGCTGTCGGGCCGCCGCGTCCGTCAAGTGACGAGTTTCGCTGGCGTCCATCATCATCCGTTCTTTTTCGTCCCTGCCTACGATATCGCCATGCAGCGGCTGGTGTTCATCTCGCATCGCACCGGCACACCGCAGATTTTCTTCGAGGACCGGACAGCCGGAAATCTCGTACAGGTGACCGACCGGAGCGATCTCGCCGAATGGTCGATCTATCCCTCGGGCGACGGCCAGCACGTCTATTTCACCGCCGGAACCGGCGCGTGGCGCGTCGATCTTGACACGTTCGTGGAGGAGCAGCTCGCCGAGTTCGGCGATGTCGAGATGCGCGAGAAGGGCATGGTCGGCGCCGCCATGGGAACCACGGCGCTCTCCGCGAGCGGGCGTTGGTGGGCTGTGCCGGTGAAGGTCGGAAACATCTCCCGGTTCATCCTTATCGACACCGAGCGCAAGACCAGTGTGGTGTTTCTCGAGCGCGACACGATCGGGCACCCGCAATTCTGCCCGGACGATGACGATCTGATCCTCTATGCCGGGCCGCTGACGGATCGTTTGTGGATCACCGATCGTAGCGGCAGCAAAAATCGGCGGCTCTATCAGCGCGAGGATCGGATGCAATGGGTGACGCACGAGGTCTGGCTGCCCGGCGCGCGCAGCATCGCATTTGTCGACTGGCCGCGCGGTATGCGGCTGATCCGCGTTGACGACGGATCGGTGACCTGGATCACCCGGTTCCCGGCCTGGCACGCCGCGCCGCACGGCAGGGGGACGGAGTTCGTCTGCGATACCAATGTCCCCGATCGCGGCATTCACCGTCTGGTCTTCGACGACGGCGGGGAGGCCAAAGGAATCCCGCTCTGCGCCAGCGAAGCGACATCGGAGGGCGCACACTGGGGCGGGCCGTTTCCCTACAACGCCGGTCCCGTCGCCGTGGAGGCCCGCCAGCACACACATCCGCATCCGCGATTCTCGCCGGACGGCTCGCGTGTGGTGTTCACCTCCGATCGCACCGGCCATGCGCAGATCTACGAGGTCGAGCTTGAGCTTGAGGGAACCGCCACATGACGGCTGACGTGACCCTCGAAAGCCAGCGCGTGCGGCGCGACATCCGCGCCGGCCGCATCACCGGCACCAGCCGCGGGTTGGCGCACAGCTTCGTCCAATGCAACCTCGCGATCCTGCCGCGGGAGTATGCGTTCGATTTCCTCCTCTACTGCCAGCGCAATCAGCGCGCGTGCCCTGTACTGGAGGTCACCGATCCAGGCGATCCGGTGACGCGCAAGCTCGCGCCCGGCGCTGACCTGCGCACCGACTGTGCGCGCTATACAATCTTCGTTGACGGCATCGCGAGAGAAGACCGAGCCGATATCCGCGACCTGTGGCGCGATGATCTCGTCGCCTTCCTGATCGGTTCGGGGATCACGTTCGACGGTGCACTGGAGCGGGCCGGCGTGCCGACGGACCGGTACCGCTGGGTGTTGCGGACCAAAAGGCCGACCGAACCGGCGGGACCGTTCCGCGGCGATCTGATCGTTACCATGCGCTGGCTCACGCCCGAGCAGGCGATCACGGCCACGCAGGTGTCGGCGCGTTTCCCATTCAACCACGGTGCCCCCATCCACATCGGCGATCCTGCCGCCATCGGGGCCGATCTGGCGGCGCCGATGTTCGGTGGCCCGGTCCCGGCGATTCCCGATGGGCTGATCGCGGTGTTCTGGGCCTGCGGAGTGACGCCGCAATCGGCGGCAGAAGCGGCGGGCCTGCCGTTGTTCATCACGCATGCGGCAGCCCACAGCTTCGTCACCGACCTGTCGGCGGATCGACTGATGCTGCCCTGACGTGGCGCGTTTCGTTCGGACGATATTTGTAACTCGACGCGAGGGACTATGGAGCGATCGACTGTGGCAATAAGCGTTTTGACGACCCATCCCTACCGGTTGTCTGCCGATGTCGGCGGAACATTCACCGACGTTGCGGCTTTTGACGAAACGTCCGGGGCGTTGCGTCTCGGCAAGACACTCACGACGCCCGAGAGGCTGGTCGACGGCATCGAGGCCGGCGTGAGCAAGGCCGCCGCCGCGTTCGAGGCGGCGCAGTTGTTTCTTCATGGTACGACGGTGGCGATTAACACCATCCTGGAGCGCAACGGCGCCCGTTGCGCTCTGCTCACGACGCAGGGCTTTCGCGACATCTACGAAATCGGCCGGGTCAACCGCCCGGAATCCTACAACCTGTTTTTCCGCAAGCACGAGCCGCTGATCGATCGCGACCTGCGTTACGAGATTCGTGAGCGCATGAACGCCGAAGGCCACGTGATGATCGGACTCGACGAGGCTCAGGTACGAGCGGCCGTCGCCGACGCGGTGGAGAAAGGCGTGCAGGCGATCGCCATCCTGTTCCTGCACTCCTATCGCAATCCGGCGCACGAGCGGAGGGCGAAGCAGATCATCACCGAGATCCACCCACAGCTCTTCGTGACGGCATCGCACGAACTCTCTCAGGAGTACCGTGAGTTCGAGCGCACATCGACCGCGGCAGCCAACGCGTATGTCGGGCCGCGCGTGCGCCGCTACCTCGCCGAGATGGAGCAGCATCTCGCCGATGCCGGCTTCGGCGGAAACTTCCTGATTGTGCAATCGAGCGGCGGCCTGTTCGATGTGATGGAAGCACGGGGCTCCTGCATCCGCATGCTGGAATCGGGGCCGGCCGCCGGCGTGATCGGTACCAAGACCCTGTGCGACAGCATCGGTCTCGGCAATGCCATCGCCTTCGACATGGGCGGTACCACCGCTAAGGCCGGCGTGATCTACCAGGGGCAGGTGCTGATGACTGGCGGCTCGTTGATCGGCGGCTATGCGACCGGCCTGCCACTGCAGATTCCGATGATCGATATCCAGGAGGTTGGTGCCGGCGGTGGCAGCATCGCGCGCATCGAGGTGGGGGGCGCGCTGCGGGTTGGCCCGGAAAGCGCGGGAGCGCAGCCGGGGCCGGTCTGCTATGGCCACGGCGGTGTCGAACCGACGGTCACCGACGCCAACCTTGTGCTCGGACGGCTCGGCGCTGACCGCTTTCTCGGCGGCGAAATGCCGCTCGACCTGGCAGCGGCGCGCCAGGCCATCACCGCGCGCGTCGCCGAGCCGTTGAATCTCGATCCGGTCGAGGCGGCCGACGGCATCCTGCAGATCGCAGTGACCAAGATGGCGCATGTGGTGCGGTGGGTCACGACCGAGCGCGGGCTGGACGCCGGCGACTTCGTGCTTGTCGCGTATGGCGGTGCGGGGCCGCTGCACGCCGCCATGGTGGCACGCGAGCTGTGCATCGGCCGGGTGATCATTCCCCAGGCACCCGGGCATTTCTCGGCGCGCGGCATGCTGTTCGCCGACCTGCGCCGGGACTTCGTGAATACGTGGTTCACGCCGCTGGCGGACGCATCGTTCGACGACATGGAAAGCAAGTTCGCCGATATGGAACGCCGCGGGGCCGACGACCTTGCGCGCAACAGTGGTTTGCTTGCCGGCCTCTCGGTACAGCGCGAGGCGGACATGCGCTATGTCGGCCAGGAACACGCGGTCACGGTGGAACTGCCGATCGCGCTGTTCAAGGACAAGGATCGCGCGGGCATCAAGCAGCGATTCGATGCCGTGCACGAGACCCGCTACGGGTACTCCGCCGCTAGGGAAAATGCTGAGATCGTCAGCCTGCGCAGCGCCACGACGGGGCTGATGCGCAAGCCCGGAATCGAACGCGTCACCGTCGGCACGGCAACTCCGGATCAAGCCGCCTCCACCGGGAGTCGTCCTGTCTATTTTGCCGCGGCTGGAACGTTCGTGGAGACGCCGACGTTCGATCGCAGCCGGCTGAAGTCCGGCAACCGGATCGACGGGCCGGCGTTGCTCGAGGAGCATGCTTCGACGACGGTCCTGCACCCGGGAGACCGGCTGGAGATCGATGCTTTCGGCAACCTCGACATCGCGATCTGGAGAAATTGACATGGACACTGTCACGAAGCCGCGCCAATCCGCCGAACGCACCGTCCAAGTTAACCCAGTGACGACGGAAATCGTACGCAATAGTCTCATCGCCGTGACGGAAGAGATGAAGACCAATCTGATGCGCACCGCCTACAACATGATTATCTACGAGGCGCTCGATTTCACGGTCGGACTGTTCGACGCTGAAGGCAACACCATTTCGATCGGGCTCGGCCTGCCGATGTTCATTCGCGGCATGAGCGATACGGTGAAGACCAAGCTCGTGCATTTCGGCGCGCAGAACATCGAGCCAGGCGACATTCTGCTCACCAACGATGCGTACATCACCGGCAGCCACCTGAACCATATGACCTTCACCGTTCCCGTCTTCCATGAAGGGGAGCTGGTGGCGTTCTCATGCTGCATGGCGCACTGGCCGGATGTGGGCGGAACGCTCGACGGGTCAACGACGGACATCTATTCCGAAGGTCTGCAGATGCCGATCGTCAAGATCTACCGGAAGGGAGTGCCGAACGAGGAATTGATCTCCATCATCAAGATGAACGTACGCTTGCCGGAGCGTGCGATGGGCGATTTCCGCGCACAGGTGGCGGCGGTCAAGACGGGTGAGCGCCGGTTCCTGGAGATGATCCACAAGTACGGCCGCGATGCCGTGGTCGGCGGCATCGAAGCGATCATGGAGCAGAGCGAGGCGGTGACCCGCGAGCGGGTGCGGCAGTTTCCGGACGGCGTGTACGAGGCCGAGTCGTTCATGGACGACGACGGGATCAGCGTGGGACGGCGGGTGCCGATCCGGGTTCGCGTCGAGGTCGCCGGCGACCGCATGAAGGTCGATCTCACCAACGTCTCGAATCAGGTGGCGGGCTTCTACAACTCCGGCGAGACGGCGGGCCGCTCCTGCTGCCAGGTTGCATTCAAGTGCCTGACGTCGCCGCTCGATATGCCGATCAACGACGGCCAATTCCGCGCGCTCGAGATCGTGCTGCCGCCGGGGCGCGTGGTCAGCGCGGTGAAGCCGGCTGCGATGCGCATGTGGATGACCTATCCGATGACGGTCATCGACACGATCTTCAAGGCGCTGGCGCCGGCGCTGCCCGACCAGGTCATTGGCGGCCACCACGCCGATCTGGTGGTCGCCCGCGTCAACGGCCGGCGGCCCAAGGATAACGCGTTCTACATTTATACCGGGGGGCTGATCGGCGGCGGCTGGGGCGCCAAACACAATAGCGACGGCATGAGCGCGACGATCGCGATCAACGACGGCGACACCCACAATGGTCCCTCCGAGCAGGTCGAAGCCAAGTACCCGCTGCTGGTTGAGCGCTATGCCTTGCGGACCGATTCCGGCGGCCCCGGACAGTTCCGCGGCGGGCTCGGCACCGAGCAGGTCGTGCAGGCGCTTCACGATATCCGCTTCAGTTCGCAGATGGACCGCGTGAAGTGCAAACCGTGGGGCCTGTTCGGAGGCCTGTCCGGCTTCGGCAACTCGGTCGCCTTGCACCGATTCAGCCAGGACAAGGAACAGCACTTTCCCAACGGCAAGGCGTTCAACCAGGGGCTCAAGCCCGGGGACGCCTACATTCTGCGGTCAGGGGGAGGCGGTGGGTTCGGTTCGCCCCTCGACCGCGATCTGGCATTGGTCGAGCGCGACGTGCGCTGCGGTTATGTCAGCAAGGAATCCGCAACGACCCACTATGGTGCGGTGTTCGATGCCGGCGGCGAAAAGATCGACGTCGCGGCGAGCGAGGCTCGCCGTGACATGATGCGCCGTCAAGGTTTGCCGATCGACGAACCCATCGCGGAAAGCGACGTGTCCGTGCCCGTCACGCCGGGACACGACCATCGTCACCATGAACTCGAGAAGCTCACCGAGGAGGAGCGTGTCGCCTTGGCGATGTCGGGACGCTGCTGCTCCTGAGGAACGGCATCGTCGGGCGCCCGCCGCATGCGCGAAAGGCACGTGACCGATTGCCGTGGCCACTGGTCCAGCTTCTCATCTCACCGCAAAGACTTGCTCTACGCGGCAACGATCAAACGGAACGTAGGCAAGCGCCGTTGCGACCGCGCCCTTCGCTGATATGCTTACCGCGAGGTGTTGAGGGTCCGCCTCGCCAGCCTGCGAGGCCTCCCGATACGTCGCACTCGGGAGCAATGGAGCACGTTCGCAGTGTTTCTCAGCGCCGCTAGGTCGGACCTCAATCCGATATTCAGCGATAACAAGATCAAGCTTGGCATTTTTCACATCAATGGACCCGGCGGGGCGAGGACGCTGGTCCCAGAGAACTTCAAGCCGAGCTGGGACGACTCCGTCGATGCCGCGATCGCGGCTGACGAAGCCGGCTTCGAAGCTATCGTGCCTTACTCTCGCTGGACGAGTGAGGCCACTCCCGGGCACCAAAGCGGCACGACGTTCGAGCCGTTCACCTGGGCGGCAGGGATCGGCAGCCGGTTGCGCCATAGCTGTGTCATGAGCACTTGCCACGTCATGCACGTTCATCCGATCTTCGCGGCAAAGGCCGTGGCGACGGCGGATCACATCTGCAACGGCCGGTTTGCTCTCAACGTGGTGTGCGGCTGGATCCCAAGCGACATGAAGATGTTCGGCCATGCCGACATCGGAGTCGCCGGCCGCTACGCCTACGCCGACGAGTGGACGGCGATCCTGAAGCGGCTATGGACCGAGGACACGGAGTTCGACTTCGAAGGCAAATACCTCAAGGTGGAAAGCGGGTATTCCCGGCCCCATCCGATCCAGAAGCCATATCCCGCGTTGATGAATGCCGGCGGCTCGGACGAGGGTCAGAACTTCGTGGGCAAGCATTGCGATATTGCATTCATCCGAACGGAAACCCATGAGTGGATGAAGAATCGCGCGGCCAGCTATCGGCGTTTTGTCGCCGAGGCCCATGGGCGCGCGGTCCAGATTTGGATCCAGGCCTATGTCGTGCAGCGCGACAGCTATGTGGAGGCCATTAGATATGTCGACTACTACGCGGTCGAGCAGGCCGACCGCGCGCATGTCGATGCCATCATGAAAATCCGCAACCGTCCCCTGTCGCCCGAAGAGAACGCGACTTATCGGAGGAACCTCGGGGCGGGCCCCGGCGGGCTTCCCTTGCTCGGCAATGCCCATGACATCGCGAACGAACTGATTGCATTGTCACGTCTCGGTATCGATGGTGTTCTGATGACTTGGGTCGATGTTCGCGAAAGCGTCCGGCGGTTCGGACGCGAGGTCGTTCCACTGCTGGAGCAGGCCGGTTACCGTAAGCCGTTGCGTCAATAGAGGCACCACGTCAGAGTCGGGCAGTCTGGTCCAGGGACATCCGCCGCCGGTGGGTATGCGCAAGTACGGCGCGGGTCATGCCTGCTGAAAGGGGTGGCCCTCGGTTTCGAGCGCACGCTTCACGGACGGACGCGCCATCATGGCGCCGTAGTGAACGGCGCACTTGTGCGGGAGCTGCCATTTGAGGCGGAAGACGATCCAGTATTCCATGTAGAAGATCACGAAATCCGCGATCGTCAGCCGATCCAGGAAGAATGGTCCGTCGCGCAGGGAAGCGCTGAGAATGCCGACGCCTTCTTTCACGATCTCCCGGCCGCGTGTCCGGATCGCTTCGTAATCGGCCTCATTGGGCGTGAACTTGTCGGTGCGATAGATTCGCGTGATGCCCTGCGGATGCATGTTGCCGTTAACCAGCACCATGATCTCATAAAGCCGCGCCCGGTCGTTCGGATCATCCGGCAAGAGGTGACGCTCCGGGTTGGTGTCGGCCAGCCAGGTCGCAATGGCGACGAGTTCGGTCAAGACGCTGCCGTCATCCCTTTGCAGCGCGGGAACCTGGCTCTTCGGGTTAAGCTTCGTGTAGGCGGCGGAAAACTGCTCCTTGTTCCGCAGATTGACTTTCTCGAGCTCAAAGGGCTTGCCGATCTCTTCCAGCAGCGTGTGAATCGCCATGGAGCAGGCGCCCGGCGAATAGAAGAGCTTCATTCCAGTCATCCCCATCAATCAATGATTCGGCCGGAGCGGGGTTCGTATGCCTTGCCTGCGTCCGCGGCTGTGCCGCCTGTCAGGCGTGATCCAGCGCCGCCGGCGCCTTCTGTTGCGCGCCCGCGGGTGCATGGCCTTCGGCGCCGGTGACGATCGCAAGCATCATGTCGACGTCGTCCGGCAGGCTGTCGCCGCGCCAGGCGACGTAGTGGTCGGGCCGGATCAGATAGAGATCGTGCTCGTAGAGTTCCCGGGCTTCAGGAATTCTCACATGCACCAGATTCAACGGGATGCCGCGGCTGCGCGCCGCTGCATCGAGCCTCGAAACGTCGATCGGCCGGTCGCCCAGGCGGAGCAATGTGAATCCGTACCCCAGATGGTCATAGAGCGAGCTTCCTTGGCCGCGGCCTTCGTCGAGCCAG
>WHTM01000033.1 GCA_009377755.1 Hyphomicrobiales bacterium | reverse complement strand
GCTCGACACCAAGCCCATCGATCAGCCGATTGACCTCGCCGCTTGACCCGATACCTTCATGTTACCGGAGATCGCGCCACGCCCAATCCCAACCACATTCCGGACGGCACCGAGATCTACCAGACAAAGTTTCCGAAGGGCGGCGACCGGAAAAGCAGGCAACATAAAAATCAAAGCGCCAGAACGGGCGCATTGATCCCCGGCGCTGAGGCCTATTGCCAAGCCCACGCCTTTGCGCTCCGAACCGTTCAGCGCTGGTGTGACCTACTTGAACAAGACAAATTCATCGAGAAAAAAAACGCGGTTCTCAAGAAGTGCTGGCAGTTGATCAGGTCTGACACCGCGCTCCGTGGGAAGGTTCTGGGAATGTCAAAAACGATAAGTGTGATTGTTCCGCACCAGCTCGGGAAACCTGGGGCAAGGCACCAGATCAGTGATGGGATTCCGAAGTTTAAGCCGACGTTCGGAGCTGTGGCTAACCTCGAACAGGCAACGTGGGACGAAGGCGGAGACACGCTCAGTTTCAAGGTCCACGTCGTCGGCGCGTCCGTGACTGGCACGATTGTTGTTATGGACGACCACGCGAAAGTTGAAGCCAATCTACCTGCCGGTCTCGCTTACTTTGCTAAGGCGGCTGAGGGCCTAATTCAGAGACATGGCGAACGGCTGGCGGCGCCAACACAAGCAACGCAAGAAATAGAAAAGCGCCGAACTGAACCGAAGCCCACGGAGGCCGACCGGAGGGAAGTCCGGCGGAAAGCAAGAGAGGCTGCCCAAGCGGTGGGGCACGATTGGTCAAAGCTTCCGAGAGAAGCCCGGAGACCCTTCATAAAACAGGCTCGCAAGGCCCGCCAGAATCCGGAATAGGCTGCTGCGAAAAACCCGCCGAGCTTCCCCGGCGGGCTTGCGACACGGCGGCTTTCGGAGCTTTACTGGGCTAAGGCGGTCCCAGGTTATCGGGTCCCAGCCTCGCCCCTTGGGGCTGCCAAGGCCTCGGAGATCAACCGAGGCCTTCGTCTTAGCTGCCCCACCGAGCTGCCCGGCGGGCCCCGTGCCGGCCGGCGGTGGGGCCTACTTACCCTCTGAGCTGAACCGCAAGTACACATCCCACGCGGCAGCGGAAACTATGGATGACGGGCCCCGCTTGAGGCACTGCGCCCACACCTCGCCAACGAGACCGTGTCGGTCGGTGCTGTGGCCGACGTCCATGTCGACCTTCGCGGTGATGGCGATCCCTAAGGTTGAGCCCCTGCCACCACCCGAGAAGCCATTGCCCGAATTGTCGATCACGCTGGCCGTCTCGCTGCCACCTGGCGCAAGCACGCTGGCCGACCACGAAGGCGGCGAGAAGCCCTGATTACCTTCCTATGCAGCCCCCCCTTGATTTGATATACGGCGACGCCGTATATATCCCCATGCACGCGGTCATCGAAACCCCAGGCTTCCAGCGCGACGCATCCGGAGCGGGGCTATCCGATGATGATGTAGCTGCAATCGTTGCCACAATCAGCCGCGACCCAAAATGCGGTGATGTGATGGAGGGAACTGGCGGAGCGCGGAAGATACGCTTCGCCGGCCGCGGTAAGGGCAAACGTGGCGGCTATCGCGTTGTCACCTATTTCGGAGGCGACGACATCCCGGTTTTTCTGCTGGCCCTTTTCAGCAAGGGGGACCTGGACAACCTCTCAAAGGCAGCGCGGAACGAGTTGAGGAATGAGCTAGCTGGGATCGCCACCGACTACAGAGCATTTGTGCGCACACGAGTAACAAGGTTAAAACGGAGGACTGCACGATGAACAAGATGGGACAGCGGCTGATGGCGGCCGCAAAGGAGGCCCGCGCGTTCGCGCGCGGCGAAGCCGACGCCAGCACCTATCGGGTGCACGTACCAGCTAATGTCAATGTCCAGAAAATCCGAAGGAAGCTGGACTTGAGCCAAGCCGAGTTTGCGGCACGCTTCGGAATCAAGCCCGGCACGCTCCGCGACTGGGAGCAAAAACGCAAGACGCCAGAGGGGCCGGCGCGGGTGCTGCTGATGGTTATCGATAGGGAACCCGAAGCCGTACAGCGTGCGCTAGAGCCGGCGTGAGCGCCGGGGCGGGATCGCCGCGGCGAGGCAACATCAACTGGGGAATTTCCCCAGTTGTTTCCATCTCGCTGCGGACTGTCAGTGGCGGCGGCGCCGGGGCGAGGCAGCATCGAGAGAACGCACGCCGGCAAGCACGGACTCCGCAAACCCGTGGTAGCGCGCGAAATATGTGCGGGGGAAGGTTGGTCTCCTTCCATATTTTCTTCCAACTTCTTTTTCATTTTGGAAGAAGTGGCCTTGACCACGACCACGGCCATCGCTCTCTGCCCCTGGGTCATGTGGCGGCGGTGGATGTTGGCGGAGAGAACGAAGGCGGTTGGGCTACATCAGCAGGATGGCGACGCCGAACAGCACCGCGGCCGCCACTTGCACATAGGCGAGGGTGCGCGGCGGCTCAGGCGGCGGCTGGGTGCCATGGGATCACAGCCCCACCAGCAGCCGACCGAGCATCGACAGCGCCACCAGCACCAGCACGGTGCCGATCCCAGGCACGAATGACGGTAAATTGTCGTTCGCAGGATGACCGATCGGCATCATTTTTGCGTCCGAGAAGAGCTGTTACCGACCCTCAATCAATCAAACTCCGCCAGCGGGTCTTCTGTAGGCTCAACCGTCGTCCAAGGCATCACACCCGCTAAAGGGCGGCCGAAAATGTCGTGCCCGCGCGCATGGCATTTCACCGCGAATGCGCCCGCTGTCGGCTGTGGCCCTAAAGCCGAAGCTGGCGGCGTGACGTCGAAGCCTGGCCTCGAACACCGCGGCCGCGGCTCGACAAGCTTCTGCAATTCCTCCCGCTCGCGCGCGCTGAGCTGCCGCACAGCCTTACGTAGGTTCGGGTCCATCATCTACATGCCCTTGTTCGTGCAGAACCTGCCGTACCTGATCAAGTAGCGCGGCATCCTCGTCGCTCAGCGGCCCATCGCTCTCGCAGAGCGCCTTGATCCGCTCAGCCAGCGCATCGGACTCCGGATCAGCCTGCGATTGGACCCCGTACATGCGATCCACATCCGCTTGCTTGACCTGCCCGGCGCGGACCGCGTCGGATGGATCAGCCCATTGTATGGTAACGAACTGAGCATTCCTCATCTGCGGATTGAGCTCGACGTAGCGGGCGATGGCGGCCTCCGGTGTCAGGACCGCGCCATTCTCATACTGGCCGTACCAGACATAAGCGACCGGCCGCACGTTGAGCCGCTCCTCAAGCTGGTCAATGCGGGAGGTGAGCCGGCTGATATTCGATGGCGTTGCCATGTGGCGCCCTCCGTTCGATGGCTACACCGGACAGCTCGTCGAGCCGCTTCTCGATTCGTTCGAGCGCTTGCGCCTCGACCATTGCCCGCATCTGAGCGAGAACCCATACGAGCGATCGACCCTCGTCATGCTCAATCTGGCCATAGCGCATCGCCCGGTAGACAGCCCCTGCTTCGCTCAGCAGCGCGCCCACGGTCGTCAGCGACTTGACCACTCTGGGCTTCCTCGACTTTGGTTGTGCCTTCAATGGGTTATCCACCTATATTCATGCCGTGTAACTACATCACCAGGATCGCGAAGCTGAACACGATCGCGGACCCCAGCATCAACCAGTCCATCAGGGTCGGCGTCATGTTCGGCTCCGGGAACATTCATTACCGGCGGTCACCGCGCCAGACTGCGAACGGTCCGGCGAAATTGCGCCTCTGACATGCCGCCCAACCAGGCGTCCACCGCGTCGGTACTGGACGGCGACATGCCGCCGAGCATGCGCTTCGTCCTACTCGCTACTCTCGCCATCTTTGCGGGTGCCTGCGAACCCCACTCGGAGACCAGTCCCTTCAGTTGTTCATCGGCCTGCCAGCTCTGCACCGCCGCAAGCGGAGCCGTGACGCCGCGCTCCGGCAACACCTCGCCGAACGCGCTGTAGGCGGCCAATTGCGCGTCGCCCGGCAGCGCGTTGAAGCCACCCCAGAACTCCGACGCCTCGGCGCCGGACTCGGTGTGGAAATCCTTCGCGCTCTCGACCGCGCGTGCGTGGTTGGCGTCGGCTTGATCGCCCCAGGCAACACGTAACTGCGCAGAACCGTCCATCGCATCGATCTTGAGGCGGCTATCAGCATCCGAAAGCATACGCGCCGGTTGATCCTGCGGAGCCGCGGCTTGCTTGGCGAGGAGCTGTTCCTTCTCGGCGGCGAGGTTCTGCACCACGAACCGCGCATGATCGTGCCGCTCGATATTCTCGATCTGCAGAAGCCGGACGGACGGATCAACACCGGCAGACTGTTCGGCCGTCGGCATCGTCACCCGCGAAAGCTTCTCGGCTTTCTCGCCCGCGAGTTTCTCATAAGCCCGCCGCGAAGTCGGATCGGCCAAGATACGGCCCATCATTGAGTCCGGCTCCGGCGCCGCCGGCGTAGGCGTCACCGGCGCAGCAGGCGTCGGTGCAGCCGGTGCGCCGGACGACGAGTCCGAAGCGGGCGCCGACGGTGTCAAGTTGGCAGCAAATGCATCGCTCATGATCGTCTCCTACAAAGTGGCCCCGGATCGGACCGGCAGCGATTCGACATTGTCGATCTCCGGCGCCGACGGCAACGGTAACGTCAGCGGCTGCGCGGGCTTGATCCGCTCACCGCTGCGAAGCCGCAGTTGCGCCCGAAGATCAGGATGGGCCACCGCCAGCCGCTCAATGACTTTGACAGCCTTCTTGCCGGCCACGCGTAACGGCTCAGCTTCATGTCCGGACCAGGCGCGTTGCGATTGATGATTGGATACGCGCAGCGCAAATGCCTCTTCGGATTCGCGCGGCATAAGCACCGGAACCGGAGTCAGCCGAGGCGGGAACGGGATCCCAATTTCGCCGGCCACCCGCTCACGAGGACCACTCACACGCTGAACGAGATCGAGCCGATCATGCTGCCTGCAGCGGCTGTTCCAGTCGGAAACCTCGCGCTCCAGCCGTTCGATCTCGCCGCCGACCTGCTCGACCTCCGATAGGAGCCCATGCAGCTTGCGCCACGCATCCGTCAGCGCCGGAACAGCACGCTCGTATAGAGCCGCGGCATCACGCTCGAAGGCCACACGTTGCTCGGACCGTAAGGCTTGCTGATACCGCTCTTGAGCCGCAGCACGAGCGGCCGTCAATGTTTTCAGTGTCTCGCCGGCCTCACTGACTGAACGCGAATGCGCCGCCAAATTGCCGCCGCTCAGCACGACGCTCTCGCGGCCATTTTCCAACGCCGCAAGATCACGCCTTGCGCCATCGAGAAGCGCGGTGACCGCTTTCACGACTTCGCCATGCTGATCGGCAGTTTTTGCCGATGATGCCAACTCGGCGATGCTCGGGTCAGTCGCCGTATCCTCTTTCACCTTTGCCATTTCAACGTCCTTTCTCAATTGCTGGTCGAGCCATCACGAAGCGACGATACGCGCTCAACGAGCGCGTCCCCGCGGTAAACATGCAAACGCAAATCCGGGCTGTGCCCGTCGCGGACCAACCGTTGACACAGCGTCCGCACGCTCGAATGTCCAACCGGCCCGAAAACGGCGACCGGACCACAGCGCAAGCACTCATCGCCGACCAAATCGGCACGCAGCGGGGTGCTCACATCGGCCGGCATTCGGAGGTCCCCTTCTCTGGGCTCACAAACCCGTGCCCGGTCGCTTCGTGCAGGACCGCGCGACGGCAGTAGGAGGAGACCGAGATCATCTCGGCATCGGCCGCGCGCTCGATCGCTTCGTGCAGCGCCGACGGCACCACGAACGAGATCGGCTTCTGGTTTCGCATCGGGGGTATCCCTTTCCTCTAAAGCCTATTAAATATGATGGTTTTCACATCATAATACAATGTTTTACATTAGAAATTAATGTTTCAGACATCACTATTCAGGCTTTAGACATCAGGAAGGTGGGTGGCGGCCATACGCTGGCCGATTGCTGCCGGGAACGGCACTTATCGGAACCGACGACGACCCCAGACAGCCCGTGAGGCTGTTGACCGATTTTGCCGCCGCTTCCTGGCGCTCAAAAGAAAGCAAAAAACTGTCCGGTCGAGGGTGCTATAGATAAGCCGGACTAAACCGTGGGTGCCAGAGGACGCCGTAAACAATGAACGCGAAGATCGACGATATCTGCCCACGCTGCGGCGCGCACGAGCAGGCAACGCACCACTGGCTATGCGAGTCAGCCGGCCTGAGCGACGACCTGGTCCGCAAGCTGATCGCTGCGGACGCTCCCCGGTCGGATGAAGTACACCGCCGAGCCGAAGAGAAGAAGATCATCCAGGCGAAGATCGACGACGGCACGCTCGAGCGGCTGCCGGACGGCAGTCTGCGCGGGACCAAGGCTTGGAAGGCATGAGGCATGAAGCGATCAAGGTGAGGGCGCGGCCCAAAATTACCCTTTACGTTCAAAGACCCATATTTCGCCCTCACCTTGGGCTAAGTGCTTGCACGGATACATCCCTCGCCAGTCCGGCCAGGGGCACCAGTTCCATCATTCGCTCCTGATCGGATTGGAGCGCGTTGTGCTCGACGCCGCCGAACAGCCGTCGCTGCGGGGCGCCTGACCGGCGCGGCTGCTCGTCGATCGTGATCTGGCCGCGGATCTCGCCGCCCGGGCGGACTGAGCACCCGGATCAGCGCTGTGCCCGTCCGGGCACAGGCTCCGCGAAGGAGATCCGGACGACAGACAGAGAACAATCTCGTCAGACCTGGAACTCCGCAATGCCGGCGATCGATTTCCGCGGTGGACGCTGCGGCACCTCGTCGGTGTCCTCGGCATAGACGTAGGCCGCCGCCGGCCGCGCCATCAGGCGCTCCCACCAGCCGTTGAGGACCGGAAAGTCGGAACGGTTAAGCCTGTCCGGATAGAGCTCGAAGATGCGGTGCACGATGGCGACCATGTTGATGTCGCCGAGCGAGAACGTCGCGCCGGCGAGCCAAGGCCCGCGGCTCGACAATTCCTCCTCCACGCGCCTGAAGATGAAGAGGACGTTGTCGAGCGCCGCCTGCAACTGATCGGCCGAGTAGCCGCCCTTGGCCAGCAGGTTCCAGCGCTCGCGCTTCTCCGGGACCGGCGTGCTCCTGAGCATGATCTGCAGATCCTCGGGGCCGAGGTCTTTCAAGGCCGCCTTGAGCATGCGCTCATGCGTCAGCCGTGCCAGTGACAAGTGCACCTCGTCGGCGGTCCAGGCCCAGTAGCGCATGCGTGCGCGATCCTTCGGGTCGGCCGGGCGCAGCGCCGGTTCGGGAAAGACATCGTCGATGTATTCGTTGATGCAGAACGAATTGATGATCGGATTGCCGTCATGAACCAGCGTCGGCACGACGCCGTTGGGATTGAGCTTGAGGTAGTCCGGGCTCAGGTTTTCATAGTTCCACAGCTCAACGTAGCGGCTGACATAGGACAGCCCCTTCTCGCGCAGGCAGTGCCGCACCTGCTTCGAGCAGGTCGTCAGTCCGCTGTGATAAAGCTCCAACATTGTCGTCCCCCTTTTGCCGCCGTCCGCGGTCAGCAGTCGACGATCAGGCCGCCCACTCCACGTGCGCCTTGATCGCATTGTTGGCCTCGTCGACCCAGCCATGCGGCTTGGCATTCTCGATCATGGCGTCGAAGCTCTTCTGCCATTCCGCATCGTCCTTGACGCTCCGCCATTGCCGCAGGGCGTCCACCGAAACCCAGGCGGTGTCGCGGTCCGGCAGCGTCGCCAAGCCGGCGAGCGCGACGCGCGCCTCGTCCAGGCTGGCTTCCGGAATTCGCACCACGACCTTGAAGGCGCGAAAATTCTGCTCGTCGTCGAACGTCACATCGTTGGTCGCATGTACTGAGATGAACATGATACCTCGCCCCTATGTTGATGTCAGCTTGCGGCGCCCGTGCCGGTGATGGCATGGCCGATGCCAAGCGGTTTGGCGTCGACCAGGACGAAGGCGACCCGCGCCGGCTTGCCGCTGCGGTTCGCCCAGGCATGATTGGTGCCGCGCTGGACCATGACGTCGCCAGCCTTCAGCTTCACCGTCGAGTCGTCCATGTCCATCTCGATTTCACCAGATACGACGATGACGTAGTCGATGGTCTCGGTGCGATGCATCGATGGCGGACAGCCGGGAGGAAAATCGATGACGGCAAAGCGTGTTCCATTCGTCGGCGGCGGCGTCCCGAGCTTGCGTGCGCCCATATCCTCGAATTCGGCGCCGACCGAGATATCGGCCGGAGTCGTGTCGGTGCACCAGATCAGGGTCGAGACCAGCCCCGCCGGCGGGCGCCGTTCGTTGGTCGCGGGCCCATCGACGATCACCTTGGCGACGTCGTCGGGGGCGTGGCCGGTCACGACGCGGCGGACGGGAGTGCGATCGGTCATGGGGATTGCGTGTCCGTTGCAAGGAATGGGGTTGGTCAGGCCAGCGGCCGCGAGCCGTCCGGCGTGTCGACGTCGAAGGCGTTCAGCATCATCGCCACGAGGGTATAGAAGCCGGTCGCCGTGATCAGCTCGACCAGGAGATCGAGCCCGAAGAAGTCGAGCGCCCGCTGGTAGCTGGCATCACTCAGGCGCCTGGTTTCGTTGAGCTCGCTGACGATGTCATAGACCAGGCGCTCGTCTTCGCGCGCGAACGCCGGTATGCGATGGTTGCGAACAGCTTCGATCACCTCGTCGGTGAGGCCGGCCTTGCGGCCGTGATCGGCGTGCACAAACCACTCGTACTGGGCTCCCCAGTGGCGCGCGACGATAATGGTCATCAGCTCGAACAGCCGCCGGTCGAGCTTGCCATGGAGCCGCAGCGCATTGCCGAAGCGGTTTGCCGGATCGGCAAGCGCAGGCTGCCGCAGCCAGATGCCGAACGGCCCACCGACCCGCCCGCGCGCTCCGGCGATCTCGTCGTAGAGTTTCTTCTGTTCCGGCGTAAGGTCTTCCGGCTCGAGACTGGCGACGCGGCTCATGGTCCCTCCCTGAAAATCCCGCCGATCTTTCCCCGCCGCCGGGGCGATTGCAATCGGCAGGCCGATGCCGGCCACAAGGTCCGCAGGCGGAGGCCGGTCTCAGGATGCCTGGTGCCCCGCTTCCGAAGTTCGTGATACATTGCAGCACCCTCCGACACGAACTTCGGAAGCAAAGGGGCACTAGCAAGTTTAAGATTCTGGTGCCGCTTTCGATTTGAAGTTCCTGAATGAGATTGCGGCAAGGGGTGCAGGAACTTCAAATCGGCGGCACTAGAGCAAATAAACCGACGCGATCAGGCCGCCGAACACAACGATGGCGCCGAGCGTGACCCAGAGCCCGAGCCGCTCCTCGATGATTTGCCGGGCACGAATGCCGTAGCGGTGCAGCAGGAATGCGATGAAATAGAACCGCATCGCGCGGGCGATGATGGAGAGCACGATAAACAGCAACAGATTGTAGTTGGCGAAGCCCGACGTAATCGTCACCACCTTGTAGGGAATCGGGGTGAGACCCTTCAGCAGGATGATCCAGGCGCCGTATTCCGCATAGGCGGCGCGGAAGCCCTCGACCTTGTCGGCATAGCCGTAGAGGCTGATCAGCCACTGCCCCACGGAATCGTAAAGCAGCGCGCCGATCGCGTAGCCAACGAGCCCACCGGCTACCGAGGCCAGGGTGCAGATCGTGGCGTAGTACCAGGCGCGCCTCGGATGGGCGAGCGCCATGGGAATCAGCATGACGTCCGGCGGTATCGGAAAGACCGAGCTTTCCGCGAAGGAGATCGCGCCCATCGTCCACAGGGCATGGGGCTTGCCGGCGGCGGCAATGAAATAATCGTAAAGGCGGCGCAGCATCGGGACCGCGTTACCACATCAAAGAAAACAGGATCATGTCACAACGCAGCAGCTCACCGCGACTTGCTGATCCGGCGTTTCTGCAGCGAGATGACCTTGCGCCGCTCGGAGGAGGGAACACGGGTTTTTGGCATCTTTTCGGCGAGCCCAAGCAACCGCTCGCGCCGGCCCATTTCACTCCAGACGTCCTGCGGCCGGACACCGATGGACACCCATAGCACAACAAGATTGTAGAGCAGATCGGCGCTTTCCCGGACAACAGCGTCTCGCTGGCCGCCGATGGCGTCAATCACCACTTCGGCCGCCTCTTCCGCCACCTTCTTGGCCATTTTCGCGCGGCCGGCTTGGAGCAGCTTGGCTGTCCGGGAACGCCCTGAACCGGCAATGCGGATGGCCAGCACGGCCTCATGCAGGCGATTAAGCGAATCAGTCATTGCGCGGAGGATAACCCCAACCGCTCTCTATTACGTGAACGAATGTAGTTTATGGAAAATGCCGCCCCTCCGCGGTCGACTCCCTATGCCGCCGGATCGGGCTCCTCGGCATCGTCGGTGAGCAGGCTCGCATTGCCGCCGGCCGCCGCGGTGTTGACCGTTACCACTTGTTCGACGACGAAGCGGTGCAGGTAATTCGGGCCGCCCGCCTTCGGGCCGGTTCCGGACAGGCCGGAGCCACCGAACGGCTGGGTGCCGACGACCGCGCCGATCATGCTTCGGTTAACGTAAACGTTTCCATGCGGAAGCCACGCCGCGATCCGGTCCACCCTGGCATCGATGCGCGACTGAATGCCGAGCGTGAGCGCCGTCCCGTTACCGGCGATCCCGTCGAGCAGAATATCGAGTTCGTCGGCGCGCCAGCGTACCACGTGCAGGATCGGCCCGAACACCTCCTCCTTGAGATCGCGCGCCCGGTCGAGCGCGACGATGGCGGGCGGCACATAGAGCCCTGACACTGGCAACGCCGCCGCGCGGTCCCAACGGAAACGGACCCTTCCCTGGGCCTCCATTCCATCGATCCAGCCGAGCAGACGGGTCTGTGCCTCGAGGTCGATCACCGGACCGACGTGTGTCGCCGGGTCGCGTGGATCGCCGAGCCGCAGCGCCTGCACCGCGCCGGCAATCATGTCAAGGATCTGGTCGGCAACGTCCTCCTGCAGGCACAGCAGGCGCAACGCCGAGCAGCGTTGGCCGGCGGAGCGGAACGCCGACGTCAGAACATCGTCGGTGACCTGCTCGGGCAACGCGGTGGCGTCGACGATCATGGCATTGATGCCGCCGGTCTCAGCAATCAGCGGAACGATCGGGCCGTCGCGGCCGGCAAGGCTGCGATTGATCGCGCGCGCCACCTCGGTCGACCCGGTGAAGGCGACACCCGCGACGCGGCGATCAGCGGTCAGCGCAGCGCCGACCGCGCCGTCGCCCGGCACAAGCTGCAAGGCGCTCACTGGCACGCCGGCACGATGCAATAGACGGATCGCCTCGAAGGCGACGAGCGGCGTCTGCTCCGCCGGCTTCGCCACGACGGTGTTGCCGGCGACCAGCGCGGCGGCGATCTGGCCGAGAAAGATCGCCAGCGGGAAGTTCCATGGACTGATGCAGACGAACACCCCGCGGCCGCGATAGCCGAGCCGGTTGCTCTCGCCAGTGGGACCGGGCAAGGCCTGCGGCGCCAACGACGTGCGCGCCTGGGCTGCGTAGTAGCGGCAGAAATCAACCGCCTCGCGCACCTCGGATACGGCATCATCCAACGTCTTGCCGCCTTCGGCCTGTAGCAAGGCGATCAGCCCCCCGCGCCGTTCTTCGAGAAGATCGGAGGCCCGTTCGAGCGCCGCCGCGCGCTGCTCGCGCGGCGTCGCCGACCAGCCTGAGAAGCCGGCCTGCGCCGCCGCCATCGCTGACAACACGATCGCCTGATCGCCTTCGGTGACATGTCCGATCGCCGTTCCATCGATCGGTGAGAGCACCGCGCGTTCCACGCCGCGCAGCGCAATCCCATCGACCAGCGGGGCTACTTCGGCACGGAGCGGCAACGCACTGCGAACCTCGGCCAGCAAGCCGTCGAGGCTCGCGCGATCGCCGAATTCGACGCCGCGCGAGTTCTGCCGCTCAGGCCGATAGAGGTCGCGCGGCAGCGGAATATGCGGATTCCGCGCCGCTTGCGCCGATCCGATCCGCGCACGCGGTCGCGCGAGAAGCGTCGTGATCGGTGTCGCCGGATCCGCGGCAACCGATACAAACGACGAGTTGGCGCCGTTCTCCAGAAGCCGCCGGACCAGATAGGCGAGGAGGTCGCGATGGCTGCCGACCGGCGCGTAGATGCGACAGGCCGCATTCGGCCACTCGCTGCGGAGCGCCGAATACAGAACCTCGCCCATGCCGTGCAGCCGCTGGAATTCGAAGCCTTCGACGCCGCCCGCCGCTTCGATCACGCTGGCGACGGTAAGCGCGTTGTGGGTGGCGAACTGCGGATAGATCACCGGCCGCGCCGCCAACAGCTTGCGGACGCAAGCCATATAGCAAAGGTCGGTCATCGGCTTGCGGGTGAAGACGGGATAGTCGGCGAGGCCCCGCTCCTGCGCCCGCTTGATCTCGGTGTCCCAATAGGCGCCCTTGACCAGCCGCAGCATCAGCCGCCGGCCGAGCGCCCGCGCCGCGGCTTCCGCCCAATCGATCAGCGCCGGCGCCCGCTTCGCATAGGCTTGCACCGCAAGCCCGAAGCCGTCCCAGCCGGCAAGCGCGGGGTCGGGCAGGACGGCGGCGATCACCTCAAGCGACAGTTCCAGCCGATCGGCTTCCTCGGCATCGATGGTGAGGTTGAGGTCGAGGTCGCGCGCCCGCCGGACCAAGATCCGCAGCCGCGGCACCAGCTCGGCCAGCACGCGCTCATGCGATACCGCTTCGTAGCGTGGATGCAAGGCCGACAGCTTGACCGAAATGCCGGGGCGGTCCGGCAGCGCCCGGCTGCCCGCGGTGCGGCCAATCGCCGCGATGGCAGCATCATAGGCCGCGAAATAGTGCTCGGCCGCCGCGTCCGTGCGTGCTCCTTCTCCGAGCATGTCGAACGAAATGCGCGCCTCGTCATGCTCGGCCGCGCGGCCGATGGCTTCTTCGATGGTCTGGCCGAGGACGAAATGCGAGCCGAGCAGCCGCATCGCCTGGCGCGTGGCCGCACGCACCGCCGGCAGGCCGAGCCGCTTGACCAGGCTGTCGAGCACGGTTTCCGGTGTTTCGCCAGGATGAATGATCCGCACCGTCAGGCCCAGCGTCCACGCCGACGCCGACACCAGCAGCGTCGGCGACCGTGCGCGCGACCAGTCGCCGGCGGCGAGCTTGTCCTCGATCAGACGATCCGCGGTCGCCGCGTCAGGAACGCGCAGGAGCGCCTCGGCGAGCACCATCAGCGCCAAGCCTTCACGCGTCGACAGCGAGTAGGCGTGGAGGAAATCCTCCACCCCGCCGATGCCCCCGGAGCTTGAGCGGATCGCCGCGATCAAACGCGTCGCCAGTGCGTCGATGCGCTGCTCGCCGGCAGCATCGGGTGGCTCCTCGGCGAGCCAGCGGGCGGCGATCTCCTCGTCCGGCGCGGCATAGGGGGCACGGAAAGCAGGCAGGCGGTCCGCGGCAGCGCCGGCGCGATCAGCGGCGACAGTCATGGCTCGAGCCTTTTCGGCACCTGAAGCGTTCGCGGCATAGCAATCATGCAGGGATTCGCGTCGTCATGGGAGCCTGTAAAGCATCTTCACAATCCATCCTTGCTCTTTCAATTGTCATGATCTTTTGTGACGTTCGCTGGGCGGTCCCGCAGGTCCCGGAAAGGAGGACCGATGGCCCTTCGTGACAGCCGCGTTATCGGCGCAGGGCTTGTCGTCACGGCCGTAATGCTGCTGGCGCACCCGGTCGCGGCGCAAACCGTGCTCAGGTTCACGCTCGATGGCCCCTACGAGGGGCCGGCGGCGCCGTACCTGGTCGCGCAGGACAAGGGGTATTACCAGCGCGAGGGGCTGACGGTCCGCATCGAGCCGGCGTCAAATGCCTTCGAGGCGATCACTCGTGTTGCGTCCGGGACGTTTCAGATGGGTGTCGCCGATCTCAACCTTCTCACGCAATGGCGCGACGAGAATCCAAACGCTCCGGTCAAGCCGATCTTCATCGTCTATAACCTCGCCCCATATGCCATCATCGCGCGAAAGAGCCGCGGCTTCGCCGTCCCCACGGACCTGGAAGACAAACGGCTCGGTGCGCCGGCCGCGTCGGCGAGCGGCGCGCAGTGGCCGCTGTTCGCGAAGCTCAACGACATCGATCCGACTAAGGTAAAAGTGGAGACCGTCGGAATCCCGGTGCGCGACCCGATGCTGGCCGCCGGCCAGATCGATGCGATCACGTCCTTCGCGTTTCGCTCATATATCGACATCCGGGAGCGCGGGGTTCCCGTCAACGATCTCCTGGTCTGGCGAATGGCCGACTTCGGCCTACAGGGCTATGGCAACGCGATCATCGTCAATACCAAGTTCGCGGCGGACAATCCGCAGGCTGTCTCCGGCTTTCTCTCGGCATTCCTGCGCGGCTTGAAAGACACGGTCGCCGATCCGCCGGCAGCGGTCGCGTCGGTGATTCAACGCAATGAATTCGCCAAGCCCGAGGTCGAATTGGAACGCCTTCGCATGGCGATCCGTGAGAACATCCTCACCCCGGAGGTCCGCGCGAAGGGCTACGGCGGAGTCAACCCGCAGCGTCTGCAGGCGGCGATCGACCAGCAGGCGCTCGTTTTCAAGTTCAAGGCCAAGCCCACGCCCGCGCAGGTCTTCGACGCGTCGATGTTGCCGCCCGCCGATCAACGCATGCTCAACTGATCGCCAATGCCCTTGCCATCACGACGGTGGATTTCACGCTTCGTCCCGAGGCTTGCTTAACCGACATCGTGCACCGGGCATGCAGCTCGGCGGCCATCGA
Source organism: Hyphomicrobiales bacterium (assembly GCA_009377755.1). Taxonomy (GTDB): domain Bacteria; phylum Pseudomonadota; class Alphaproteobacteria; order Rhizobiales; family Xanthobacteraceae; genus WHTM01. The sequence goes on along the minus strand of WHTM01000033.1, from coordinate 43,234 downwards.
ATCGGCGAGATTCTCGAGCGGTCCGTGTTCCCCGCCTTCGCGCAGATAGACGCCCCAGGCCAGGTCCGGCAACTTCGGCAGCGGCGCGTCATCCCAAACCATCAGGTCCGGCGACCAGACGCGGCTTCGCGGCAGCGCCATGATCCCGAGACCGGCGCCGACCGCTGCCGCGAGACTGACGATCGTCGGCCCAATGAAGACCAGTTCGCTGTCGCGTCCCGACTGGTTCAAGGCGGTGACCGCCGTGCGGTAATAGATGCAATCTTCACGAAACGACACGAGTGGAACTGGCGCTACGGGATCGAGCCGTGTCGCACGCCCGCGCAACCAGACCATCGATTCGACCCAGTGGTGCCGGGCTTCCGGATTCGGGTCGGCGGAGGACAGCCCAACCGCAATGTCGAGTTGTCCTTGCCGCAGTTCGTGCAGCTGCGGCTCCAAGGCGCCGTGCTGGACGTTGAATCGCAAATCGGGCCACCGCTTACGAAAGCCGGCGAGAATGGCGGGAAGATTGCCCCCGAGAAAGTCCGACGGAACCCCGACGCGGATCGTTTGCGCGCTCGGGTTGGGCTCGGCGACATGCAGGATCAGATCGTTGATCGACAACAGGCGCCGCGCATAGTTGACGATCAGTTCGCCCTTCGGCGTGAGGTTCAGTCCGGAAGCTGACCGATCGAACAGATCGTTGCCGAGGACGCCCTGCAGGCGCTTGATCTGGGCGCTGACTGCCGGCTGGGTCACGCCCAGCACCTGCGCCGCCTTGGTGAAGCTGCGCTGGTCGACCACGGTAACGAGCGTTCGCAGCAAGTCGGTCGGAATATTGTTCATGCGACCATGGCCCCGCTGACCCATCTGGACCGACCCTCCCCTTGGCACCCCGCACCGGAGAATCAGCCGATTGAACTCGTCAAGGTGTCGGACGACGGCCGAACAGACGGCGTTGCATCCGACCGGCCCTGCGTTGTACCTGCCTCGTATGCTAAACAATTGGTCTGCGAAATATTCCCAAAGTCATTCTTCTTTATTCGTACAATATTTGGCAGGAACTGCAATCGTTCGCTTAAGAGGGCGAGCACTTCCAATCGATATTCGCCAGCCTTAAGCAGGTACTTCTCAGTATCGGTGGCAACAAGAAATGGTGATCTCCTACTACGCCTTGCTCGCCAACAAAAATTTCGCTGCCCCTCGTAAGTCGCTCGTCCCCAAGCACCCATGCCGGGGATGAAGGCGCCGGGCGGCACGAACACGCCCTCATGCCGGCGGAGACCACATAGGCGACCTTGAACGGCGCCAACAGTTTCGCCTTGCCCTCGACGCTCCTCGACTTCAAGCCCGATCGTGGTGAGCTTGTCGACGATCGCGTCGAGCGAGCCGTCGGTGCCGAGATGCTGCTTGAGCCATGGCGAGGGTGAACTTCATGGCGACCCTCCACGCACGCTGGCCGGCGTTTGCTCCGTTTTCTCCGCCCATGCCGCTTGCTCAGGCCTGTTCCCCCCTTGTGGGGGAGGGAACAGACCGAGTGCGTGGCGAGCCTGTCGCATACATCGAGCGGAATGTACGACTCACGGGCTCAACCCCCCCGCCAGCGTCGGGAAATCGAGCGGCCGGAAGCCGTAGTGCGAGAGCCAGCGCACGTCCGCCTCGAAGAATGCCCGCAGGTCCGACATGCCGTATTTCAGCATGGCGATGCGGTCGATCCCCATCCCCCAGGCGAAGCCTTGGTATTCGTCCGGATCGAGGCCGCAATTGCGCAGCACGTTGGGATGCACCATGCCGCAGCCGAGAATCTCCAGCCAGTCCTCGCCTTCGCCGAAGCGAATCTCGCCCTTGTCGCGGCGGCACTGGATGTCGACCTCGAGCGACGGCTCGGTGAACGGGAAGAACGACGGACGAAACCGCATCTTGACCTGTCCGACCTCGAAGAAGGCCTTGCAGAACTCTTCCAGAATCCACTTCAGATGACCGAGGTGCGCGGTCTTGTCGATCACCAGCCCCTCGACCTGGTGGAACATCGGCGTGTGCGTCTGGTCGCTATCGCTGCGATAGGTGCGGCCGGGAATGATGACGCGGATCGGCGGCTTCTGCACCAGCATGGTCCTGATCTGCACCGGCGAGGTGTGGGTGCGCAGCAACATGCGTGAGCCGTCCGGCTTGGGCGGGAAATAGAACGTGTCGTGCATCTCGCGGGCCGGATGCCCCTCGGGAAAATTGAGCTTGGTGAAGTTGTAGTCGTCGGTCTCGATGTCCGGCCCTTCGGCGACCGCGAAGCCCATGTCGGCGAAGATCGCCGTGAGTTCGTCGGTGACCTGGCTGATCGGATGGATGCGGCCGGTCTCGGCGGGCGGCTCGCGCACCGGCAGCGTCACGTCGAGCGTCTCGGTATTGAGCCGCTGCTCGAGCGCGGCCTCGGCCAGCGTCTGCCGGCGCGCGGCGATCGCCGCGGTCATGCGGTCCTTCAACCCGTTGATCAGCGGGCCCTGAAGCTTGCGCTCGTCCGGCGACATCGTGCCGAGCGTCTTGAGCAGGCCCGAGATCGATCCGCTCTTACCGAACGCCGCGACGCGCACCGCTTCGAGCGCCGCCTCGTCGGCGGCGGCGCTCGCGGCGGAGAGAATTTCCGATTCCAGTTGCGCAATTTCGGACATGGGAATGCCCCGGTGCCCTACCTCCCCCTGGAGGGGGGAGGTCGGTCCGCGAAGCGGACCGGGTGGGGGTGACATATTTGTGAGACGACAACCATCACCCCACCCCGGCTCGCATCGCAAGCGATGCTCGCCGACCCTCCCCCTCCAGGGGAGGGTAAAAGGAAACCTACGCCGGCAGCGCGGCCTTCGCCTTCGCGACGATCGCCTGGAACGCTGCCGCATCGGCGATGGCGAGATCAGACAGCACCTTGCGGTCGATCGTGACTCCGGCCAGGTCGAGGCCGTTGATAAATCGGCTGTAGGTGAGGCCGAACGGGCGCACGGCGGCGTTCAAGCGCTGGATCCACAGCGCTCGGAAGGTGCGCTTCTTCCGCTTGCGGTCGCGGTAGGCGTACTGGTTCGCCTTTTCGACCGCCTGCTTGGCGACGCGGATCGTGTTTTTGCGCCGGCCGTAAAAGCCTTTGGCAGCCTTGAGGACTTTCTTGTGCTTGGCGTGCGCGGTCACGCCACGTTTGACGCGGGCCATGGCTGATCTCCTGGCAATGGTGGAATGCTATCCGTGCTGACGGTCGCCGGCGGCGACTCCTCGCGAGGTCAGCTTGCGGGCAGCCAATACTTCTTGACGGTCTCGCCGTCGGTCTTGAACAGGACGGCGGTGCCGCGAAGCTGGCGAATTTGCTTCTTGGTCCGCTTGATCATGCCGTGCCGCTTGCCACGGTGGGCATAGACGACCTTTCCGGTGCCGGTCACCTTGAAGCGCTTCTTGGCGCCCGACTTGTTCTTGAGCTTGGGCATTTGGCTCTCCATGCGGCGCGGCCCGGGAAGCCGGTCCGCCGGTTTGCTCGGTCTGAGCGTGCTCGCTGAGCGATATCCCGCCGCCACGGCAGCCCTATCGGCCGGGCGGCAAGAGCGCGGGTTTATGGCAGACGATACCGGAAAAGACAATCGCTTAGCTCTTGCCGTCTTTCGCATTGATCGCAGACAGGCCCGGCCGCGAACCAGTACCCGTGACGGCGGGGGCGTCGCCGACGACTACCCCCCATGCAGTGTCAGGGCAACGGCGGTGCGTCATAGGGTCACGACCCGACGCAAGCTACTGATTCTCCCAGACTCTTTTACCAAGCAATCGCAAGTCTCGGCTGGCCGCAAGGTTGCGCGCCGATAGATCGGCCATTATATTGCTAATAATAAGCCATTATGTCGCTAATAATAAGTTCCACAAAAACACATTCACAAGAAAATGGGAGCGAACTCCTTATGAAGAATGCCGCGGACTTTCGAGACATCAACGAGGTCAAAGTCAACTTTGACGATTTATATTCGAGGAAGGATCCAAGAGAGTATTTTAAATATTTGGGTCGGTTAGACTACATCATCCCTCATCTCGCCCAGCCGGTATTCGAGCAGATCATCCGCGCGCGCGCCGAGCAGCAAGATGAGCCGGTGACGGTGCTCGATCTCGGGTGCTCCTATGGCGTGAACGGCGCCCTGATAAAGTACGCCCTCGACTATGAGGCGTTGCGCCTGCGCTATACCGCCCCGGCGTTCCGGTCCCTGCCGAGCGATGCGCTTCTGGACCTCGACCGCAACTTCTACCGCTCATGGCCGAAGCACGATCACGTGCGGGTCCTCGGGCTCGACGTGTCAGCGAACGCCGTGCGCTATGCGCAGGCCTGCGGCGCCGTCGATCTCGGATTGGCGATGGACCTGGAGAACCGCGATCCGGTGGCGGATGAACAGGAGGCTTTCGACGGGGTCGATCTCATCATCTCGACTGGCTGCGTAGGCTATGTGTCGAGCAAGACCTTCGAGCGCCTCGGGCGGCTGGTGCGGAACCGTCGGCCGGTCTGGGTCGTATCCTTCGTGATCCGAATGTTTCCGTTCGACGACATCGCGTCGACGCTCGCCCGGCAAGGACTCGTCACCGAAAAGTTCGAAGGCGCGACTTTCGTGCAGCGCCGATTCGCCGATCTCGATGAAATGGAGGCGGCCGTCCGCGCCGTGGAAGGCCGCAATATCGACACGCGCGGACACGAGGCGGAGGGCCTTTATCACGCCGACCTCTACGTCTCGCGCCCGCCCGACGAGATCGAGCGCTGCCCGCTGAATAAGCTGGTCACCGTGGTGAGCGGCGCCAACAAGCCCTGGACGGTCGGGACCAACGTGCTTGCCACATTTGGCGAAACCGCCCGTCGGCGGGCGCATGCGCCGCGTCCCCGGCTCACCGTGGCGCAAGCACCATAATCATCTGCCGGCCTTCGAATTTCGGCTCCTGCTCGACCTTGGCAACCGGCGCCGTATCGCCCTTGACGCGGTCGAGCAACTGCACGCCGAGTTCCTGGTGCGCCATCTCGCGACCGCGGAAACGCAACGTCACCTTAACCTTGTCGCCCTCTTCGAAGAAGCGCTTCATCGAACGCATCTTCACGTCGTAGTCGTGATCGTCGATCATGGGGCGGAGCTTGATCTCCTTGATCTCCACGATCTTCTGCTTCTTACGGGCCTCGGCCGCTTTCTTCTGCGCCTGATACTTGTACTTGCCGAAGTCGAGAATCTTGCAGACCGGCGGCGTCGAATTGGGGGAAATCTCGACCAGATCCAGCCCCGCCTGCTCGGCCATCTCCATCGCGGCTCGGAATTCAACGACACCGTGGTTAGCGCCGTCCTGGTCGATCAGCTGCACCTCGCGGGAGCGGATCTCATCGTTAATGCGCGGACCGTCCTTTTGGACGGGCTGCGCGGCTCTCATCGGTCGACGAATGGCTGAAGTCTCCTCTGCTGTTGCACGATATGCGGGCGGCGCCAAAGCACCGTGATGCACCGTCGGTCCGCAAATTCGCTGCCGCCCGGTCTGGTTGCCCGCAATGGAACAAGATCGGCACAAACCGGGAATAAGTCAACGCCGATGCGGATAGCATTCGGGCGGAACCGGAAGCGACCGCGGAGCTTCCGGCCATTGCGCAACGGATGACGGGTCACGAGCCGCGCGGCGTCACTTTGCGCGCGTCAGTGTTCCGCCCGATCGGTGGTTACGAGACGGGATTGAACTGCGGCGTCCCTGTGGTCGCCAGCGATAGTGCCCGCATTCCACGCTGATTTCGCACCGCGCTTCAATGGTGCGGCCGCCGGTTCTTCCGCGTAACCCGCACGCTCAATCCCGCTGTCGGCCGGACCAGGCGGCGCGCCCAACCACGTCGGCGTAAAGGCGCAATAGCGATTCCGCCGCCGCGTCGGCGCGGAACTGTCCGATGACCCAGCTCCGGCCGCGAGCGCCGATCGCCCGGCGGTCGCTGTCCGGCAGCGACAGCAGGTGGACCAGCGCCGCCGCCAACTCAGCCGGATCGCCGGCCGGAACCCGCAGCCCGGTGATCCGGTCATCGGCCACCGCCGGCGGCGCCAGCACCGATTCCGGGCCGGCACCCGCGTCGGAAACGATCACCGGACGGCCCATCGCCTGAGCTTCCAGAACGGCGCGCTGCAGCCCTTCAGGTTGTGTCGCCGCGGACACCACGATGGTGGCTGCCGCATAGGTGGCGGCACGATCGTCGCCCGGCCCCGCCATGCGGACGACGTCGCTGGTCCCGGTTGCCTGCACCAGGTCCCAGAGCTCGCAGACATAGCGGCTGCGCCCATGGTCCTCGCCAATGAACACGCAAACGACGTTCTTCACGCCGCGCAGCTTCAGCCGCTGCATCGCCTGCACGACAATGTGGTGTCCTTTGCGTCGTAGTATCCGGCCGACGGCGAGAACCACTTTGGTACCGGGCTCCACACCCCAGTTCCGACGCAACGCCGCGACACGCTCCGGGCCGATCTTCGAAGGTTCGATGCTTCCGAGGTCGATCCAGCGCGGGATGACCGCGATGCGGCCCCACGGGGTGCCGTAGCGGCTGTGCACGAGGTCGGCGAGTTGGTCGCTGACCACGATCACGCGAGCGCCACGCACCATGACGCTGTTGTAGAGCCGCTTCGCCCAATTCTGCTCGCGAAAGCCCTTGTACCACGTGGTGAGGAACGGCACGCGCATTATCCGTGCGGCCAGATAGGCGCTCCAGCCTGGGGCGCGGCCGTGCGCATGCACGAGATCACAGCGGCGCGCCCGCACGATACGTGCCAGCGCGACGCTGTTGCGCAGCATGGTGAAGGGATTCTTGCTCGCCATGTCGCGGCGGATGAATTCACCGCCGGCCTCGGCCACGGCGCCCTGATGCCGCCCGCCGCGCGAGACCACGATCGGCCGATGGTGCGCGCGCACCAGAATGCGCACGAGCTCGATCGCGCCTTCATCCGCGGCCCCGGCATCGAGTGTCGGCACGGTGATCAGAACCGTCAGCGGCCGCGGCGGCATGGCGACCACGCCGGCCGATCCGCCGGGCTGGAGCTCGGCCGCGGTTGCACCGTCGCTGGACCATGTCGGAGGAGATTGACGCGCCGCCGACTGCTGAACCAAATCACGTCCTCAAAACGGAGAAGCCAATTCCTTACTTTCGACCCCCAACTGCGCCGAATATTTGACGCCGGGCTCCCAAAGGCGATTGCACCCCGGGCGCGGCCTTCTCAGCCGTCACGTGCCAGCAACGACGTATAGACGGCGCGGGTTGCGGCGGCAACGCTCTCGGGCGAGAACATGAGTTCGGCAAACTACCGGGCCCGCGCTGCCATTGCATTGTGCCGAGCCTAGCGGCGAAACACGGTCGGTTCACGCGCTTAGCCGAGTGTGCGAGAAGCAAATGCCTGATTCGCCGCTTAAAGTCCTGTCCGTCGGCGCCGGCAAGCAGAGCCGTACGATCGCCGTGCGAAAACGCGTCGGGCAAAGCCCCGGACTGCTCTGGCTCGGCGGCTTCAAATCCGACATGAACGGAACCAAGGCGCTGGCGCTCGACCGCTGGGCCGAGGCGCACGGCCGCGCCTGCACCCGGTTCGACTATTCCGGGCACGGCGAGTCGGGTGGCGCCTTCACCGACGGCACGATCGGACGCTGGCTCGAGGAGAGCCTCGCGGTATTCACGCAATTCTGCCGCGACCCGCAGGTGCTGGTCGGCTCCTCGATGGGCGGCTGGCTGGCGCTGCTGCTGATGCGGGAATTGCAACGCAGCGCAAGCGCGGATGCGTCGGTCGCCGCGCTGGTGCTGATCGCGCCCGCGGTCGACTTCACCGAGGAGTTGATGTGGAAGCGGTTCTCGGCGGCGACCAAGCGCGAGCTCGAGCAGACCGGCGTCTGGATGCGCCCGTCGGAATATTCCGAGGAGCCCTATCCGATCACCCGGCAGCTGATCGAGGAGGGACGCAGCCATCTGCTGCTCGGCGGGCTGATCGAGACCGGCTGCCCGGTGCGCATTCTGCAGGGCGTGCAGGACCCGGACGTGCCGTGGGACCACACCGTCGAACTGGTCTCGCGCTTTGCGCGCGACGACGTGGTGCTGACGCTGATCAAGGATGGCGATCATCGCCTGTCGCGGCCAGAGGACATCGAGCGAATGCTGGCGGCGGTGGCGGAGTTTTGACAGGCTGGATTTCATATCAGTCCTGCCGGACGACCTTCCCGATTGGGGCCTGAGGGTCCGGTCTGATGTCGCCCCCGAGCATTGGACGGATCATGTCAAGCTCGCCGATGATGAAGTCGAAAACAGCACGGACGCGGGGCGTCCGCCGCAGATCCTCGTGCATCAGCAAGTAAAACGGCCTGTTGACGTCCGAAAGCGGCCCAAGTACACGGACGAGCTCATTTTCGCATTCACCTACGCCGAGCGGGAGCAGCGCCAGGCCTGCACCGGATTTCGCCGCCAGCAACTGCGACGGTAGGCTCCGTCCCCTGGCAGCAATCCGGGCCTGCGGGGCCACCGAACCAAGCCAGCGGGCGGTAGCATGATCGACCAGGCTGTCATCGCAGGAGACGACGGCGTGGTCATTAATGTCCTCCAGCCGTTCCGGGCGGCCGTGGCGCTCGATATAAGAGCGGCTGGCATACACCGCGTAGTAGGAGTCCGAAATCTTTCGCCCAAACAGGTTTTGGTCGGTCGGTGCTGCGGTGCGCATTGCGATATCGGCTTGCCCGCTTGCCAGATCAGCAAGGTCGTCGCTCATGACGAACTCAATGCTCAATGACGGAAAACTGGCATTCAATTTGTCGAGCAGTGGTGAGCGCATTAGGCGATACCCGAGCGATTCCGGACACGCCACCCGGACAGTTCCCGTCAGCTCCCCCGCCGATGCCGCCAACTGCCGCTCGAAGGCGATCACGGCGTCCTCGATGCGCTCGGCATGGGCGCGCAGTTTTTGCCCGAGCTCCGCGAGACGATAGCCCGTCGGGTGACGCCTCACCAGTTGCCGGCCTATTCGCCTTTCCAATTCCTCCAGCCGCCGATGCACGGTGGACTGGCTCACGCGCAGCGCCTTCGCCGCCGCCAATGTGCTGCCGTGGCGGGCGACTGCCAAGAAATACCGAACGTCATCCCAATCGAACATGCCTTGTTATCCATTCTTGCTTGGGCATTCTGCAATCTTGCGGCTGCCCTCCGCAATTGCCCTGTGCCTAGCTAATGCCGCATCTAGAAAACAAGAGTTCGCCATGGATATGACCGCAGATGTTGTTGTGGTCGGAGGGGGGATCGCCGGCTCTGCCATTGCCACGGTGCTTTCCCGAAACGGACTACAGGTGGTGGTGCTGGAACGGCAGAAGGTCTATCGGGATCGTGTCCGGGGCGAGAGCATTCCGGCCTGGGGAGTGGCCGAGGCGCAGCGGCTGGGACTTTACGACATCCTGTTGGAAGCAGGCGCGGTCTTAACGAGATGGCGGGTAGCATATGACGAGACGCGGTCTCCGGCAGCTGCGGAGGCCGCGGCGCGTGACCTGAGCCAGGTCGTCCCCGGCGTGCCGGGGTGGATTGGTGTCGGACACCCAGCGGCGTGCCATGCTCTCTCGCGGGCTGCCGAAGCAAGCGGGGCGATAGTGCTGCGCGGCGCCGGACAAACGCGCGTGATGGTGGGGAACGATCCTTCCGTCCACTACGAAATGGACGGCCAGGAACACCACGTGCGGTGTGCTCTGGTCATCGGGGCGGACGGGCGCTCGTCGACCGTGCGTCAGCAGGCCGGCATCGTGCTGAGCCGTGCAATGCCCACGCATATGATCGCCGGACTCCTTGTGGATGGGCTGGCGGGCTGGCCGCAGGATACCCTCTCCATCGGGACGGATGGCGACGTTATGTTTTTGATTTTCCCGCAAGGCGGTGAGCGGGCCCGACTCTACTGCTGCATTGCGCCCGAACAACGCGGCCGCTTCAACGGCACGGGAGGTGCCGAGCGGTTTCTGGAGGCATTTGCGGGCATGTCCTGCCTGCCGCAGGCCCAGGCACTGGCGCGCGGCGTTCCGGTCGGTCCGTGCGCAACGTTCGGCGGAGAGGACACGTGGACCGACGTTCCCTTCTCTCCAGGACTCGTCTTGATCGGCGATGCAGCCGGCTACAATGATCCAATTATCGGGCAAGGGCTCTCGCTGGCCCTGCGCGACGTGCGCGTGCTCTCGGAACTGCTGCTTGCCGGGCGCGACTGGTCGCCTCAGTACTTGCAGCCGTATGCGGATGAGCGTCGGGAGCGCTTGCGTCGGCTCCGCTTCACTGCCGCATTGATTGCCGCGCTACAGAGCGAGTTCGGCCCCGAGGCGGCGGAAAGGAGGCGACGGTTTTTCGCTCGCGCGGCGGCAGACGCCACCTTGACGCTGGCCCTGGCGGCGACGGGCGTGGGTCCCGCCGGTGTGCCTGCCTGGGCGTTCGAGGACGGCATGCGGAAGAAGGTGCTGCAGCACGTCTAGCCCGGGTTAGAGCAGTCCTCAGATCCGCTCGATCTTGGCGTCGTTGATCACCTGGGTCCAGCGAGCGAAGTCGGCTGCGATGCGGTTCTTGAAATCTTCCGGCGTGCCCGCCTTCGGCTCGCTGCCCATCGCGCGAATGCGCTGAACAACGGCCGGATCGGCGACCACGGCATTGAGCTCCGTGTTGAGCCGCGCCGTGACGTCGTTCGGCAAGTGCCGCGGGGCGATCACGCCCATCCAGGAGGTGACGGAGAATCCGGGAAACCCCGCCTCGGCAATGGTCCCAACGTCCGGTAAGCCGGAAAAACGCGTTCCGCCGGTGACGGCGATCGCGTGCAGCCCGCCGGATTTGATCTGGCCGAGCAGCGCGATCGGAGGATCGATCAGGAAGTCGAGCCGCTTGCCGAGAAGTTCGGTGAGCGCCGGATTGCCGCCACGGAACGGCACCACCTGGACCCGGATCTTCGCCAAGCGCGAGAGATACTCGATCAATAGGTGCTGCGGCGTTCCTTGTCCCGGAACGCCGCAGAGCAACGGGGTGCTCCGCTCGCGTGCGGCCTTGATCAGGTCGGGCATCGTGCGGATCGGATGTCCCGTGTATGTCACGACGACGAACGGGAACTCGATCACCTGGCTGATGATCGTGAAGCTGTCGGTCGGATGGTACGGCAGCGATTTGTGGGTCGCTGCCGCGACCGCATGGCCGCTCGGAATATATCCCAGCGTGTAGCCGTCAGGCTTGGCCCGCGCGACCTGCGCGGCTGCGAGCGTCCCGGCCGCCCCGGGTTTCGATTCGACCACGACCGACTCCCCGAGCCGCCGCGACAGTCCCTCGGCGATCAATCGGGCGCTCACGTCCACGCCGCCGCCGACGGCGAGACCGTGCGTCAGGGAAATGTTGCGCTCCGGCCAGGCCGCCAGTGCGCGGCCGGGGCGCACGGCGGCGGCAGCGGACAGTCCGGCAAGCATGGTGCGGCGTGTGATGAGGGCCATGGTCGATCCCGTCCCCCTGATGCGAGGTATTGCGAACTTCGGATTCGGGACACTAGGTCGGCTTGCCCAGCTCCACGGTCTTGAAATCCGCCGGCAGGATGACCTCCAGCACCTCGCAGTCGTCGGAATAGCCGACGAGGGTGTGGCGAGTGCGCGGCGGCTGTATCCAGCAGCTTCCTTGCCGCATCGTGATCGTACCGTGGCCTTCAAACTCGCTCCTCAGCCAGCCCTTCAGCACATAGATCAGCTGGAAGTCGACGTCGTGATAGTGCGGGATCGCCACCACGTCGGCGCGGAACGGCGGCACGAAACGGATGACGTGGGCGCGAGCAAGCCCGCTGGTCGCGGCGGCAATTCCAAGATCGCGATACTTGGCATAGCGGCGCAGGCCTCCGGTTTCGAAGTCGTCCTCATGCAGATGGCTGACGACGAAGGCCTGCGGCCGGCGCGCTTTCGGTGCGGCCTTCGGCGCGGGGCGGCGCCGCTTCGCTGGCGCTACGCGCCGCTGCTTGCTGGGGGCCGCACGCCGTACGCTTTTCGCACGGGTCTTCACCTTGGCATTCGATTTCGCTGCGGCCATCACTCCCTCCCTACAGCCGGGGCGCGGCCGCGCCCAGCGCGACCGACCATTCCTCGGCAACCGTGGAGTCATTTTCCGCCGGCCGGTGAGCGGCGGCAAGCCCCGATATCTGGTGCGGAGCGAGCCGTGCGATAGCCCATATGGCGGCGCCGCGGACCAGGGGGGAGGCGTCCACGAGCAGCCGCTCAGCCTCCGGAGCAAGGCCGGGGTCGCCGGAGTTTCCTAGGGCAATCAATATGTTACGTACAAAGCGGTCGCGCCCGGTGCGTTTGATGGGGCTGTGGGCGAACATCGCCCGGAATCCGGCATCGTCGAGCCGCGCCAGGTCCGCCAGCTTTGGTGCCCGCAAGGTCGCGCGGGCCGCGAGCTTGGCTTCCCGCCCGGCCCGCGCGAATTTGTTCCAGGGACAGACTGCCAGGCAATCGTCGCAGCCATAGATGCGGTTGCCGATCAGTGGGCGCAATTCGCGCGGAATCGGGCCTTTGTGCTCGATGGTCAGGTAGGAAATGCAGCGGCGCGCATCGAGCCGGTAGGGCGCCGGAAAGGCTGCGGTCGGGCAGATGTCGAGGCAGGCGCTGCAGGTCCCGCAACTATCGGAATGCGGCGCATCGGCAGGCAGGTCGAGGGTGGTGAAGATCGCGCCGAGAAACAGCCAGGAGCCGAAGTCGCGCGACACCACGTTTGTGTGCTTGCCTTGCCAGCCGAGGCCGGCCGCCGCCGCCAGCGGCTTTTCCATCACGGCGGCGGTGTCGACGAACACCTTCGCGTCGCCGCCCGCAGTCGCGATGAGCCAGCGCGCCAGATGCTTCAGTTTGGTCTTGACCACCGCGTGGTAGTCGTCGCCAAGGGCGTAGACCGAGATCGTGCCGCGCTCGCGTCGTGTCAGTAGCGCCAGCGGGTCGTCTTCGGGCCCGTAGTTGAGCCCGAGCATGACGATCGAGCGGACTTGCGCCCACATCAGCCGTGGGTCGCTGCGCCGCTCCGGCCCGCTTGCCAGCCAGGCCATGTCGCCGTGGGCGCCATCGGCAAGAAAGCGCGCCAGCCGGCCCATGGCTTCCGGGATGGCGTCGGGCCGGACGATGCCGATGGCCTCGAAGCCGCAGCGGCCGGCGGCGTCCGCGAGCGCCGTCCGCAGACCGTTCGGATCGTTCAGAAATCCAGGTCCGCGTAGGTCGGAGACGGCGGAATGCCGGCGAGCATGTCGCCGAGCAGCGGCCGGAACGACGGCCGCGACTTCACGCGTGCGTACCAGGCCTTGGCGGCTTCGTCCTCGTTCCACGGCACATCGCCCAGGTAATCGACCACCGACAGGTGCGCGGCGGCGGCCAGATCCGCATAGGTCAGGCGGTCCCCGGCCAGCCAGTCGCGAGTGCGCACCAGCCATCCGATATAGGCCATATGGTAGCGGATGTTGATCCTGGCAGCCCGCATCGCGTCGGTATCGGGCGGCCCGCCGCCCTGCTGTACCGACATGTAGCGCTTGTACAATCGCTCGTGCACCAGCGGGCCGCTGACCTCGGCATGGAACTTATCGTTGAACCAATCGGCCAGCCGCCGTACCTCGACCCGCTCGGCGGGGTCGGAGGGGAGCAGCCGGTGCTCGGCGAGCGCCGCGCCGCGGGTTTCGTCGAGGTACTCGGCAATGATGGCAGCGCCCGGCACCGGCGGGCCGCCTTCCTCCAGCAGCACCGGCGTCATGCAGGCCGGATTGAGGATCAGGAACTCCTCACGGCGCTCCCAGATCCGCTCCTCGACCAGACGAGCCGCCAATCCATATTCGCCGAGGACGACGCGCACGAAGCGCGAATGCGGACAGAAGGGATGTTGCAGCAGCGTCAGCATGCGGTGCGGACAGGACAATGCCGAGTGGCCGGCCGGCGGGCCGGGTGTGAATCGCCGCGCACCCTATCGATATCCGGGGCGACGGAGCAACCTATGTAACGACGGACATATTTCATTGCCGGCACGGATCGGGTAAGCGACAAACCCTTGTCTGTGCGATTCGCGGCGATTGTGCGTTCCCTCCATGCCGTCGGCCGGCGAACCGCCCATCGTCCCCGGGTTTTTTCATGACCGCCGATCTCGTCAAGGCGATGGTGCTCGGTATCGTCGAAGGGCTGACCGAGTTCCTTCCGGTCTCCTCGACGGGCCACCTCTTGCTGATCGGGCACTTCTTCGGGTTCAGCGATGACGAATTCGGCAAGACCTTCGTCGTGCTGATCCAGCTCGGCGCGATTCTGGCGATCCTGTCGGTCTATTTCGTGCGGCTGTGGGTGATCGCCATCGGCATGTTCACTGACAGCGCCAAATTCCGTTTCGTCGTTGGCGTCGTGATCGCATTCCTGCCGGCGGCCGTGATCGGCGCGCTGGCGCACGGTTTCATCAAGGGCGTGCTGTTCAATGCCTGGGTGATCTGCTTCACGCTGATCGTCGGCGGTGCAGTGCTGCTGTGGGTCGATGGGCTCGCGCTCAAGCCGCGTTACCACGATGCCACGCGCTTCTCGCTGCCGATGTATTTTACCATCGGCGTGTTCCAGTGCCTGGCGATGATCCCCGGCGTCTCGCGTTCGGGCGCGACGATCGTGTCGGCGATGCTGCTCGGCGCCGACAAGCGCTCGGCTGCGGAGTTCTCGTTCTTCCTGGCGATCCCGACCATGGCCGGCGCCTTCGCCTATGACCTCTACCAGAACTATGCGTTGATGAGCTACGACAACACCGTGCTGATCGCGCTCGGTTTCGCCACGTCGTTCATCGCCGGCTGGATCGTGGTGAGGACGTTCCTCGGCTACGTGTCGCGTCATGGCTTTGCGCTGTTCGCCTGGTGGCGGCTGATCGTCGGCTTGCTGGGATTGATGGGGCTGGCGGTGTGGGGATGAGCACCGCCTTGGTGCGTCTGTGGCGCGGCGAGGAAAGCCTCGCCCGCGCGTTCTGGGAATACGCTATCGTCTACGGCACCCTGGCAAACGCGATCACGACAATCGGAACGTTTGCCGCCGTGGCGGCGGATGCGCCGGCGTGGGTCGCACTGGTGATCTTTCTGCTGCCGCTGCCCTACAACGTGTTCGTGGTCGTCGCCGTCTGGCGCAGCGCTGTGCGCTACCAGGGACCGCACGAATGGTCGGTGCTGGCGCGCATCGCCGTTATCGTCTGGGCGCTGATCGCCTGCGTGGCGTGAGGGATGCGCGGACCCAGCGCCGACGGTGCCGGCGTTGGTTAAGAGGGCGTGGGCGCGTCGCTTAGCGGTCGCCCACCCTTGCTCCCCGGTTGGATGCAATTTTTGGCGAAATCCCTTTGTGATTGTGGATTCGCATGGGTTGTGGAACGATGCTCGCGGGCAATGGGGAAATTTCATGCGAATCCACACAATGGCGATCGTCGCCACGGCCGTGGCGATGCTGGCGGCCGACAGCGCGAATGCGCAAACGTCACGCTCGCAAGCCGAGCGGATTGCCTTGTTGATGCATAACGTGGCGCCTCCGCAGCAGGTGGCGGCTGCGCTCAGCCCCGTTGACCGCAAATACAACTCGGCAGGCTGCCGCGAAGCGCGCAAGCACGCGGAGGCCTACGAGGACATGACCGGACAGCGCGCTGCACTTGCGGTTGGGGCGAGCGTGGCCCTCGCGCTTGTCGGGTCGCCAGTGCTATTGATGCCGAGCCCGACCGCTGAGGGGGGGCGGCGCTTGCGGCACTATCGTGCGCTGCTGCAACACTGCGTCAGCAACATGCAGCACATCAACGCCGCGACGAACGAGCTAAAGAAGCGCCTGGATATCGAGTCGCAGGACCGCATGGCGGGAACGACTCGGTATGAGCCGACTCAATAGGGCGGGTCGAGTCCGGCGCATCTTTAGCCCGGATATCTCACACAACTAAGTACATCGGGGCGCCCGAATCAGCGAAAGTTGTCGTGCAGCAACGGCTTTCGATTGATTCGAGGAGCGCTCCGATGCCGACAGAGTGTAGCGCAGATTTGTTCGGATTTGCAGCTGTCGAAGGGCGCGAAGTGGTGGCGGCGTTCGACGGCGGCGCGATCACTTCGGACGCCAGGGCGCTGCTTCTGGGCGCGACGGATCGAGCCATCGGTATGATGGATCGGTTTGCTGCGTGCTTCCACGATGTCCGACGTCCCGAGTGGACCGAGTATGAGGTTGTGACCCTGGTCGGCCAGCGGGTGTTCGGGATCGCTCTCGGCTACGAGGACCTCAACGACCACGACGAGTTGCGTCATGATCCGATGATGGCGGTGCTGGCGGGCAAGCTCAAGGCTCGGCGCGAGGATTGCGCGCCGGTTGCCGGCAAGTCGACGCTGAACCGGCTGGAGTTGAGCAAATTGGAGCCCACGCGTTATCACAAGATCAGCCACAATCCGGTGGCCATCAAGAGGCTTCCGGTCGAGCTGTTCCTGGAGGCGCACAAACGCGCGCCGCAGCAGATCATTCTTGATCTTGAGCGGCAACTGCGGTGTTTAACTGGATGCCCGCCTTCGCGGGCATGACATCCGTGAGTATGGCTGATCCCTGGCCGGATGGAGCGTCGCTCCATCCGATCTCGCTTCCATCATGCATCAGATATTCTCACTCGCGCGCCGTGCGAGCGGCGGTTGCCTTGCGGTGCTTGAGTCCCACGATCTCTTGCTGCTGCCGCTGCACCAGTGCCCGCAGGTCAGCCAACGCTTGCTGGAATTCCTGCCGAAGCTCTCTCCTGACATCGTCGATGAGGCGGCTGCTCGGGTCTGCGGCGGCGGCCGGCCGCGGTGCGGCGGCGGTAGCGCTCGCGGCCGGCAACAGCGCCTCGAACTGCGCGAGATTAACCGTGCCGGCCGGGCTTGCGACCGGCGCCTGCCCCGACAGCAGCGCCTGCAACTGGCCGAGATTGACCGCATCGGTCGGCTTGATGCCGGCGGCGACGTTGACGATGCGCCGCTCCTTGCCGGCCGAGCCGACCGACACGGTACTTGCGACATTGGCGAGCGATCCTTGGCCGATCGCCACCGCTTGCGGTTTCGTCGCGCTCGCCCCGTTGCCGATTGCGACCGCGCCGTTGCGGCTCGCCGATGCACTCGTGCCCACTGCGATGGTGTTGGACGCGGTGATGCTCCTGCCGGCGCTCGCCCCGATCGCAACGTTGGCATCGCCTGTGATACTTCCGCCCGCGTTGACGCCATAGGCGGCGTTGTTGCGGCCGTTGACGACCCAGCCGGCGAGCGCGCCGCCTGCGGTATTGGCATTGCCGGTCACGGCCGCGCCGGCCGCAGCGCCGAACGCGGAGTTGGAACTGCCGTTGACGGTCGAGCCGCTTTGTTGGCCTACCGCGGTGTTGCCATTGCCGGTCACGGAGCGGCCGGCACGCGATCCGAACGCCGAATTAACTGCGCTCCCGTCGCCGGCACCGTCCCCGGCGTAAGCGCCGACGGCCGTGGATCGCTCGCCAAACGCCAGTGCGCCGGTCCCGATCGCTATGCCGTAATCGCCAAAGGCAATTGCGCCTCGATTGCCGGCGTTGTTGCCGCCGCCGATGGCGATGCTGTAGGACCCCGCCGCAATGGCAGCAAGGCTGGCTTGCGTGCTTGCGCCGATGGCCGTGGACCAGATTCCGGCCCCCGCGGCGCCGGCCAAATGACCAACGATTGTGGCGCCATGGCCGGTATATACGCCCGGCCGCCCGGCAAATGCGCCCACCGTCGTCGCATAGTCGCCTAGCGCTCTCGCGTGGTCGCCCACCGCGGTAGATCGGGTACTGGCAAACGCAAGGTTGCCGACAGCGGTCGCGCCGGCCTGGGCGGCTGTCCCCCTGCAATTCGGACCGTCGAGCAGGTCCGCCCCAGCAAGCGGAAAGTCCCCCGAGACGCATCCGGCCATCGCGGAACTTCCCGAAAATGCGAGCGCCGCGGCCGCGAGGGTGCAGCTCGCGAGCAGGGCGACGCGATGGCGGCATGCCGCCGGTCCCGTCTGCCGTGGACGCGACAGGTTCGAGCCAGCCGCGGACTTTCCCCGCAACGCTGCGCGATCGATGCAACCGATGTGCATCATGGAACCCTCCCTTGGAGCTCGGCAATCTCTTCCTGTTGCTGCTGCACCAATGCCCGCAGGTCAGCCGACGCTTGCCGGAATTCCTCCCGCAGCTCTCTCCGGATTTCGTCGATGAGGCGCGCGGTTGGGTCGTCGGGGGGCGGCCGCTGCGCGGCAGCAGCGATCCTCTTCGCCGGCAACAGTGCTTCGAACTGCGCGAGATTGACCGTGCCCATCGGGCCCGCGCCCGGCGCCCGCGCCGACAGCAGCGTCTGCAGCTGACCGAGATTGATCATGTCGGTCGGATTGATGCCGTCAGCGACGTTGACGATGCGCCGTTCGTTGCCGGCGGAGCCGACCGACACCGTATTGGCCACATTAGCGACCGTACCCTGGCCGATCGCCGCGGCTTGCGGCTTCGTCGCGCTGGCGCCGTTGCCAATCGCGACCGCGCCGTTGCGGCTCGCCGATGCGCTCGTGCCCACCGCGACGGTGTTGGACGCGGTGATGTCCCCGCCTGCGCTCGCTCCGATCGCGACGTTGGCGTCGCCTGTGACGCTCCCGCCGGCGTTGACGCCATAGGCGGCGTTGTTGCGCCCGTTGACGATCCAGCCGGCGAGCGCGCCGCCCGCGGTATTGGCATTGCCGGTCACGGCCACACCGGCCGCAGCACCGAAGGCGGAATTGGAACTGCCGCTGACGGTCGAGCCGCTTTGTTGGCCGAACGCACTGTTGCTATTGCCGGTCACGGAGCGGCCCGCACGCGATCCGAACGCTGAATTGACTTCGCTCCCGTGGCCGGCACCGTCCCCCGCGTAGGCGCCGACGGCCATGGATTGCCGGCCAAACGCCTGTGCGCCAGTTCCGATCGCTATGCCGTAGTCCTCGCCGGCATAAGCAGCATCGCCGCTGGCGCCGCCCTTACCGCCGCCGATGGCGATGCTGTAGTCCCCCAACGCCCAGGAACCAATTGACGGACCAGCGCCGATGGCGGTGGACCAATGTCCGGTCCCCTTGGCCGCGTGACCGACGCTTGTGGCGCCACGGAGGCCAGACGCAAAGGCTCCCGTTGCCGTCGCGTAGTCAGTTAGCGCGTTGGTACTTTCGCCAACCGCAGTGGCTCGGGGGCCGCCAGCAACCGCAAAGCGGCCGACGGCGGTCGCGTATCCGGCACTGCCTTGCGCCTTGCAATTCGGACCGTCGAGTAGGTCTGCCCCAGCAAGCGGAAAGTCCCCCGAGACGCATCCGGCCATCGCGGAGCTTCCCGAAAGCGCAAGTGCCGCGGCGGCGAAGGCCCAACTCGCGAGCCGAACGGCGCGCCGCCGGCGTCCCCCGATCGCGAGTGGCGAGGTCAAACAGCGCAAACAATCCATTGTTGTTCTCCGAACTCGTAGCCCGGATGAGCGTCAGCGACATCCGGGACGTCGTTGCCGCGCCGGCTTGCCGCTCCGGCATCATGCGGGCTACGGACGTTCCCTGGCGCGACCGTGAGCCACGATCCTCGGCACCGTTCGCGCCGGAAGTCTTGGACGGAAGCGAACGAGAGCGTTTGTCCAAAAGCGAAGTCCGGCTTTGAACCGTCGGCGCTCAGCGGTTACAAAGGAAAGGATCGACTGCCGGCAGTAGGGAAGGAGTTATCCCGTGGCCTCGACGGCGCCTGAGTTCGCGACGCTGCGGTTCGCAACCGGGAACCTGCCGCCGCAGGACCGCGTGCCTCTTGTCAGAGAGGCCCTGGGACGCAAATCGATTGGGCTCGACATGGAGCCGTTGCCGGACCAACCCTTCCGCATGGACGCCGTGCAGCACGTGCTGCCGGGGCTCACCGTGGGCTCTGTCGTCAATAGCGGCATACGCGTGGCGCGCACGCGCGCGCTGGTTACGGACGGCGACGACAGCGTCACCCTTGCGGTTCTCGTGGCAGGCGCTGAGATTTTCTCCCAGCTTGGCCGCGAGGTAACGGTCGCCGACGGCGAGGCGGTGCTGCTGTCGAACGCAGATATCTACGAGGGCATCAGTCCGGCGGGGAAGCGTTTTCTGGGGGTGTGGCTCCCTCGCACGGCACTCGCAGCCCTGGTGCCGAACCTCGAAGACGCGTTCGCGCGGGCGATTCCCCGCGACAGTGCAGCGCTGCGGCTGCTCACCGGGTACCTCGACATGCTGCGGCACAACGATGCGCTGGCGGCGCCCGACCTGCAGCGCCTGATCGTGACGCATGTATACGATCTCATCGCGCTGACGGTCGGCGCAAGCCGCGACGCTGTGGTGGTCGCTAGGGAGCGCGGACTGCGCGCCGCGCGGCTCAGCGCCGTCAAGGCCGACATCGCCGCGCACCTTCGCGACGGCGGCCTGTCGGTGGTCGCGGTCGCCGCCCGCCAGCAGGTGACGCCGCGCTACGTGCAAATGCTGTTCGAGAGAGAGGGCACCACGTTTTCGCAGTACGTGCTCGGCGAGCGGCTCGCCCGCGCACACCGTATGCTGAGCGACCGGCGCCGCGCCGGCTCGACCATCACCGCCATCGCCTTCGAGGCCGGCTTCGGCGACCTCTCCTATTTCAACCGCGCCTTCCGCCGCGCCTACGGCGCCACACCGTCCGACGTGCGCTCGGTCTTTCTCGGCGCTTAACTCAGCGCGCGGCGGTTTCCAGCACGCCGGTCCGTTCGCTCCGCAGTTCGCGCAACGACTGCCGCATGATCTGCACCGAGGAATACAGGAACAGTCCCGCCATGACGGCGGCGACGATGAGGTCCGGCCATCGGGTCGCGCTCGCCCACACGCCAAGCGCGGCCAGCATCACCGCGACATTGCCGATCGCGTCGTTGCGCGAGCACAGCCAGACCGAGCGCACATTCGCATCGCCGTCCTTGTAGCGGACCAGGATCAATACGCTGGCGACGTTTGCTGCCAGCGCCATGACGCCGACGATCCCCATCACATCGGCGCGCGGAACGTCGAGCACCAGCACGTGGTACGCGGTCGCGCCGAACACCCAGAGCGCCATCAGCGTCAGGCTGACGCCCTTGGCGAACGCGGCCCATGCGCGCACGCGCAACGCCGAACCGATCACCGCCAGGCTGATGCCGTAGGTTGCCGCGTCTCCAAAGAAATCCAGCGCATCGGCTTGCAGCGCCTGCGAGCCGGCCAGCGCGCCGGCGCTCATTTCGACCAGAAACATGCCGGCGTTGATCGCGATCACCGCCCAGAGGCGCCGCTTGTAGTCGGCCGACATGCCCTCGAAGGCCGTACCGTGTCCGCAGCAATCCACGCCCATCTCCGCCTGCCTGTTCGCGCCCGATAGTGGTGATATGGGCCGCCATCCCGGCGTTACACAATCACGGCGCCCGCTGGCCTCGGCGCGCCTCGCGTTGCCTTGTCGCCGCTCGAAACCGGGGGCTGCGGGTGAGGCCGCGCCGCGGCCGCAAGCCCCTTGCAATGCCTATGGTTCTCAGAGTAGATTGCAAATGATTTGCAACTGCATCTAGGCCTACTTCGGCGCGAGAGGCAGCCATGCTGCATTGGCTACGGGACAATCTCAGTCGGCGTGGTCTGTTGACCGGCGGCCTCGCCGCGGCCAGCGGCACGGTCCTGACCGGCATTGCCGCCGAGCTTGCCGCGCAGACGCAAGTGCCGCACGCAGAGCACGGTGGCGCGGGCGCGGTGCCGCAGGCCATCAAGGGAATGGGCCAGCACGGCACCCACGGCGGCATGATCACGCCCGGTGAGGTCGACAACGCGCGCAACGGCTTCGATCCGACCGCCATCCTGACCGACTGGACCACCGGCACGGTATCGACGCTGCCCGACGGGCGCCGGCTGCGCACCTACGAGGTCACGGCCGAGGACAAGGAAATCGAAGTCGCGCCCGGGGTTCGCTTTGCGGCGTGGACCTACAACGGCCGAGTGCCGGGTCCGACGCTGCGCGCCACCGAGGGGGAGCGGCTCCGCATCGTCTTTCAGAATCGCGGCTCGCATCCGCATACGATGCACTTTCATGGCATCCACTCGGCGCGCATGGATGGCGTGCCGGGCGCGGGCGAAGTCATTCCCGGCGGCGAGTTCGTCTACGAGTTCGATGCGCTGCCGTTCGGCTGCCATCTCTATCATTGCCACGCGGTGCCGCTGAAGCGGCACATCCACAAGGGGCTGTACGGCGCCTTCATCATCGATCCCGATCCGGAGCGTCATCCCGAGCAGGCTGCGCTCGCCCGCGGACGGCTGCTCGGCACCCCGGAAAACCGGGAGTGGCAGGAGATGGTGATGGTGATGAACGGGTTTGACACCAACTTCGACAATGAGAACGAGGTCTATGGCGTCAACACGGTGGCGCATCATTTCATGAAGCACCCGATCCAGATCGCGCGTCGGCGGCCGGTCCGCATCTATCTCGTCAACATCCTGGAATTCGACTTGATCAACTCGTTTCACCTGCACGCGAACTTCTTCGACTACTACGACCACGGGACGTCGCTCACGCCGACGCTGCGAACGGTCGATACGATCATGCAGTGCCAGGCGCAGCGGGGAATCATCGAGTTCAGCTACCGCAATCACGAGACCGGCGCGTACATGTTTCACGCGCATCAATCGGAATTCGCCGAGCTTGGCTGGATGGGCATGTTCGAGGTGACGGAAGCGACCGCATGAACGAGATGGCGCGCCCCGATGCGCTGGCGGCCGACGCGCGCGGTCGGCGCGTCAACTTGCTCTGGCTGCTCGCGCCGCTCCTTGCGCTCGCCGTCGCGGGCGCGGCGCTCTACGTGTGGGACCCGTTGCGGGCCTTCGACACCGGCGCGCCGCCGGTCGAGAAGCTGACCTTCGAGCGCGTCATCCTCGATGGCGACGGCATTCATCTCAAGGTCCGCGCCGGTGGCTCGGAGCCGATGACGATCGCGCAGGTGCAGGTCGATGACGCCTATTGGACCTTCATGCAGGCACCGCCCGGCTCGCTGGGTCGCGTCGCGTCGGCCTGGCTGCATGTTCCCTATCCGTGGGTGCCGGGCGAGAAGCACGAAGTCAAGGTGGTGACCGGGACAGGAACGACGTTCAAGCACGAGATCGAAGTGGCGATCGCCACGCCGCGCCCCAGCGGCAGCGCGCTCACCATGCAGGCGATCGTCGGCGTCTTCGTCGGCATCGTTCCGGTCGCCATCGGGCTGATGTTCTATCCGGCCCTGCGCGGACTGGGGAGTAGCGGGCTGGGATTCGTGCTGGCCCTCACCGTCGGACTGCTGGCCTTCCTGCTCGTCGACACGCTCAAGGAAGCGATTGAGCTCGCGCTGCGCGCGGCGGCCGCCTTCCAGGGAATCGCCATGGTGCTGTTGGCGGCAACCGTCACCGCGCTGGGACTGTTCGTGATCGGGCGCCGCCGCGGCGTCCCGACCGGCCTCGCGCTCGCGACCTTCATCGCGCTCGGTATCGGCCTGCACAATCTCGGCGAGGGGCTGGCGATCGGTGCCGCCTTTGCGACCGGCGCGGCCCCGCTGGGCACGTTCCTGGTGCTCGGCTTCACGCTGCACAACATCACCGAAGGCATCGGCATCGCCGCGCCGCTGGTCGAGAAGCGGCCACCGCTATCGGTCTTCATCGGGCTTGCGCTGCTCGCCGGCGCGCCGGCGATCGTCGGCATGTGGCTTGGCAGCCTTGCCTATGCGCCGCAATGGTCGGCGTTCGCGCTGGCGGTCGGCGCCGGCGCAATCCTGCAGGTGATCGTCGAGGTGACGTCCTATCTGGTCCGCACGAGCCAGCGCCACGGCACCTCGTGGCTGTCGCCGGCGGTACTTGCCGGCTTCGTATGCGGCATTGCAGCCATGTACGTGACCGGGATGCTGGTGAAGATTTAGCGAACGCGTATCACCGTTTCACGGGATCGTCGGCGTTCGGGTTCTTGAACGAGAACGCCTCGACGAATGCCGGCCGAGCCTGAATGCGCTGCCACCAATCGGCGACCCTGGGACGGCGCGCGGCGGCAATGATCTCCGGGCGCGGCAGCACTTCGATACGGTTGATCATCGGCGCCATGCCGATGTCGGCGAGCGAGTATTGCGCGCCGGCGAGCCAAGGGCCTTGTTCCAGCTGCCGCTCCATCTGGTCGAGCAGATAGTCGAGCTTGGCATAGGCCTCGTTCTCATCCGCCTCCGTCACGCCCACTTCGATGCGGCGGCGCAGGCGCAGGCCGACCACAGGATTGGGGCACTGGTCGGCGGCGCGCAGCACCACCTCGTCAGAAATGCCGGCGGATTTGAACCGCACAGCGTGCCGCGCATTATGCGAGCACACACCGACGTTGGGGTGCGCGATCTCTTCTGCATTGAACAGCCACAGCCGCGCCAGCGACCGCTCATAGGCGTCGCCGGGCCGCAGCCACACCTGCGGGAAAACGTCCTCGAGATACTCCAAGATGACATTTGACTCGATCACAATGCGTCCGTCGTGATCGAGTGCCGGCACCAGGGCCTTTGGGTTGAGCCTGGTATAGGCCGGCTGGTAGTTCTCGAAATTGAACAGATCGACATGCACGCTTTCCCACGGGAGGCTCTTCTCGGCGAGGCACAGGCGGGCCTTCTGCGAACAGACCGAGCTCCAGTAGTGATAGAGCCTGAGCATGGCGCGTTCCCCGAGTGTGCGGCGGTCGTTGCGGCACCGTAAGGTGCGCGCCGCAAACGTCAATGCACGGGGATCGTGCTAGGCGTCATGATCGGCGAGGGCGCGCTCGGTGCGCTGCGGTGCCAGGTCCGGCGCCGCGTCGAGGTGCAGGCCGCATTCCTTCTTGTCTTCCTGCTCCCACCACCAGCGCCCGGCGCGCTCCGGTTCGCCGGGCGCCACCGCGCGCGTGCACGGAGCGCAGCCGATCGAGAGGAAGCCGCGGTCGTGCAGCGCGTTGTACGGGATGTCGTTGGCGCGCACGTAGTCGACCACGCGCTCGCGCGTCCAGTCGATCAGCGGATTGACCTTGATCACGCCATGTGCGGCATCGACGACCGCATAACGCATGGCGGCCCGGTTTCCCGATTGATCGCCGCGCAGACCGGCGATCCAGCCGGCGGCGCCGGTCAGCGCGCGGCGCAGCGGCTCGACCTTGCGGATATGACAGCAGGCATGGCGCGCCTCGACGGAGGCGCGGAACGCATTGATGCCCTCCCGCGCGACGAAGCCTTCGACACGCTCCTGACTGGGCGAAAAGCCGCGAATGCGGCGCCGGTAGCGCTGCTCGGTCTGGGCCCAGACGTCGTAGGTCTCGGGAAACAGCCGGCCGGTGTCGAGCGTGACCACGTCGACGGCCAGAGCGGTGTCAAAAATGGCGTGCGTGATCGCCTGATCCTCGATACCGAAGCTGGTCGTGAAGGCGATCCGGCCGGGGATCGTGTCGCGGATGACACGCAGGCGGTCGGGAAGGCCGAGCAGGGCGAAGCCTGTCGAAAGTCGGGCGGCGAGTTCGGAAAGGTCCGGTACGCCAGCCGGGCTTGGAACCGCGCGAAGAACGTTCGATTGCGCTGACATTTGCATCCTATCGATCGGAAATTATTATTAGAACGATCGCCTAGAGCAATAACTAGAGTATTGTTCTTCAAATAGGCAATCCTTACACAGAAAAAAGAAAAATCTTTCTCAGAACCGCCGAATCGTCGCGGGTGCTTATGCCATCGTGATGGTGGCGTGGAGAATGTCCGGCCCGGCCGGCGCCAGGGCCAGCGCCCGCAGTCGTCGAAGCGGACCAAGATGAGAGCGCTATACTGCGCGATTGGAGAATTGCCCCGTCTTGCGGAACCGCCAGAGATAAGACGGCACCACCGATGCAATCGCGATCGGGTCGATTCCGAGCCCTTCCAGCGTGCGGCCTTCTCGCTCGGCCTCGCCTGAAACCACGTTATCATACCGGAGCAGTTCGACCTGGTCCGGGGTCAGCAGCGGCTTCGGCAGGAACTGGAGGAACCGTGCCTGCAGCTTTGCCAGCGGAAACGGCAGCGGCAGCAGCAATCGCTTGCGCCCGGTGGTTGTCAGCACGAATTCCATCAGTTCCTTGAACGTGAACACCTCAGGTCCGCCGAGCTCGTAGATGGTGCCAGGCTTCGTCTTGCCGTCGACCGCGTCGGCGATGGCGGTGGCGACGTCGCCGACGAACACCGGCTGGAACCGTGTGACTCCGCCGCCGATCAGCGGCAAGGCCGGAAGCATCCGCGCCAGCGCGGCGAAACGGTTGAAGAAATTGTCCTCCGGGCCGAATTGGATCGATGGGCGAAAAATGGTGGCCCCCGGAACCGCGGTCAGAACCGCCTGCTCGCCGGCTGCTTTGCTGCGGGCATAGGCCGACGTCGAGTCTGCGTCGGCTCCGATGGCCGACACGTGCACGACGCCCGCCCCGGCCGGGGCCGCGCGAGCGATCGCATCGGCGCCAGCCGTATGCACGGCGGCGAACCGCTGCGCGCCCCGCTCGAACAGCACGCCGACAAGGTTGATCACCGCGTTGGCATCGCGGACGGCTGCTTCGACCGAATCCGGATAGCGGACATTGGCCTGCACCGCGTGAATCTGTCCGACCCGCCCGAGCGGCTGCAGGTGGCCGGCGAGGTCCGGCCGGCGTACCGCGACGCGGATACGGTAGAACCGCTTGCACAGTGCGCGCACCACATGCCGGCCGACGAAACCCGAGCCGCCGAAGATGGTGACGAGCTTGTCCTGGTTGGCCTGTTCGGACATGCGATGATCTTGCTGAACGTGGGGGATCGGCCCTTGTCGGCGATCCGCGCCGAATACAAGATCGGCCTCCTCGTGTATAGATGTGGGCTGGTCCTCGTGTCCGCAATCCGACGTTCGCTCCGGAGTTGAAACTCAAGCGAACTTCCGAATCGCGACCCTGGTGAACGCAAAGGAGGTCCGTCATGCCGTCCATCAGCGAATGGAAGGTGCCGCCGGCGCTACAGCCGAAGCCGGCGGACTATGGCTACGATCTCGAACAGGCCCTGGCATCGATCGTCGGTATCCGGTCGATCGTTCCTTCCGACGCCTTTTCGGCCCAGACGCTTGGCACCGAGCGGATGGGGAACGGCGTGGTCATCCGCGCGAACGGCCTGGTGCTGACCATCGGGTATCTGATCACCGAGGCGGAAACGATCTGGCTGCATCTGATCGACGGCCGCACCGTGCCCGGCCACGTGATGGCGTACGATCAGGTGACCGGCTTCGGCCTGGTGCAGGCGCTGGCGCGGCTCGACCTGCCGGCTCTGCCGCTCGGGCAGTCGGACGCGGCGCAACTCGGCGAGCGGGTGGTGGTGGGCGGCGCCGGCGGTCGGCAGCGTTCGGTGGCGGCGCGCATCGTCGGTAAGCAGGAATTCGCCGGCTATTGGGAATATGTGATCGATGAGGCGATCTTCGTCACCCCGGCCCATCCCAACTGGGGCGGTACCGGCGTCATCGGTGCGACTGGCGAACTGCTCGGCATCGGCTCGCTGCAGCTCGAACAGGCGCGCGACGGCGGGCAGACCCAGCATCTCAACATGATCGTGCCGATCGACCTGCTGAAGCCAATCCTTGAGGACTGCCTGACCATCGGCCGGCCGAACCGGCCGCCGCGGCCCTGGCTCGGCCTCTATGCCACGGAGGTCGAGGACAAAGTGGTGGTTGTCGGCCTCGCCGACAACGGCCCGGCGCAACGCGCCAATCTGAAGACCGGCGACCTGGTGATTTCGGTCGGCGGCGTCGAGGTCGCCAATCTCGCCGGCCTGTTCCGCCGCATCTGGGCGCAAGGCGACGCTGGTGTCGAGGTGCCGATGCTGATCTATCGTGACGGCAAGACCTTCGGGGTGAAGGTACAGTCCAGCGACCGCAACCGCTTCCTCAAGCGCCCGAGCATGCATTGATGGCCCGGCGGAACTGACTCGAGCGGGATGCGGCGAATGCCTGCTCCGGACCACGATGCGGGGTGCGAACCGGTTGGCCGCAAGACAGCGCGGGGTTGATTTTTTTTGTGATTCGCTTCCCCAGGCCGGTTTGCTAGACTTGCTCCAAAGAGCCGGGTGACGCGCCCGCGACGAGCACGCCGCTGACGGCCCATGAGAGAGGCGACGCTTCTCTGGGAGGAACTTCGCTGCGGGTGCCGTCGGATAACGGGGCACCACGGCCGCCGCGGCGCCATAGAGCAACTGCAGCAACCCAACATCGCATTGCCGCCTGCCACGTGTCATGCCCGAGGTCGGCCTCGCCAATGCGGAACCGGGTGGAACAAGGGAGGTGTTATGGTTTCCTTCACCTTGAACGACCGGAGTGTTTCGGTCGACGCCGATCCCAACACGCCGCTGCTGTGGGTCATTCGTGACCACATCGGCTTGACCGGCACGAAATACGGCTGCGGTGTAGCGCTGTGCGGCGCCTGCACCGTGCACGTCGATGGCGCGGCAACGCGCTCCTGCTCGACCGATCTCGCGTCGGTCGCCGGCAAGAAAGTCGTCACCATCGAGGGGCTCTCGCCGAACTCCTCGCATCCGCTGCAGAAGGCCTGGATCGCCGAGCAGGTGCCGCAGTGCGGCTACTGCCAGTCCGGCCAGATCATGCAGGCGGCGGAACTGCTGGCGCAAATTCCCAAGCCGACCCGTACGCAGATCGTCGCCCACATGGACGGCAACATCTGCCGCTGCGGCACCTATCACCGCATCATCGCCGCCGTCGAGCGCGCTTCGAGGGAGGGCTAAGCCATGACCATTGCGATCAAGGGACCGGAGATTTCCCGCCGCGGCATGCTGGCCGGGTTGGGCGGCATGTCGTTCTGCCTGGCGTTCGGCGCTGACGGCGTCAACCTGCTGTCGGAAGCCCAGGCCTCGACCGGTGCGCATCAGATTGGCTCGTGGGTGCGCATCGCGCCGAACGGCACGATCACCATCCTCAGTGCCGGCGCCGAGATGGGTCAGGGGTCGATGACCTCGCTGCCATTGATCCTCGCCGAGGAGATGGATGCCGACTGGGCGAAGGTCGTCATCGAGTGGGCGCCCGCCGACAAGGCAAACTACGGCTACATCATCGGCGGCAACCGCATGATGTGGATCGTCGGCAGCCGCGCGGTCATGCTGTACTACGACCAGCTACGGACCGCGGGCGCGCAGGTGCGCAAGGTGCTGCTGACGAACGCCGCCGAGACTTGGGGCGTCGACGCTGCCTCGCTCAAGACCGAGCCCAGCGTTGTGGTTCACCCCGCCTCTGGCCGCCGCATGAGTTACGGCGAAATCGCGGCATCCGGCAAGGTGCCGGCGACGCTGCCCGCCGTGGCTGCGAACGAGCTGAAGAAGAAGAGCGAGTTCCGGCTGATCGGCAAATCGGTGCCGCGCCGCGACATCCCGTCGAAGGTGAACGGCACGGCGCAGTACGCCATGGACGTGAAGGTGCCCGGCATGGTCTATGCGAGCACGCTGCACTCGCCGGTGCACAACACTGCGCCCGACACTTGGAACGACGCCGAGATCAAGGCCATGGCCGGTGTCATCGGCACGGTCAAGCTGGCGAACGGCGTCGCCGTCGTCGCCGACCGGTTCGAGCGTGCCAAGGCGGGGCGAGATACCCTGAAGGTCGCCTGGAAGAAGGGCAAGGCCGAGGGCTTCAACTCCGAGCAGGCGCTCGCGCAGGACTACGCGAAGATCCACAACGATCCTGCGGCGCAGAAGACCACCATCGACTCGAAGGGTGACGCCGACGCCGCCTTCGCCGGTGCAGCGAAGGTCTACAAGGCCGAGTACCGTAGCGACTTCGGCTACCATGCGCAGATGGAGCCGCTCAATGCGGTGGCCCGCTTCAACGATGCGGGCGACAAGGTGGAAATCTGGGAAGGCAGCCAGGCGCCGGACGTGTCACGTGCCGCGGTGGCGAAGGCGCTCGGCTTCAAGGAAGAGCAGGTGGACTTCCACCAGTGCTACATGGGTGGCGGCTTCGGCCGGCGCACCATGGGCGACTACGCCGCCGAAGCGGCGCTGGTCGCGCGCGAGGTGCGCCGTCCGGTGAAGCTGTTGTGGACACGCGAGGAGGACGTCGCCCAGGGCATGCTGCGCCCGCAGGCGTTCCAGTGCCTGGAAGCGGCGCTCGACGGCAGCGGCAAGGTTGTCGGCTGGCGCCATTGCGTTGTCGGCGACGGCGGCGGATTGCTGCACACCGGCATCAAGCCGATCTACTACGCGATTCCGAACCAGTTCATCGAACGGCGCGGAATCTCGCACGGCATCAAGCTCAAGCACTGGCGCGCGGTCGGCCACGTCTTCAACGTGTTCGCCATCGAGGCCTTCGTCGACCAGATGGCGGTCGACCAGGGGATGGATCCGCTGGAGTTCCGGCTGCAGCGGATGTCGCTCACCCCGAAGGCGCGCAAGTGCTTCGAGACGGTGGCGCAGATGTGCGACTGGAAGGCCAAGCGGCCCGAGGGCCGGGCGCTCGGCCTGTCGGTCAGCGAGCGGTCCGGCTCGCTCGGCGCCGGCGTTGCGGAAATCTCGCTCGACCGCGCAAGCGGCAAGGTCAAGGTGCACAAGGTGTGGGTCGCCATCGACGGCGGCACCATCGTCCAGCCTGCGGCCGCCAAGGCCAACATCGAGAGCGGCATCATCTACGGCCTCTCCAGCGTGCTGCACGAGCGGGCGACCGTGAAAGACGGCGTCGTGGAGCAGTCCAACTTCCACGACTACACAGTGATGCGGATGTCCGACCTGCCGGAGGAGATGCACGTTAGCTTTGTCGAGGCCGACACGCGTCCGACCGGGCTTGGTGAGATCGGCAATCCGTTCATCGCCGGCGCCGTCGCCAATGCGTTCCACAAGCTGACCGGCAAGCGGCTGTATCACATGCCGTTCACTCCGGAGCGGGTGCTGGCCACGCTCAAGGCCTGACCGGAGCTTAAGCCTTCGTCGGACGGGGGCGACATTCTCCGACGAAGCAAGAAGCGCCCGCCGCGAGGCGGGCGCTTTTTTTCGCCGTCATTGCGAGCCCAGAGCGAAGCGGAGGGCGAAGCAATCCAGTCCTTGCTCTGCCCGCCCCTGGATTACTTCGTCGGCTGCGCCTTCTCGCAATGACGAGGCGCATGATCGCCCGGCCGAGAGCGCCCACGCGAGGCGCGGCGACGGGCCGGATTGGAGACCGCCGGCCGCATCCTCATATACGGATCGGTTGGGAGCGCCGCCTTGATTGACAAGGCAAAAGCTGCTCGCTACCGATCCGACGAGGCCCAGGTGGCGGAATTGGTAGACGCGCTGGTTTCAGGTACCAGTGGTGAAAGCCGTGGAGGTTCGAGTCCTCTCCTGGGCACCATCGCTGCCGCAGCAGCGCCGTAGCCCGGATCAGCAAAGCGCAATCCGGGACCCCCTCGCAATCCGGGCAGCGCCATCCGGGCCATCGTCCTTGCAGCTTGCCGCCGAGAAAGCCGACGGCTACCCTGGCGCTCGACTTGCCTCGAATATCGAACAAAGCAAGCGCCGGGAGGACGACATGCAATTCCACCATTGCCCCGCCTGCGATCCTGGCCACGCGTCCAGGCGTCAATTTCTCGCCGGCGTCGGAGCCGTTGGCGCGGCGTCGATCTTTCCGGCGTCGGCGCTGCTCGGGCAGACCGCACCAAAACTGATCGATACGCACCATCACTACTATCCACCCGCCTACCTCAAGATTCAGGCGGACTGGGAGAGCGCGCGCAAGCTCCGGCCCTACCCCGGTGTCGCGGACTGGACGCCGGCCAGGTCCGTCGAGCAAATGGACAAGAACGGCGTCAGCACCGCGGTGCTGTCGCTTGCGTCCACCCCCGGCCTTTGGTTCGACGCCGGCGCGGAGGCAGCGGGGCGAACCGTGCGAATCTGCCAGGATTTTGCCGCCGAAACGCGCAGGGACTACCCCGGCCGCTTCGGAATGTTCGCGCCGCTGTCGATGATGAATGTCGATGCCACGCTGAAGGAGGTCGAATATGTGTTCGATACTCTCAAGACCGACGGCATCAATCTGCAAAGCAACTACGGCGACAAGTGGCTGGGCGATCCGCTCTACAAGCCGGTGCTCGATGAGCTCAACCGGCGCAAGGCCGTCATCTATGTGCATCCGCTGGTCGCGGCCTGCTGTGGCCGGCTGAGCGTTGGGACCTTTCCGGCGGTGATCGAAGTCCCGCACGACACCACTCGCACCGTCACCAGCCTGCTGCTGAGCGGCTCTTTCGCGCGCCACCGCGACATCAAGTGGCTGTTCTCGCATGCCGGCGGAACGATTCCGCTGATGGCCGGACGCATCGATGCGTTCTACGGCAAGCGGCCGAACCTCAAGGAGTTCGCCCCCGACGGCATCATGGGAGAAATGAAGCGACTGCATTACGACACCGCGAACGCGACCTCGGCGCCGACGATGGCCGCGCTGCTCAAGCTCGTGCCGGCGTCGCAGGTGACCTACGGCAGCGACTATCCGTATTTCCCACTTGATCAGATTGCGGAGCTGCGAAAGCTCGATCTCACCCCGGAGCAATTGCAGGGCATCGAGAGCGGCAACGCAGTCAGCCTGATGCCGCGGCTGAAGACATAGGCGCGATTCGCCGGCAGGGGCGGGTTGTTGGTGCGCCCGTGGCGGATCGCAGCCCGTAGCCTGAATGAAGCGTAGCGCAATCCGGAGCGCCGCGATCCGTGGGAAGGTCCAACCCGGATTTCGCGCGTCTCGTAGCCCGGCCGGCGCGCAGCGAGGCATCTCCGGAAAATAATCCTTGACACCCTAGGAAAACATCCAGCCCGCGTCCCGTCCGCCGAGGGGCGCTCTCATGAGGCGTCATGTTGGCGGGACGGGATGCGGCGCCCGCGGGCGAGTCTCGCAAACTCGCACTCGGGCGGCGTCGGGGCCCCGCCCGCGGCCCCCCGCCTGGAGCAGGCTGACGACCTGGGCTGGAATACCCAGGCGAAAGCGCGGGCCTGGCGCCGGAAGGAGAACGCCGCGGCGGAGCGTTGGCTTCGGCCTGCCTGTGCGTGCTAGAACGCGGCCGACCGACCGCCGCAACTGACTCCAACGCTCGTTCGATCCAGGTTTCCCGCTCCATGACCATCCGCCTGCACCGTGGCGATCTGCCTGACTTGTCCGCCTATTCGGGGCCGATCGCCATCGACACCGAGACCATGGGGCTGCAGCATCAGCGCGACCGGCTGTGCGTGGTCCAGCTGTCGCCGGGCGACGGCATCGCTGACGTGGTGCAGCTCGCGCCGGACCCGCCCGCGGCGCCCAATCTGATCCGGCTGCTCGCCGACCCGTCGATCCTGAAGATCTTCCACTTCGCCCGCTTCGATCTGGGCGCCCTGTATCAGGCCTTCGGGGTAATGCCGGCGCCGATCTACTGCACCAAGATCGCCTCGCGGCTGGCGCGAACCTATACCGATAAACATGGGCTGAAGGACCTGGTCAAGGAACTGCTCGGCGTCGACCTGTCGAAGCAGCAGCAGTCGTCCGATTGGGGCGCCGAGGAGCTCAGCGACGCCCAGGTTGCCTATGCGGCGTCCGACGTGCTCCACTTGCATGCGATAAGGGATAGGCTCGACGCCATGCTGGCGCGGGAGGGGCGCGCGGACCTTGCCGCGGCGTGCTTCCGTTTTCTTCCGGACCGCGTTCGGCTCGACCTGGCCGGCTGGGACCAGGAGGATGTCTTCGCCCACTCGTGAAGCCGTCGCGTTGGCATGTCGCGGCGCGGTGATCTTTGTCTGAATGCCGGTGCCACGTGGCTGGAGTTCCGCGTGAATGAATCTGCAACGGACGACAAGCTTAGGATGAACGGTTTGGCCGTCGTTTACGAAGCCGAGCAATACCGGGGACCGGCCTTGTTCGCGGCTGCGCGGCGCCGCACAACGGCGAATGCCTTCCGCGCGGCGATGCGGCACAGCCGGCTGGTGCGCGTCTCTCGCATCGCGGTTCCGGCCGCCTTCGCTGCCGTCATCGCCGTCTTGGCGCTGGCGGCCTGGTTCAATCCATTGCGGCTGCTCGGCGAGCTGCCGGTTGGACTGCGCGACATCGTGATCTCCGGAACCAAGATCAAGATGGAGCAGCCGCGCCTCTCCGGCTTCACCCGCGATGCACGGCCTTACGACCTATCCGCGCGCTCGGCGGCGCAGGATATTGCCAAGCCCGAGCTGATCGAGCTGATCGAGCTGCGCGCGAAAATTCAGATGCACGACCGCTCGCAGGTCGACGTGTCGGCGGCCACTGGATTGTTCAACACCAAGGCGGAAGTGTTGACGCTTGAAGACAACATCCTGGTGAAATCCTCGACCGGCTACGAGGGCCGCCTGAGCCAGGCGGTGATCAACACGCGCACGGGCGACATCGTGTCCGAGAAGCCGGTGGCCTTGAAGATGCTCAACGGCACCGTCAATGCCAACGCGATGGAGATCGAGCAGGCCGGGGAGGTGGTCCGCTTCAACGGCGGAGTAGCGATGCAACTGATGCCGAACAAGGATCAGGGCAGCGTCCCCGGACAGGTGCCACAGCAATGAAACAGGGCGCGCGACTGCACCGCACTGCGCTGATCGCTGTCATCCTGGCGGGGCCGCTGGTGTCGATGTCCGACCGGAGCATGGCGCAATCCAGGCCGGGGGGCGAGACGCGCGGCACACAACAGCCGAAGGGCGCCACCTCGACGACCACCAATGTGCCGAATGCGGTGCAGGGATTTTCCAAGAACCGGAATCAGCCGATCCAGATCGAGGCAAGCGCGCTCGAAGTCCAGGACAAGACCAAGGTTGCGACGTTCCGAGGCAAGGTGCACGTCAAGCAGGGCGACACCGAGCTGCGCTGCAACGTGCTCGTGGTCTACTATGAGGCGGAGGATGCCGGCACCACCAGCGGCGTCCGCTCCGGGCCACCGACCGCCGACGGGCAGCGCATCCGGCGCCTCGAGGCCAAGGGCAACGTCATCGTCACGCAAAAGGAGCAGACCGCGACCGGCGAGGCCGGCGATTTCGACATGCGCAAGAACACCATCACCCTGCGCGGCAACGTCGTGGTCAGCCAGGGCCGCAACGTGTTGCGCGGCGATCGCCTGGTTGTCGACATGGGGACGGCCGTCTCGCGCATGGAGTCCGACGGGGGCCGCGTGCAGGGCCTGTTCCAGCCGAGCACGCGGGAAGGTGATTCCGGCAGGGACGGTTCGCCGGCCGTGCCGCGGTTGCGCTGAACGCTGGCCGCGGCAGCATTGACCTCCACCCCCGTCCCGTTCGTGATCCGTGTGACATCGTCAACGACATGCTGAAGCGTCGCCATCGATGAACCAGCCGATCCATCCCGCTCAACCCGTACTCCGCCGCCGCCAGCCGGGCGCCGTGCAGGGCGGCTTCCTCGCCGCCCACGGGCTGGAGAAGAGCTTCGTACGCCGCAAGGTGGTGAAAGGCGCCAGCCTCTACGTGCGCCGCGGCGAGGTTGTCGGCCTGCTCGGACCGAACGGCGCCGGCAAAACCACGGTGTTCTACATGATCACCGGGTTGGTGAAGGCTGACCGCGGCCGCATCGAGGTCGACGGCTACGACGTGACCCGGCTGCCGATGTACCAGCGTGCGCGGCTCGGCATCGGTTATCTGCCGCAGGAGGCGTCGATCTTCCGCGGCCTTAATGTCGAGGACAATATCCGTTCGGTGCTGGAGGTCATCGAGCCGAACCGGCAGCGGCGCGAGGCCGATCTTGACGCGCTGCTGGAGGAGTTCAACATCGCGCAGCTGCGCAAGACACCGTCGATTGCGCTGTCGGGCGGCGAGCGCCGCCGCGTGGAGATCGCCCGGGCCCTGGCGACGCGGCCGAGCTACGTGCTGCTGGATGAGCCCTTCGCCGGGATCGATCCGATCGCTGTCGGCGACATCCAGGCGCTGGTCCGGCACCTGACCAACCGGGGCATCGGGGTGCTGATCACCGACCACAACGTCCGCGAAACGCTGGGCCTGACCGACCGCGCCTACATCATCTATTCGGGAGAGGTCTTGATGGAGGGACGGGCCGAGGACATCGTCAACAATCCGGATGTTCGCCGGCTCTACCTCGGCGAGGAGTTTCGCCTCTGATTCGACCGGTCCCGGCGGACCCCGGAGATAATCCCGAAATCAACACCGTTTACGATTGCCCGCACGGACCGGTGTACAGCGGGAGCGAACCGGGCTAAAGCAAGAACCGGACCAATTCGCACTGCGACCAATGGCGCTCACCCAAAAACTACTTCTCCGGCAAAGCCAAGCGCTGGTCATGACGCCGCAGCTGATGCAGGCCATCAAGCTGCTGCAACTGTCGAACCTGGAGCTGACCAGCTACGTCGAGGGGGAACTCGAGCGCAATCCACTGCTCGAGCGGACCGATTCCGACGAGGCGCCGGTGGAGGGCGACACGGCCGAATCGGCGCATTCGGCGTCCGATGAGAACGGCGCCCGCGACTGGCTTGGCGAGAATCTGGAAACCAGCCGGACCGCCCTGGAAGACCGGCTCGGAACCCAGCTCGACAATGTCTTTCCCGACGAGGGCTCGGCTCCGGCTCCCCGGGCCGGGCAAGCTGCCTCGCCCGCCTATTCGGAATGGGCCAACGTTGGTGCCGGCGGCCGCGATGATGGTGACCACAATCTGGAGGCCTTCATTTCGGCGGAGACGACGCTCGCCGGCCACCTGACCGAGCAACTGGTGCTGGCGACCGCCGACCCGGTGCAGCGGATAATCGGGCAGCATCTGATCCACCTGGTCGACGAGGCCGGCTACCTGAACGCCGATCTGGCGGACGTCGCCGCGACCCTCGGAGCGCGGGTGGACGCGATCGAAGCGGTGCTCGTCCTTCTGCAGGGCTTTGACCCGCCCGGCATCTGCGCGCGCAATCTCACCGAGTGCCTGGCGATCCAGCTCAGGGAGCGTGACCGCTACGATCCGGCAATGCAGGCGCTGATCGCGCATCTCGAATTGCTGGCGCGGCGCGACTTTGCCGCGTTGCGGCGGCACTGCGGCGTCGGCGACGACGATCTCGCCGACATGATCGCCGAGGTGCGCCGCCTCGATCCGAAACCCGGCCTCGCGTTCGGCTCGACGCTGGTGCAGCCGGTGGTGCCGGATGTGTTCGTGCATCCGGCCGCCGACGGGACCTGGATCGTCGAGCTCAATTCCGACACGCTGCCCAAGGTGCTGGTCAACCAGAGCTACTACGCTCAGGTGTCGAAGACGGCGCGCGGCGAGAACGACAAGTCCTACCTTGCCGATTGCCTGCAGTCGGCGACCTGGCTCGTGCGCGCCCTCGATCAGCGCGCCAAGACCATCCTGAAGGTCGCGTCCGAGATCGTGCGCCAGCAGGATGCGTTCTTCGCCCGCGGTGTGCAGCACCTGCGCCCGCTCAATCTCAAGACCGTGGCCGATGCCATCGGCATGCACGAATCGACGGTCTCGCGCGTGACCTCGAACAAATACATGGCGACCAGCCGCGGCATCTTCGAACTGAAGTACTTCTTTACCGCGGCAATCGCGGCCGCCGACGGCGGCGAGGCCCATTCCGCCGAAGCGGTGCGCCACCGCATCCGGCAATTGATCGACGCGGAAGGCCCCCGCGAAATCTTGTCCGACGACACGATCGTCGACAAATTACGGGCGTCGGGGATCGACATCGCCCGCCGGACCGTCGCAAAGTATCGGGAAGCCATGCGCATTCCGTCGTCGGTGCAGCGGCGTCGGCTCAAGCAGTCCGAGGCTGGCGTGGCACGATAGGTAAAGGCTGTGGCGAACCCGGCCGGGCTCGTCGACAGCAAATGGGCCGAACCATGCCGCTGCGCATTTCGGGGAAAAATCTCGATATCGGGGAGGCGTTGCGCGCGCGCGTGGGAGAGCGCGTCTCGGATGCGCTCGGGAAGTATTTCGACGGCGGCTATTCCGGTCACCTGACCATCGGCAAGGACGGGTTCGGATTCCGCACCGAATGCGCGATTCACCTCGATTCCGGTGTCGTGCTGCAGGCCGAGGCGATGGCTGCCGACGCCTATGCCAGCGCCGATCAGGCGGCGACGCGCATCGAGAAGCGGTTGCGCCGCTACAAGCGGCGCCTCAAGGATCACGCCGGCAAGGCGCGGACCGACGCGCTGTCGCCGGACCCCGCGGTCGAGGCGGCAAGCTACGTCATCGCCGCTCCCGACCACGACGAAAGTGATGACCTGGCGTCGGGATTTGCGCCGATTATCATCGCCGAATCGACCACGACACTGCGCCGGCTATCCGTGAGCGAAGCCGTGCAGGATATCGACATGACCGGTGCGCCGGTGCTGGTGTTCCGGCACGCGGGACACGGGCGGGTCAACATTGTCTATCGCCGCGCCGATGGCCACATCGGGTGGATCGATCCACCGGCCGTCGGCCCGGGCGGAGACGTCGGCGGCGGTTGACGGACGGGCGGGGCCTTCCTATGGTCCGCGGCCTTTGACCCCGGACGCGCGGCGCATTCTTCTATTCTCGGATCCGACCCGATGCCGCTAACCGATCTCGTCGCGCGCAATGCGATTATTCCGGCCCTCAAGGCGAACGGAAAAAAGCAAGCGTTGCACGAGCTTGCGACAAAGGCTGCGGAGCTGATCGGGCAGCCCGACCGGGCCATCTACGAAATCCTGTTGCAGCGCGAACGGCTCGGCTCGACCGCGGTCGGCAATGGCATCGCGATACCCCACGGCAAGCTTGGCAAGCTCGACCGGCTATTCGGGTTGTTTGCCCGCCTCGATCGATCGATCGAATTCGATGCGCTCGACGGTCAGCCGGTCGACCTGATCTTCCTGCTGCTGGCACCGGAATCGGCGGGCGCCGACCACCTGAAAGCGCTCGCGCGCGTCGCGCGCCTATTACGCGACGCGGACACGGCCAAGAAGCTGCGCGAATCCCGCGACGCCGATGCGATCTATGCGGTTCTGGCGCTGCCACCGGCGAGCGCAGCGTAAGGCAGTCGCAGCCGGGGCGCCCCGCGCCTGTCTCAATGCACGCTCGTGGCGTCGAGCTGTTGGTTTGCCGCATCGGCGATGGCCGCCTCCACGGATTCGGCAATCACCAGCGCGGTGCCGTCGGCGGCATGCAGCACAAAGACCAATCGGCCAGGTGCGAGCAGCGGCGCTTCGACGTAGATGAAGCCGACATCCTCGGAGCGGACCGCCCGAACGTAGGCGAGGCGCCTTGCGCCAAGCATCGCAAAGGTTTCGGGCGACATCGCGGGCTGACTGCGGGTGAACGTCGACGACATGGCTTGGATCTCCTCGTCCATTGGACGGACGAGGGTGCCGCTCGGTTCAAATCGGACGAATGACCGACGACGGTGGACAGATGAAGACGATCCGTCGTCCGTCCTCCGCCTTCCGTCCTCCGGTCAGTGTACGCTGACGGTCTCGAGCTCCTGGCTCCAGGCGTTGGCGATCGCGGCCTCGCGGCTGTCCG
The DNA here is from genome assembly GCA_009377755.1 of Hyphomicrobiales bacterium. Lineage (GTDB taxonomy): Bacteria > Pseudomonadota > Alphaproteobacteria > Rhizobiales > Xanthobacteraceae > WHTM01. The sequence goes on along the minus strand of WHTM01000033.1, from coordinate 3,823 downwards.
TGAGCATCATCGGCGTGCCGTCGGCGGCATGCAGCGCGAACAGTTGCATGCCGGGCGCGATTTGCGGCACCTGCGGGAACAACGCCGGCACGTCTTCCGAGCGAATCGGCTTAACGTAGGCGATGCGGCCGCCGCCCATCGCGGCGAGCGCTTCCGGCGAAACCTTGACGTTGTGTTCAGTGTTGCTGTCGTTGGTCATGGCCCTCGACTCCTTTCTGACGCGGTTATGCGGTCGAGTCCTTTCAGGATTGGTCCCGGTCGCTGATGGCGATCGTTTTCACGGTTCGCGCCGGCTCCGGCCGGGCGAGATCGATCGACAAGAGCCCGTTGTTCAGATCCGCAGCCAGTACCTCCATGCCGTCCGCCAAGACGAAGGTGCGCTGGAACTGACGCGCGGCAATGCCGCGGTGGAGGAATTGGCGCGTCTTGTCGTCCTGCTGCCGCCCGCGAATGACGAGCTGGCTTTCCTCGATGGTCACGTCGAGCTGGTCGCGGGTGAAACCGGCGACCGCCAGCGTGATCCGCAACCGCTCCGGGTTCTGACCTTCGCGGCCGAGGCGCTCGATATTATAGGGCGGGTAGCCGTCCGCCGCCTTGGCGACGCGATCGAGCGCACGCTCAATGTCGTCGAATCCGAGCAAGAACGGACTGGACAGGGACGGGACACGGGACATAGTCTCAAAGCCCTCGATTAAGCGACTTTGGCAAATGGGGCCCTTACGGCACCCCGACCGGTCCGGCGGCCCGCCGGGCCGGTCTGATCAAATATGGGCAGTTCATGGGGGACGTTCAAGGCTTCGGCTCTTGCTGCCCGGGCGACCACCAACCCATCCATTGTCGTCCCGGCCGAGTGCGGCAAGAGCCGGATCCATGGACCCTGCGTCTGTCACTTGAGCGAGGCGTGCCCCCCGCAAACGTCGGGAGACATGGCTCCCGGATAGCCTACGCTTCGCTCCGGCTTCCGGGACGACAACGGAGAGTCCCCGCGAACATCACCCAAGCTTGAACAGCCGCATGGCGTTGGTGCGGCCGATCTTGATCCGATCGTTCTCGCTGATGGTGGCCGCGTCGAACCAGTCCGCCGCGTGGTCGACGTTCTCGAACGGCCAGTCGGTGGAGAACAGGATGCGGTCGGTACCGATCTCCAGAATGGCGTCGATCAGCGATTGGGTGCGGAAGTTGCCCGACGTCGTGATGTAGAAATTGGCGTGGAAATAATCGGCGATCTTTTTCTTCGCCGGATAATTGTGCCGCGGCTTGACCCAGGCATTGGTGTTGTCGACCCGCCACATGCTGATCGGCAGTCCTTCGCCCATGTGGCCGATGATAATCTGCAGGCGCGGGCATTCGTCGAACAGGCCGGAGCCCATCAGCCGCAGCGAATGCACCGCGGTTTCCTGGCCGAAGGCCCAGGACGGTCCGAGCAGCCAGCCGTGCCCTTCGTAGATTCTGGCATCACGGGCCAATGGATTGCGCGGGTGCAGATAGAACGGCACATCGAGCTCTTCCACCACTTTCCAGAACGGCCAGTACTGCTTGAGGTCGTAGTAGACCGGGGTGTCCGGGTCGCTGATCTGCGAAAACCCGTTGACCAGCGCCCCTTTGAATCCGAGCTCCTTCACGCAACGCTGCATTTCCTTGGCCGCCATCTCCGGACCCTGCATCGGCAGCGCCGCGAGACCCTGGAAGCGGTCGGGACGCTTGCGCACCTCCTCGGCGAGGAAATCGTTCGCCTTGCGGGCGAGTTCGTTGGCGTGCGCCGGATCGAGGATCGCCTGGACGGCGGGCGCGTTCAGCGACAGCAGCATCATCTCGATGCCGTGCTGGTCCATCAGCCGCAGCCGCCGATCCTGGATGTCGAGCAGGCGCCCGCGCAGCTCCGTCCAGATGGTATCGGGGAAGAATCCCTTGGAGTCGTTGATCGTGTCCTCGATGGCGAAATGCTCTTCGAGCGCGATTTTGCCCTGCATGCGTCACTCCCTCGTTCCGCCGCCATGATGCACGGCGGCGCCGATCAATGCCAGCCCACGGCTTCCCCGCCGCCACCGACTCCGGCCGACGTGCATCACCTCGCATTGTCCGCACACATCATTCGCACGTTCGCATGCGTCATTTGTGCGCGCGGCTCGTGGGAGACGAATGGGGCAACATCGTCCACGTCGCGGCGCGGCGATCGTCGACTGAGCGGCGTCCTCAGGTCTTCGGTTCAAGCAGCGCCAGCAGTCCGGCCAGCAATTGCATCGGCGTCGGCGGACAGCCACGGATGTGCAGGTCGACCGGGACGACCTGGCCGACGCTACCGACAACGGCGTAACTGTCTGCGAAAATCCCGCCATTGGCCGCGCAGTCGCCGACTGCGACCACCCATTTCGGGTCGGGGGTCGCGTGGTAGGTCCGCTCCAGCGCCTCGCGCATGTTCCTGGTGACCGGACCGGTTACCAGCAGCACGTCGGCATGGCGCGGCGACGCGACGAAATGCAACCCGAACCGCTCCAGATCGTAGAATGCGTTGTTGAGCGCGTGGATTTCCAGCTCGCAGCCGTTGCACGAGCCGGCGTCCACCTGACGGATCGAAAGGCTGCGCCCGAGCCGCCGCCGCGCCGCATAGTCGACGCTCACGGCTAGCTCCGCCAACGCCGCATCGTCCGCGGGAGGCGGCGCCTCCGTCAGCGGCGTACGCGCCAGATTCTCGAACAGCATTCTGCGCATGGAAGAGTCTTCTTTCGTTTGAGCATAATCTTATCCGAAAACCGGTATCCACTTTTCGGGATCATGCTCACAGATCGTGTCCGGAGTAGGAGCAGTTGAATGACTTGTTGCACAGTGGGAAGTCGGCGACGATGTTGCCTTCGATCACGGCCTCCAGCAGCGGCCACTGGAACCACGACGGGTCGCGCAGATGGCAACGCACAACGCGGTCGCCGTCGAGCCGTAGCCATACCAGCACGTCGCCGCGGAAGCCTTCGACAAGACCAATGCCTTCGCGCCGCCGGCCCGGTGCCGGATTGATAGGGACCTGGATCGGTCCGTCGGGCAGGCGCCGCACGATCTGCTCGATCAGCGACAAGCTCTGCTCGATCTCGTCGATCCGTACCCAGACACGGGCATTGACATCGCCGGCCTCGCGAACCGCGATGCTGAATTCGAGTTGATCGTAAGGCGGGTACGCAAGCGCCTTGCGGACGTCGAAGGCGCGACCGCTGGCGCGTCCGACATAGCCGCCGGCCCCGAACTGCTTCGCGAGCTCGGCACGGAGAATTCCAGTCGTCACCGTGCGGTTTTGTAGCGAGGCGGTGTTGTCGTAGAGTTCGACCAGTTCCGGGAAGATGCGCCGCACCTCCTGTAGCAGCGCCGCGACCTGCGTGGCGCCGCCGGCGGCAAGGTCGCGGGCGACGCCGCCCGGCACGACGCAGTCCATCATCAGCCGATGACCGAAGCAGGCGTCGGACGCTCGCAGAGTCTGCTCGCGCAACACGTAGCACTGCGCGTGCATGAGCGAGAACGAGGCGTCGTTGCAGATCGCGCCGAAGTCGCCGAAGTGGTTCGCGAGGCGTTCGAGCTCGGCCATCAGCGCGCGCAGATAGACGGCGCGCGGCGACGCCTGGATCTCCAGCGCCGCCTCGACCGCATGCGCGAAGGCAAGCGCGTAGGCCACCGTGCTGTCGCCCGAGGTGCGGCCGGCGAGCCGCGCCGCCTTGTCGAGCGTCGCACCCGCCATCAGCGACTCGATGCCTTTGTGGACGTAGCCGAGGCGCTCCTCCAGGCGCACCACGGTCTCGCCGTTGGCGGTGAAGCGGAAATGGCCGGGCTCGATGATGCCGGC
>WHTM01000032.1 GCA_009377755.1 Hyphomicrobiales bacterium | reverse complement strand
GCTCGACACCAAGCCCATCGATCAGCCGATTGACCTCGCCGCTTGACCCGATACCTTCATGTTACCGGAGATCGCGCCACGCCCAATCCCAACCACATTCCGGACGGCACCAAATTCTTCGCCGCGAGGTTCCATTCCAATGCTCCCGAAAGGGAATTGGACGCAACGCAACACAACAAGATAGTCTGTGGAAAATTGTTCGGGGAAGATCAAGACCTACCAGCCCTTGTGTCAAAAAGCTAGGTATCGAATCGTTATGTGTAATCGCGTTCACTGTTTTTATTGCGTCAAGCCCCAAGACTCAGCGAAACGCAAAATGTCCTGTGAACTTCAGGGATAGCGCCAAAAGACGCGAGCCAATTGAGCCGCGACCAGGTCGCCCACGACAGAAGCAGGCCCAATTGTTGTGTGTCCCCGCCCCCCGCGCGACAGTCGCCCCCCAATTCGCTACTATGCCGCGATGAACGAAGCCCCGCGCCTGAACATTGTGGAATTGACCGTCTCCGAGCTGTCCGCCCAGCTCAAGAAGACGGTCGAGGACGCCTACGGCTACGTGCGCGTGCGCGGCGAGCTCGGCAACGTCAAGTACCACTCCAGCGGCCACATCTATCTCGATCTCAAGGACGACAGGGCGACGCTCGCCGGTGTGGTCTGGCGCACCGCGGCGCCGCGTATCAGGGTGAAGCTCGAGGCAGGCCTCGAAGTGGTTGTCACGGGCCGCATCACCACCTTTCCGGGCCAGTCCAAATACCAGATCGTTATCGAGACGGTGGAGCCGGCCGGCCTCGGCGCGCTGATGGCGCTGGTCGAGGAGCGCAAGAAGAAGCTCGGCGCCGAGGGTCTTTTCGACCCCGCCCGCAAGCAGCTTCTGCCGTTCCTGCCGGCGGTCATCGGTGTCATCACCTCGCCGACCGGGGCGGTGATCCGGGACATTTTGCATCGCCTCGCCGACCGCTTTCCGCGTCGGGTTCTGGTCTGGCCGGTGAAGGTGCAGGGCGATGGCTCGGCGGAAGAGGTGGCAGCCGCGATCCGCGGCTTCAACGCGCTCCCCGAGCACGGCCCGATCCCGCGCCCGGACGTACTGATCGTCGCGCGCGGCGGCGGCTCGCTCGAGGATCTGTGGTCGTTCAACGAAGAGATCGTGGTGCGCGCCGCCGCCGACAGCATGATCCCGCTGGTCGCCGCGGTCGGCCACGAGACCGATGTGACCCTGATCGACTTCGCCGCCGACAGGCGGGCACCGACGCCGACCGCGGCGGCGGAGATGGCGGTGCCGGTGCGTGCCGAGCTGATCGACCGGGTCAACAGCCTGGCACGCCGCAACGTGGCCTGCTGGCTGCGTGGCCAGGAGGCGCGGCGCACCGAACTGCGCTCCGCCGTGCGGGCGCTGCCGGACGCCGACGACCTTTTGGCGTTGCCGCGCCAGCGGCTCGATGCCGCCGCCGAGCGGCTGCCGCTGGCGCTTAAGGCCAACGCGCAGCAACACCACACGCGCTTTTCAAGGATCGATGCACAATTTCGTCCGGCGCTGGTTCTATCGTGGACCGCGCGAGAGCGCCTGCGTGTCCAAACGTCGAGCGAACGCACAGTCAAGGCACTCAAGGTCCTACAAGCGCGCCGCCACGATCGCTTCAGCGCGGTCGCGCTCCGGCTGGCTGCCGGCGTGCGCGCCAACGCGCAGGCGCATCTGGTGGCTGTCCGTCACGACCGGCTGCGCGTCACCGGTCTGATCGAGCGGGCGCATCGGGCAATGGACATTGTGCTCGACCGTCGCTACGCACGTCTCGATGCCGCCGGGCAATTGCTGTCGGCGTTCTCGTACCGCGGCGTGCTCGAACGGGGCTTTGCATTGGTGCGCGACCGTGAGGGCCGTCCGCTGCGTTCAGCCGCGACCGTTTCATCCGGTAAGGCGCTCGAAATCGAGTTCAGCGACGGCCGCGTCGGTGCGATCGCCGGCGACACGCGACCTGTCCAGCCTCTGTCGGCGCCAGTCCGGCCGCGGCGCCGGCGCAGCGGCGGCGACGTCCCGGGCCAGGGCAGCCTGTTTTGATGAGCGGCTGTGGACGCGCTCTGGTTGACCCGTTCGGCTTCCGACCCCTCCCACGGGCTGCTACTGTGCGCTTCAGTAACACAGGTGGGAGGCATCGATGTCATCGTGGCGGCGTTGGACGAGTGGGATATGGCTTGCTGGTGCGTTGGTACTGTCAGGCGGGCAGCACGCGGTCGCCCAGTCTTATCCGGCGCGCACAGTCACCGTCGTCGCTCCGTACGCGGCCGGCGGTGGTGCGGATTTGATCGCACGCCTGATGGCGCAGAAGCTTGCCGACCGACTCGGGCAGTCCTTCGTGGTCGAGAATCGCCTTGGCGCAGGCGGCGTGATCGCGGCGACGTCCGTCGCCAAAGCCAGTCCTGACGGCTACACGCTGTTCATGGGCACGAGCACCCAGCTCGCGATCCAGTCGACGCTGCACAAGAGGCTCGCCTACAATCCCGGAGAGGATTTCGCGCCGGTGGCCATGATCGCCAGCGTGCCGTTCGTGCTGATCGTGCATCCATCGATGCAGGTCAAGACCGCCGGAGAGCTGATCAAACTGGCGAAGGAAAAACCCGGCACGTTGTCATTCGGTTCGAGCGGGGTGGGAGGTCCGCCGCATCTCTATACCGAGCTGTTGATGAGCATGACGGGCGCCACGATGACCCACATCCCCTACAAGGGTACCGCGCAGGCGATGAATGACGTGGTTGCGGGGCACGTGCCGATCATCTTCTCCGACCTCGCGCCGGCGGTGGCGCTGGTCAAGGAGAACAAGGTTCGCGCACTCGGAGTGTCCTCGAGCGTGCGCGTTGCGGCGCTCCCCGACGTTCCGCCGATCGCGGAAACCGGGGTGCCCGGCTTCGATGCGGTGGCCTGGCTGATGATGGTGGCGCCGGCGAAAACTCCCAAGGACGTGGTGGCGAAGCTGCACAAGGAACTCAGGTCCATCGTGGCCGAGCCAGACACGCAGAAGCGCCTCGTCGCCATGGGCGTCATTCCGCTGGAGTCGGAGTCGCCGGACGAGCTGCAGCGCTACGTCAAATCCGAGATGGTGCGCTGGGGCAAGGTTGTGCAGCAGGCGGGGCTAGCGGGATCGCAGTAGGCCCGTTACGACGAAACAAAGGAGCCGCGGCATGACGGTGCGAGTTGGGCTGATCATCCCATCCTCCAACCGCATGGTCGAGCAGGAGATGGTGCGGTACTTTCCGGACGGCGTGCAGGCGCACGTCATGCGCCTGCGCATGACCGGGCCGCATCACCTCCCGCTCGACCAGCTCTTGCCGCGCATCGAGGAGGCGACGGCGACGCTGCGCGACGCGCGGTGCGAGGTGATCGTCTTCCACTGTACCGCCACGTCGATGGAGGAGGGCAGGGCGGGCGATGAGCGGATCCTGGCGGCGATGGCGCGCGCCGGAGCGCCGCGGGCCCTCTCGACGGCGACCGCCATTCGCCGCGCCTTCGATGTGTTCGGCGCGCGCCGGATCGTGCTGGTGACTCCTTACGACGCGAAGACGACGGAGGAGGAGGCCGCGTTTCTGCGCGGCGCCGGTTACGACGTTCTGCATACGGAGGCCTGCGCGCTCGACGGCAGCGACGCCTACTGCACGATGCCGGCCGCGTTCTGGCGCGACCGTGTTGTCGAGGCCGCCCGTGCCGATGCCGACGCCTATCTGATCAGTTGTGCCAACATCTCCACCTTCGGCGTGATCGACGAGATTGAGCGCGCACTCGACCGGCCGGTGGTCACCAGCAACCAGGCGGTCGTTTGGGAAGTGTTGCTGCAACTCGGATGGCGCGATCGGCGCGGGTGTCCGGGACACCTGTTCAACAGCATCGGCGCTCCGGCATCGCCACGCGCGATGCGTGCTTGACCCTGTCACGATGCATCATCGACACGAAGATAACCTTGTTCTGACCAGCGGGAGGAGCGTGCTGACGGATACACGCGAAAGCTCTTGCAGCGCCTAGCCGCTGGACCGCGACATTGCGCTATAGGCTATAGGCAATGGAGCGATCTATGAGCACCTACGATCCAATTGCCTTTCTTTTCGGGGGCATGGAAAAGCTTGGCCCAGGGGGCAATGCTCATACGCTGCATGTCCTGCACCTTCTCTCGAAAGGCCAGTTTCCCGTTATCGTTGATGCAGGTTGCGGCGCGGGTCGCCAGACAATGGTGCTGGCGAAGGAACTCGGCACTCTGGTTCACGCAGTTGATTCATACGAGCCATTCTTGAACGACCTGACGCGGCGAGCAGCGGACGCTGGCATCGAGCACCTTGTACAGACGCATTGCATGGACATGAAAGACATTCCGGACGTCTTTCAACACATCGATTTGCTCTGGTCGGAAGGAGCTGCGTACAACATTGGCTTTGCCAACGCGCTGACCACTTGGGCACGAGCGATAAAGCCAGATGGCTTCGCTGTTGTAAGCGAGCTGGCGTGGCTACGTGAGCGGGTTCCCGATACGGCGAGAGAGTTCTTCCTATCCGGCTATCCCGACATGCAACACATTACCCAAAATATCGCAGTCGCTGAAGGCGCGGGTTACAATGTGCTCGATACCTACACGCTTCCCAAGGAGGCGTGGGTGGAAGCCTACTACGACATCCTCGAGCCGCGTGCGAACGCTCTTGTCGATCACTCAGACCGTTCCGTCAGGGATTTCGCACGTGAAACCGTCAAAGAGATCGAAATCTTTAGAACTTCCGAAGATAGCTATGGCTATGTTTTCTATGTACTGCAACGCGTCTGAGCCCGGCAAGCAGGAGGCCGCGAAGTCGAGGAACTAGTCCCGCAGTATGATGGCACAGAATCAGGTGGGGTCGACAGGGACGAGCTATGGGGCCAGATACTTCACGGGAGCGCCACGACGGCAGAGGCCGGGCGTTGCGGGCTGAATGCCAAGCGCCTTTACTCGCTGGGGAATGCGATGTACACGAGATCGCTCATATGATCGCTCCTGATACGATTGATCTCATCCGCCCGGATCAGGTCCGACGACTTCCACGACCTCGCGCCGCAAGGGCGAGCAGACGCTTCCTTCGGCAATTCTTGAGGACTAAAGATTGCCTCGGTCTTCAATCGAAAGGGGTGAACATGCTCCGGAAGGTCTTACTTGTTGCGCTGGTCTCCGCGGGAGGCGTCGGCGCTTTTATCGGGCAGCCCGCCACTGCCGCAGGGTTCGCCTGTCCCTACGCCAAGGCGGCGGAAGCGCCCAAAGATGCACCCTCGCTTGCCGGGTTTTTCACCGGGGCAACCGACGCGACCGCAGATGAACGGCTCAGCATACTCGTCATCGATTTGCGCAAGAGCGGCATGGGACCGGCGTTGATCGTCGACCATCTGGTCGGAGCCTACTGTCCGCTCGTCGTCGCCGACACCAGCCTCTCGGACGCGCAGAGGGCTCTCCGCGTTCGCCGATTTGCACGCCAAGTGGCCGGATTTGCATACGTTCCTTCAGAGCAGGACGAGCTGGCGGTCCTCGTCGATCTGCCGCTAGCGCCGCGTTTGCTCGATCAGATCAACAAAGCTGCCGACAAGGCGGGTATTTCGCGCGACACCTGGATTGATCGAGTGATCAGCCGACCGTTGGCCGCGCCATGATTCCATCGGCCGGATGAATCTGGCACGGCTGCGGCAGAATCGCCGCCTATGATTCCGCTCTCTTGTGGCAGCATCAAAGAAACGGGTCAGGATTGACGTCGTGCACGTGCCTTCAGAGTATGGCCCAGTGACCGCGATCTACAATCGCTACCACAGATAGTCGCAGCGCGGACCAAACCAACCAACCAGATGCGCCGCTCCACCGAAAACGCCAGAAACAGGCAGGCTACCAGCCCGCACTAAGCGTACAACGATGAATAATGACGCTTGTCCTTCGGAAGACGCAGGGGCGCGAGGTTGTGATAGGAGTTTCGTGCCAGCCTGTCGTAGCGTGTTGCGATGCGCCGGAAGTCCTTCAGCCTGTTGAACGCGCTCTCGATGCGCCAGCGAAGTTTGTAGAGACGCTTGCTGAAGCCGAACGGTTGCTTCCTGTTGCTGCGGTTGGGAATGACCGGCTTGGTTCCACGCTCATGCAAGCCGTCGCGCAATTCGGCGCTGTCATAGGCCTTGTCACCGAACATACGTTTCGCTGGCTTAGCTCTGCGGATGAGGCGCTCCGCGACCGGACAATCGTGTGCTTCACCTCCGGTCAACAGGATGGCGATGAGGCGCCCTTTAGCATCTGCGAGTGCGTGAATCTTCGTGTTGCGCCCGCCGCCGAGCGGCCAACAGCCTGCTTCTGCTCCCCCCTTTTCCGCCCGCCGCCGAGCGGTGTGCTTTGACATGCGTGGAGTCGATCATCTGCGTGTCCGCGGATCGCCCGTTTCCGACAAGCTCCCGGAACAGGTTTTTTCCAGACGCCGCGCCCAGCGCACGAAGCGGTTATAGATCGTGGTCGGCGGACCATGGGCTTCCGGGCAATCGCACCAGCAGCAGCCGCTCTTGAGCACATGCACGATGCCGCTGATGATCCGGCGCTCGTCCGCCCGTTCCACGCCGCGCACATCCGTCGGCAAATGCGGCTCGGTCCGCGCCCACTGTTCGTCGCTCAGCCAGAACAGATTCCTGCTCAGCAGAGCGATTAATGAGTTCTGACCCTAGTACGGCGTGAACAGCTTGAGACCGACCATCCCGGTTACGATCAGGGCCAGGCAGGCGATGCGCAGAACATCGGCCGGCTCGCCGAAGAATACCATGCCGGTGACGATGACGCCGCCCGCGCCAACGCCCGCCCAGATCGCATAGGCGGTCCCGAACGGGAGTGCCTTCAGAGACGCTGAGAACAGCACGAAGCTCAGGGCAATGGCGACGATGGTCGCCAGCGTCGGCCAGAAGCGCGTGAGCCCATCGGAATATTTCAGGCCGAGCGCCCAACCTACTTCGAGCAGGCCGGCGAGCAGCAGGGCGGTCCAGGCCGTCATCCGGGGCAGCGCAGGATCGCGTGCTGGGCATAGCCTCGGTAGGGACGCTCGACGGCGGCGTCGGCATTCATGCGTCTTGCGAGCTCCGCCAGCGCCGGTTCGAGCGAGTCGCGGGGCCTGACCGCGAACAATGACAGCCAATGCCGCAACATCCGCCGGAACCAGCGCGGCAGGTGTTCCTGCCGGCCGAAATCGACGATGTGCAACTCCCCGCCCGGCGTCAGCAGCGCCGCCGCATGCGCGATCACTGCCGGCCAGTGCGGCATCATCGACAGGCTGTAGGAGATGAAGATGCGGTCGAATCGCGCGGTCCCGAACAGCTCTGCGGCATTGAAGCCGCTGCCATCCGCATGGGTGACGCGGACCCGCGCCGAAAGCCCGGCTCGCGCAATCGCATCGATCGCCGACGTGAGCATCTCAGTCGACACGTCGAGGCCGTAGAAGCGCGCACGTGGATAGCGCCGGGCCGCCGCGATGAGGTTGCGTCCCGTACCACAGCCGATTTCGAGGACGCGGTGACCGTCGTCCGCCGCCAGCCGGTCGATCAGCCGGTCACGGCCCAGGAGGAAATACTTGCGGGTCGGATCGTAGATCAGGCGCTGGTGCCGATAGATCCGGTTCATCAGCGCGGTGGTGTCGGTGATGCTCATGGCGCCGACACGTAGAGATGGAAGCCGCCGTAGATCGCCGAGCGGTCACGCTGCGCCAGGTCGTGCGAGCGTTCGGCCTCGTAACGCCAACGGCGCAGGATATCGTCGTCGACACGGCCTGACAGCAGGCTCGGCACGGCGGCCGTGCGGAAGATCACGCGTGCGCCGGGCTTGGCCGTGCGGGTGATCTCGCGCCACAGCGCATTGAGCTGGGCGTCGTTCATCCAGTCTTGCGCATCGAGCAGGACGTAACGATCGACCGAGTGGTCCGGGCGTGTTTCCAGGTACTCGGTAAACGCACGATTGAGCACCTCGACACGATCCGCCCGCGCGCGGACGGCGGCGAAATTGTCGCGCCGCAGATAGGGCGGCAGTGGGCCTGTGCCGCGGTTCGGATACGACCGCCCGAACGCCTGCCAGGCAAAATAGTTGTCGTCGAAGCTGAAGGCGCACGCGAGCCGCTCGACGCGGTCGCGCAGCACGTCGGCCATGTCGCCGGCTGGCGCCAGCGCGCCATACTGCGCCGGTGGAATTCCGAGCCCGTAGAGCGACAGCGGCCGCGCGGCGGCCCAGCGCACGAAGCGCTTCTCGAACAGCGGCTCCAGCGCGGTCTTGTAGAGCAGGCGCTGCTCTTCCAGCGAACGGGCGCGCAGGAGCTTGCTCGGGTCGATGCCGTAGGCGCGGGCGACGAGATGGCCGAGGCCGATCGACGTGCCAAGGAGGCCGTAGCGGTACATGTTGCGCGAGAACATCGTGATGCGCCGTCGACGTAGGCCGAAGACCCCGCGATGTTCCCAATATCGCCGAGCATCAGGGTCGAGATGTGCGGCGATGTGGCACCAATAGGCGTCGATGTTCGAGAGGTCGTCGGCGTCGCCGAAGAAGCGGTAGAACGCATCCCACGACGGCAGCCGCCGCACGGCTGCGAGCTTGAGCCGATTCAGGGCGACGTGGGCGAGGCTCAGATCAACGGCGGTGATCTGCTTGGGATCGTCGATCAGATACGACAAGACGTTGCAGCCGCCGGACGCGATGGTCACCACATGGCAGTCCGGCGTCAGCGCCAGCGCCTCCATGTCGATCTCGGGGTCTTCCCAGATTTGCGGGTAGACCAGGCCTTTGAAGGCCCAGGTGAACAGCACTTCGAGCAGGCCGGCGCGCGACAGGGTGCGGTTGCGGCGAACCGCCTGGCGCAGACGGCGGCGTGCCGTCGCTTGCGAACTGTCGGTCAAGCGGTGCTCCGGTCGCGAGCGCAATCCGGCGAAGTGGGAGCCGGTTCGCCGCAAGATTGCGGGATCAACGAGAATCGAATCACCGCAGCACTACGCCTGCCGTGCATGAAGCCTTGATGACGAATCTCTTTCTTACCCGCCCTCCAGGGGAGGGGTGACTGAGCAAGTGGCTACGCCGTGCCCCAAATCTCCTGCGCCAGCGACGCAACCAGCCGCAGCTTTGCCTCCTGCGCGTCCGGCGTGACCGGGTTGCCGGTATCGACGCTGGCGAAGCCGCATTGTGGACTCACCGCCAGCCGGTCGAGATCGACGTAGCGGGTCGCGTTCTCGACGCGGCGCTTGAGGGCGCCGATGTCCTCCAATTCCGGTGTCTTGGTCGAAACGAGGCCGAGCACGATGGACTTATGCTTCGGTACCAGCCGCAGCGGCGTGAACGTTCCGGCGCGCGGGGAATCGTACTCGAGGAAGTAGAAGCGGATGTCGAGCGCATTGAACAGGCGGTCGGCGACGTCGTCGTAGCTGCCTTCGGAATGCCACTGGCCGCCGCGATTGCCGCGGCAGAGGTGCATGCCGATGTGGAGGTCCTCGGGCAGCCGGCGCAGCATGCGGTTGGTGACGTCGATATAGGCGTCGATCAGCGCGTCCCAGTCGTCGCCGCGCGCCTTGAGGGAGGCCTGCACGTCGGGGTCGCCGAACTTGGCGAAAGCGGTCTCGTCGATCTGAACGTAGCGGCAGCCGGCATCGTAGAGCGCCGTCAGCTCCTTGCGGAACGCCTCGACCGTGTCGCTCCAGAAGGTGTCGAGATCACGATAGGCATGCGCCAGCACGGCGGCGTCGCCGCCGCGGAAATGCAGCGCGCAGGGGCCGGGGATGGTGATCTTCGGCAGCGCCTTGGTGCGGGCGCTGATGAACTTGTAGTCGTCGACGTTGATCGGATGGGTCCATTGTACCTGGCTCTTGATCACCGCGACCGGCTGCGCCGCACGGCCGCCGGTTCCGGCGCCGCGGGCGTCCTCGCCGGCGACGGTGTCGATCGAGATGTCGCCGAGCTGCTGGTAGAAGAAGCTGTGATAGGAGCGGCGCCGGAATTCTCCGTCGGTGGCGAGCTTGAGGCCGGAGCGCTCTTGCAGCGCTACCGCGTCGGCGATCGCCTCGTTCTCGGCCTCGGTCAGGGCCGCGCGGGTGATGCTTCCGGCATTATATTGGCGGCGCCGGTCGAGCAGCGGGCGAGGGCGGAGGAGGCTGCCGATATGTTCGGCACGGAATGGCGGCTGCATGTCGGATCATGTCTCCTCGATGGGGCGGCGAAAGTAGCACGGGACGGGGATTGTGGGTTTCACTCGATCCGCCTAACGATTATCTTCCTTGCGCCGCGTGGCACTGCCCTTGCACCGCGTGGCGGGACGGAGGTTCGATGCTCAATCGGTTTGATCGGTCGGCGACGACGGCGGGCGAAGCGGAGGTTAAGTTCCTCGACGGGGATTTCCGGGTCGTCAAGCCGGGAGCGTTCGTGCGCTGCGCCGTCACCGGCGTACCGATCCCGCTCGAAGAGCTGAAATACTGGAGCGTCGACCTGCAGGAGGCCTATGTCAGCCCCGAGGCCGTGATGCAGCGGCATCACCCGTTGCAGGCGGACGCGAAGGCCTGATCCGGCCGTTGGCGGTCATTCGGCCGCACGCCGCACCAGATCCGTAAATCCTGCCGCGTCTTCGACCGCGAGCGTGACGGCAAGCGTTCGCACGGCGGCCGCCAAGGCGGCGGTGTCAGGTCGGCCGGCAAGGCGAACCATGTCCTTTTCCGTGGTTACGGGGACCAGCCCGCCGGCCTTCGCGTCTGCCAAGAGCGAGGTGGCATCTGCCCGCGAATAGGCATGGTGATCCGGGAAGGCGCGCCGGGCGCGAACCTCGATGCCGGCATTGTCGAGCGTTGCAAAGAATTTTTCGGGAACGCCGATGCCGGAGAACGCCAGCACCGGCTGGAGGACGATCGCGGCAAGGTCGCGCCGATTCGGCTCCAGCCGGCCGAAAAAGACCGGAATCTTGCGGGCACGCGCGGCTGCGATCGGGGCGACCGCGGCCGCACCGTCGCCGACCACCATCAGCGCCTGGGCGCGTTCGATCTGGGCATCGAGCGGCGCCCGCAACGGCCCTGCGGGGAACACGCGTCCGTTGCGGATCCCGCGACCGGCGTCGACGACGAGGATGGACAGGTCTTTGGCGAGCGAGGGGTTCTGAAAGCCGTCGTCCATGACGATGGCCGTCGCCCCGGCAGAATGCGCGGCGGCGGCGCCCGCCACCCGGTCGTGGGCGACGATCGTCGGCGCGATCCGCGCCAGCAGGAGCGGCTCGTCGCCGACCTCCGCAGCGCCGTGGCGCGCCAAATCGACCAGCACCGGACCTCTGAGCCGTCCGCCATAGCCACGGGTCAGGAAGAACGGCTGCGAATCCGCGGTCCTCAGCAATTCGCCGACCGCGAGAGCTGTGGGCGTCTTGCCGGCGCCGCCATGAGTGAGATTGCCGATGCAGATCACCGGCACGCCGGCGCGCTTCCCAGGTTGGCGCAGGCGCCAGGCCGCCACCGCACCGTAGCCTGCGGCAAGCGGCGTCAGCAGCGCCGCTGCGGTGCCGGGACGTCGACGCCAGAAGCCGGGCTCATGCATCGCCGGACCGGCCGCGTGCCGGCAGCAGTGATTGCAGATACGGATCGAGCGCCGCCAGTGTGCGGTCCAGGGCACCGCCCAGCGCATCGACGGTGCGGCGTCCCGCGAGTGCAGCCTTCTGCCTGGCAGCGGGATCGGTCAGCCAGTCGCGGGCCCTCGCCGTCAGCGCCGCCGGGTCGGCCACCTCCCGGGCGCCATGCGCTGCATCGAGCGCGGCATAGATTTCGGCGAAATTCCAGACATTCGGGCCGTGCAGGATAGCGGCGCCGAGCTTGGCGGCCTCGATCGGATTCTGGCCGCCGTGGGAGGCGAGCGATCCGCCCATAAACACGATCGGTGCCAGCCGGTAGAGCAGGCCAAGTTCTCCGATCGTATCGAGGATGTAGATATCGCCGGTTCCGTCCGGCATCTGTCCACGTGACCGAAGCGGCGCCCTCAGGCCTGCCGCCTCGGCGGCGGCGGCGATGTCGGGACCGCGTTCCGGATGCCGCGGTGCTATCACCGTGAGCAGGTTCGGCACCTGCCCGCGCAGCCGCTGATGCACGCCGATCAGAATCGCTTCCTCGCCTGGATGCGTCGAGGCGGCGGCGATGATCGGACGCCCGGCAATGGCGGCTTCGATCGCGCCGAAAGCCGCCGGGTCGGCGGGCGGCGGCGCCACATCGATCTTGAGGTTCCCGGTGATGTTTACCGCCGCGCCCAACGTGGCGTATCGCCGTGCGTCGTCCTGCGATTGCGCGAGACAGAGCTGAAAGCGTTGCAGCAGCGCGGCGATCGTCCGCGGCACACGCTGCCAGCGGCGGAACGATTGCTCCGACAGCCGTCCATTGACGAGGATCATCGGAATGCGGCGCGCGTCGGCGGCGAGAATCATGTTCGGCCAGAGATCGGATTCCATGAACAGTGCCAGGTCGGGCCGCCAATGATTGAGGAACCGGCCGACGAAGCGCGGCGCGTCGAGCGGAACGAACTGGTGGATCATCGCGGGCGGCATCCGCTGCGCGGCAAGCTCCGCAGAGGTGACGGTACCGGAGGTGACGAGGATGCGAAAGCCCTGCACATTCAGCCGTTCGATCAGCCCGACCGCCGCGATGATCTCGCCAACGCTCGCACCGTGGACCCAGATCAGCGGGCTGGCTGGCCGCGACACGGTCGTTTCCGCCCAGCGCTCCGCCAGACGCAGCCGTAGTTCCTTGCCGCGCCGCAACCGATACGAGAGCAGCAGCGGCGCGAGCGGCGTTGCCGCACGCGTGAGCAGCCGGTAGGCATGCAGCGTGAACGGCAGCCGCTCAGCCACGCGAGGCCTCGCCACGGCGGCCGCCGGCAAGTGCGTTGGCGCGTGCCGTGACGGCGTCGAGCGCGTCGCCGAGCCGGCTCCGTGCCGCTTGCGTGGTGCTATCATCCAGGTCCTTGGGTACGTGAAGGGGCTCGCCGACAACCAGGGCACCGCGGCTGAACGGCAGATTGATGCAGGATCGATCCCAGTTGTTCAACTGGATCCGCCATCGTGTCGCGATCCCGACCGGAAAGATCGGGCGCCCGGATTCCCGTGCGAGCATGATGATGCCGCGGCCGACGACGCGCGAGACCTTCGGCACATCGGCGGTGAGCCCGATGTTGCAGTTGTCGTCGAGTGCCGACAGCATCGCCATGAATCCGGAAACCGCGCCCTTGCGATGGAATTCAGCGCCATGGTCGCCGGAGCCGCGGATCGTTTCCAGCCCGAGCCGTTTGGCCGCGATGGCGTTGAGTTCGCCGTCCCGGTGACGCGAGATCAGCACCTTGGCCCGGAGCGGATCACGCCGCACGAACGGCATCAGCATGTGCTGGCCGTGCCACATCGCCGCTATGACCGGCTGCTCGGCTGCGAAACGCTCGTAGATGTCGCGCGGTTCGATAATGAAGCGACCAGTGTTCCAGACCAGCCGGATGTATTCGGCCACGGCGTTGCCCGTCGCCTGCTGGAACCATGGTGCGGCAAGTATTCGCTTCCTCGATAAAACGCCCACGCGTCGCATCCCGCCGTCAGCGCGCCTTGGCGCGATCCGCCGCGTCCGGATCGAGCAGCCGGTGCAGATGAACGATGAAGTACCGCATCTGCGCATTATCGACGGTCTGCTGCGCCTTGGCCTTCCAGACCGCGTAGGCGGTCGCGTAGTTGGGATAGATGCCGACGATATCGAGGTTCGAAAGATTCTTGAACTCGACGCCGTCGAGGCTGATCAGCTCGCCGCCGAATACGAGATGCGGCAATTGCTGTGAGGGTTGGCTCGACATCTTGCCATCCTTGCGGCGTCAGGCAAACGGGATGCGACGGGCCTGCACGAGCCCGATCAACTGCTCGTGACGTCCGCGTCCGGCCGCAACGAGAGCCTCGTGCATGGTTTCAGGCCGATTATACGTCAAACCTCGTCCGGAAAACGTCGTCAGGAGCCCGCCGGCTTCGTGCACCAAAAGATCGGCAGCCGCAAGATCCCAATCGTGGCTGTTTTCGGAGGCCATGGCGGCATCGAGCGTGCCCTGCGCGACGCGTGTGAAGCGGAGCGCCAGCGAATGCACCCTTGGCGTTGCCACGATTGTCGGGCCGGCCGCCTGGAGCCGTTCAAGATAGCTGCGCGGGCCGGCAACCCGCGCCCCATCCAGCGCAGCCCCGTCAGTTGTCATTATCGCACGGCCGTTGCACCAGGCCCCAGCGCCGGCTGTGGCGGTGAACAGTTCGGCCGCCACCGGCGCATAGATCGCGGCCGCCACCGGACGGCCGTTTTCCACCAGGGCCGCCGCGATGGTCCAATCGGGCAGCCCGGCGAGATAGGCCCGCGTGCCGTCGATCGGGTCGACCACCCAGACCTGGCGCGCCGCCAGCCGCAGCGGATCGTCGACACTCTCCTCCGACAGCCAGCCGAAGTCCGCGCCGCTGAGCCGGTCGTGCAGCAGATCGTTGACGGCCATGTCTGCTTCGGAGACCGGTGAATTCTTGTCCTTGATCCAGCTCTTGATCGTCCCGCGGAACGTCTTCAGCGCCAGGATGCCAGCCTCGCGCACGGCGTGCGCGAGGCGCTCCGTCTGCTGGCGGCGCTCGGTGACGACGACGCTAGTGCCGCCGATTTGGAGTTCCTGCACCACTTGCGGCAATCTCATTCAGGAACTTCAAATCGAAAGCGGCACTAGAATCATAGACTTGCTAGTGCCCCTTTGCTTCCGAAGTTCGTGTCGGAGGGTGCTGCAATGTATCACGAACTTCGGAAGCGGGGCACTTGTGTCCCGAATCCGAAGTTCGCCTGACTTCGCGGCGTCCTGCGAGCGAACTTCGGATTCAGAGGACACTGGCAACTCCATAAATCTAGTGTGGTTATGGTTCAGAAGTTCGCTTACGGACTCGCGGCGGCATCAGAGAGAACTTCTGAACCACCACACTAATGTCCGGCAACGGTCAGGCCCTCCACCCGCACCGTCGGCGCATTGACGCCATATCGGAACGCGAGATCGTTCGCCGCCGTGAGCGATCGGAAAAGATCGGTGAGATGGCCGGCGATGGTCACCTCACTGACCGGATAGGTGCGCTCTCCGTTCTCGATCCAGAAGCCCGCGGCGCCACGGCTGTAGTCGCCGGTGAGGATGTTCACGCCCATCCCGATGAGGTCGGAGACGTAGAAACCCCGGCCGATGCCGGCGATCAGGGCCTCGGGGGACATCGTGCCGGCCTCGAGATGCACATTGGTGGCCCCCGGCGACGGCGTCGAAGAGACGCCGCGTTGCGCGTGGCCGGTCGTCGGTAGCCCGAGCTCGCGCCCGGTGGCGCTGTCGAGCAGCCAGGTCGTTAATACCCCATCGTCGATAAGCGCGCGGCGTTCGCCGGCGACCCCTTCGGCGTCGAACGGGCGTGAGCTCAGCCCGCGCGGTCGCAGTGGATCGTCGATGATGCGAACGCCAGGAGCGAAGAGGCGCTCGCCGCGCTTGTCGCTCAGAAAGCTGGTCTTGCGCGCGATGGCGCCGCCGTTGATGGCGGAGGTCAGGTGCCGGACAAGCGAACCTGCGACGCGCGGATCGAACACCACCAGAACCTTTTGGGTCGCGGCCTTGCGCGGATTGAGACGCGCGACGGCGCGCTGCGCGGCTTTGCGTCCGACCTCCTCCGGCGTCTCAAGATCGGCGGCATGCAGTGCGGAAGTGAAATCGTAGTCGCTCTCCATCGCAGTGCCTTCGCCGGCGATCGCCGACATCGACACGCCGTGGCGCGAGCTCAGATAGTTCCCCTGGAAGCCATGGCTCGTGACCAGTACCATCCCGCCGACGTTGGCGGAGGCGGACGCCCCATCCGATTTCGAAACGCCGGGGACCGCCAAGGCTGCCGCTTCAGCGCGGCGAGCGAGATCTTCTAGCCGGTCCACGGTCGGCAGGTCTGGGTCGACGAGATCGAGCTGTGGAAACTCGCGTGCCAGACGCTCGGGGTCGGCCAGCCCGCCATAGGGATCGTCCGGTGCTGCGCGCGCCATGGCCACGGCCCGCTCCGCCAGGGCGGCAACGTCGCCGCCGGCGATGTCGTTGGTCGAGACAACCGCCTGACGGTGCCCCACCAGCACGCGCAGGCCGACATCGTCACCCTCGGAACGCTCGGATTCGTCGACCCCGCGGTCGCGAATTTGCACCGACAGCGAGATCGCGCGGACCGCCACCGCGTCGGCGGCATCGGCCCCGGCCTTGCGGGCCGCTGCAACGAGCCGTTCGGCCAAGGTTGTCAGGGCGGATAGGTCAAGCAGAGATGACATCGGGCGGGCCGCATCCGGCTAGGCGGGGAGGGGGAGACTGGCAAGCCACCCAGACATGGCGCCCCGGATGCGACGGTTCAAGGCTTGCCGGGGCGGGGCGCATCGCGCAGCGGCGGCTTGGCAATCTCTTGTCAAGCATGGCCGCAGTCGGCCCTGCCGAAACGCCCGATTAACCAGGCATCTTAAGCAGATGCCGTCACCGGTGTGCGAAGGTTCGTGCCAAGACCGGGCAAACACTAGTCCGGCTGGGAGACGAAGCTTTGAGGCGTCAAACCGGAGCTGGCGGGCCTGCGCTCGCCGGGTCGAGCCGCGACGTGCGGCTCGACCCTTTCGCCCTTCCCGTCAAATTTTCGGCGGCCGACGAGCGTGCCGACGGCGGATTGCGGCTGATCGAGCTGCACCAGCAGCGCGTGATCGTGCGCCGGGCGGTACGCGGCATGCCCATGGCGGTGAACCTGCCGGTTCGGGCGTTCCTCGGCGTGGCACTGCATGTCCGGCCGCCACGCGGGCAGGAAGCCGGCGCCGTCTCCGTCATGCTGGAGCATCGCGATCCAGGACTGTCGCTTCCGCTGTATGCCGCCACGGACGGCGTCGACATCGTCGCGGAATGGCATTCCTGGGCCCAGGTTCTTGGCGTCCCGCTCCTGGTCGTCGATCCCGACGGAGCGTTGCGCGAGGCCTTTCCTCAGCTCGGCGCGCTGCGGGTGGCATCGCCGGTCAGCCGACGCCGCCGGCGCGGCGCGATCCGCCGCCGGCGTCCATCGATCCTGATGCGGCGCAAAGCGGGCCGCCGCGGCGGCATGCCGGTGCATCGTGGCGAGCGCGAGATCATCGCGCGGAACTGAACCGCGCCTCAGATACGGAACTCGGGACGCCTGAGGCGTCTTCAAATCGGCCAACGCACCGCCGCATCGAGGATGAGCGCCGCGAACAGGATCAGTCCCGCATCTCGATTCGACTTGAACAGCCGCAGGCAATTGTCCGCATCGCCGATATCGAGGCGCAGCACTTGCCAGGCGAGATGCGCGGCGAAGGCGGTGAGCCCGAGATAGAAGAACAGTCCGGCGCCCGCGTTCCAGCCCGCCAAGCCGATCAGCACCACGGCGACGGCATAAAAGGTCGCGAGCATCGGCTTGGTGTTCTCGCCGAACAGCAACGCCGTCGACTTGAGCCCGACCAGCGCATCGTCCTCGCTGTCCTGGTGCGCATAGATGGTGTCGTAGGCGATCACCCAGGCGATCGACCCGGCGTAGAGCAGGTAGGCAGGCGCATCGAGCCGGCCGAAGGCGGCGGCCCAGCCCATCAGCGCGCCCCACGAGAAGGCGAGGCCGAGAAAGATCTGCGGCCAGTAGGTGATCCGCTTCATGAACGGATACACCGCCACGATCGCCAGCGAGGCGATGCCGGCGCCGATCGCGAAGCGATTGAACTGAAGCAGGACGACAAGCCCGACCAGCGTCTGCAAAACCATGAACGCCACAGCCTGCGGAACAGTCACCTGTCCGGACGGAATCGGCCGCGAGCGCGTGCGTTCGACCTGTCCGTCGATGTCGCGGTCGACCAGATCGTTCCAGGTGCAGCCGGCTCCCCGCATGGCAAAGGCACCGATGAAGAACAGCAGCACGTGCCAGGGATCGGGATAGGCGTCGCCAGCGGCAACGGCGGCGAGCCCTACCGACCACCAGCAAGGCAGCAGAAGCAGCCATGACCCGATCGGGCGGTCGAGGCGTGCCAGCCGGAGGTATGGGCGCGACCAGGAAGGTGCGAGACCGTCGACCCAATTGCCGGTGGAATCGGCAACGCGGCCGGCCGTGTCGCTCATCGGGTCAACGGATTGGCGCCGGTCAGCGTATCGAAGGTGCCGCGCCCGGTCCGCGTCGAGGAGTGGGGTGTGGGGGTGGTGCCGAGGGCGTCGCCGAGGCTCGGCCCGCGCGGTTGGGCGGGCGCAGCGGCGGCGCAGACCTGCCGGCGGATCTTCAGCGTCTGACCGTGATTGGACTTCATCTGCTTGACGGCTTCGGCCGGGATGCCGCACCATGTCGCATTGGTCTCGGCATACTTGACGTACTTCGCCTCGGCCTCGGCGAATCGCCGGAACAGCGTGCAGACCTCTTCGCGCGGCGCCTTTCGCTTGCTCGCCGCCTGAATGGCGGTGCCGCGCTTCTCCGCCTCATTGCGCAGCGGCATGAATTCGTTGAAGCAGGGCGGTTGCTGCTGCGGCGGAAATTGCGCTGCGGCGTCCGTGACGGCTGTCAAGACGAGTACCGCGGCGAAGGGAATGGCATGGCCAAGCTTCATCCCACGTCCTTTGTAACCAGGTACCTTCAGCTCTGACATGACCGAATCAGTCCAATAAAGACCTGTGGAATCGGGCGGGAAGGCGGCAGGATGGCACAATCGCGGCTCGTCTGGCAAAGGCCCAAGACGGCGTTGGATTGCAGGCCGTTCTTGTCGCTGAATAATTTGCCCGTTCGGGGGCAAAAGGGCGCAGGCGGTATACGGACGGCCGAATGGGCTCGAACGATCAGGAAGGGGCTCGGTGGCTCGGTACGACTTCCGCTCGCCTAGACTCTATGTCGCCGCGCCGCTGGCAGCGGGCGCGACCGTTGCGCTCGACCGCGAGCAGGCGAACTACCTTGCCAATGTGCTGCGGTTACGCCCCGGCGATTCGGTGCTGGTTTTCAACGGCCGCGACGGCGAGTGGCGGTCAACGGTGACGCTGGCCGGCCGGCGCAACGTCACGGTGACGGTCGCCGATCAGACCCGGATGCAGCCGGCTGTGGATGACCTGCATCTGCTGTTCGCTCCGCTCAAGCACGCCCGGCTCGACTACATGGTGCAGAAGGCGGTGGAGATGGGGGTGTCGCGGCTCCAGCCGGTGATGACGCAGCACGTGCAGGTGACGCGCGTCAATCTCGACCGCATGCGCGCGAATGCCGTCGAGGCTGCCGAGCAGTGCGGCATCCTCGCCCTGCCGGAAATCGCCGCACCGCTGGGGCTGCACGCCGCGGTCGCGGCCTTCGATCCGGCGCGGTTGATGATCTTCTGCGACGAGGACGCGGAGGTGCGCGAGCCCGTTGCGGCGCTGTCGGCAGCGGTCACCGGCCGAGGTGCGATGCCGCTTGCCGTCTGCATCGGTCCGGAGGGCGGGTTTGCCGAGGCCGAGCGTGCCACGTTGCTGCGGCTGCCGAACGTCGTGCGTCTGGCGCTCGGGCCGCGCATCCTGCGCGCCGATACCGCCGCCGTCGCCGCGCTGACGCTGGTGCAGGCGGTGCTCGGGGACTGGAGGTAGTGAGATGAGGGCAGGCGCCCTCAGTGATTGCATTTTGCAGTATATCATGGTTTAATAATTACTTAACGCATAGTATCGAACCGTCAGAGTGCTGTCCGATGTCCGTAGCCGCGTATCACGAAGTCGATGCAGCCGCTCCCGAGGCGCATCCGAGTTTGCCGACCGGTGTCATCATCGGCGGTCCGCTGGTCCGTGCGAAGCGCGTCGAGAGCGCTGTTCTCTTCGCAACGCTGATCAGCGGTTCCATCGTCGGCCTCGCCTGGGCGTTCACCCAAGGCCTGGGCTGGGTCGAATGGTCGCTGTTCGCGATCATGTATGCACTGACGACACTTGGCATCGGCGCCGGCGTGCATCGCATGCTCGTCCATCGCAGTTTCCGGTGCGACACACCGGTCAAATTCTTCTTCTGCGCCATTGGCCAGATGGCCTGTCAGGGATCGCTGCTGAAATGGGTCGGCAATCATCGCCGGCACCATCTTTACGCCGATCATGTCGGCGACCCGCACAGCCCCTATGTCGACGGCAAGGGCGTCGCCATTACCGGGAAGCTCAAGCGCTGGCTGCATGCGCAGAGCCGCTGGGTGTTCGACGACACGATGACGGACAACAGCGTCTACGCCAAGGACATGCTCTCCGATCCGATGGTGATGTTTTTCACCCGGACGCGCTGGTTCTGGTACTTTCTTTCCATGGTCGGCATACCGGCCGCGTGGGGCTATGCCTTCGGCGGCGTCCACGCGATGTGGGGCACGGTTCTGTTCGCGGGCTTCTTCCGCGCCTATCTCGTGGTCATGACGAGCGTTGCCGTCGGCTCGGTGTGCCACCAGCTTGGCTATCGTCGCTTCGACGAGACGAAGGATGAGTCGACCAACCAGCTTGTCATGACGATCGTCACGTTCGGCGAGGGCCTGCACAACAACCATCACCGCTTTCCACGCGACGCCTACATCTCTCACGCCTGGTACGAATTCGATCTCAACGGCCTGATCATCCGCGGTCTGGAGAAACTCGGCCTCGTCTATGACGTCGTGGATGCGTCGAAGCATCACGTGAACCGGACCGAAGGATCAAGGAGCGCGGAGGCCTGATCGGCAGGCGTTCGGGGCGGCTTCTCGCGGTGCCCGCTTGGTAGTGTCTCAGTTTGATGAGACACGACCCTCGGCTAGACAAGATTAAATACCTAGGCATATAGTCAGAGACCTTCGCTTGCACCACGGCGCACTCGAGGCGTCGCGGGTCGAGCGGGGGCGGCACCTCAATGCGCGGTGCCGTCGCAGTCAGGCTGCGCAGTGTGCGCTTGCTTGTCTGCGAGTGGAGCGCCGGGAGGCGCCGGGCCCTACGTCACTGGGCCCGCGCGCCCCGAAAGCGGCGGGTCCTGGTAACAGGGCTCTGCCGTGGGCGCGCGGCGGACCAGCGTCATTGGTCCGCCAAAGGGGGTCTCGCAAACCCCCCTGGCGCCTAACACAAGTCGGGTTCACCCGACTTGTGCACTCTCATTGGTGCCGATCTCGGGTAGACCCGAGATCGGGTGCGCTCCATTCCCTTTCGGGGAAAGGAAAAGGGGACAGGCGGACCCGGCGCCTCGCAAAGAATACGGGCGGCGGAGCGTTGGCTGAACTGCTGGTGACAGCGACCAGCTGTGGGCGATCGTTATTTGTGCCCTCTCCCCTTGAGGGAGAGGGCAGCGCAGAAGGTGCAGCGAACACGGATGGGTGAGGGGTTGCAGCATCATTCCTCACCCATCCTTTTTCGTTGAAGCGCCGAGCAGGCCTTTCCCCTCAAGGGGAGAGGGCACGAGGGGCGCGCGCGAGTTTTCCTAATACCGCACGCGCAGCACCACGGGCTTGTGCTTGTGATGGCGCACCACATAGGCGCGCGGGAAGCGGCAGGCGAAGGCGATATAGTTCCCATAGCGTGCATTCACGCTGGTGATCCGCGCAACCTTGCCGTAGCGCGCGCAGTGCTCCCGCGCGATCACCCGCGCATGCCGGTGAGCGGAGGGCGACCAGGCGATGATGCCGCCGGTGTCGTTGGCCTCGAACGGACCAACACCGGCATTTGCGCTGGTTAGCGGCGTGACCAACAGCAGCAGGGCAAAGAGCATTCGTGGCATCGCGGCAATCCAATCCAGGTCAATGGCACCATCGTAGATGTGTATGATCCCGCGGCAATGGTGCAACAATACGACGGCGCGGTGTCACAGCATCGCATAAGCGCCGGAGACCATGCCGACAGGCTCGTGATCCGACGCGCTCATGATGGTTACCCGGCCGAAACTCGTCGTGCGGCTGATCCGGATGACGCGGGCGTCGGCGAGGACGTCAAAGTCCACCGGCCGCAGGAAATGCGTGGTCTGGTCGATCGGAGACATCGGCCGATATCTGTTCCAGGCCGCCGAGCAGGCAAACACCATGGCGGTGTCGGCGACGGCCATCAAAGCTTGTCCGCATACGGCGCCGCCGTCGTGGCACAGCCTCGCCGAGAACGGCAGGCGGATCACCGCGCCCGGATGCCATTCCGCCGGGGCGCCGCGCGGGCGGCTGGATTCGACGCTCTCCACCAGCAGGCCGAGATCCTGCACCCACGGCGCGACGATTTCGGCCATCAGGCGTCCGGCTGCCTGCAAACCGAAGATCGATTGAACGGACTCGACCTGATGCAGAACAGCCATGGCCCCTCCCGCATGCCTTTTCGAATCAGCGAGGCGGATGACGAACCTTATGCGTCCGCGTCCCCGGGCGGTAGTCGCGCGCGGCACTAATTTTTGCTGTGGTCAAGTTGGCGTGGGTGGCAGAAATCTGTGGTCAAATGCCGGTAGGATTACGGTATGTGGCGATCGGCAATGGCGCGACGAAGCTTGACCGTCCGTTGTGGGCGCGGCACCGTCGAAAGCGATCATCGTCGTGTCTGGTGTCGTGGAGAGAGGCTATGGTTGGCCGCGTCCTTGTGTTGTTGTGGGTGACCCTGTTTGCCGCCACGGCGAGCCTCGGCGGTCAGGCTCGGGCGGCCAGCGGGCTGGAAAAGAATTTCTGGCTCGAAGGTCCGCGCTACGGCGCTGTCCTTCCCGCATGCGACGACCCTGCGGCGCTTGCCGAAATCAGCTCCGGCTTTGCCACCAAGGAAAGGCGCTTCTGGAATTCCGCGCTGGCGATCGTCGGCATCGATCGCATCCGTGAGACGGCGTTCCGGCCGTGGGACCGGGACCTCATCCCCCGCCGCTTCTGTGCCGCGCGGGCGTGGATCTCCGACGGAAAGGCGCGCCCGGTCTATTACTGGATCGGCGAGGATACCGGGTTCATCGGCAGCAGCTGGGGTGTGCAGTGGTGCGTTGTCGGCTATGACCGGAACTGGGCCTACCACCCGTCCTGCCGGATGGCGCGGCCTTAGCTTCCAACTGTGCTCGCGCTGGATCGTCATCCCGGCCGGCGCGCGAGAATTCGTTCTTGTATTGTTCTTATTTGTCCGCTAGGTTTCTGGCGTTTCCAGCGTCTTGGGGGCATCCATGGTCCAGGTTGTGTTTCGCGCGTTGGTCGTCGCCGCAGCAGTTTTCGTC
The DNA here is from genome assembly GCA_009377755.1 of Hyphomicrobiales bacterium. GTDB lineage: Bacteria > Pseudomonadota > Alphaproteobacteria > Rhizobiales > Xanthobacteraceae > WHTM01. The sequence continues at coordinate 35,245 of WHTM01000032.1, read as the reverse complement.
GCGGCTGGTCCCGCGCTGGCCCAGGATCTGCGGCAGAACAAGCCCGGCGAGTTCGACTTCTATGTCCTGTCGCTGTCGTGGTCCCCGTCGTTCTGCGAAGAGGCCAGCGAGCGCAACCCCGACCGGGCGGCGCGGCAGCCGCAATGCAGCGCGCGGCCGTTTTCCTTTGTCGTGCACGGGCTGTGGCCTCAATACGAAAAGGGCTTCCCGGAATACTGCCAGAACCCGGCGCCGCGGCTCTCCCGCGGCATCGTTTCCGCGATGCTCGATCTGATGCCGAGCCCGCGCCTGATCTTCCACGAATGGGATCGGCACGGGGTGTGTTCCGGGCAGAGCGCGTCGCGCTATTTCGAGACGATCCGCAAGGCGCGCGCCGCGGTGAAGATCCCGGACCAGTACCTCGCGCTGGCGGCACCGCTGACCGTGACGCCCGCCGAAGTGGAGGAGGCCTTCGTCGAGGCCAATCCCGGATTGAGCAGCGCCGGGATCGCGGTGGGCTGCTCAGCCAGGCGGCTGCGCGAGGTCCGCGTCTGCATGACAAAGGAATTCGGCTTCCGCGAATGTCCCGAGATCGACCGGCGTGCCTGCCGCCGCGACAAGCTGCTGATGCCGCCGGTGCGTGGCGGATGACCGAGCGCGGCGGCGACCTGCCTTTCAGTGCCAGCGAGGCCGGCGGGCGGCGATGAACCGCCGGCACACGTTCCGCGCCGGCAATGTTGCCGACGTGCTGAAGCATCCCGTGCCTGCGCTGTGCCGTTTCTCATTCACCCGCGTCTCGATTGGCTTGCCCGCGAAAAATAGACGCTGCGCCGGCTGTCCCCTTTCCAGCGGACGCGCGTTGGTCCACTATCCACAGGCTGGCTTTGACGTTCCGCCTCCGTAAGGGGGGCACGGCGGAGTGACTGAGGCTGAGAATGCCGACGCTTTCCCCGCATTCGAATGTCCGGCCGAGCCGTTGTGCCGTGGGGGCAGGCGGCGGAGCAACCACGGGGAGAGGAGTTCCCGATGGCCCAGACCGGAGTGGTCAAGTTCTTCAACGGTGAGCGTGGCTACGGCTTCATCAAGCCGGATGACGGCGGGCGCGACGTGTTCGTGCACATCACCGCCGTCGAGCGTGCCGGCCTCAAGTCGCTCAACGAAGGACAGCGCATCAGCTTCGATGTCGAGCCCGACAAGAAGGGCAAGGGACCGAAAGCTGTGAACCTAGTGGTCACCGGCTGACGTATTCCGCAACGGCACCGCGCCGGCGGACGGCTATGGGGCGAATAGCGTGGCGCGCGCCGCCGTGCCGCGGCCATATCCAATCTCTTCAAATTCCAGAAGGTGCGAACACACAATGATGATTCTGCGCTCCGCAGCTCCCTCACCGTTCGGCCGCAAGGTGCGGATTGGTGCCGATGTGCTCGGGCTCGCCGCCGACGTCGAGTTTGAACCTGCCGACGTCGTCGATCCCAACGACAGCGTCCGCAGGCAGAATCCGCTCGGCAAAATTCCGGTGCTGCTGATCGAGGATGGCACGGCGATCTACGACTCGCGCGTCGTCCTCGAATATCTCGATCATCGTGCCGGCGGCGGTCGCATATTGCCGCGCGACTGGGACGCGCGACTTGCGGCGCTGCGGCTGCAGGCGCTGTGCGATGGCATCCTCGATGCATCGATCCTGCTGATCTACGAGGGGCGCTGGCGCGCGGCCGACAAGCATGAACCGAAGTGGGTCGCGCATCAGACCGACAAGGTTGCGCGCGGCATGGCGATGCTCGAAGCCGCGCCGCCTGCGCTCGATGCGACACCTGACGTGGGGCAGATCACGCTCGCCTGTGCGCTTGGCTATCTCGACTTCCGCTTTGCCCGACGATGGCGCAGCGAACATCCGCGGCTGGTCGCCTGGCTCGACCGCTTCGCGGCACAGGTGCCGGCATTTGCGGCGACCACAGTGCACGCGTGAGCGTGTCGCGACGTCCCTTTGGCAGACGGTCGATCAATCACGAAAAGAAACGGGCCGGCGCGATGCGCCGGCCCGTTACGTCAACTCTGGCTCGTGCTGTGATCAGAAGCGGTAGTTCACGCCGACACGAATGACGTGTGTGTCGACATCGCCGTCGATGCTTGTTCCAACGGGTGTCGGCACACTATCCGGTGTGGCCAGGTAGAGATACTCGGCCTTCACCGACCAATTGGCCCACAGGGCGGCTTCGACGCCGCCGCCGACCGTCCAAGTCCATCCTGTTTCAGATGCTGAGAAGGGCACGCCTGTGCCGGTCACCCCGTCGATTTTGTTGTGGGTGTAGGCACCACCGCCCGTTACGTAGACGAGCCAGGTATCCACCGCATAACCGAGGCGCCCACGGATCGTGCCGAACCATTCGTTCTTAGCGGTGCCGGCGAAGCGGTTAGCAGCTCCCGGTGCCACCCTTCCGCGGAAGTCTCCCTCGCCGCCCGAGAACTGGAAGTCGGTCTCGATGCCGTACACGAAGGCGCCACTCTGCCAGTTATAGCCGATCTGTACGCCGCCCAGTATTCCGTCGCCGTCGCCGGAAACGGGGCCCCGCGCGCCAATGGCCGCGGGGAAGAAGCCGGTATTGGTCACGGTCCCAGAACCGTCAGACCAACCGTAACCTATATTGCCGCCGATATAGAAGCCGGTCCAGGTGAACAGCGGTTCGACATAGGCCGGTGCCTTGACCGCCGGCGGCGGTTGACGAATGTCGGCCGCTTCTGCGACGCCGCCCATAACCATTGCCGCCGCAATGGCGACGGCCGACACCAAATTACGCTTCATGGTCACTCTCCCCAAAAAGCCAGCGACCGCCCTAGTTCGCGGAGCTGCGCAGTGAAGCGATAACGTCCCGCACGATACGGGGTTCCCGCGATTGACCACGGGGTCGCTTGAGGTCCGCCCACTTTATCGGACTGTGTTGCGTCCGTGCCACATTGGCTTGCTTGGTCGGAACTTCTCAAACTAACCCCATAGGATGGCCGCATAGTATTCCCACAAATCGTCATGTCTAGTGCACGATTGCAACAGTACTTAAGAAATAACTTGAAATATGAATTTATCGGATGTGGTATTCGCCACATTTCAGACGCAAAAAAATCTGAGACGAAACATAATGTCCGGAAATAAACATATTCACGGCAGTAAGCCAAAGGTTGATGGCGGCGGGACCATGATCGCAAACGGCGCTTTTCGGCGTCACCGATGTCGTCAGAACCGGTAGTTGACGCCGAACCGCAGCAGGTTCGACTCGAAGCCGTTCTGGGTGCCCACGACTGTGTAACCGCGCTCGCTAAGGTCGACGTAGAGATACTCGGCCTTGGCCGACCAGTTCGGCGTAAAGCCGACTTCGACGCCCAGGCCGGCCGCCCATCCGAGTTGGGTCCGGGACTCCGAGATCCCCGCCACGTGGGCGCGTCCGCCGCCGTAGGCCATGCCGCCGGTTCCGTAGAGCAGGATGTTGTTGAGCGCGACGCCGGCGCGGCCGCGCAAGGTCCCGAACCAGGGGTTGGCAAATTTCCAGGGGGCAAAGGTGTCGTCAGCCGCCGACAGTTGCAGATCGGTTTCGCCGCCGAAGACGAACTGGCCGCTTTGAAAATTGTAGCCGCCCTGGATACCCCCGGCGAAACCATTGGGATTGGTCGGACTGTTGGTGGCGCTGCCCCACTGATAGCCGACATTGGCGCCCAGATAAGGGCCCATCCAACTGTAGCTTCGCACGCTCGTCGGTGCGTAGACGGGGGCGGAATAATACGGACCGGGACTTGAGCCTGTATCGGCGGCGCCCGCCTGTCCGGTCGCGATTCCCATCGCGACCACTGCCGCTGCGCAAGCCGTGATTCTCATTCCAAACTCCACTCGCCCGCGCACATCCAGGAGGCGGCGATAGCCAGACCGCCTTTGCGCCTCTCGGCCCTGCAATCTACGTCGAAAAAGGTACTCTGACGGAGTCACAGTGGCTAAAGAACGGCAATCAATTCGATACAAATCTTCTCAATATTGCAGTTAAGCGTTGGTGAAGCGCTTACCCTAACGTCGGGTTACCCTAACGATCGGTAAACGGCCGACGCCTATGGCGGCCGGGCATGGCGATCACCGGCCTCTGACTTCATCGGTCGCGAGCGAGAGGGCTGCGGCCATGACGAGGGCGGTGGAAACTCCCAAATGCGTCGACGGCGAATCCGAAAATAATCGGCGCGGTCTCGCCGGAGCCTTGGTGCCGATATTGCAGATGCCCACGCGGCGCGAGGGGCTCAGGCGCGACCATGCTCGAACTGCAAATCTCACCAAAAGATCATGGTCGATTTCCTTTGCATTAGTATTCCCGGACAGACTCTAAGAGCGCGCCGCGAAGTCAAGCGAACTTCGGATTCGGGACACTGAATTTGGCGCATGGCCCGCAAGAGCTGGAATCGGCTTTGCGGAAGGCGCGGACAACAAAGTGGAGGCCTCGTGCGCGAAATCGTCCGCACCAACGACCCAGTGCTCGTATCCGCGATCGAAGCTCTGCTCGACGGCGCCGGTATCGCGCACCTTGTGCTCGACCAGAACATGAGCGTGCTGGAAGGTTCGATCGGAATCCTGCCCCGGCGGATTCTCGTGCCGGACGACCGGGCCGCCCAGGCGCGCAAGCTGCTGCACGACGCCGGCCTCGGACATGAGCTGCGCCCGGGTGCGCCATGAGCGCGCCGCAGGATCTGACCCGGGATCTGACGGAGGACGCCGTGCTTGGCGGCCGGCTGCGGCTGCGGCAGCCGCGCCGCGGTCATCGCGTCGGCCATGACGCCATCCTGCTGGCGGCGGCGACGGCAGCGCAGCCCGGCGAGCATGCGGTCGAGCTCGGCGCCGGCGTCGGCGCGGCGAGTCTGGCGCTCGCCCGCCGCGTCCCCGGCTTGCGGGTGACGCTGGCCGAGATCAATCCGGCGCTCGTCGCCCTCGCCAATGACAACGCGGCGCGGAACGAACTCGCCGACCGCGTCACCGCGGTTGTTGTCGACGCCACAGCGCCGGCGAGGACGTTGTCCGCCGCAGGCCTTCCGCCAGGCTGCGCCCGCCACGTGCTGATGAATCCGCCTTTCAACGATCCCGGCGCCTCGCAGACTTCGCCCGATCCCGTGCGGGCGCGCGCGCACGCGGCGACAGCCGGGACGCTGGTGGCGTGGCTGGCCACGGCCGCCCGCCTGCTCGGCGATCGCGGGACGGTGACGTTGATCTGGCGCGCCGACGGCCTGACAGATGTCCTGCAGGCGCTCGCGGGCTTCGGCGGCATCGCCGTTCTACCGGTCCATCCGCGCGCCGACGCGCCCGCGGTGCGCATCCTGGTGCGCGCGACAAAAGGCCGCCGCGCGCCGTTGCGCCTGTTGCCCGGCCTCGTGCTCAACGATGTGCAAGGGCGTCCGACCGCCGCGGCGGAAACAATCTTGCGCGATGCGGCACCGCTGCCGCTGGCATGATCGGGGCAATGCGAATAGCGTTCTGACCATGGCGAAAAGTGACACCACCTGGTTCGACCAGACCCTCGAACTCATGCGCCCGGTCCTGTCGGCGCGGTTGCGCGGCGATGTTCCGATCGTGCCGGTCGTTCGTCTCGCGGGAATCATCGGAACGATCACGCCGCTGCGAACCGGGCTGACGCTCGGCGGCCTCGCCCGCACGCTCGACCGCGCCTTCAAGGTGCGGCACGCGCGCGCGGTGGCGCTGCTGATTAACTCGCCGGGCGGATCGCCGGTGCAGTCACACCTGATCTTCCGCCGCATCCGCGAGCTTGCCGCCGAGCACGAGCTGCCGGTGATCGCCTTCGTCGAGGACGTCGGCGCATCCGGCGGGTACATGATCGCGTGCGCCGCCGACGAGATCATCTGTGATATGTCGTCGATGGTCGGCTCCATCGGAGTCGTCGGCGGCTCGTTCGGATTTCACAAGCTGATCGAGAAGATCGGCGTGGAGCGGCGCCTCTACACGTCCGGCGAGCACAAGGCGATGCTCGATCCGTTCCTGCCGGAGAAACCGGATGACGTAAAACGGCTGAAAGCGATCCAGAAAGACATTCACGAGAATTTCATCGCGCTGGTGCAAGAGCGGCGCGGCGCCAAATTGCAGGGCCCCGAAAAAACCTTGTTCTCCGGAGAATTCTGGACGGGAGCACGGGCACGCGAGCTCGGGCTTGTCGACGAGATCGGCGAAATGCGGATGACGCTGCGCTCGCGTTTCGGCGAGAAGGTGCTGACCCCGCTGATCAATGCCGAGCGCTCGCCGCTCATCCGGCGTCTGCTCGGTGCCGAATCGCGTGGTGGCGATCTGCTGGACCGTCCGGGTCTCGCCGAAGATGTGCTGTCCGCGCTTGAGGCGCGGGCGTTGTGGGCGCGCTTCGGCCTCTAGTGTCCCGAATCCGAAGTTCGCTTTACGTCGCGGTACCCATTTTGGCGAACTTCGGATTCGAAAAGGACACTCATTATGAATCCAGTGTGGTTTAGGTTCAGAAGCTCTCTTGACGGACTCGAGACAAAGAAAACTTCTGAACCGCCACACTAGCCGAACGTGCGAGGGAGAGGGACATGCCGATCGCAGTTCCGCCGCTTATGGTCCTGGCTGCGCTGGGCGCGGTCGTCATCGGGCGCTGGGCGGTCCGCGAATACCGCCGGATCAACACCGAGCTTGATGCACGGAAGATGGCGCGGGAGCCGGTCGACCGGTGGCGTCTGCCGACCTTGCGACGGGACCCCGTCAGCGGCGAATACCGGCCGCGATAGCGGCGGCCGGCGCACAACGCCCTCAGCGGGTTGGCGCCCGCCCGGCAGTTACCAGCGCCGCCAGGAACAACGCGACGAAAGCGGCTCCGATCAGTTCGAACGCGACCATTGCCGTCCTCCATCGTCCACCGTCCCCATTGGTCGGGGGAACGCCGGTTCACGACCAAGCCGCGTCTTGACCCCCTGGGGGGCCGCCGATAGACCGGCGCGATGACCGACGCTCCGCCACATATGCGACCTGAACGTTCGTTCCAGGGCCTTATCCTCTCACTTCAACGTTACTGGGCGGACTGGGGTTGTATCATTTTGCAGCCCTACGACATGGAGGTCGGAGCCGGAACCTTTCACCCCGCCACGACTTTGCGCGCGCTCGGCCCGAAACCCTGGAACGCCGCCTATGTCCAGCCGTCGCGCCGTCCCAAGGACGGGCGCTATGGCGAAAATCCCAACCGCCTCCAACACTATTATCAATTCCAGGTAATCCTGAAGCCGTCTCCCCCGGACATTCAGGAGCTCTATCTGCAATCCCTCTATACGATCGGGATCAAGCCTGAGTTTCATGACATTCGTTTTGTCGAAGACGACTGGGAGAGCCCGACGCTGGGCGCCTGGGGGTTAGGCTGGGAGTGCTGGTGCGACGGCATGGAGGTGTCGCAGTTCACCTATTTCCAGCAGGTGGCGGGCTTCGAATGCGCTCCCGTGTCGGGCGAATTGACCTACGGATTGGAGCGCCTCGCCATGTACGTGCAGGGCGTCGACCGGGTCTACGACCTCAACTTCAACGGCCGCGAGGGTTCACGCAAGGTCAGCTACGGCGACGTGTTCCTGCAAGCCGAGAAGGAATACTCGCGGCATAATTTCGAGCACTCCGACACCGACATGTTGTTCGAGCAGTTCCGCATGGCGGAAGCCGCCTGCCGCAAATACCTCGACGCGGGATGGTTGACGGACGGTAACGTCCGCCGGCACGCGATGGCGCTGCCGGCCTACGACCAGTGCATCAAGGCGAGCCACGTGTTCAACCTGCTCGATGCCCGCGGCGTGATCTCGGTCACCGAGCGGCAGAGCTACATCCTGCGAGTGCGGGAGCTCGCCAAGGCCTGCGGGGAAGCCTGGCTGGCAACGGAAGCGGGAGGGGCGGCGTAGCTCCGCCCCGTTCAGACGACCTCGATCAATCGCTCCCCGGCCTTCAAGCCGTCGACGATCTCGTCCAGCAGAGGATCAAGCGCCGCTTGCAAACCGGCGTTGGTCCGTCCGTTGTGACTTTGCGCTCTCGATTGGTTACAAAGACGCCTGCAGCGGAGCTAGTGAAACAGGCCAAGACGGAGGTCGATGTGAGCGCGGAGCGGATGATCGGCGGTCGCGAACCGATTCCTGTCGACGTGGTCGCGGGCGAGACCTACTGGTGGTGCTACTGCGGCCGCTCCAAGAGCCAGCCGTTCTGCGACGGCTCGCACGAGGACACCGGCTTCGAGCCGATGGAGTGGAAGGCGCGGCGCACGCAGACGATCCAGTTCTGCACCTGCAAGCGCACCGCCAACCCGCCGATCTGTGACGACAGCCACCTGAAGCTGTGAGACCGGTCGATTCGGTCCGTTCGTCTCAGCGGTACTGCGATGGTTGTACGGTCGTGCATGAAGATGATCCCACCGTTGAAGCTCTGCCATTCCACCCTCACCGTGTACGCACCGGGTTGGACCGCAGGGATACGAAGTCGAAGGAGCGGGCGAGAGATATCTCCGTGTACCCTTCGAACTGAATCTCGCCAGGCCCGGCGATCACGTTGCCCATTGCGGGTCTTAGCCTGTCTTGGTAGGCAACCCCATGCCCGACCTGCTGCTTGAACTGTTCTCCGAGGAAATTCCCGCGCGCATGCAGGCGAAGGCGGCCGAGGACCTGCGCAAGCTCGTCACCGACAAGCTGGTGGATGCGGGCCTCGTCTACGAGGGCGCCAAAGCGTTCGTCACGCCACGGCGGCTGGCGCTCGCCGTGCACGGCGTGCCGGTGCGCCAGCCGGACGTGAAGGAGGAGCGCAAGGGCCCGCGCGTCGGCGCGCCCGAGAACGCCATCGCCGGCTTCCTCAAGGCGGCGGGGCTTTCATCCATCGATCAGGCCAAGGTGCAGCCGGACAAGCGCGGCGACTTCTACGTCGCGGTGATCGAGAAGCCGGGCCGCGCCGCCATCGACGTGATAGCGGGAATCGTGCCCGAGGTGATGCGTGGCTTCCCGTGGCCGAAGGCGATGCGCTGGGGCGGCGGGTCGCTCACCTGGGTACGCCCCCTGCACTCCATCGTCGCCACCTTCGGCCCGGAGACCGAGGAGCCGGGGATCGTGCCGTTCGCCATCGACGGCATCGCCGCCGGCAATGTCACGCGCGGCCATCGGTTCCTGGCACCCGAGACAATCGTGGTGCGCCGCTTCGACGACTACCTGCACAAGCTCGAAGCCGCCAAGGTGGTGCTCGATCCGTGGCGGCGCGAGCAGATGATCCTGGCCGACGCCAAGGACCTCGCGTTCGCGCAAGGCTACGATCTGGTGGAAGACGCGGGCCTCCTGTCGGAGGTCGCCGGCCTCGTCGAATGGCCGGTGGTGCTGATAGGCTCGTTCGAGGAGGCGTTCCTGTCGATCCCGCCGGAGGTGATCCGCACGACGATCCGGAACAATCAGAAGTGCTTTGTGCTGCGCTCTCCGTCTCACCCTCCCCTGGAGGGGGAGGGTCGCTCGCGAAGCGAGCGGGGTGGGGTGAGCGGCGGCACAAAGGTCACCCCCTCCCGGTCGCCTTCGGCGACCGACCTCCCCCCTCCAGGGGGAGGTGAAGCGAGCACGCGGCTCGCGCCGCGCTTCATCCTCGTCGCCAACACCGAGGCGACCGACGGCGGCAAGGCGATCGTCGCGGGCAACGAGCGCGTGATCCGCGCGCGGCTCGCGGACGCGAAGTTCTTCTACGAGACCGACCTGAAGACGCGGCTGGAAGATCGTCTGCCGAAGTTTGAGCATATCGTGTTCCATGAGAAGCTCGGCACGCAGGCGGAACGCATCGCCCGCATCGAGCGGCTGGCGGCGGAACTTGCGCCGATCGTCGGCGCCGATGTCGAAAAGGCCAAGCGCGCCGCGAAGCTGTGCAAAGCGGACCTACTCACCGAAATGGTCGGCGAGTTCCCCGAGCTGCAAGGGCTGATGGGCAAGTACTATGCGCTGGCGCAGGGCGAAGACCCGAGCGTCGCCGCGGCGTGCGAGGAGCACTACAAACCGCTCGGCCCTACCGACCGCGTGCCGACTGATCCTGTATCAGTCGCGGTGGCGCTTGCGGATAAGATTGATACGCTTGTCGGCTTTTGGGCGATCGACGAAAAACCGACCGGCAGCAAGGACCCTTATGCGTTGAGGCGCGCGGCCTTAGGCGCGATCAGGATTGTGCTGGAGAACAAAACTGCGTTGAGCTTGCGAGAATTGGCGGAATGGCACTCGGAAAATTGCTTCGGTAAGCGGTATCTCGATGTTGCAAGCGCCATCGACAACCTAATGAACTTTTTCGAGGATCGTTTGACCGTTCAATTGCGCGACCAAAACGCCCGCCACGATCTTGTCAGCGCAGTGCTGGCCACTGGCTCATTGGTCGAGGGTCACCAACTCATTAGAATAGTAGATCGTGTCGAGGCCTTGGGAAAATTCCTCGACACCGACGACGGCAAGAACCTTCTGGCGGGCTATAAGCGCGCGACCAACATCATCCGCATCGAGGAGAAGAAGGACAAGCGCGAGTATACCGGCACGCCTGATGCGTCGCTCTATCAGCTACCAGAGGAACGCGACCTCGCTAAGGCCATTGATGCAGCGAAAAAGGAATCCACCGCCGCCGTCGCACGAGAAGATTTCGCCGGCGCGATGGCTGCGATCGCGCCGCTGCGCCCGCGTGTCGATGCGTTCTTCGACAAGGTCACGGTCAATGTCGACGACGCGAGCTTGCGCGAGAACCGGCTGAAGCTGCTCAACGAGATCCGCGAGGCGACCCGCGCGGTGGCGGATTTTTCGAGGATCGAGGGATGAGACCCGCGTGTCCCGGGCGCACTGCGGCACGAAGTGCTGCTGTGCAGACCCGGGACCCCGGCTGCGCGCAAGCAAGAAAGAAACCGGGGCCCCGGATCAGCGGTGCACCACTTCGTGCTGCACCGCGTCCGGGGCACGCAACCAATCAATCCCTGCTGGTCGCCTTGGTCGCCCGCTCCACCACCGTGGGCGACACCGCGGAATATTTCGCGATCAGGCTCGCCGTCTCCTCGCCGGTCATCGGCTCGATGTCGATCTTGGTCTTGACCGCATCGGCGAGGAAATCCTTGTCCTTCATCGTCGCCATCAGCGCATCGCGCAGCGCCTTGGTGCGCCCCGCCGGCTGGCCGGGCGGCGAGAAGTAGATGCGGCCCAGCGCCTGCACGCCGAACACCAGGTTGAACGTCTTCTTGTCGTCCTCGGTCTTGGCGTAGCTGTCGATGTGCGGCAGGCCTTTGAGCTCGGGATCGGGCTTGCCGGCAAGCTGGATGATCGGCTTGAAGTCGCCGGTCTTCAGCTCCTCGCCCCAGAACGACCTGATGGTCGACATCGGCAAGCCGCAGATGCCCGCGACCTCGCCGCGGTTCATGGCGAGCTTGACGTCGGCGGAGCCCTTGTAGCCGTATACCACCTTCAGCTTGGCGCCGGCGAGCCTTCGCACAGCCTGCGCCTGCTTGCCGAGCGGTCCCGTGGCGCCGGTCGCACCGAATACGGCCTCCTTGGTCAGAAGGTCGTCGAATTTCTCGATTCCGGAAGCCTTGGTGACGCCGCAGATGGCGACGCTCTGCTCCATATTGCCGATCCAGTTGAACTTCGACGGGTCGTACTTCGCCTTGTCGTTGCCGAACAGCCGTTCGAACGCTACGGAGTAGACCATGGTGGCCATCACCGTGCCGTCCTTGGGTGCGATATTGGCGGTCCAGTTGGCGGCGACGATGCCGCTCGCGCCCACCATGTTCTGCACGACGATGCTCGGATTGCCGGGGATGTGCTTGCTCAGATGCCGCTGGAGCACGCGGGCATAGATGTCGAAGCCGGTTCCGGTCTGGTGCCCGACGACGATCGAAACGGTCTTGCCCTTGTAGAAATCGGCAATCTCGTCGGCCTGCCCCGGCTGCGCAAATGCAACAGTGCCGAGAACGGCGCCGGCAAGACCGGTGCGAATGCTCGCCCGCATTGGGGTGTCCTCCCTGTGGTTGTCGTGCCCCACGGTAACGGTTGCCCGCTACGCTCACAATGTTGCTAAATGTAGCAGCCCTTTCCAGCCTCATGGTGAGGAGCGTTGCGAAGCAACGCGTCTCGAACCATGGGCCGCGACGGTGGCCGCCCCATCCTTCGAGACGCACGCTGCGCGTGCTCCTCAGGATGAGGGCGGAAACAAGAATTGGGAGACTGCCCACCATGACCGACTCAAAGGTCGCCGTCGTCACCGCCTTCAACAAGCCGCTCGAACTGTGGAGCGTCCCACTGCCCGAGCCGGAGCCGGGCGGGATCATCATCAAGGTCGACGCGGCGACGCTGTGCGGCACCGACGCCCACCGCTGGTCGGGCAAGTTGCATGAGGTGGCCAATGCCGATCACCCGTTTCTGCCCACCGTCACCGTCCCCTATGTGCCGGGGCACGAGACCTGCGGCTCGATCGTCGAGATGCGCGAGCCCGTCTTCGACATCGAGGGCCGGCCGCTGAAGGTGGGCGACCGCATCATCTCCTCCTATGCGCATTGCGGCCACTGCTACTACTGCCGCATCACCGCGCAGACGACGCTTTGCGCCGAAAAGCAGGTGTACGGTGCCTCCGCGCCGCAGCGGTTCTTCGGCGGCTGCGCCGAGCATCACGCCTTCCCGGCCAAGTGCAGCTTCATCCGGATTCCCGCAAGCGTGCCGCCGCCGGTCGCGGCATCGGCGACCTGCGCGCTGCGCACGATCATGCACAGCTACGAGCAGATCGGCGGGATCGCGCCGCATGAGACCATCCTGACGCTCGGCTCCGGACCGCTCGGCCTCTACGCGCTCGCCGTCGGCATTGACAAGGGCGCACAGCAGAACCTGATCATCGGCGCACCGAAGGCGCGGCTCGACGTGGCGCGTGCCTGGGGCGCCGACGCGGCGCTCGATATCGCCGATATGCCCGACGCCGAGGCACGCATCGCCTGGGTGCGCGAGCAGACCGGCGGGCGCGGCGCCGACGTGGTGGTCAATTGCGCCACCGCCGGCTCGTTCACCGAGGCGCTGCGGATGACGCGCACCGGCGGCAAGCTGGTGCAGGTGGCGGTCGGCGGGCCGGCGCCGATGACGGTGCAGCAGAACCTCTTGTTCCGCGGCGTGCAGATTCTCTCGACCGTGATGGCCGAAGCGCGCCACTTCCACCAGGCCATTCAATTTGTCGCAACGCGCGCGGACAAATTCGACTTCGGCAAGCTGATCTCGAACTCATACCCGCTCAGCCGGACCGGCGACGCGCTCAAGGCGATGGAGGAATTGACCGAGGTGAAGCCGCTGATCGTGACACAGCCGTAGGCAGCCTCCGGTGTCCCGGGCGCGGCGCAGCGTGCAACGGTGCGCTGCAGAACCGGGACCCTTCCAAAGCTCAGCATCCGGAACGGTCCCCGGCTCTGCGGTGCATCGCACCGCGTCCGGGGCACGGGATGCTCAGGCGGTCGCCGGCTCGGCGGCCTTCAACGTCTGGCGCACTTCGAAGCCCTCGAACTTGGGATGCTCGAGGTAGAGCGGCCCCGTGGTGGTGTTGCCGGCGCGGGCATGCGCGCGGCGGAATTCCTCCGATTTGGTCCAAGCCTCGAACTCCGCCTTGCTCGCCCACACGGTATGCGAGGAGTACAGCGTGTGGTCCTCCGCTTCCGGGCCCTTGAGCAGGTGGAACTCGACAAAGCCCGGCATGCGGTCGAGGTAGCTGTCGCGGCCGAGCCAGACCTGCTCGAACGCGGTTTCCGATCCCTTCTTCACCTTGAAGCGGTTCATGGCAATGAACATGGTGCTTGTCTCCTGACTTTTCGTTGGCTTGCTGGTGGCTGGCATGTTGGTGCGGTCATTGAATATTGAAGCTGACCGGCACGGTAAAGCGCATGGACTGCTGCGACGGCGGCGGCGGGAACGGGGAGGCGCGGTGCACCATGGCCTGCGCCTCGCGGTCGAGGGTCGCAACGCCGGTGCCGCGCACCAGGGCAACCCGCGACACGCCCCCGCCCGAATTGATGGTGAACGCCACGACCGCCCTGCCTTCGTCGCCGTTGCGGCGCGCATCGGGCGGGAAATGCTTGTTGCGCGCAAGCTGCGATGCCACCAGCCCGCGATAGTTGCTGATCGCATCGGAACGGCCGCGGCCGATTCCGCTCGATGCGACCGACGCCGACGATGTGCGGCTCCGGCGCGTTCGGGCATCCTCGCCCCTCCGGTTGCGCTGGCGGCGCACGATCGGCCGCGGACGGCGCGGCGGCACCGTCACCGTCTCAACGACTGTCGGCGTCTCGGCGGTCGTCGGAAGCGGCTCGGCCACCGGCTTCGCCGATTCGACCGCCGGCTTCGGGGCTTCGGCGACGGGCACTTGCAGTTCGCCGACGGCAGCTTGCGGCGGTTCGGTCGCCGCTTCCGGCTCGGCGGCGGCGACCTCCGCGGACGGACTCTCGCTGTCCGTCTGCTGTTCCGCCGGCCTTGCCTCCGCCACCTCCCGGCTCGGCGGCGGCGTCTGCTCCGGCTTGACCGCGACCGGCGCCTGCACGGGCTCGACCGGCGTCGCGACTTCGGCGGTCTTGATCTCCTGACGCGCGGTCTCTGGCTTGACCAGGTCCGGGGCCTCCCCCTGCGCAGACGCGGCGCTGATCGCCGCATCAGCCTGGATAGGCTTCTCGGCGAGGCCCGCGGCCGCATTGGTGCCGAGCACGATTTCGACCGAGATCGACTGAACACCGACGCTGGACAGGGGCGGCGCTTCGCGCTGGAAGGCGGCGAAGACGACGGCATGAAACGCCAGCGACACGATGACGAAGCTGGCGAGCCGTCCGCGCGAGAACGGTACCGCTGAAATCGGCGCCGGCCGGGCGTCGCGATCAATCCCGCCGATGGTGGCGCGCCCGACCTCCGCGTCGGGGCGCAGGAACGGAACGACATTGCCGGCCGGGCGGCGACGATCGACACCGCCCGGGTTCAACACAATGTCGACCGCTCGCACCTGCATGCGTTACGTCACCCGTTGATTGTCTTGTCGCTGAAGCGAATGCGCAGCGAGCCCTTGACCGTCAACCCGCGGGCCGGAATGCGCGCGGTCTGTGCGTCCAGGTAGCTGAAGTAGTACTTGTCGAACAGGTTCTCGACCGAGAGCGCGGCGACCGTATCGGGATTGATCTTATAGCCGGCGTAGAGATGCACGAGATCGTAGGAGTCGGTCGGAAGCGCGCCGGCAGGAACATCACGCTTCGCCGCGACGGATGCCCAGCGCAAAGCCAGCTCCAGCTTGCGGTCGAGGAACCGGGCGCCGACTGTGGCGGTGAACTGAGCCGGCGGAACGGTCAGCAGCGGGCCTCCCGCCGTCACATCCCTGCCGTCGATGCGAGACGCGGAGAGGCCGAGGAACCAGCGCCCGGCATCGTACATACCCTCGAATTCCACGCCTTCGATGCGGGCCTGCGCGATGTTCTGGTACTGGAAGCAATCAGGGTTGAACGGGAAGACACCGACGTAGGTGCAGACAACGCCGCCGCCACCGACCTGTCCGGTATTCAACGGCACGAGGTCGATGTAATCGGTCACATCATTTTGGAACACGTTGACTTTCGCCCGTAGCCGGTCCCCGGCAATGAATGCGTTGTCGAACTTTACGTTGACGCCGGCCTCGAGCGTCTTGCCGACCTCCGGCCGCAACCCGGGATTGGGCAGGAAAAAGAAGTCGGCGAAGGTGACCGGATGCAGGCCGGTGATAAGCGTCTCGGTCACCGCCGGGGCGCGATAGCCTTCGGCATAGGTGCCATATACCGTGATCCCCGGCAGCGGCTTGATGCCGACAGTGATCTTCGGGGAGATGCGGTCGCCTTCGCTGGTCACGCCTCCGCCTTCGAGCCGATAGCTGTCGTAGCGCACCCCGCCGATGACCTCGGCCAAGGTGCCGAATTCGGCTTTCCACTGCACGAAACCGCCGGCCACGCTGCGATTGCCGTTCGGCGTGAACAGGTCGCCGGTGCCGGTCGGATCGGCAACCGTGACCTCGTCGAAGAACGCATCCACACCGTAAGTGATCGCATTACGGATGATGCCAATGTCGAACCGGCTGGTATTGTTGAGATCGAAGCCGGTCGTATCCACGGCGAAACTGCGCTTGCTTCCGAGCGGGCCGGTGCTGGCGTTGTTTGTGCAGCAGGTCTTGGTCTGGTCGTTGACGGTGCGCGTCCAATACACATTGCCGTCGAAGTCGAACAACTTGTCGTCGGGGCGCGAATAGCGCCAGCCGCCGGTGACGAGGTGCTGCTGCGCGTTGGTGTCGAAGAGCGTCGCGCCGGGCTGGCCGGTGTTGTAGTCCGAATTGTAGGTGAGGCCGGTGATCCGGACCGAGTGTCCGTCGGCCGGCCGCACGGTGACCTTGGCCATGCCGGTCTCGACTTCCGAGCCGGAATTGAACACTTCCTGGCCCGGGCCCGTCAACGCGCCGATCGGCTGCGTTCCCTCGGTACCGGCCCTATAGGCAGAGTTGTCGCGATAGGTTCCGCCTACGAGAACGTCGACGTTCTGGCCGACCCGCGCCGCGGCGATCGCCGAGGTCAACCACTGCGATGTGTTGGAACCCACCATGCCGTGAACGACGCCGCCCCAGCGCTCGCCCGGCTTGAGGATATCGTCGACGTCCTTGGTGCGGAACGACACTACGCCGCCGATCGCGCCCGAGCCGAAGATGTTGGCGACGGGCCCGCGCACGACGTCGACCGCGCCGAGCAGTTCCGGATCGAGGTAGAAGGCGCCGTTGGCGTTGTGGCCGGAGCGCTGGAAGTTCTGCCGCGCGCCGTCGATCAGAACATTGACGCGCCCGAAGTCCTGCAGCCCGCGAATATTGATCGAGGTCCCCGGCTCGTCGGCCCGTTGCTGGAATGAGACGCCCGGCACACCGAAGAAGATATCGGAGGTGCGCGTCGGCATGATCTGCTGCATCTGCTCCTCGCGCACCGTGCTGACGGGAGCGAGCGTATCAATCGCCTTCTCCTCGGTTTTTGTCCCGAGAACCGTGATCGGATCGAGCACCTGCTCATCTTGTGCCGTTCCGGGAGACGCGGAGCCGAGACTCAGCACCAGCCCTGAACTCAAGACGACCAACGCGCGCGCGCCCCAACGCCGGCAAAGCATGACGACCCCCAACCCAAGATTTTTTGTTCAGTTTGGTTGGCTGGCGGGCGGCCGCAACGCGGCGGCGGCTTGCTGGCTACGCGACGCCGCAGGAGCACGGCGTAGCAAGTGTTGCCTTTGGTAGGCATTTGTATTAGGCACGTCAAGCGAAGAAAATACAGGTTTAAATGGCTCTAAACTACAGATGAAGCAGTTTAAAATGACTCTAAGGATAGAAGTCGAGCTAAGATTTACCTGGACTGCATGATGACGAATACTTCAAAAGGGGAAGAAAAGCGCGACAGATTGGAGAATAGCTCCCGCGCGATGCCCCCGGCAGAACGGACGATCGCGGTCGTCGGGGACCGGATCGACAGCCGCGATCTCTTTGTCGGCGCGCGCGAGATCATCATCGGTCACGGCAGCGACATGTACCGGCTGCGGCTCACGGCACAAAACAAGCTGATCCTGACGAAATGAGGCCTGTCATGCGGTCGTCGTCGCGCGCCTTGCCTACTGCTTTAGGTGCCGTCCTCACGGCGGCGACGGCACTGGCGACGCCTGCCACCGGCGCCATGGCCGGGAATGCGGAGCGGATCGTCTCGATCGGCGGCGCCGTCACCGAGATCCTCTATTCCCTGGGGCTCGCTCGGCGCGTCGTCGCGGTGGATTCCACGAGCATCTACCCGGAGCAGGCGCTCAAGGAGAAGCCGAATGTCGGCTACATGCGCGCGCTGTCGCCGGAAGGCGTTCTCGGTCTCAACCCGTCGATGATCCTCGCCACCGAGGGTTCGGGGCCGAAGGAGACGATTGCCGTGCTGAAGGCGGCGAGCGTTCCTTACGTGACCGTGCCCGACCGGTTCACCGGCGAGGGTATTGTCAACAAGATCGAGGTGATCGCCGCAGCCGTCGACGCATCCGCGCGCGCCGCCTGTCTCGCCAAGGCGGTGCAGGCCGACCTTGCTGCGCTCACGCGGGTGCGCGGCCGCATTGAGAAGCCGCTCAACGTGATGTTTCTCCTCTCCTTCATGAATGGACGGCCGATGGTGGCGGGGCGCGCGACCGCGGCCGACGGCGTGATCCGGCTTGCCGGCGCCGCCAACGCCATCACGGCCTACGAGGGCTACAAGCTCGTCAACGACGAGGCGGTCATTGCCGCCCGGCCCGACGCGGTGCTGGTGATGCAGCGCGACTCCCATCCGCTCGATGCCAAGACGGTGTTCCAGCATCCGGCCTTCGCGTTGACGCCGGCGGCGCAGGAGCACCGCTTCATCAGCATGAATGGTCTGTATCTTCTCGGCTTCGGCCCGCGCACGGCGCTCGCCGCGCGCGATCTTGCGACGTCGCTCTATCCGGATGTCGGCAGGGATGCGTTTCCGTCCGAGCGCGGCGCTGCGCCGGGCGAGGCCTGCCGATGAGCGCATCCTCGCTCGCGGGGCTGCGGGCGGGCGGGCATTGGCCGGCCGCGCTGGGACGGCCGGTCGCCGTGTTCGGCATCCTCGGTACGCTCCTGATCGCTATCGCCATGGTCGCGGCGACGATCGGAGCAGCCGGCATTCCGTTCGGGCGGCTCATGGCCGCGCTCGGCGTCACGGCCGGTGACCCGGCGTTCGTCGGCCGCGATGGCCTCGTGCTGTGGTCGATCCGGCTGCCGCGTATCGTACTCGCCGTGGTGATCGGCGGGTTGCTCGCCGCGGCCGGCACCATCATGCAGGGGCTGTTCCGCAACCCGCTTGCCGATCCCGGCCTGGTCGGCGTGTCGAGCGGCGGTGCGCTCGCGGCGGCAGCGACCATTGTGCTCGGCGACCGGCTGCTTGCGGCGTCGGGCGTCACGCTGCCGGTCGCGGTGCTGCCGTTCGCCGCCTTCATCGGCTCGTTGATCACGACCACCCTTCTCTATCGCTTCGCCACCCGCGAGGGCCGCACCTCGATCGCGACCTTCCTGCTCGGCGGCCTCGCCATCGCAGCGCTGGCGGGCGCGGGGATCGGCCTCCTGGTCTTCCTCGCCGACGACCGCCAGCTCCGCGACATCACTTTCTGGATGCTGGGATCGCTCGGCGGGGCGACCTGGGCGAAAGTCGAGGCGACGGCGCCGTTCCTGGCGGTAATCGTGATCGCGCTGCCGTTCGTTGCCCGCGGCCTCGACCTGCTGGTGCTCGGCGAAGCCGAGGCGTTCTACGGCGGCATCTCGGTGGAGCGGCTGAAGCTCATCGGCATCGTGCTGGTCGCCGCCGCGACCGGCGCCGCCGTGTCCGTGTCAGGTGTGATCGGCTTCGTCGGCATCATTGTGCCGCACCTGCTGCGGCTGTCGATCGGCCCCGGCCACCGGCTGCTGCTGCCGGCGTCGGTCCTGTTCGGCGGCGCGCTGCTGCTCGTCGCAGACACTGTGGCGCGAGTGATCGCGGCGCCGGCGGAACTGCCGATCGGCATCGTCACCGCGCTGATCGGCGCGCCGTTCTTCCTCGGCCTGCTGCTCAAGCAGCGCAGCCTGCTCGGCCTTTGATGCCTGCGGTGGAAGCCAGCGCGATCTCCGTGCGGATCGGAGCCAGCACGCTGCTGCATGATGTGTCGCTGTCGCTCGAAGCGGGCACGACCGTTGCGGTGGTCGGGCCGAACGGCGCCGGCAAATCAACCCTGTTGCGCACGCTAGCCGGCGAGCTCAAGCCGTCGTCCGGAACCGTGCGGCTCAAGGGCCGGCGGATATCCTCCTATTCCGCGGGCGCGCTTGCCTTGCACCGGGCGGTGCTGTCGCAAAGTATCTCCGTGGCGTTTCCGTTCACGGTCGCCGACATCGTGCGGATGGGCGCCGGCGAACGCGCTGGGCCTGCTGTCGCGGCGCTCGTCGAGGCGGCGCTGGCGGAGGTCGATCTCGAAGGTTTTCGCGACCGCATCATCATGACGCTGTCCGGCGGGGAGCAGCAGCGTGCGCAGTTCGCGCGCATCCTCGTTCAGGTCGCCTGCGGAGAGGCGGCGCAAGGGCCGGGCGTGCTGCTGCTCGACGAGCCGACCGCGAGCCTCGATCTGCGCCACCAGCTCGACGTTCTAGAGATCGCCCGGCGCTGCGCGGCGCGCGGCGTCACGGTCGTCGCCATCCTGCACGACCTCAACCTCGCGGCGCTGTTCGCCGAGCGCGTGATCGTGCTCGATCGCGGCCACATCGCCGGCGACGGGCCGCCGAGCGAGACGATCACCGATGCGATACTCGAGGATGTGTTCGGTGTTGCCGGTGCGGTCGGGCGTGCGGCGGCGGGGTTGCCGACCGTGCTGCCACATGCGGCACGGCCCGCGGGGCGCGACAAGTCATCACCTGCGGGCGGCGCGCATCATTGATCACTTCGTCTTCAACAGATCCCGCTCCAGCGACGTGCAGACGCACCGCCGATAGTCCGCCGCGTCCCAGCCGCATTCGCCGACGAGATGCCGCCAGCCGTCGAGGTGGGTGCGGTGCCAAATCCAGTCCGCGGCCTGCCCGGGGGTCCACTCGGGCTTGAGCACGCCACCGTCCGCCAGGCGCTTCGCTAGGGCGAAGCTCAGCCGGCGCAGCAGCGCCATCCGGTCGTCCCAGGCCACCCGCGCCTCGGGATCGGTCTGCGACGCCGCCGACAGCAGGCGGGCGACCGGCTGGATGCGCGGGATGTGCGCGAACCAGGTCTCGACGAAGGTCGCCAGCGCCCCGGGAATGGGGTCGGTCTCGGCGGCCCGCGCGATACCCGCGGTGGGGCTCGTCATGTCGCGGTACTGCACGGCCGCCAGCAGCAGATTGGCGCGGTTTCCGAAGTGCAGATAGACCGCCTGACGGGATACGCCGGCCGCCGCCGCGATGTCGGCGATGCGGACCTTCAGGTCCTGGCTTTCCTCCACCAGCGTCCAGGTTGCCGCAAGGATACGCTCGCGGGTGTCTGGTGGCGTGCTCTGGGCTGCAACAGGCATCGAATCCTCCGACTTGACACGTGTAAAGTCATAGGCTACTTTACGCGTGTAAAGCAATACGGAAAGCGGCACTTGCCGCTTCCGGTTCAAAGGAGAGCGAACATGCCATCACGCATTCTCATCGCAGGCGGATACGGGCTCGTCGGCGGTGCAATCGCCCGGCACATCAGGACGATCAGCAAGGACGTCGAGATCGTCCTTGCCGGACGAAATCCCGAAAAAGGGGCGGCGCTCGCGCAGGAACTGGGCGGCGCCGGCACTACCTATCTCGATGTGGACGTTGCAGATCCCCTGGGTCACATCGGCCCGGTCGACCTCATCATGGCGGCCCTGTACGACCCCGCCAACGCGCTCGTCCACGCGGCTCTGACACACAGCATCGCGCATATCGGCATCACGACCAAGGCCGAGGACGTCGCGCCGATCGCCTTTGCCGCGTTGCGATCGCCCCCGATGCGTCCGATCGTCTTGCTGGGCCACTGCGCAGCCGGCGTGGCGACGATCGTCGCACAAAAGGCCGCAGAGGGTTTCAGCCGCGTCGACTCGATCGAAGTGGCGGCGCTTTACGACGTTCGCGACCCGGTCGGCCCGATGACGGCCGGCGACGCAGAAAGCCTGACCAGCCGCGCGCTCCTGCGCGTCGGCGGAAAATGGTCATGGGTCGATGGTCCGCAGAACGCGAGGCCCGTCCACATGTCCGGTACGCAAGCGTTGCAAGGCTACCCGACAGGCCTGCTCGACGTGCCGAGCCTGGCGGCGATCACCGGTGCCGCCAATGTCCGGCTCGACATGGTTCAGGGCGACTCCCTCGGCACGCGCGGTGGCAACCGAGCTTCCAGCGACGCCACCATCGACATCGAAGGCATCCTGGTATCCGGTGCGCCGGGCAGGCGCCGGACGGTCATCTCCGATCCGAATGGCCTTGCCCATCTCACGGCGCTCGGCGTGCTGGTCGCGACCGAGCGCGTGCTCGGCCTCGACGGCCAACCTCCGGCCGCAGGCGGCCTGCATCTGCCCGAAACGCTCGTACCGCCAGACGCAGCCATCGCACGCTTCGCGCAGTTCGGCGTCCGAATCGTCACCGAGGAAGCACAAGCGCCATGATCGCCGGCTTGCTGTTCGCCCCAGCGCATGTATCGGGCAGGAGATGCCGGGGGGCGCGCAGACTCGATGTGAGCCGCCACAGCGCGGCTAATGCGTCGCGCGAGACGGGTCGCCCTCGACGGCTCCGCTCTTTTCGAGATAGGTCTGCCCGATTTGCGCGACCGCGTCGGCCAGCAGCTTAGCTTGGTCGATTTCCGGCGCGATCAGAATCAGGTCGGTGAGGGATTCGGCGATCATCGAGGTCAGATCGGCCAGGTCCACTTCGCCGCCCTCCATGCGCTCTTGCACCAGTTGATTGATGTCGCAGTGCAGGCATTCAGACATCGGACCTCCGATCGTGGCGGACGCTACTGTGGTGGATTTGAAGCTCCTGCCCTCCTCGTTGCGGCAGGCTCATCGCATGAACTTCAAATCCAAAGCCACACTAGATTCATAAAGTTGCTAATGGCGCCTTGATTCGGAAGTTCGTTCCGGAGCGGGTTGCAAAACTCAAGCGAACTTCCGAATCGCGACACTAGCCAGGTTCCCGGTCTGTGCCGCCGCAGAATCAGTAACCGCTTCGACTGAATATGGGGTGATCGGCACGAAACGCTCCTGGTTAGGCCACATTTTTTGAGTGAGGCGGGCAGCCAACGAGACGATGGATCATGCGCCGCCCGCCACCAAGCCTAAAGCCCGAATGGAGGATTTTGCAGGTCGGATTTTTCGGCAAAGGAGCAAAGAGCTGAAATTCCGGCTCTTTCTGATAAGAGCCCGCAAGCAGGCCATGGGAGCAAGCCGCTCCCATCCAGCGGCAAGGACGTACGTCGCACTATAGCTGGGGTAGGAGGCTCGCTCGGGTCATGCCGGGCGAGTCCAGCGATGCAAGGGCGTGCTCGCTCAGCCTGGAGGGATCCCGTTCGCCGCAGTGAACCTGGTCGAGAATCACGCGTGCGAGGTGGATTCGTGCATCGCATGCCTGCTGCGCGGAAAGGCGCTCTCCGGACGAACACAAATATGCCCAGGCCGTTTCGAACGCTGCTCCCATCGCTTCCGAGGCTTCGGCGTCGATCGGTGCAGGGGAATAGATTGCCTCGCTCATGACACAGCCCAAACTGCGAAACGACCATAATACGGTCGACTGGCCGTCGTGGGCTGATTGGCCTTTTGAATACTCTTTGGCTCCGCTTCCCGGTCCGCGTCCGTTCGGAAAAGGGCGGCATCGAGATCGCGTACGATGTCCTGCGGGATGCTACGGCGCGCGATGCGGCTCGCCAATGTCGCCTTGCCGGCGCGCGGCATGCGATCCTCCTTCGGCCGAAATCCCCGCCAAGCGCAAACGTGCCGTCACGTGGCCGTGAAGGCAAGCGGAAAAATATGGATACGACGGCCACCCATGGCGGAGAACCAGCCTCGTGGCCGTCTGTTCTCACGCGCAGGGGCCGAAACGACATTCGGTCTGCGCCCTCTTCCAATATAATCTCTGCAACTTCCGACCAGGAAAGGAACCATCATGGGCTCCTGTTTTCCAAGGATATCCAAACCAAGGATGGTGTGTTCGTGCACATGCGTGACATCTACGACGCTGAGCAGCAGATCGCGAAGGCGTTTTGCGAGATGATCGAACAGGCGACCGAGCCGCAGCTGAAACAGGGTTTCGAAGCCCACCTGGATGAAACGAAAAGCCATATCAAGCGTATGGAACAGGTCGTCAAGATGCACGGCGCCAAGGCACGGGGTGTCGATTGCCCAGCCATTGACGGCATCAGCATTTCAGGTGGTCAAGGCGATTTTTGGCCAAGGAATGGTCGGAGTGGCAGGATTTGAACCTGCGACCCCCTCGTCCCGAACGAGGTGCGCTACCAGACTGCGCTACACTCCGACAAACGCGCAATTAGGCCGCGCGCGGAGCCGGTCTTATAACGGCCGCGTCCTGGAGCCGCAAGCGCGGCGCGAATACGAGAGCCGATGACGACAAAGACCGCCACCCGTGTGATGCAAGCCGGCACGGACGCTGCCGCGGCCGCCGCTCGCTGCCTTGCGGCCGGGGGACTGGTCGCCTTTCCCACCGAGACGGTCTACGGGCTCGGCGCCGACGCGAGCAACAGCCGGGCGATCGCGCGGCTCTATGAGGCGAAGGGGCGGCCCTCGTTTAACCCATTGATTGCGCACGTGACCAGTCCCGCGGCGGCGCGCCGGCTGGCGCTGTTCGACGCCGCGGCCGAGCGGCTGGCGGCCGCCTTCTGGCCGGGCCCGTTGACGCTGGTGCTGCCGAAGGCGAAAAACTGCGCGGTCGCCGCGCTGGCCACCGCCGGGCTCGACAGCATCGCCATGCGGGTGCCGGATTCGCCCGTGGCACAGGCGATTCTCGCCGCATTCGGCGGGCCGATCGTGGCGCCGTCGGCGAACCGGTCGGGGCATGTATCGCCGACGGCGGCCGCGCATGTGCTCAACGATCTTGGCGGGCGCGTCGACCTGATCGTCGACGGTGGTCCCACGCTGGTCGGCGTGGAGTCCACCATCGTCTCGTGCGTCGGCGACCCGGTCCTGCTTCGTCCGGGCGGCCTGCCGCGCGAGGCGATCGAGGCGGTGCTCGGCCGTCCATTGATGGAGCCGCCGGCACGCGATGCCGGCCCGGTCGCGCCGGGGATGCTTGCCTCGCATTATGCCACGGCGGCGCGGCTGCGGCTCGACGCCAACGATGTCCGCGACGGCGAGGCGCTGCTGGCATTCGGTCCTAAGCTGCCGCCGGGCGCCGGGGAGGCGGCGGCCGCGCTCAACCTCTCCGCCACGGGCGACCTCACCGAGGCCGCCGCGAACCTGTTCGCCCACCTCCGGACGCTGGACCGCCCCGGCGTCGCGGGCATTGCCGTCATGCCGATCCCGCACGCGGGCCTAGGCGAAGCCATCAACGACCGGCTCGCGCGCGCGGCGGCGCCTAGGGGAGCATAGCCGTCCGTTCCCCGGACGCGATGCTGCATGCCACAAAGCGCGTTCACGCGCGTCTTCGACGCGCTACGGCTGCATCGCTGATCCGGGGTCCCGGTTTGGTGCCACCGAAAAAAACCGGGGTCCCGGGTCTGCAGCGCGTCATTTCATGCCGCGCAGCGCCCGGGACACAAACTGCAAAGTTTCCGTCCCAGCGCTCATCCTCTAAGATGTCCCCATGAACGAGCACATCCGTCCTCCCGCCGCTCTCTCCCCCGACCTCCTCGCCCGCTTCGCGAAGATCGTCGGCGCGCGTTTCGCGATTACCGATCCGGAAGCGCAGGCGCCGTATCTCGTCGAGCAGCGCGACATGTGGACATGCACGTCGCCGCTGGTGCTGCGGCCCGGCTCGGTCGCCGAGGTGCAGGCGATCGTGCGCCTCGCCAATGAGACCGCGACGCCGATCGTGCCGCAAGGCGGCAACACCGGCCTGGTCGGTGGCGGCGTACCGCATCACGGCGAGATCGTGGTGTCACTCACCCGGCTGGACAAGATCCGCGAGGTCGATCCGGTGTCGAACACCATCACGGCGGAGGCCGGCGTCACGCTGATGCGCACGCGCGAGGCCGCCGCCGAGGTCGACCGGCTCTATCCGCAGCTCCTGCCGTCGGAGGGCACCTGCACCATCGGCGGCAATCTCTCCACCAATGCCGGCGGCACCGCGGCGCTGGCGCACGGCATCGCCCGCTCGCATGCGCTCGGGCTCGAGGTGGTGCTCGCCGACGGGCGGCTCCTCAACAACCTCAACAAGCTCAAGAAGGACAACACCGGCTACGACCTCAAGAACCTGTTCATCGGCGCCGAAGGCACGCTCGGCATCATCACCGCCGCCGTGCTGCGCCTCGTGCCGCGGCCGAAGTCGATGGAGACCGCGTTCGCCGGCGTGCCCTCGCCCGAGCATGCGCTCAAGCTCTTGACGCTTGCGACCGAGCGCACCGCCGGCGGCGTGACGAGCTTCGAGCTGATGCTGCGCGAGGGCGTCGACGCCGTGCTCAAGTTCGGCCCCAACCTGCGCGACCCGCTCGGTTCCAAGCATCCCTGGTACGTGCTGATCGAGCTGTCGTCGCAGGCGCGTACGGGCTTGCGCGAGACGATCGAAGCGATCCTTGCCGAAGGCGCGGAGCAGGACCTCGTCAGCGACGCCACCATCGCCGACACGCTGGAGCAGGCCAAGGCGTTCTGGCGCATCCGCGAGATGTTCGGCGAGCTGGTCCGCCACCTCGGCGGCTCGATCAAGCACGACGTCTCGGTGCCGGTGGCGAGCGTGCCGGCCTTCATCGCCGAGGCGAACACCGCGGTGGTGAAGCTCATCCCGGGCGCACGGCCGATGCCGTTCGGCCATCTCGGCGACGGCAATATCCACTACAACGTGACGCAGCCGGAGGGCGCCGACAAGGCGGAATTCCTCAAGCGCTGGGACGAGGTCAACGATCTCGTGTTCGGCATTGTGCGCAAATACGGCGGCTCGATCTCCGCCGAGCACGGCGTCGGCATCGTCAAGCGCGACTACCTGCCGAAGGTGAAGGACCCGGTGGCGTTTGATTTGATGCGCACGCTGAAGCGGACGCTGGACCCGAAGGGGATATTGAATCCGGGGAAGGTGTTGTAGGGGGCGAGCCGTAACCTCTCCCGGCCTCATGGTGAGGAGCCCGCCGAAGCGTAGCGAAGGCGGGCGTCTCGAACCATGGCCGCCCTCGATCCTTCGAGACGGCTGCTTCGCAGCCTCCTCAGGATGAGAGCGGAACGCAGACCACAGCAAGCGGCGTACCTCTGGCGGAGCAGCAGTTCCTGAGGCATAATTTCTCAATGATATTCACCCGCATCACCGCCAAGGCGAACCAGATGGGCGGCGTCCCGTGCATCCGCGGATTGCGGATTCCGGTGGCGACCGTCGTCGGCATGGTCGCCGATGGAATGACCGAGGCGGACATTCTGGCGGCTTATCCCGACCTGGAGCGGGATGACATTCACGAGGCGCTGCGCTACGCAGCAGAGGCGGTGCGTGAGCGTGAGCTGCCGTTGTCGGTTCCGTGAGATTTCTTGTTGACGCCGCACTGTCTCCGGTCCTTGCGGAAGGACTACGGCAGAGCGGTCATGATGCCGCTCACGTGCGCGATTACGCGCTGCAGTCAGCCGACGACGACCGAATCATGGCCCTGGCCAAGGAGCAGGACCGCATCGTGATCTCGGCGGACACCGATTTCGGTGCGCTGCTCGCACTGCGAGCGGCTCGAAAACCCTCGGTCATCCTGTTCAGGCGCGGAACAGATCGAAGGCCGGAACGGCAACTCGCGCTGCTCCTGGCGAATCTTGCGACAATGGAAGGCTCATTGCACGACGGCTGCGTGGCCGTGCTGGAAGAGGGCCGCATTCGCATTCGATCGCTGCCGGTGGAGGATCGGAGCCGATAGATTGGAACCAGCGCGAAGCTTGTGTTCGGCATTGTGCGCAAATACGGCGGCTCGATCTCCGCCGAGCACGGCGTCGGCATCGTCAAGCGCGACTACCTGCCGAAGGTGAAGGACCCGGTGGCGTATGATTTGATGCGCACGCTGAAGCGGACGCTGGACCCGAAGGGGATATTGAATCCGGGGAAGGTGTTGTAGGGGGCGAGCCGTGAGACGCGGCTTCGTAGCGGCTTCTCTGCTGTCATTCCGGCCGAGCGCAAAGTGCGAGAGCCGGAATCCAGTACGCCGTGACGCTGCGGTTCCTGCCGAAACGCCAGTGGCTACTGGGTCCCCGCCTTCGTGGGGACGACGGCGGCACAGCCTCTCCCGGCCTCATGGTGAGGAGCCCGCCGAAGCGCCGCGAAGGCGGGCGTCTCGAACCATGGGCCGTGCAGGTTGGCAGCAATGACGATTATTGCTGGATTCTCTTACAAGAACCACCCAGTACTCCTGGGAGATGCCTTGCTATCACGCGGGGGAGAACAAAGCGATCTTCAGGTTCTTCCGACCATCGGGCAAGTACCTGAGGTTTTTGCGCGTGATTTTGGAATCGCAATCTCGGGCTTGCGTCAGAAGGTCAACGTAATTCAGGATCAATTAGCATTGGCATGGGCAGGAGATTTCGTCGCGGCATATAGTCTGGCAAAAGCGCTGAAGGACTACACCGATCAGTTTGGAGTCACGCCTGATTCTATCGCTCGCATCATGGCTGAGCACGTCCAAGCCGCTAACGGTAGTGGGAATCCCTAGCTTGTATGAAGAATTGATTCGGCTTCGTTGCGTTTCAAGCTACCCCATCAAAACCCAAGCTCGCTATGCGACCCGAGCCGCACGAGTTCCAGACTCTCGTCATCCGGCTTGCGATAGATCAGCACGAGGTCGGCCGGATGTGGCAGTCGCGGTGATCACTCCATTCGCCGGACAACGGATGATCGAAGAAGCGTCGCGGCAGCGGTTGGTCCGCCGCAAGCATGCCGACCGCTTCCAGCAGCATAGCGTCGAGCCTGCGGCCGTGCCGGCCGGACTTCTCGCGTTTGTAATCGCGCTTGAATTGATTGGTGCGCCTAATCGTCCGCATTCAAATCCGCCAGCAGGTCCTTCGCGCTGCCGACGGTGACAAGCTCGCCGCGGCGCGCCGCCTTCATCGCCTCGATCGTCTTGGCATTGGGCACGAGCGGCTCGAACGGCAGCGCCTTGTCGTTAGCGATGCGCACCATCATCAGCCGGAAGGCATCGGACACGGTCAGGCCCACGGCGGCGAGCACCGCAGCGGCTTCGTCCTTGACGCGCTTGTCGATACGGGCGCGGACAATGGAATTGGCGGGCATGGGGACATTCTCCTTGGGCTACAATGTAGCGCATAACGTCGAAAATTCCAGTGTCCGTCATTCCGGCCGAGCGGAGCGAGGGCCGGAATCCAGTAATCCGCAGCCGTGCGATCATTGCGAGAACAGCGGTGAACAGGGGTTATGGTCCCCGCCTTCGCGGTGACGACCGCTGAATATGCAGCTTTGCCAATGGCATATAGAATATTAGGAATCTTATCCCCGCCCCACAAACCTCCCGTATAATCCCTTCCCGCCTCGCTCATCGAGGGGCGTCAACCGGTGACGCCAGTTGATGGAGCGGGGTGCGGCGCCACGCAAGTCGGGCTTGCCCGACTTGCGCATCCTCAAGTGCCGATCTCGGGTAAACCCGAGATCGGTGGGTCCGGCCTCGTCAGCCGGGCACTCGAGAGGCCCCGGGTCAGCGCAAACAAGTGTACCAGTTTGCGCAAGCGCAACCGCTACGCCGGCCCACTACTGGGGTCTGCCTTCAATGGCTGGACGAGGGCCGGATGAACGGCGGGCGCTCCTCTCCCCTCGCCTTGAGGAGAGGAAACAGAAGGAACAGACGAGGGTGGATCCGGCGCCGACACAAGAATACGGGCGGCGGAGCGTTGGCTAAAGGAGATGATTAGACTCGAATGCACGATCGGATGCTTGGATGCTGCGGGCCAAATCTCTCCCGGCCCTCATGGTGAGGAGCGCAGCGAAGCTGCGCGTCTCGAACCATGCGGGCCGCCCTCGTCCTTCGAGACGGCGCTTCGCGCCTCCTCAGGATGAGGGCGGGGTGAGATCGCGCCGATCCGTCAGCAATTCAAAACAGGGACGGCTGCTGGTCGTCCTTGTTGCGCTTCGCCGGCTTGGCGGGTTTTGGCTCGGGCGATGCCGCTTGCGCCTCTGTCTCCCTCCGCCTTCGCCTGCTCCTCCGTTACCGGTGCGATCAAGCTCGCATCGTCATTCGCATGACGGTTCACCGCCATTGACACCGGATAGGCCTCGAGCAAATCCTCCGGCGGCGGCGCGATCAGCGCGGCCGCGGTTTCGGCATCGACGTTGCGGCAGTCGAGCCACAGGTCGTACGCCTCCGGCGCAAGGATCACCGGCATGCGCGGATGGATCGGCCGCAGCGCGCGGTTAGCGTCGGTGGTGACGATCGCCGCGGTCTCCATCTCCTCGCCGTTCGGTCCGCTCCACACCTCCCACAGTCCGGCAAAGGCGAACGGCGCGCCGTCCTTAGCGTGAACGTAGAACGGACGCCGCGGGCCGCCGCCGATCTCCTGCCATTCGTAGAAGCCGTCGGCGGGAATGAGGCAGCGGCGGTAGCGCATGGCGTTGCGGAACGCGGGCTTGGAGAGAACATTGTCGCCGCGTGCGTTGATCACCAGCGAGAAGGTCCTTGGATCCTCGACCCATGCCGGGATCAGGCCCCAGCGCACCAGCGCGAAGCGGCGCGCGCCCTGCTCCAGCCGCACGATCGGGATCGGCTGCGTCGGGGCGACGTTGTAGCGCGGCGGGAAGTTCGGCTGCTCCAGGTAGCCGAGCAACTGCCGGATCGCTTCCGGCGTCGAGGTGATGGCGTAGCGTCCGCACATGCCGATTTCCCAACTGGACCGGGACCGTTCCAGCATTTGGAACGGCCCCGGCTCTGCGGTGCAATGCTTCGCTTTGCACCGCGTCCGGGGCACAAGGCGCGTTGCAGAAGGCACGCAGCTTAGCCTACAAGCACATCGTGACCGACGATCCCAGAGCCTATCCCCGACGTCCCTTCCTCGCCGTCTCAGCCGCGATCTTCCGCGCCGGCCAGGTGCTGCTGGTGAAGCGCACGCGCCCGCCGGTCACCGGCGTCTATACGCTGCCCGGCGGCGTCGTCGAGATCGGCGAGACGCTTCACGAGGCCGTGGTGCGCGAGGTCATGGAGGAGACCTCGATGGAGGTGATGCCGATCGCGCTTGCCGGCTACCGTAACGTGGTGATCCGCGACGCGGACGGAAAGGTCGAGCGGCATTTCGTGGTGCTGCCCTTCGCCGCCCGCTGGATTGCCGGCGAGTTTTGCCCGAGCGAAGAACTGGCCGAAGGCTTCTGGATGAACCCGCGCGAGATCGCCGGCTTGAAGGCCACCGAGGGCCTGCCCGACATCATCGCCACCGCATTCCGGCTGGCGCGCACCGGGGCCACCGCCGCCGCGGCGCCGTGACTCCGACTGTCGTCACCGGGGTTGTCCCGGTGACCTCGCTAGGAGGGCACAGTGCCAACCTAAGCGAGATGGCCGGCACAAGGCCGGCCATGACACTGAGTGTGGATTTGAACCATGATTGCGTTCAATCCTTGCCCTCGACTCTTTGGGCGACGCATATGTGCTGAGGCTATCGGTTTGACCATGTTGCACCGTTCCCTCATCGTCGCCCCGATCCTGCTCGCGCTTGGCGCCGCGCCTTTGCGTGCGCAGGCGCCGGCACCTTTCGACGGCGACTTGGCGCGCCTGTCGGAAATCCTCGGCGCCCTGCACTACCTGCGCACCATCTGCGGCGCCAAGGAGGGGCAGAAGTGGCGCAACGAGATGCAGGCGCTGATCGACGCCGAGGTGCCGAGCGGCGAGCGGCGTACCCGCGTGATCGCCAGCTTCAACCGCGGCTACCAGGGCTTCCAGCAAACCTACCGCACCTGCACGCCGGCCGCCGACTTCGCCATCCGCCGCTACCTGGAAGAAGGCTCGCGCATCGCGCGCGATATCACCGGCCGCTACGCCAATTAGCGCCTTGTCCACAGGGCCTCGTCGTTGGGCCTGGCGAGTTAACCCTTCCGCAAGGAACCGATAGGCGCACGCCCGCCGCGTGTTAATTTGCCAAAGCGGCAGAGGAGCTACGCGGCCAATTGAGCCGCCAAAAGGTCGTCATGGATCAGGGAACGCGCGGATATGCGGATCGGGAGACGATCCCGGACCAGGAGCAGAAGCGCGTCGCGCTCGGCTATCTCAATGAAGCCTGGGCCGAGGCCCGCCACGACGGCATCGACGATGACTGCATGGCACAGGCCTGCCTGTTCGCCGCCTTCGCGGAACTGGTCGCCACCTACGGGGAGGATGCCGCAGCGGAATATGCCGAGACGCTCGCGGCCCGGGTGCGCAACGGCGAATATTCGCTTGACGTCGCCCGGCAGTAGCGCGGGTATCGCTTGCCCGGTTCCCAGCATTGGAACCGGGCACGTTTTTTTGCATGTGCATGATCTTGTCCGAAAACCGGTTCCTACTTGTTGGGGATCATGCACTACCGCATCGGTATCGCACGCAATCCGCAGAAGGCGTACAGCACCGCGTCGATATCGGCGGGGAAGAACGGCTTCTTCAGAAATGCCGCAGCGCCCGCGGCCCGCACGCGCGACGCGATCGCTTCGTCCTCGCTGGACGTGATCATCACCACCTCGAGCCGCGGATGGTCACGCCTGATCTCGGCGAGCGCGTCGAGGCCGTTGAGGCCGGGCATGTTGTAGTCGAGGAAGATGATATCGAAACTGCCCTCGCGCAGGCGCGCGAGCGCCGCTCCGCCTTCTTCCGCCTCCGCCACTTCGAGCGGAAACCGCGTCGCCAAGAGGATTTTCCGCACGATGCCACGCATCGTGCTGGAATCGTCGACGATCAGGACCCGGTTGGGAATCCGCGCGCGCAGCATCCGGTCGATCAGATATTGGGCCTCGGCCAGGTTCGACGGCTTGGTGACGACGCCGTCCCCGTCCACGCCGAAAACATCGGCATCGCTCGCGGCGCTGAGCACGATGACCGGCCGCGACCGCGCCGACCGCGCCGACCGCGCTGCCCGCGCGACCGCTGAGCGATGCGGCTCGGGAAAATCCGCGTCGATCAGCACGACATCGATGCCGGCTCGCGCCAGCATCTGGCTAGCCTCGGCGGTCGTCTCCGCTTTGGTCGCTTCGACCAGAACCGAGGCTAGTCCTGCCGCCTGCCGCCAGATGTCGCGATCCGGCGACGGCTGGGACACGATCATCATCCGGACGGATACGAGGTCGTTGCTCATCGGCCAGCCTCGACGCGCCTGCCGCACGTCGAAAAATGATACGCGCGACAGTAGAGGACAACCCCGCTTGCCGCGCCTGCATTTCGCTGCAAAAGCGACAACAAAACCCTAATCGGGTTGAAACGTCCGCGTAATGACGCCGTTTTTCCCACTGCCGGGAATTTGGCGGGAGCCCGTCACGCGGCCTGCGGCGGCAAGGCTTCGAGAAAGCGGACCGCCTCGCCTTGCGCTGCTTCCAAGATCTGGCCGTCCCACATCACCTTGCGGCCGCGAACGATCGTGCCGACCGGCCAGCCCATCACCGTTACGCCGGCATAAGGCGTCCAGCCGGCGCGCGACGCGACCCAGCCGTCGGTGATCGTCTGCCGCCTGCCGAGATCGACGACCGTCAGGTCGGCGTCGAAGCCCGCGGCGATGCGTCCCTTGCGCGCGATGCCGAACAGGCGCGCCGGCCCGGCGCTGGTGAGGTCGACGAACCGCGCCAGCGACAGCCGTCCGGCATGCACGTGGTCGAGCATCAGCGGCACCAGCGTCTGCACTCCCGTCATGCCCGAGGGGCTCGCTGGATAGGGCTTGGCTTTCTCCTCGCGGGTATGCGGCGCATGGTCGGAGCCGAGCACGTCGACGACGCCCTGCGCGAGCCCGTGCCATAGCGCTGCGCGATGGGCGGCATCGCGCACAGGCGGATTCATCTGTGCCAGCGCGCCGAGCCGCTCGTAGCATTCCGGCGCCGTCATGGTGAGGTGGTGCGGCGTCACTTCCACCGACGCCACGTCCTTGTGCGCCCGCAGCAACGCCATTTCCCGCGCGGTCGTCACATGCAGGACGTGCACGCGCTTGCCGGTTTCGCGGGCCAGCCGCACCAGCCGCGTGGTGCAGGTCAGCGCGGCATCCTCATCGCGCCAGACCGGATGCGAGCGCGGGTCGCCTTCGATGCGCAGGTGCCGGCGCTCGCGCAGCCGCGGCTCATCCTCGGAATGGAATGAGGCGCGGCGGCGAATGACGCGCAGGATGTTGCGCACGCCGTCGTCGTCCTCCACCAGGAGCGAGCCGGTGGACGAGCCCATGAACACCTTCACGCCGGCGCATCCCGGCAGCCGTTCCAGATCGGGAAGCTCCGCCGTGTTCTCGCGCGTGCCGCCGATGAAGAAGGCGAAGTCACAGTGCATCCGGTGGCGCGCCCGGCCGACCTTGTCGGCGAGCGCCGCGCCGGTCACCGTCAGCGGATCGGTGTTCGGCATTTCGAACACGGCGGTGACGCCGCCGAGCACCGCCCCGCGCGAACCGGATTCGAGATCCTCCTTGTGGGTCCCGCCAGGTTCGCGGAAATGGACCTGAGTGTCGATCACGCCGGGTAGAAGGTGCAGCCCGCGGCAATCGATCACGGCGCCGGCCGATGCGCGCGACAGGTCGCCGATCGCAGCGAAACGGCCGACGGTGATGCCGACGTCCCGCGCGCCTTCTCCGTCGTGATTGACGACGGTGCCGCCCTTGAGAACGAGGTCGAAGGAGTCCGCCATGGCCCGGCCACTCTACGGTCGGCGGTGCCGGCGTCCAGGTCTTTCGGCGCGCGTCCACGGGTTATGGCGCTGAAGGAAAGGGCCGCCGCCACATCCGCCCGACTCGGTTTGGTTGCCGGCGCGTTAACCTCGATGAAATCCGTGGCCGCAATACTCCCACGATCGGAGTCGGGGACGCGAAATGATCGACTTTCTGGCCCAAGACTGGCTTGCGGCGGATTGGCGGTTGCCGGCGCTGGCGGCAGCCGTGGTCATACTGCTGCCGTTCGCCGCGATGGGCCTCAGGAGTCGGACGGTGCGCCGACACAACCGGCAATTCGCCGACGCCCTGCACAATATGAATCAGGGGCTGTGCATGTTCGACGCGACGACGCGGATCGTCGTTTGCAACCAACGTTATCTCGACATGTACAAGCTCTCGCCGGACGTGGTGAGGCCGGGCTGCACGTTGCGCCAGTTGATCGAGCACCGCAGGGCGACGGGGGTGTTCACCGGCGATCCCGACAAATATTGCAGCGACATCCTCAGCAAAGTCGCGGCGGGCAAGACCTCGTCATGGCTGATCGAGGCCGGGGATGGCCGCGTCGTGCATGCGCTGAACCAGCCGATGCTCGACGGCGGCTGGGTGGTCACCCACGAGGACGTCACCGAGCGCCGGCGCGTCGAGAGGGAACGCGACGACATGGCGGCCAAGGAAAGCCGCCGAACCTTGATCGAAGGGGCGATCGTGGCGTTCCGCGAACGGATCGAGACGTTGCTGCGCATGGTCGGCCAGAGCGCCGCGGCGATGAAGGCAACCGCGGCGCATCTGTCCG
>WHTM01000074.1 GCA_009377755.1 Hyphomicrobiales bacterium | reverse complement strand
GTCTTCAGAGTCGGGGTCCAGACATGCTCGTAGTGAGCGTTCGCGGACCAAGCCTCTGTCAGGTGTAGTTTGCCGCCCCCGGGGTTCGAGGGATTGCCAAAGATGGCGTCATATGCCCCCGCCACACCGACCGTGTTGCCGCTGACCAGCAGCCAGCCGCCCGCGCCCGCACTGATGGAGTAGCCAACCGCACCCTTGGAGTAACGGAACATGGCACCCACGGTGTCGCCCGGCATGCCCGGAACGTTGAGCTGAGCACCGATGCCCAACGCATAGCCCCATTCGTCTTCCGGATGACCGCAAGCGGTGGTGTTGGCGAAGGCGCAGCCGGCCGCCGCAGTGTAGTAGCCGCCGGCGACCTGATGCAGAGCAGCGCTGACGCCGATGAAGCCCCAGCGCTGGTCGTAACGCAGGTTGCCGACGATGTCGGGCACCTGGAAGCCGGTGCCGAGGTTGTTCGCCAACCCGTTGTCGCGCGAGGCAGCCCCCGTGAAGAAATTCTCAAGGGTGGCCCCGGAGTTAATGTCGATGACACCGGCGAGGTTGTGCCCGCGCGGGTCCTCCAACGACAACGTTGCCGAGAAGCCGCCGCCGAACTGCGCCGTATAGGCCCACAGCATCAAGCCGGAAGCGCCGGTGTCACCGCTGGTGCGGACGTTGAGGTAGCTGCGCGAGCCGCCGAATGTGTAGATGTCGAAGAACGACTGCGCCTTACCGACCGTGAACCCGGCGAACTGGATGAACGCGCGGTCCCAGTAGGCATTCGCAGTCGTACCGGCCGCAGTACCGGTCGGCGTCGTGGCTTCCCAGCCGACCACGTAATACGACCGCAACGTTCCGTATTCGCCCTGGGTCCGGGCGTCGAACGTCACCACCGCGCGATTGCGGTACTGGATGTCGTTGGTATCGGTCCGCGTCTGCCGGCCTTGCGAGCTGTTGTTACTGCCGACCGCAATGCCGCCGCCCGCCGAGTTGCTCTCCACCTGCGTGCGGATGTAGCCGCCGATTTTCAGGCACGTGTCGGTGCCGGGGATGTAATAGAACCCGGCGCCATACAGCGTACAGATCTTCACGTACTGAACTGCAGGCGCTTTCGCCGCCATGGGAAGGTCGGCGGCGCTGGCGACCGACATCATCGCCAGACTCGCCGCCGATCCCAAGAGTAACCGACCACTCAACACCCTCATGTCTGCCCTCCGTTTGTTGCCGAGGAGTTCCGATACCGGAAAATATCGGTCCCATAAACTTCGCGGGAAGTCTCCGTAAAAACGGCATGAGTGAGCTTGTGAACATCAAGTTCTCGGACGGCGTTGCAAAAAAACAACACATCGCCGCCACCGAATGGCCGCCGAGGCGCCGCGCGCGACCGATAACCTTATAAGCTAAGCGTGATGAGAACTTGGTATGAGTGATGAGAACTTAGCCTTTTCTCGGTACCCCGAAAGTCTTCATTAAGCCAAACGCTAGTGTGGCGGATTTGACGTTCCTACCAGCATTGCGGCGAGTCCCTCGTAGGAACGTCAAATCCAAAGCCACACTAGAATCATATAGTTGCTAGTGTCCCTTTGGTTCCGATGTTCGTACGAGCGCGTGCTGCAATGGGATACGAACGTCGGAACCGGGACACTAGCAAACCTTGCGGTCGGACCCGAAACAAGCAGACCTGTCAGTCATCATCGGGTGGAATCCTCAAAATAAACTTATCGTATTTTAAAGTAATATTTTTGATATCTTTTATATATGACGGCTATGGGATGAGGTGTTTTTAGTAAACACTACATATCCATATTTTATGTTATCTATACTGCATTTTATGCCTGCCTGGACGAATCCTCGCCGCATCGCAGCCTGCCACCGCAACCAAAGCACCGAAAACGTCATGGTCATGCATCGGCGCCCCAGTGTGGTGGTTCAGAAGTTCGCTTCATTGTCGCCGCGAGTCCATCAAGCGAACTTCTGAACCAAACCACACTAGACTCAATAACTTGCTAGTGTCCTTCGAATCCGAAGTTCGCTACGGAGGGCGCCGCAAAATCAAGCGAACTTCGGATTCGGGACACTAGGCTGGGCACCCGAAGGCTCTGCCGATCGCGAAGATGAACGCGCAGGCTGAGCCTGTTTCTGACACGAAAACCGCTTCCCACGCCGGACCAGGTCCGGGGGAGGCTTTTTCGGGGACGCTGCTTTAGGCAAAGCGGCCGTGGCAATGCTTGTACTTCTTGCCCGAGCCGCACGGGCAAGGCTCGTTGCGGCCGACCTTGCCCCAGCTCGACGGATCGTTCGGGTTGCGCTCGGCGGCGCGCGCCGTGCCATTGCCGTTGCCGACCAGCGCGGGCGACAGCGGCGCGTCGGCGTAGGCTAACTCATCCTCGCCGGTGAACGCATCGACGTGGTGGGCTTCCATATAGGGCAGGTCTCCCTGATCCTCCGGCGACGGTCCGGCGACGATCTCGACCCGCATGAGCTGCGCGGTCACCGCTTCGCGCATGCGCTGGATCATCGCCTCGAACAGCTCGAACGCCTCGGCCTTGTACTCGTTCAGCGGATCGCGTTGCCCGTAGCCGCGCAGCCCGATCACCTGCCGCAGGTGCTCGAGCATCACGAGATGCTCGCGCCAGAGATGGTCGAGCGTCTGCAGAAGGATCGATTTTTCGACGTACCGCATGACGTCGGTGCCCCATTGGGCAGCCTTCGCCGCCATGTGCTCGTCGGCGCGGCGGACGATGCGCTCGCGCACTTCCTCGTCGGCGATGCCCTCTTCCTTTGCCCAGGCCTGCACCGGCAGGTCGAGCATGAGCGTGTTCTTCACCACATCCTCCAGGCCGGCGGTGTCCCATTGCTCCGGATAGGCATTCTCCGGGATGTGCTTCTTGACCAGATCCTCGATCACCGCATAGCGCATGTCGGCGACGGTCTCGGCGACGTTTTCGTCGCGCATCAGCTCGATTCGCTGCTCGAAGATGACCTTGCGCTGGTCGTTCGACACGTTGTCGTACTTGAGCAGGTTCTTGCGGATGTCGAAGTTGCGCGCCTCGACCTTCTGCTGCGCCTTCTCCAGCGCCTTGTTGATCCAGTTATGGACGATCGCCTCGTTCTCTTTCAGCCCGAGCTTGGTCAGCATCCCGTCGAGCTTGTCCGACCCGAAGATCCGCATCAGATCGTCTTCCAGCGACAGGAAGAACTTGGAGTGGCCGGGATCGCCCTGGCGGCCGGAGCGGCCACGCAACTGGTTGTCGATGCGGCGCGACTCGTGGCGCTCGGTGCCGAGCACGAACAGGCCTCCAGCGGCGAGCGCCTTCTCCTTCAGCCGCGCGACCTGAGCGCGGATTTCGTCGGCGCGCGGATCGCGCATGCGCTCGGCGAAGCCCTCGATGTCGGCGAGCTCCTGACGGATGCGCATGTCGGCATTGCCGCCGAGCTGAATGTCGGTGCCGCGGCCGGCCATGTTGGTGGCGATGGTGATGGCGCCGGGAACGCCGGCCTGGGAAACAATGTAGGCTTCCTGCTCGTGATAGCGGGCGTTGAGGATGGCGAAGACCTTGACTTTCGAGGCGCCCTCGTCGCCGGAATAGAGCTTGGCGAAGGCATTCGGGTCGGTGAAGTCGTGCTGTTCCCAGCCCTGCTGGCGCAGCATTTCGGCGAGCTGCTCGGACTTCTCGATCGACGTGGTGCCGACCAGCACCGGCTGGCCACGCGTCTTGCAGTCCTCGATCAGTGCGATGATCGCGCGATACTTCTCGATGGCCGTGCGATAGACCTCGTCGTCATCGTCGAGGCGAATCAACGGCATGTTGGTCGGCACGTCGAGGACATCGAGATTGTAGATATCGAGGAACTCGTCGGCCTCGGTGAGCGCCGTGCCGGTCATGCCGGCGAGCTTCTCGTACATCCGGAAATAGTTCTGGAACGTGATCGAGGCGAGCGTCTGGTTCTCCGGCTGGACCGGCTGGCGCTCCTTGGCCTCGAGCGCCTGGTGCAGGCCCTCGGAATAGCGCCGGCCCGGCATCATGCGGCCGGTGAACTCGTCGATGATCACCACCTCGCCGTTGCGGACAATGTAGTCCTTGTCGCGCTGGAACAGCTTATGGGCGCGCAGCGCTTGGTTCACGTGATGGACCACCGAGACGTTCTCGACATCGTACAGCGAGTTGGCCTTGAGCTGCCCGGCCTCGCGCAGCATCTGCTCCAGCTTGGTCATGCCGACTTCCGTCAAAGTAACGGTGCGCTGCTTCTCGTCGATCTCGTAATCTTCCTTGTCGAGCTTGGGAATGAAGGTGTCGATGACGTTGTAGAACTCGGAGCGGTCCTCCAGCGGACCGGAGATGATCAGCGGCGTGCGCGCCTCGTCGATCAGGATGGAGTCCACCTCGTCGACGATCGCGTAGATATGCCCGCGCTGGACCATGTCCTCCAGCCGGTACTTCATGTTGTCGCGCAGGTAGTCGAAACCGAGTTCGTTGTTGGTGCCGTAGGTGACGTCGCAGTCGTAGTTGCGCTTGCGCTCGTCGTCCTCCAGCCCGTGCACGATGACGCCGACGGAAAGCCCGAGGAAATTGTAGATCTGGCCCATCCATTCGGCGTCGCGCTTGGCCAGATAGTCGTTGACGGTAACGACGTGCACACCGCGGCCGGCCAGCGCATTGAGGTAGACCGGCAGCGTGGCCACCAGCGTCTTGCCTTCGCCGGTCTTCATCTCGGCGATGCGGCCCTCGTGCAGAATCATGCCGCCGATCAACTGCACGTCGAAGTGGCGCTGCCCGAGCGTGCGCTTGGACGCCTCGCGCACGGTAGCGAAGGCGGGCTCCAGGATGTCGTCCAGGGTCTTGCCTTCGGCCAGCTGTTTCTTGAAGTCGTCGGTGCGGGCGCGCAGCGCATCGTCGGACAGCTGCTCGAGCTCCTGCTCGAGCGCGTTGATCGCGGCAACCCGCGGCTGATAGCTGCGGATGCGCCGGTCATTGGCAGAACCGAACAGCTTGCGGGCAAGCGCGCCGATCATGCGGGAATCCTCTTACACGCGCAGACGGTCGGGCGGACCCCAACGCCGCAGCGCATCTTTGCCAATCTCATCGGTTCGTCCGAGGCGTTCCAGTTTCGCATAGTCCACGCGCTAAAGAGGCCGATTTCAGGCCTTCCCGCGACGCGCCCCCGAGCCGCCGCGCATGTATTGGGAAAGTCGTCCCGCCGGTTCAACGGCGGGCCAAATTCCCACAATCCGGGTACGCGATATCGAGGGCGAATCACCAGCGCGACGCCGACTGCCCCGCGGGCGAACCGGCGAGGTGATCGAGAGATATGAGGGGGTTGGACCCTTGTCAATTAGCCCGCGGACCTCACGGCAACGTTAAGATTCCGCTCGGCTCGCGCCATTGCAAAGCCACGATCATCGGGCGAGTGTCCGGGCCATCCGCCGCAGCAGCCACCCGACTCGAAGGACGCGCCGCATGACTCCCCTCCATTCCTGCGCCCCCATCGCGTCCACGGTGGTCAGGGTGCGCACTGGCGCCGTTGCCCTTACCGCCGCCGGCATGCTCATGGTTCTTATGGGCATTCCGGTCCTCGCGCAGGACAGCGACCCGGTCGCCGCCCGCGTCAACGGCGTAGAGGTCCGGCAGAGCGACCTGGCGATCGCCGAGGAGGAGTTCGGCTCCAACATCCCGGGCAATACCAGTGCTGACAAGCGCGACGCCCTGATCAGCTACTTCACCGATATGATCCTGGTGGCGCGGGCCGCCGAAGCCAAGGGCATGGGCTCCACAACCGAGTTCGCCCGCAAGCTCTCCTTCGCCAAGACCAAGATCCTGATGGAGACGATGCTTCAGGCAGAGACGAAAGCCGCCGTCACCGACACGGCGCTGCGCAAGGTCTATGACGAGGCAGTCAAGGAGATGGGCAAGGAGGAGGAAGTTCACGCCCGCCACATCTTGGTCGAGACCGAGGATGAGGCCAAAATCGTTCTGGCCGAACTCAAGAAAGGTGCCGAGTTCGAAAAGCTGGCCAAGGAGAAGTCCAAGGACCCGAGTGCAGCGACCAACGGCGGCGATCTCGGCTATTTCGCCAAGGACCAGATGGTGCCGGAGTTCGCCGACACCGCCTTCAAGCTGCCGAAGGGCCAGTTGTCCGATCCGGTGAAGAGCCAGTTCGGGTGGCACGTCATCCGGTCCGAGGATAAGCGCATGAAGCCGGTTCCTGAGTTCGACGCGGTCAAACCGCAGCTCGTGCAATACGTTGTTCGCAACGCCCAGGCCGCCATGATCGCCAAGCTGCGCGAGGGTGCCAGCATCGAAAAAATGCCGGCGCCGGAGGAGAAGAAGTAGGCGGCGCCGCACCCGCGCTTGTCGCCGATGTCGCAAGTGCGCTAACGGTTGTCATCCCGGACGGCGCGAAGCGCCGATCCGGGACCCACGACTCCCAGCGTCCGAGCTAGACCGCAAAGCCGGGGTTCATGGGTCCCGGCTCTCGTGCTGCGCACCCGGCCGGGACGACAGCAACATTGGCCCCGTCGCCCCATGCTCTCCCCCATCTCCCCCATCTACCCCATCTCCCCCATCTCCCCCCTCGCCCCGAAATCCGTCCCCGACATGCCGCAGATCGGCGGCGTGCGGCTCGCGACCGCCGCGGCGGGAATCCGGTACAAAGGACGGACCGACGTGCTTTTGGCGCTGCTCGACAAGGGCACGGCCGTTGCCGGCGTCCTCACCCGCTCGAAATGCCCCTCCGCGCCGGTGGAATGGTGCCGGGCCCGGCTCGAATCCGGCCAAGCGCGGGCGCTGGTGGTCAATTCCGGCAATGCCAATGCCTTCACCGGCAAAACCGGACGCCAGGCGGCGAAGTTCACCGCGGAGCTCGCCGCCAAGGCGGCAGGCTGTCGGCCGGGCAATGTCTTCTTGGCCTCTACCGGGGTCATCGGCGAGCCGCTTGACGCCCGCGCCTTCGACGGCGTGATGGACGGCCTCGTCGCCCAGGCAAGCCCGTCGGGGTGGATCGACGCCGCCAAGGCGATCATGACCACCGATACCTTCCCGAAGCTGGCGACCGCCACGGCGACGCTCGGCGACACGGTCGTCAGCATCAACGGCTTCGCCAAGGGCGCCGGCATGATCGCCCCCGACATGGCGACCATGCTGTCGTTCGTATTCACCGATGCGCCGATCACCGCCCCGGCGCTGCAGACGATGCTCAGCCGGCATGTCATCGACACGTTCAACGCCGTCACCATCGACGGCGATACGTCGACGTCGGACACGCTGCTCCTGTTCGCCACCGGTTCGGCCGCGGCGCAGGGGGCGCCGGTGATCGAACGTGCCAACGATCGCCGCGCCGCACCGTTCCGGGCCGCGCTCAATCAGGTGCTGGCCAATCTTGCCGAGCAGGTCGCTCGCGACGGCGAAGGCGCGCGCAAGCTGGTTGAGGTGATCGTCGAGGGCGCCGTTTCGAAGAAATCAGCTCGCCGCATTGCCATGTCGATCGCCAACTCGCCGCTTGTGAAAACCGCGTTCGCCGGCGGGGACGCCAATTGGGGGCGGGTCGTCATGGCGGTCGGCAAGGCGGGGGAGCCCGCCGACCGCGACCGCCTGGCGATCTGGTTCGGCGGCATCAAGGTCGCCCGCCTGGGTACGCGCGACCCCGGGTATGACGAGGCGGCCGTTTCGGCGATAATGAAAAGGCCGGAAATTACACTGAAAGTCGACCTCGGCATCGGGACCGGCCGCGACCGGGTCCTCACCTGCGACCTGACCAAGGAATACGTGGCCATCAATGGCGACTACCGGTCGTAACCGCAGGTTAACCCGGGTTGCAGGCGTCACGTTTTGTGCAATGGGGTTGAATCCTCCTTAACTGCGGATTCTCTATGTTCGGCTTCAGGTCGTGAACCTCAAACTCGTCCTCGTTGCGGCCTGCGCGCTGATCGATGTGGATGGGCGCGTGCTGATCGCCGAACGGCCCACCGGCAAGCCGATGGCAGGTCTGTGGGAGTTCCCCGGCGGCAAGGTCGACGAGGGCGAGCGGCCTGAAGAGACACTGATACGGGAGTTGAACGAGGAGCTGGGAGTCATCATCCAGGAGGCCTGTCTCGCTCCGCTGACCTTCGCGAGCCACTCCTATGCGGATTTTCACCTGCTGATGCCGCTCTACATCTGCCGG
The DNA here is from genome assembly GCA_009377755.1 of Hyphomicrobiales bacterium. Classification (GTDB taxonomy): domain Bacteria; phylum Pseudomonadota; class Alphaproteobacteria; order Rhizobiales; family Xanthobacteraceae; genus WHTM01. The sequence continues at coordinate 5,162 of WHTM01000074.1, read as the reverse complement.
CGATGGGAAGGGATGGTAACGCCGCGGGAAGGCCAACGGCTTGCCTGGGTATGGCCGAACCGGTTGCGGGACTATCCGATGCCGCAGGCCGACGAGCCGCTGATACCGCACCTGACCGCGCTGTTGTGAGCCGGAGCCGCAACGGGCGAATGAAGCAAGAGTGCGAAGACTGGCGGCGAAATGTTCAAGCCTCGGCGACACGGTGAAACGCTTCTCCGCCGACAAAGGTGCGGCAACGGCGATCGAATATGCGATGATCGCGGCAGGCGTCGGCGCCGCGATTGCCGGGACCGTCTACAGTCTCGGATCGACGATCGAGACCACGCTGTACAACAAGATCAACAGCGCGATTCAGTAGCCGCCGCTCACAACACGTGTCCCGGGCGCAGCGCAGCGTGCAACACCGGAAGTCGGGTGTTCGCATAATCTATCGCCCTGCCTTCTCGCCCGCTGAAATTTCCCTGCTGCCAAGTGCGTCGGCGAGGCGCACCTGTGCCGATCCTGGTTTGAGCGGCTGTTGCTGACTCGGATCCGGCGCCCAGCCGGAGAGCCAGACGATGTCGAATGTCGCCCGAATCCGCCGGTCGGCATCGGCGAAGCGCGCCAGGTAGATCTCCCCCGCCCGCAACAGCGTGGCGCGCCGCAGCGGCGATCGGCGCCGCTCGATCAGCGCGTTGGCCGCACCCATGCGCCGGAGATCGAGCATCAGTCCGAGCACCGACTCGTAGCGCACCGTCACGCGGTCGAGATCGGTCACCGGCAGCGCAAAGCCCGCGCGCTGCAGCAGGTTGCCAAGCTCGTGCACATCGACGAAGGGCGCGACGCGCGGCGACACGCCGCCCTCGATCTCCGCCTCCGCCTCCGCCAGCGCCTGCCGCAGCTCTGTCAGCGTCTCGCCGCCGAGCAGCGCCGCGATGAACAGCCCGTCCGGCTTCAAGGCGCGGCGCACCTGGACCAGCGTGCCCGGCAAATCGTTGACGAATTGCAGCGCCAGCCCGGAAACTACCAGGTCGGCCACCCCGTCGCGCAACGGCAGCGCCTCTTCGTCGGCAACGACCTGCAGCCTGCCCGACGCCGGCACGACGACCGCCCGATCCAGCGCAACGATGTCGCCGATCTTGCCGCTTGTCGCGAGCGCGTTGCGCAGGGCCTCGGTCGGCGTGCCCAGATCGACCGCCAGCGGAAACGGCCGCAGCACCGCGGCAAGCCGTTCGGCCAGGTCCTCGGCCACCCGGTCGATCAGGAATGTCGCCGGCCCGAGCGCCGCCGCGCGGGCGCGGCGGGCGCGCAGCAGGGGGCGGTCGAACACTTGCGACGAAGGCATCTGGGGCGAAGCCATATTGAGCGCCTTTCTCCGCCAATGTAGCGTCCACCCATGCCTCTCGCGAGTGCGGTGCAGAAACGGGCAACTTCGCACTTCGGGCGCCTCAGCAGCGCCGTGCGCGCTTTCTTCGGCCACGCGGTCGATCTGGCCCTGCCGCCGCTGTGCCCCGCGTGCCGCCAGCCTGTTATCGGCCAGGCTCTGTGCGCGGACTGCTGGTCGAAGCTGCATTTCATCGCCCCGCCTTATTGCGAGCGGCTCGGCATCCCGTTTGCCTACGACCCGGGGCAGGGGCTGCTGTCGATGCAGGCGATCGCCGACCCGCCGGCGTACGGCCGCGCCCGCGCCGCCGTGCGTTACGACGACATCGCCCGCACCCTGGTGCATGCATTCAAGTACGGCGACCGGCTCGATCTCGCGCCGACCCTCGGTCAATGGATGGCGCGCGCCGGACGCGAGGTGCTCGCCGAGGCCGACGCAATCGTGCCCGTGCCGCTGCATTGGCGGCGCCTGTGGGCGCGCCGCTACAATCAGGCGGCGGCGCTCGCCGAGGTGATCTCTCGGGAATGCGGCCGACCGGTCGCCTACGACGCACTCAAGCGCGTCAAGGCGACGGTGCAGCAGGTCGGGCTGACCCGAGCTCAGCGGGCCGAGAACATCCAAGGGGCCTTCCGCGTCTCCGCCGCCGGCAAGACGGCCGTAGCGGGCCGGCGGCTGGTTCTGGTCGATGACGTCCTGACCACCGGCGCTACCGTGGACGGGGGCACCCGGGCGCTGTTGCGCGCCGGCGCCGCCAACGTCGACGTGCTCACCTTCGCGCGGGTTGTGGACGCATTGCGTGCGCCCATATAGACGAGAGCCGGATATGGCCCGGATGACCTGATTCAGGCTGCAGGATGCCCGCCGTCGAGATATTCACGACCCGTTGGTGCCCTTATTGCAATGCGGCAAAGGCGCTGCTGACCCGGAAGGGCGTACGTTTCACCGAGATCGACGTGAGCGGCGACTGGGATGGGCGGCAGAAGATGATCAAGCGGGCGAACGGACGCACCACGGTGCCGCAGATCTTCATCGGCAACATCCACGTCGGCGGCTCCGAGGAACTGCATGCGTTGGAGCGGGCCGGGAAACTCGATCCGATGATCAACGGCGAAGGGCTGGCTCCGTGAACGCCGCAACCGGTGCCGGCACGGTAACCGTCGGGCTCATGCAGATGCGCACGGGCCTTGCCCCGCGCGCGAATTGCGATGCTGCGACCGCATTGATCCTTGAGGCGAAAGCGGCCGGCGCCGACTACGTGCAGACCCCGGAAATGACCAACATCATGGAGGTCAAGCGCGAGCGCCTGTTCGCCGCGATCGTGGACGAGGACGCCGATCCGACGCTCGCCGCGATGCGCGACCTCGCCCGTTCGCTCGGCATCTACCTCCACCTCGGCTCGCTCGCCGTCAAGATCGCGCCGGACCGGGCGGCCAATCGCGCCTTCCTGATCGACCCCAAGGGCGAAATCGTTGCGCGCTACGACAAGATCCACATGTTCGACGTCGATCTCGCGGGCGGCGAAAGCTATCGCGAGTCACGCAACTACCGGCCGGGTGAGGTGGCGGTGGTCGCCGACCTGCCGTGGGGCAGGCTGGGACTGAGCGTCTGCTACGACCTGCGCTTCCCCGCCCTCTATCGCGCGCTCGCAGAAGCCGGCGCGACGATGCTGGCCGTTCCGTCGGCCTTCACCCGCCAGACCGGCGAGGCGCACTGGCACGCGCTGCTGCGCGCGCGGGCGATCGAGAACGGCTGTTTCGTGCTCGCCGCCGCCCAGGGCGGCAAGCACGAGAACGGGCGCGAGACCTTCGGCCATTCACTGATTGTCGACCCTTGGGGCCGTATCCTGGCCGAAGGCGGGACGGAGCCCGGGGTGATCATGGGCACGATCGATCTGGCGCAGGTAGCCGCGGCACGCGCGCGGATTCCGTCGCTGCAGCATGGACGGCGCTTCGAGATCGTCGCGCCGGCGGCCGAGCCGACACGCCTGCATGCGGTCGGGGGCCCGGCATGATCCGGTACGCGCTCGCCTGCGACAACCGGCATGAGTTCGAAAGCTGGTTCCAGAATTCGGCCGCTTACGACAAGCAGGTCAAACGCGGCCTGGTGATGTGTCCGGTTTGCGGCTCCGCCAAGGTCGAGAAGGCGATCATGGCGCCGCAGCTCGCGCGAACCGACACCGACGCGTCTGCGATGAGGTTGCCAGAAACGGTGGAGGCATCCGCCGAGGCCGTGTCCGTCGCCACGCCCGAGGACAAGACGCCGGACAAGACGCCGGTGGCAATGCTGTCGCCGCAGGAACAGGAGTTCCGCAAGAAGCTGAAGGAACTGCGCGACCACCTCACCCGCAACTCCGACAATGTCGGGCCACAGTTTCCCGAGGAAGCGCGCAAGATGCACTACGGCGAGATCGAGCATCGCTCGATCCACGGCGAGGCGTCGCCCGAAGAGGCCAAGGCGCTCGCCGAGGAAGGCATCCCGTTCCATCCGCTGCCGATGCTGCCTGACGAGCGGAACTGATCTCTCTATCGTTTGACTGCAAACGCTTCGACCTCGACGCGTGCGCCGAACGCGAGCCCGTTGGCGCCGAAGGCCGAGCGCGCCGGCCACGGCGCCCAGAGGAACTCGCGATAGACCCCGTTGAAGCGTGGCCAGTCGGCCATGTCGGCGAGCATCACCTGCACGCGCACGACGTCGGCGAGCGACCTGCCATGCGCTTCCAGCACGCGGCGCATGTTGTCGAACGTCTGCCGCGCTTCTGCGACGATGCCGCCCGCGACCAGCGTCGCGGTTCCGGGCGCGATGCCGATCTGTCCGGAGAGAATGACCAGCCGCCGACGCGCACGCCATCGGAGAAAGGCAGCCGGGCGGCAGCACCGCAGTAGAGTGCAGCACCTCGACGTCCGACGCGCCGTACGCCGCTCCCCAATTGCGGCGCTAAGCGATCCTGACTCGGGCGATTTCTTGGCCACCATTGGGCTCACATCCGGCACGCGGGAACGAAAGGCTAACCAACAGATCCACAAGTTCGATCGGCGAAACAAGAGTTGATCACACATGCGGTTGCGCGGCCAGCGGTCGGGAACCAACTGGCTCGCGAGGCAATTGCCTACCCACGACGAAGCTGCCGCGCTCGTTTTTATCGGGCTCCGGCAATCACCGCACACAGTTTGGGGGGTCGAAGCGCAACGTATCCACGCTTGCGAGCCCAAACTGTGAGTCCACCGGGGCCTAGGGGAACAACAGGAGCGCATCATGCGTAAGACAATATTGGCTCTGCCCGTCGCCGCCGCAGCGGCCGCTTTCTCGACGTCTGCCTTAGCGCAGCCGATAGATTACCCGGCATCCTATGCGCCTGCAGCCGGCGTAGTAGCCGGCACAGTTGTTGGCCTCGGATTTGCCGAGGGCTGGTGGGCGGGCCCCGCGTCGCTTAGTACGGCGGCGGGTGGCGCCGCGGTCGGAGCCGTTGCCGGTATCGGAACGCTGGTACTGATTCATTCGGTGACCACACCGTGCACTGGCTTCCGTATCCTGGTCGACTCGCCGGAGGAATGCGCCGCCGCATTCGGCGCACCGGCACGCGTCGATCGTCGAGTCGAGCGCCGACGCCGCTAGACGGAAACAGAGTCAAGAGACCCTGCACACGCGCGTGTGCAGGGTCTCTTTATTGTGCCGCCGCAGATCGATGGACGGTGCCGTCGTGGAGTTGGTTGGAATTGAGGGTGGCGTAGTCTCCGGGGTGATCAACCTCGAATCACCCGGCGTTAGAGCGCCGGGCTGGAGACCACGCCATGACGAACGA
>WHTM01000073.1 GCA_009377755.1 Hyphomicrobiales bacterium | reverse complement strand
CCCTTCCCTCCCCCGCTAACACCCCCTCCCTTCCCTCCCCCGCAAGCGGGGGAGGGATAAAGGGAGGGGGCGGGGCCAGGTTAGTGTGGGGGTCGACGCCCGCCAGTTTCCAGAGCCGCAGCTCGGCACTGTGCGTGCCGGAGCGGTCGCCGCGCGAGATGAAGGGCGCACCCTTGGCTTTGATGGTCTTGAGCGCGGCAGCGACATCCTTGCCGCCCTTGATGCCGGCGGGATCGCTCTTCGGGCCGACGACGACGAAATCGTTGTACATCACCGGAAGCCGCTTCACGCCGTGACCGTCGGCGACGAATTTTTTCTCCTGCGCCTTGGCATGCACGAAGACGACGTCGGCATCGCCGCGGCGGCCGGTGTCGAGCGCCTGGCCGGTACCTTGCGAGACGACCTTCACGGTGATGCCGGTCTTGGCCTTGAACAACGGAAGAAGGTGCCCGAACAGACCCGAATCCTGCGTCGACGTCGTCGAGGAGACGGTGATCGACTTGTCCTGGGCGACTGCTCCGTTGTGTAGGGTGCATGCAGCCGCGAGCGTAGCGAGCGCGATCAGCGAACGGCGTGTGATCATGACGTCCTCCGTCTGTTGTGATTAGACAAGCAGCTCGCCCGCAATGAAACGCCTGGCTTCGTCGGTCTGCGGGGAGGTGAAAAACGTTGCGGCAGGGCCGGCTTCGATGACGCGGCCGCGGTGCATCAGCACCACATTGCCTACGAGCCGCCGCGCACTGCCGAGATCGTGTGTCGCCATGACAATCTTGACGCGGGAGGCGGCGATGGTGCCGACCAGATCCTCGATCGCCTTGGTGGCGGCAGGATCGAGACTCGCGGTCGGCTCGTCGAGAAACAGCACGGCCGGACTGCGCGCCAGCGCTCGCGCGATGGCGAGGCGCTGCTGCTCGCCGCCCGACAGCCGGCGCGCCGGGCGATCGGCTCGGTCGGCAAGCCCGACGCGATTGAGCAGATCGGCAACACGCGCCGCGCGTTCGGCACGCGCGACGCCGGCCGTCGCCAAGGCATAGCGAACGTTGCCCATCGCACTCCGGCGCAGCATCACCGGCCGCTGGAACACGAAGGCGCGCCGGACCGGCGGCACCTGCTCGCGGCCACCCCAGATGACGCGTCCGCCGGTCGGCCGGAGCAGGCCCATGGCGACGCGCAGGAGGGTGGTCTTGCCGGAGCCGTTCGGCCCGACCAGCACGGTCGGTGCGCCGGCTTCGAGCCGCAGCGACAAGCGATCGAGGATGGTCACCGCGCCCGCCTGCACGGTCACCCCGTCGAGCACGATCGGCAGATCGCTGTCCGGTGCCCGCATCGTCACCCCGCGAGCCTTTCGCCGGCGCGCCGCGCCGTCCACGCCAGCGCGTTGACGATGACGACCAGGGAGATCAGCACGATGCCGAGCCCGGTGGCGAGCGCGAGATCGCCCTTCGAGGTCTCGAGCGCGATCGCCGTCGTCATGGTGCGGGTGAAGCCGTCGATATTGCCGCCGACGATGATGATGGCGCCGACCTCCGCCGCCGCCCGCCCGAATCCGGCGAGCCATGCGGTGACCAGACTGAAGCGGGCGTCCCAGATCAGGGTGATGATGCGCTGGACCGGCCCGACGTTGAGGGCGGCGAACTCGTCGCGATACTCGAGCCAGAGATCCTCGATGAACTGCCGCGCGAGTGCCGCGAGGATCGGCGTGACAAGCACTGTTTGCGCGATGATCATCGCTTGAGGAGTGAAGAGTAACCCCAGTTCACCGAGCGGCCCCGACCGCGACAGCAGCAGGAAGACCGCGAGCCCGACCACCACCGGCGGCAGCCCCATCAGCGCATTGAGCACGACAATAACCGGTTCCCGGCCAGGAAACCGGGTGAGCGCCAGGAACGCGCCGAACGGCACGCCGATCAGCGTCGCCAACCCCGCCGCACAGAGGCTCACGAACAGCGACAGCCGCACGATCTCGATCAGAGCCGGGTCGGCCGTGAGCACCAGGTCGATTGCCGATGCGCCTTCTGGCATGCAAGCCTCCAACTGGAAATTACTTGCATTTCGTTCCGGATTACGCAATTTACGAATAATATTCATATATATGCGCTTCCATTCATATGAATGAACTGCTCTCCACCGATGAGGCGGCTGCCTACTTGCGGCTGAGCGAGCGCAAGCTTTACGCGTTGGTCGCCAACGGCGCCGTGCCCTGCACGAAGGTGACCGGCCGCTGGCTGTTCCCGAAGGCGGCGCTCGACCGCTGGATCGCCGACGGCCTCAGCATGCCCGGCGCCGCCCGCACCGCCGCGCCGGCCATCGTCGGCGGCAGCCACGATCCGCTACTGGAATGGGCGATGCGCGAGAGCGGCAGTGGGCTCGCCAGTCTGCCGGAGGGCAGCGAAGCCGGGTTGCGCCGTCTCGCCCGTAACGAGGTGGCGATGGCGGCGATCCATCTGCACCGCATCGAGGGCAACGATGAGGAGGCCAATATCGAGGGGCTGGCGCATGCGCCCGGGCTGCACGACGCCGTGCTCATCGCCGTCGCCCGGCGCGAGCAGGGGCTGGTGGTGACCCGCGGCAATCCCCTGTCGCTCACCGACATGACCTCGGTCGCCGGCCGCGGCGCCCGGCTGGCGCAGCGACCGCCGGGAGCCGGTGCGCAATTGCTGCTTATCGCCTTGTTGGCGCGCGCCGGCGTCGCCATGGATACGATCAACGTAGTCAAGCCGGTCTGCGCCACCGGCACCGACCTCGCCGAGGCGGTGCGCACCGGCCGCGCCGATTGCGGCGTGGCCAGCCGCTCGGTGGCGGCTCCCGCCGGGCTGGATTTCGTGCCGGTCGCGTGGGAGCGGTTCGATCTGGCGTTACGCCAACGCGAATATTTTCTGCCCGGACCGCAGGCGCTGTTCGCGTTCATGCGGACGCCGTCGTTCTGTGGGCGCGCCACCGACCTCGGCGGCTACGACGTCGCCGGCGCCGGCCGCGTGCGGCACGTGAATTGACGTCTGTCATTGGCGCCGCGAGCCGGAGCACTTGCAGTTTGCTACCCCAATGACCATGGCTATAGTGCCAGCGCCCACCGAGGGGTGGCCGAGCGACTGAAGGCGCACAAGCGCGCGACGCGCGTCTTTGCATTGAGATGCGTGCGCCGTTAGGAGAGTTCTTGCGGAGGGTGGCCGAGCGGCTGAAGGCGCACAAGCGCGCGGCGCGCGTCTTTACATCAAGATGTGTGCGCCGTTAGGAAAGACTTTGCGGAGGGGTGGCCGAGCGGCTGAAGGCGCACGCTTGGAAAGCGTGTATACGGGAAACCGTATCGAGGGTTCGAATCCCTCTCCCTCCGCCAGCGTTTCTGGGACGCCACGTCTTTCCCTTGCGGTCATCGCGGAGAAATCGCCCACAACTGCGGAGTTCTGTCGAGCAAGCTCCGGACTGCCTTTCTCGCGCAGCCAGCCAGTTTCTCTCAAGCCTGATTTTCTACGAAGCTCCGGACTCCACCAATTTGGTCCGGAGGTCAGATCCTATTGAAGATGCTTATGTTCGTGATCCAGTCATGCTGCCAAATTTCGAATTCCTCTCGCTCGACCGACGCTCCAGATTTAAACATCGCTGATTAGTCCGACTTCGTGCGCCAAGCGGACATCAACGGAAGCGTATGCATTTACCGCTTCGTGCCCAAGAACCGACCAAGGCTCAACAGGGTGTGACGTATCTGGATTCATAGGCCAGGGAACCGATCGAAGCTCTCGAGATGCGAATTGCAACATTGGGAAATGATCCCCAACCTTAAAGACCGCGACAGCGTGCAGCAGGCTGAGACGCGAAAGCTGCTTTCGCCGCGCGAACGTCGCCCGAGTCCGGCCGGTTCAGCGGCACGATGCGTTAGCCCAATCTCACCGGTCTGCTAATCTCTTCGGGACTGGAGCAAAGCGGATGAAACACATGCGTCAGGGCAAGCTGAAGCCTGTGAGCCCCAGCAAACGCCACCAGCTCGATCAAGCGCGCAGTTCGTATGGGCAGCGCGCCTGGGCCGATGCGTACCAAGCGTTCTTGCTTGCCGATCAGGAAACGCCGCTGGGAGCCGAGGATCTCGAACTGTTTGCGATGGCGGCATACCTGGTCGGTCGGGACGATGAATACCTCAGGACACTTGAACGTGCCCACAACGTTCATATGAACGCCGGCCAATGCGCTCGCGCCGTCCGCTGCGCGTTCTGGCTCGGCTTTCGCCTGCTCATGCGCAGCGAGATGGGCCGCGCGACCGGCTGGTTCGCCCGTGCTCAACGTGTGCTGGAGCGTGACGCGCGCGAATGCGCGGAGCGGGGCTATCTCCTGACGCCGGTCGTCGAGCAGTACCTCGAATCGGGTGACTACGAGGCCGCGTACGCCGCTGCAGCGGAAGCGGCCGCGATCGGCGAGCGCTGCGGCGATCCGGACCTCATCGCCTGTGCGCGCCACCAGCAAGGCCGGGCGCGATTGCAGCAGGCCCAGGTCCAAGCAGGGCTCGCGCTCTTGGATGAGACCATGGTCATGGTCACTGCCGGAGAGCTGTCGCCCCTTGTGACGGGCTTGATGTATTGCAGCGTGATCCAGGCCTGTCAGCAGGCGTACGCGATTGACCGCTCCCGCGAGTGGACCGCAGCTTTGGCGCAGTGGTGCGAGGGGCAGCCCGATATGGTCGCCTTCGCCGGCGTCTGCCAGGTGCATCGCGCGGAGATCATGCAGCTCCAGGGTGCATGGCCGGACGCGATCGAGGCGGCGCGACGCGCTTGCGCGCGTTCGCAGGGCGTCGACCGGCGAGCGACTGCCGCGGCCTTCTACCAGCAGGCGGAAATCCATCGCCTGAAGGGAGAGTTCGCTGCGGCCGAGGAGGCGTACAGAAGTGCGAGCCACTTTGGCTTAGAACCCCAGCCGGGTCTTGCCCTGTTGCGCCTCGTCCAGGGACGCTCCGACGCGGCCACCACCGCCATTCGCCGCATCGCAGGCACGACGGTAGACCGGCTGAAACACATGAGCCTGCTGCCCGCCTATATCGAGATCATGTTGGCCGCCGGTGAGGTCCAGGACGCACGCAACGCCTGCCGGGAGCTGGAGGACATTGCCCGGAGCTTCGATACAGGAGTGCCCGACGCGATTGCCGCGCAGGCGCGCGGAGCGGTGGATTTGGCCGAAGGCGACGCGCAGGCCGCGCTCGGCTCGCTGCGCCGCGCCTTCGAGGTGTGGCAGCGGATCGAGGCGCCCTACGCCGCTGCGCGGGTGCGCGTGCTGATCGGACTGGCCTGCCGCGCCCTCGGGGACGAGGACGGTGCCGGTCTGGAAATCGACGCGGCTCGGGCCATATTCGAGCGTCTGGGGGCCGCGCCGGATCTCGCGCGGATCGCGTTGCTGATGAAGGGTACTGCTGCCGGCGATACCCACGGGCTGACGCCGCGCGAGCTACAGGTCCTTCGCCTGGTCGCTACCGGCAAGACCAACAAGGCCATCGCCGGCAAATTATGCCTGAGCGAGAAGACGGTCGATCGGCACGTCAGCAACATCTTCACCAAGCTCGACTTGTCCTCACGCGCCGCGGCGACCGGCTTCGCCTACCGGCACAAGCTCGTCTGATCCACCATAGGCTCGCGGGCTGAGCTGGGGAAAATTACCCACGCCATTATCGGGCGCAATTGGGGTGTTCCCCCGAAGCGCGGCCTGCCCCCTTCGCGCAAGATCGTGCCGACAGGGCATGCGCGACGACCCCGCGAATCCGTGGTGCAAAGAAACACATCGTTTCCGCGAGTGTTCGGATTCGCCGTAGTAGCCACCCACCCCCCGGCCAAGGAAAAGCACCATGCACACCGCACGGATCAGTGAACAAGCAGCCCCGCCCGGAAACGATGAGCGAACCGATCGCTTGTGGCTGTTAACATTAGTGACAAACTGGAGGACTCAGTCTGACGCGTCGATCGTTGCCTTTGTACTGACCGTCTTTCTTGTGGTTAGTGCGTTGGTCGGATCGCGCGCGCCGGTCTCGGCACAGAACCGGGATTTCCAAATACCTAATATAGAAAGCCCGGGCTCGGAGGCGATCGAAACGCAGGCGGCCGTTGTTGGCCTGCGGCACTTTCAAAGACTCTTTTCCCTGACGTGCCGCGATGTGGGAAACAGCACAGCCGAATGCACTGGGAGAATGCCTGCAATCCAACCCAACCGCCGCCTCCGCGTCCGCTTCGTGTCATGTTTCATCTTCGCAGATGTCGGATCGAAATTTGCAACGGGCAGCTTTAGCGTTCGTCGCGACACGACCTTCTTCGCAGTTCACTTCTTGGGACCGTCGAGCAGCACAGACGCCGGTCACTTCGTCAACCAGAAGACGGATCTTCTGATCGCCGCAAATCGGCAGGGGAGCTTCGCGTTTGCCATCAGCAGCAGTAGGCCACCATCGACCGCGCTGTGCACCGTCATGGGCGATCTGGAGATACTGCGCTGAGCGCCCCGAGGACGCAGGAGAGAAACTCAGCATGACACAAGCACAGGCCTTTGATCTCGTCGCCTTCAAGCAGAAGATGCGTCAGGAGTGGAGCGATGCCGCCGCTGGATGGCGCAAGTGGTATCACGTTGTTGAGGGCGAGGAGGGCGGTCAGCGTCACAGCGCGATTCTCGTCGAGCTGGCGCGCGTTCGACAAGGCACGTTGGTCTTGGATGTGGGTGGGGGTTATGGAGAGCCAAGTCTGACCGCTGCACGCATCGTCGGACCCAAAGGGCGCGCCGTGTGCACGGATATTTCCCCGGGCCTACTGGCTTTCGCTCACGAGCGCGCCAAGGAGGCCGGGCTCGACGACGTGGAACTCATTGAGCAAGACGCCGAGCAGCTGGATTTCGAGGAGGAGAGCTTCGATGCGATCGTCAGCCGCGCGGTGCTGATGTTCCTGCCCGATGTTGCCGGCACGCTGACGCGTCTGCGCTCGTTCCTTAAGCCCGGCGGCCGTTTCGCGGCAAGCGTTTGGGGTGAGAAGAGCAAGGTCGAGTTCGCCATGGCGGGTTCGGTCATCGCCGCTGAGCTGGCCTTGCCACCGCCGACGCCCGGCTTGCCTGGAATCTTTGCCTTGGCCGATGAGCGGCGCCTGGCGGCGTTGGTGCGCGAAGCCGGTTTTCGCGATGTGGAGACTGGAACGGTGCAAGTGATCTTCGAGACGGAGACCGCTGCGCAATTCACGGAGTTCATTCGCGATGTGGCGCCCCCCTTCAGTGTGCTCTTGAAGGATCAACCGCCGGAGGTACGAGAGCGCATCTGGGAGAAGGTAACCAAGGCCTACGCGCGGTGTGCGGACCCGAGCGGCCGAATACGAACCACGAATGAAGCCATCTGGGTCGCCGCAACAAAGTAACACGTCTCTGGTCATGGCGAGTTCAGCGGCATTGCGCCCACGCTACGCACCCGTATGGGTGGGATCACCCATGCCGCCGCTCCAGCAAATTGGGTGGTTCCTCCGAAGCGCGGCTGCGGCTGCCAGCGTAGTCTCGCCGCACATCAGAAGGAGCAGGCCGATGTCAGAGCAGAACAAAGCGCAGATACGGCGCGTCATTGAGGAGGTCTACAACCGGGGAGACCTCGGTGTCGTCGACGAGGTGGCGGCGAGCGACCTGGTCATCCATGCCTCGTCCCAGGAGATTCACGGGCGCGACGGGGCCAAGCAATACGTTGCCGCGTTGCGCGCGGGGTTCCCGGACCTTCACTTCACCGTCCAGGACCAGATTTCCGAAGGCGACAAGGTGGTGACGCGATGGACGGCGCGCGGAACGCATAGGGGCAAGTTCCAGAATGTTCCCGCAACCGGCAGAGAAATTCGGCTGGCGGGAGCCGACATCGATCGCATCGTCGGCGGCAAGGTCGTGGAATGCTGGGCACACGTGGATGAGCTCGGCCTGATGCGTCAGCTCGGCGCGATTGAGGCTGGCCCAACCGGCGGCGACAACGCGAGAGGGCCGCGATGACCAAGACATTCGACGCAATCGTCGTAGGTGCGCGCTGCGCGGGATCCCCGACCGCGATGCTGCTGGCTCGGAAGGGATATCGGGTCCTCGTAGTCGACCGCGCAACCTTTCCGAGCGACACGGTGTCCACCCACATCCTGCACCCCCTTGGCGCAAGAGCCCTGTCGAAATGGGGCCTCCTCGATCGCCTGACGGCGACCGGATGCCCGCCGATCCACACCTATGCGGTCGACTTCGGTCCCTTCACACTTGCCGGCGCGCCGGGCACGAGGAACGCCCCCGTCGCCTACTGCCCACGGCGGACGATCCTCGACAAGTTGCTCGTCAACGCCGCAGCTCAATCCGGCGCGGAGGTCCGCGAAGGCTTCGCGGTTGAGGAAGTCCTGATCGAGGACGGACGTGCGGTCGGCATCAGGGGCCGCTCGAAGCACGACGGCTCCTTCATCGAGCGCGCGCAAGTCGTCGTCGGCGCGGATGGCTTGGGCTCGTTTGTGGCCGAGCGCGTTCGGCCCGAGCATTACGACGAGAAACCCCGCTTGCTCGCCGGGTACTACACCTATTGGAGCGGGCTGCCGATGGAGGGCAGATTCGAAACCTATGTCCGCGACAAGCGCGCATTTGCTGCCGTTCCAACCCATGAAGATCTGACCATGGTCATTGTCGGATGGCCAATGGCAGAATTTGCGGACAACAAGAAGGACATCGAAGGAAATTACCTGAAGACGATCGAGCTGGCGCCGGCGTTCGCCGATCGCCTGCGCCGCGCCAAGCGGGAAGCGCGCTTCGCCGGTGCGGCCGTGCCGAACTACTTCCGCAAGCCTTACGGGCCGGGTTGGGCGCTCGTGGGCGATGCGGGCTACAACCGCGACTTCATAACCGGGCAAGGAATCATGGACGCCTTCCATGACGCCGAACTCTGCGCGACCGCGCTCGACAAGGCCTTCTCCGGAACGCAGCCGTTCGACACGGTGATGAGCGACTACCAGCGCACGCGCGACGCACGGGTAAAGGCGATGTACGAATTCACCTGTCAGCTAGCGACGCTGGAACCCCCGCCGCCGGAAATGCAGCAGCTTTTTGGCGCGGTTCACGGCAACCAGAAGGCCATGGACGGGTTCGCGCGGATGAACGCAGGGACAATATCACCTGCGGAGTTCTTCGCGCCGGAGAACGTCAATGCGATGACGGCCGCCGCATAGGGCGCGCGGCGAGCGAGCGGGCGATTTCCAGAAGCCGCTGCTGACGCCTTGGACGAGCGCCTTCGCCTTCAGGGCATCGCCATCGACAGGATTCTCGGGCTTCCAGATGGGAGCATAGCATTCGTCGAGCCGGGCTTTGCCAGGGCAGCAATGGGATTGCAGAAGAAGCCGAAGGGAGCCTCTGCGCGCAAGCGACGACAATGATCGAGATGAAGTGCAGCTCAGACCGCTCCTCTCCGGGGTTCAGGCTGAGAGGGTTTCACGCCCTCCGCTATCCTCGATTGCGACACGGCATCACTTAGGGTTTGCCCTCAGTATAGATCGATCCTAGGATCAGCGCGGTTGTTCAGTAAAGGCAGGTTCATGGCTGTCGCAACCACTGCGCTCAAACCCATAGACAGCGTCTTCCGGGCGCTTTCCGATCCCACGCGACGGCAGGTGCTGGAGCGACTGAGCCAGAGCCCGGCGTCCGTCAGCGAACTGGCTGCGCCGTTCGACATGGCGCTGCCCTCGTTCGTCGAGCACCTCGGCGTTCTCGAAGGATGCGGCTTAGTGCGCTCGCACAAGAAGGGGCGCGTGCGAACTTACCAGCTCGCGCCCAAGCGCCTGCGGCTCGCGGAAGACTGGCTAGCCCGGCAACGAGATCTCTGGGAACGATCGGATGAATTGCCAACATCAAGAGGAAGACGCCGTTGGGCCTTTATCAGGATCGCGTCCTTCCACTCCTGATCCATCTCGCGATGCGTCAGCGGAACCTCGCTGCCTATCGGGTGCGCGTCATCCCGGCTGCGCAGGGTCGCGTGCTTGAGATCGGAATCGGTTCGGGCCTCAATCTGCCCTACTACGGGACGACGGTGGAGCAAGTCATCGGCCTCGATCGGTCGCCGAAGTTGCTCGCCTTGGCGCGCGAGGCAGCCCGACGAACCTCGGTTCCCCTCGAATTGATCGAGAACAGCGCCGAGTCGATCCCGCTGTACAACAGGAGCATTGATACGGTCGTGACCACTTGGACGATGTGCAGCATCCCGAACGTGTAGCGTGCGCTCGGCGAGATGCGGCGCATACTGAAGCCCGGGGGCCGTCTATTATTTGTCGAACATGGTCGCTCACCGGACCCCAGCATCCGCCGGTGGCAGGATCGTTTGACGCCAGTCTGGCGCCGAATCGGTGGCGGGTGCCACTTGAATCGCGCAATCACCGAGATGATCGAGGGTGCCGGGTTCCGCATCGAACGGATTGAGACAGGCTATATGCGCGGCCCCAACCCGATGACCTTCATGTACGAAGGTGTTGCGCGACCGCGTTAAGACGCACTGAAAGCCCCTAAAAGCCAGTCCTATCAGCCTTGGCGGATCGGCACCTCTGTCGTGAAGATTACCTTTTCGAAGTCGCTGATCAACGCCTCCACGCGCACGCTCCACTGCCCGGCGGTTGGCAGATCGAGGCGCACGAGCGTGTAGCGGCCCTCGGCGATACGTTCGGGCACTCGCACCAGCGGCTCGATGCCGGCAGCCGGCAGCGACAACACGACCCTCAGCTCAATCGGCGTGAGCGGCCGACCCTCTGCATCCACGAGCGAGAAAGTCAGTGAATTGACGCCCGCGCGGGCGGGCGTGGCCTCGAGGAAGAGCATGCGGCCGCGGCTGACGGTGACGACGGCATAGCCGGGCGCGCCCTCGTGGATGTGTTCGTGGTGGTCGTGCTCCACCGATTCGTGCGGTGGCGAGGTGTGGGCGAGAACAGCGGTGACCGCGAGGACTGCGCCGGCAAGCGCAAGTTCCGCTCGGATGTTACGAACTAGGACCGCAACCGCCTTTTCTGAGCCACCGGCGAGGGCTGGCGTCACACGTCGCCGGTTGCTCGCGGCAATCGCCAGTAGTAGGGCGACAAGGGCCAGCTTCAGCAGCAGGATGCGGCCGTAGTTGCTCTCAATGAGCGCCGCTGGGTCGGCGATGCGTGTGAGCGTGGTGGCAATGCCCGCGACAATCAAGAGAGCTACCGCCGGCACGGCAACGGTCGAAAAGCGTCGGACGAGGATTGCAGCTTTGTCCGGGGATTGCGTGCGCACGATTGTGTGCAGCGGCCACAGTGCGCCGAGCCAATAGGCCACGGCGGTGGTGTGGAGCACCAACGCTGTCTGCGCCGGCCAGCCAGCCGCCGCGCTGTGCCCGGTCAGCGCCAAGCTTGCGGCGGCAACAAGCGCGCCCAAAGCGGAAACGGTCTGCGCGAGCGCACCGGCTGATGTGACGGTCGCAAGCGCCACGGCCACGAGCGCCGGGACCTGGACGAGCGTCGCCGTGCCCACGGTCGTGGATGCACCCAGCCGCCATGTTTGAAGATCAAAAAGCGCGGATGGAGGAGCGGCGGCGAGCAATCCGCCTTGCACGCCCACGCCGAGCACCGCTGCTAGAATCGCGATCACCGCAGAGCCTATGATCATGGGGACAAGCCCAGGCACTCGATCGCCAGCCCGCAGGACCAGAAGGTTGAACAGCGCGCCACCCGCCGCGAGCATCAGCGCGATGTTCTGCACCAAGCGCAGGAGAACTTTGGCGGCTTGCCAGAGGTTCTCTCGCGTAGCGGTCTCGTCGGAAACTCGCGAGGGCGTGGTCGCTTTCGTTCCGATCGCGAAGACGAAAGAACCCCCGATGGGATGCGAGTCAGCCGAGACAACGCGGTAGGAGACGAGATATCCGCCCTCGCGCAATTTTTGCGACAATGACAACCGCAGTACTGCATCAATGACCCGCACCCCATCGGGCGTGGAAACCGCCTGTCCATCCGGTCCGATGACGCGCACGAATACGGGGGCGACCGGCTCGTTGAAGCGCAGAGTGATTTCGCCTGGCTGCGTCCCCAGCGTCGATCCGTCGGTCGGATCGGTCGCCAGAAGGACGGCGTGGGCGGTCGCTGTCGAGACGGCCGCCAGCATCGCGACAAGCGCAAGCATGACAGCCGCCAAAGCGGTGCGTAGATATTTTTCAACACCTGCGGTGCGGCGTCCCGGAGCCACGGCTGAGGGGATCATTCAGTATCCTTCCTGTTGCCGGAGCGGCGGGAGTGCCAGCGACTGCGTCAAGTCGCCGACTCTCTCACCCACTTCAGGGCGCGCCAGCGAGGCCTCAGTGGCCGTGCTTCTTCTCCATCAGCCGTATGAAGGGCGCCGGCTGGTCGAGTTCATGCCACTTCTGCCCAGCGGCAGGAATCTCGATCCAGCGGTGAACGCCTCGCTCGCACTCCTGCACTGTCGGGAAATAAAGGGTCTCCCCCGGCTTGGCCGGCAGTTTCATGCTGAGCCCGAACTCGTCGAAATAGGCATCGGGCAGCGGCCCGCCGCGCCAAGCAACTTCGTCGACTGTTTCGGTGATCATGCGGCCATGGCCGGCATCGATCGGCTGGTCGAGCTTGCGCATCTTGATCTCGATGGTCCAACCGGGCTTCATTTGCGGTTTAACCGAGATCAGGCCCTCCGGAATCTTGACGCGCAGCGCAACCGTCGACGAGCCCTCGCACCCGTGCGGAACACGCAGGAAGGCGCGGAAAAAACTGTCGGCCGCAGCTTCGTTCGGATTGGCTGTGACATGTGCAGCCGCATTGCCTGCCAAGAGGAAAACGAAGACATTGGCGGCAACCGCCGCAATCGAAGTCGATACACGCATTTTTATCTCCTGATTCGTCTGAGTGAACGCGCTTTCGGGCACCAAGCATGAGCTCGGGGCACCGTTCGCGGTTACGATCGGCTCAAGTCAGACGAGAACGGGAGGTGCGCGGGGCTGTGGGGTGAATGCCGCCCAATTGACGATGAGGGCCGTGACAGGACCGACGCGGAACTGAACGGTGCTTTCAAAGGAGCAGACGGTGGGAAGCGCTGTCGATGAAATGTATTTGCTGATCTGCTGGAGCGTCTTGCAGATCGAGCACGGCGATGCCTTCTGATCCTTTGGTTCGCTCGGCCCGTTGTCGTCGGAATCCGGCGCGTAGCCCGGCGGTAGCTCACCGCTTTGCAAACAGAAATACGAAAGGTCCCAGGGATATTCGGGAGTCGCGGCGCGCACCGGGTAGTGGAAAAACGGGACGAAAATCTGGATAAGCAGCGCCAGAATGCCGAGCCACGCGGCGACGCGGTGCCAAGGAGGTTTGCCTCCGCGCGCCGCCGGCCACGCTGCGAGGCAGACCTTGCGGGGAACTTCCATCCGATTGCGCTTCCGCATCGTCTCAAGCCCAAATGGCCAACACGATGGAGGAGCTTCCGATCAGAATGATCGCAAGAGCCTCCGAAGGCTGCAATTTGGCATTTTTGCACCAAGACCGTCCATTGGCCGAATGCGTATCGCTCCAGAGCACGCTTGGGCCCGGCGTCCAAGGGAACGCTCGCTTGGCTTGCATCGGGAATTTTCTCTGCCCGAGCTTTGGGCGTCGGCGCGATCGGCTCGCCCGCGTCCCCGTAGCCGGGCGACACTTGGACGCGAACCGTTGGTGCAGGGGGATCGGGTGAAGGAATCATGCGGCGATGAGACTTGCGAGGAAGTCGTCGTCCCATGCGGCGACTTTGCGTTTGAGGCGGAAGCTGTCTTTGCCGGGAGCTTTTCG